>NZ_JBLXHT010000008.1:0-212941 GCF_048259265.1 Kiloniella sp. | reverse complement strand
GTTTGTAGATGTGGGAATTCGAAACTCAAAACCCCGAGCGAAGTGAGGCAAGGACAAATGTCCGCCCGCAGCAAAGCGAGGAAGCGAGAACGGAGTTCGAAGCATCACAAAAGGGACTTAGTTTCCTTACTCACTAAATCACCCTAACGCGGGGTGGAGCAGCCCGGTAGCTCGTCAGGCTCATAACCTGAAGGTCGTAGGTTCAAATCCTACCCCCGCAACCACCGAAGTAATGAAAAGCCTCTAGTCAGTAATGACTGGGGGCTTTTTTGTGTTCAAGGCTGCTTGAGAGGGCGATAAGTTAGTGTGAAAACAGTAAATAGCGAAGCTGAGTAAGTTCTCGAAGTCGCCTTATCCATGGCAAACAAGCATCAATATGTTGCAAGTGATAACTATTCGCATTAAGTTGATTTTTGATAATTAGAATCAAAAAAGCAGCTATATAGGCCTGATAATGCAGTTTAGTGATCGCGAGTATAGCGTTGAGGATTTGCGTATTTTTAGTGAACACTTAAAGCTTAATGTTGAAGATCTGACAATAACCAAATCGGATAAAACAGTTGATCTTGAAACTGGCCTGATAAATGGATGTTTTCGGGAAAGCAAAATTTTACCTGGTTTAACAGTCTGTACATTAAAGGGGGCGATTCTTGGCGAATATAATGTTGAAGCAACAAATCCACTGGGGTTAAGCCTTTATATTGGATTTGAGGGGAGTGGTCATACAAAACAAGGTGAAAACACTATTGAGCATAAAACAGCGCCTAATATTTATTATCTGTTCCACGAGAGCCTTTTAACAATCAAGCAGGTATCTTTTCCTGGAAACATTGAAACTGTTGTTATTCATTTTGCTTTAGATGAATTAAAGTTATTTATCGAAGAATACTGCCTAAATAATCGGGAAAAGGACCGTTTAAATACTTATCTTCTAGCTGGTCGAGATTACAAGGTTTGGTGTCCAAATCCTTCAATAATCGAGGCTTTAAAAGGGCTAGTATGTACCGAGTTGACTGGAATAAACCTAAGGCTACATTTTATTCAAGTGGTGGTTGAGGTCTTAAAATCTTTTTTCACACACTTATTGCAAAGGAATAAAATACTACCGGAAGAGCAGGTGGTTCTGGCTAAAGATGTTCGGCATATTGATAAGGCAGTCGAATTTATTAAGAGTAATATGGGGAGGAAGCTAACTCTTCAGGCCATTGCAGATGAAGTCGGTTGTAGTAAGAAGCATTTGAAATTGAATTTTCCAAAAATTTGCGGTTATCCACCAGCTCATTATGTTCTGCGTACACGAATGGAAGTTGCTAAAAATATGCTCAGGTCAGGGCGAGCAACTATTCAGCAAACAGCTGCACACGTTGGGTATGCAAATCAAGCCAGCTTTACGACAGCTTTTAGAAAATATCATAAAATCACGCCGAGTGAAGCAACATCGGCTGCTCTTTAGCTCTCCGTAAGCCCCCAGGACCTCTTTGCGATAATAAAAGAACTAAATGGGAAAACAACATCAATTGAGCACTCATAAATAATCCTTCAAAACATCCAACGGTTGTTTCGTACACTGTTGGAATGTAGATATCATGTTAAATTGTTATAAAAAAACTTTGTTATCTAGCTGCATAATCTGTAGCGCGTTTGTCTTAATTAATGTCCCTAGAAATGGTGCTTTTGCTGAAGGAGGTAAGACAGATGAAGAGAGTAAGATTCAGCTTGAGCCTGTGTATGTAACAGCACAAAAACGGGACGAAATTGAGCAAGAAGTTCCCATTAGTATGGAAGTTTTTACAGCAGATGAACTTGAAAAACAAAATTTAACATCCGTATTTGATATTATTCAAAAAACACCAAATTTGTCTGTTCGAACTGGGGCAAACGGTGGAGATAGTCAAATTACAATCAGGGGGCTTGGCGCTCAACTTCCTTACGTAGATAGCTCTGTTCCTGTTTTTGTTGATGGGGTGGCGATACCTGCAAGCCAAGCTATGATGCTTTTGAAAAATGCAGATCGGGTCGAAGTCTTAAGGGGGCCTCAGAGTACCCTCTTTGGCCATAATGCGATAGCTGGTGCCATCAATATTGAAACCAAATTACCAAGTGATGAATTTGAAGGGCAAATCCAAGGTGGTGTAGGAACCCGTGATCACTACCAAGGGGATTTATACCTTTCTGGCCCGATTATGGATAAAAAGCTTTATGGATCATTAACAATGTCTGGTACGACAGGCGACGGTTTTGTTAAGAATCTTTCAAATGATAAAAATGCAGATAAATATGACACTAAGTATATGCAGGGGAAGTTGCGTGCCCTACCTAATGACAACTTAGAACTTAGACTTAATCTGGACTTATCTGACCGCAACGGTCCCGCACGCTATTGGACAGATAGACCTAATTATACGGTTACAAGCACAGATAATCTGAAAGAGGAAACTCACTCACGGGGAGGGTCCTTTGATGTGATCTATGATTTTGATGAAGCCGAGCTTCGTAGTTTAACAAACATGCGCCAAACCAAAATTGATTCCCTATTTGCCTGGCCTTACAAAATAGATAGCAAAGAAGAAATTTATAGTCAGGAAATCAGGCTTTCTTCTGTAGATGAGGATAGTCCATTATCGTGGCTTGCAGCGGCTTATGTATCTCATGAACGAAATAACGTTAATCAAGATATTCCCGCTTATCCTGCTATTTACGATACCGACTTAAAAACTCAAAATTATGCGATGTATGGGAATTTAGGTTATGACGTAACAGACCGTTGGAATATTAATGTGGGCACTCGATTTACCCGTGTGGATCGAAAGGCTGATCAGCTATTTTCTTTTGGTGGTACCTCAACAACGTTGGATTACGATGAAACCTTTTATGGTTTTACGCCTAAAGTTAGTACTACTTATGCACTTACACCCTCTACAAATATTTATGGTTCGATTGCTTCAGGATTTAAACCTGGAACAGTTAACTTTGCAGCTTCTAATGCGTCTAATCAGAAAGTAGATAGTGAAAAGAGTATTAATTATGAGATCGGAGCTAAAGGCCGTTTAGCAAATGACAGGATCTCTTATGGTGCTGCGGTGTTTTATACAGACTTCTCGAATTATCAAGCCTATGACACCTTACTCAATGCAATCAATATAAAACGAGCCTATTCACGTGGTATGGAAGCTAACCTTTCAGCCCTACTGACAGATGAGTGGCAGATCGGGGGGAGTGTTGGATATCTAGATACGGAGATAACCAAAAGTAAGGATCAGTCATACGAAGGAAATAACTTCGCAATTAGTCCGGAATTAACGGCACGGATTTCAACCACATATGAGAAGGATTTGGGGCAGGATCTTACTGGTTATATTACGGCTGATATTACTTACCAATCTGAAACTGATTATAATTTAGCAAATGATGATAAAATTGAGGGTGATGCATACGCGCTTTTAAATGCTTCTATTGGTATCGACTACCAGAATTTAAGCCTGGCGCTTCACGGCAAAAACCTTACGGATAAAAAATACGCGGCTGAAATTTCCACAGAAAAATTTTGGACCCCAGGTGCTAGACGATCCGTTCTAGCGACACTTGCTGTTAAATTTTAAGGCTGTGTATCGTGGATGAATTGTTTAGTCCTGCTCAGGGTAAAGAGCCCTGGGCAGAGGAGAAGTTCTTTCCTTTAAGAGACGCTTTTTTACGTCTATTTGAGCAGGGTGAAGAAATTGGGGCTGGCCTTTGTGTTTATGTGAAAGGGGAAAAAGTTTTAGATTATTGGGCTGGATATGCGGACCTTTTACAAAATAGCTTATGGCAACATGATACTGTTGTAAGTACCTTTTCTGCATCTAAAGCGATGGTCGCAGTTTGTTTACTTCACCTTATTGATAGAGGTTTTGCAGAACTGGATGAGCCTGTTGTTACCTATTGGCCAGAATTTTCCCACAAAGAAAGCGGTTTAAAATCAAACGTTACGATAAGGGATGTCTTACAACATCGATCAGGCTTGCCGGTACTCAGGGCAAATAGACCGGGTGACGTCTATCATTGGGACCGCATGGTTGGTGCTATTGAAAAATCCGATCTTATTTGGCCGACAGATACTGAAACGGCGTATCACGCAATTACTTTTGGGCACATCGTTGGAGAAATCATACGGAAAATCAGCGGGATGATGCCTTCTGAATATTTCGATAAACATTTCGCGAAGCCATACGATGCAGATTATGCTTTGAAGCTACTGCCGTCCATGAAAGATCGAGTTGCCGTATGTACGGGGTACGGGAGGGGCGTGCAAATATTCTTAAGCATTGCAGCCCGGGTTATGCCATGGCTTGGTGGGTGGAAAAGGCTTTATTTCAAACCTTGTGATGGAAATTACCATCCGAATAGCGATGCTTGGCGAGAGTGTGAAGCACCAGCAATTTCAGGGTTTGGTACCGCGAGGGGCTTGGCAAAAATATATAGTATTATTGGGCAGCAAGATCCGATGCTGTTTTCTTCTGAGCTAATAAAGGAGTTGATGTCGACACCTGAAACTCAGTTAGATCAAGCGACAAACTCATTCGTACGAATTGGGCTTGGGGTCTTTTTTACGGATGATAATTTAGCCCCCTTTGGGCCAACGAGAAATAGTTTTGGTCATGCGGGGATGGGTGGAAGTTTAGGGTTTGTGGACCCGGAAAATCAGGTAGCTTTTTCCTTTGTTCATAATAAGCTCCACCAAAAATCAAAACAGGATCCATCATTGATGGGGAATTCATCTAAGAAATTGATCGACATAGCGTATTCTTGTTTGAGGTAACAGATACCCTAATTTTTTTATAAAAAACTCTCTTAGTTAATTGTCGTTTCTCTTAAAATGAAAAGTATTCTTTATGTCGGCTTGTATTTCTAAAGAAAAAATATTGTTACTTGGAGGACTGTATTGTTCTCAGTTTCTTGCTATATCGTTCATATTTACCGCTTTACCAGCAATACTTCGTAGCGAAGGTGCGGATTTAAATTCTATAGCTTGGTTATATAGCTTTGGGTTGATTTGGTCGATAAAGCTTTTATGGGCACCTATTGTTGATGCTTATGGATCTCGTAAATTCGGTCATTATCGTAGTTGGATTTTAATCTTACAGCCGCTTATGGTTTTTTCGATCTTACTCGGTGCTATTTTTCCCGTACCTGAAAGTCTGGGCATGCTCGGGGTGGCTCTAGGTTTTTTAAGTATTTGTTCCGCCACTCAAGATATTGCTGTCGACGCGCTGGCAGTTAAATCTTTATCCAAAGATGAAAGAGGACTTGGTAACTCAATCCAAACAACAGGTGGCTTTATTGGATCTATAATTGGCGGCGGTTTTGTTTTGTTGGCTTATGATTGGTTAGGCTGGAAGGGAAGTATGTTTCTTTTAGCTCTAATGACGACAATCCCGCTGTTCATGATAAGCAGGTACAAGGAACAGGGAATGCCATCTGTTCACGGTTCAGTACTGCCTCACCTATATAGCTCTAATTCTATAGCTCGAACAACAGGCAGGAGGGGATATCTCCGAGCTTTAGAGTTTTTGACAAAAAGAGAGAATTTGAGCTGGATTCTTACATTAATAGCCTTCAGCATAAGTATTAGTGCGGTTGCCACCCTTCTTACGCCAATGTTGGTTGATTTTGGTTGGTCGCTACAACATATCGGCATAGCTACCAATATAATTGGTCCTATATCGGGGGTGCTTGGAGCATTTTCTGCAGGCAGTATCTTGCTTCGGATGTTTAAGCGAAAAACATCGATACTGATATGTGGTTTGTTTATGGTGGTGGCGATAGCAACTTTACTTCTGCCTGCTGGGGGGTATTCATCCTCGTTTATCATCTATGGTGTGATAATATGCATATACTTTGGCTATGGAATGATGGTTACAGTTTTTTACACTGTGATGATGGATAAAAGCCGTCATATTTCAGCAGGAACAGATTATACCGTTCAATATTCTTGTTTCTCCATTACCGGCTACATATCGGCAATGGTTATGATGTCGATAGCTAGTGATTATGGTTATTCTATTGCGCTATATTGCGCCTTAAGCACAGGTATGATGAGTATTTTTCTTGTAATTATATTAAGTAACTCATCATTTACCTCTAGAGAAATTGTCTCTCCCTGAAGTAAATAGGTAGCTCCTTTTTTATTCAAACTTCTTACTTTAATCTGGTCTCGGCAACCAATAAAAACGGAAGATGAAAATCAACGTTAAGTGAGTTAATCTAATCTCTTTTTAATTGAATTAGTTAATCTTTGTAAAAATGATCTGTAATGAGCTTTTTTACGAAAATAATTATGCTTAAGATCTTGAGACATCAACGTTGGCCAAAGATTTTTTTTCCAACTAACATAAGGCAAGCTGAGCTGGTCGCGTTTACTGTGCTGCAGTAATTCAGTCCACCATTGTTCGTGTAGATCGCTGATATTGCTTTGATTATGACGGCGTAATAAAAAGTTATTTTCAATAAGCTGTGACGGATTGGGGAGCCCTTGGTCGAGATAGAAATTTTTTTGTTTTTCAAAAGTACTTGCTAGATCCATTCCTAAAGCCGAGCATTCTGTAAATTCATCATAAATGTTATCCCTAAAAGGATGATATGCAGCGCCAAAATCTGGCCAGGACAATTCATCAAGCAGCTTTGTCGGGTTGTTTATAAGTCGAGCATTGCCATCAATATATACCGAATATTCATATTCGGATAAAAAACGATGTGGTAATAATTTGGGCATTCTTGAATAGCGTGTGTTATCAATACCAGGGTTTTCAAACGGGATTATTTTCCAGTTTGATAGCCCAAGTTTTGTTCTCCAGCCAAGTGATTTTTGGTCGGTGAAGCACACATAATCCCAACCAGCGTATTTAGGTTGTTCGATAAGATTGTCGTAACCACCTACAATAGTAGTGTAGATCACATTTTTTTTTGATGTATTCAAAACAATTTTCCTGTTTCTGACAATCTTTGGACAGCGCACTAGAGTATAATTCTATATTGCTCTGGACAAGCTAGCTTTGTCCTATAAAACGAATTGGCATAGCATTTGTTAAAAAAGCAGAGGGGCTAAAATGTGTGGGTATGTAGGTGTGATACAAAAGAAAATTCATCAAAGCTATGATGAACTTTCTAATCGTCTTCGTGCCAGTGCAGAAAGGATTAGTCATCGAGGGCCCGATGATGCTCATGAATGGGTTTCAAAAGACGGGCATATAGGATTTGGTTTTCGTAGGTTATCTATTCGAGACTTAAGCGAGGCGGGTCGTCAACCGATGCACTCGCACTGTGCTCGTTTTACGATGGTCTTTAATGGTGAGATATATAATCATCTGGATATTCGTAAGAAGCTTGAGGGTATTTCCAGTCAAAGGTGGCTAGGGCATTCTGATAGTGAAACATTGCTTGCTGCTATTTCGTGTTGGGGACTGGAAAAAACATTAACTCTGTTAGATGGAATGTTTGCAATTGCTTTGTGGGATAGGTCAGAGCAAAAGCTTTTTTTGGTTCGTGACCGTTTTGGAGAAAAGCCACTTTATTATACTCAACAAAACGACATGCTCTATTTTGCATCTGAGCTTAAAGGATTACCAGATCTTGGTGCTTCATTCGGCGACATAGATCAAGAAGCTCTGCAAACGTATTTTCGTTTGAGGTATGTTCCTGCTCCCCGGACAATTTATGAAAATATAAAAAAAGTATTGCCAGGGGAAATTGTTATTTATTCACTGGCTGGTAATCACAATCTTTCATACAGGAAGTATTGGGATACAGCTTTAGAAGCACAGAAATCTGTAAATAAAGGCTACACAGGAAGCCGTGAAGAAGCTTTAAACGATATTGATAGTCTCTTAAATCAATTGGTCGATAGACGTCTGGCTTCGGATACACCAATAGGTACTTTTCTTTCTGGGGGGATTGATTCTTCGCTTGTAACTGCTTTAGCGCAAAATCAATCATATGATGCCATCAAGACCTATACGATACGTTTTGAAGATGAGCGTTATAATGAGGCAGATGAGGCTTTAAAAGTGGCTAACCATCTGGGAACAGACCACACAGAAATGTCTGTTTCTGAAGGTGATGCGCTAAAGTTAATTGGTAATATTCGAGAAGTATATGACGAGCCTTTCGCAGATCCATCACAAATTCCGACAATGTTGCTCTGTCAGCTTGCACGCCAACATGTGACAGTTGCTATTTCTGGGGATGGAGGGGATGAGTTTTTCGGGGGTTATTCGCGATATTTGCAAATAGAAAACGATTGGAATGATCGAAAACACCACATGCAAAATGAAAATATTGCTCGATTACTCGCGGGTCTTCCGTGGCATGTTATTGACAAAGGGGCGGGTATTTTTAGAAAAAAACCAAGCCGTTTCGGCCCAAAAGTCAAAAAATCATTGATCAAATCCTGTGCGAATTCTTTGGGAGCTTTTTCAGAGCATTATTCAGGGTTTTGGCGAGATGGTCTTCCTCTGAAAAATGTGTCGTTGGCAAATAATTGGAATTTTGGACGAACGTGGCCTATGGATGAAGAGCAGATGGACAGCTTTGGAGTTCTAAAGTCCTTGATGGTTTCGGATAGTATGGTTTATTTACCTGATGATTTGATGGTGAAAGTTGATCGGGCAAGTATGGCGGCTTCTTTGGAGGTCAGAACGCCATTTTTAAATCAGGATCTGGCAAAACTTTGTTGGTCTCTTCCAACGAGGTGGCACGTTAATCAGAGAGATGGCCTAAAACAACTGCTTAGAGAAACGTTGTATAAATACGTTCCTCAAAAGTTGGTGGATAGGCCGAAGAAGGGTTTCGATGTACCAATCCGGGATTGGTTAAGGGGAGAGTTAAAATCTTGGGGGGCAGAGTTGGTTAATAGCACAAATGCTGAAGTCTGCGAATTATTGGATATGGACCTTATTCAACAAAGCTGGCGTGAACATCAAAAGGGAGCCAACAGAGAAGGGGACCTTTGGCCTGCTTTGATGTTTTTAGCATGGAAGGTTACGTAGGAAGTTGAAGGGAATGGGGATTCCAAGAGTTTGAGTTGCCTTTCGTGGTACGTGTTTTATAAGTGTTGAAAATTAAATCAGTTTGGAATGAAGAAAATGAAGCGTTTTGCATTGATGGGGGCTGCTGGTTACATTGCACCACGCCATATGAAAGCAATTAAAGAGACGGGTAATGACCTAATTGCTGCCTTTGATCCAAATGATTCAGTTGGCATTATGGATAGTTATTTTCCTGAAGCCCGTTTTTTTACAGAATTTGAACGCTTTGACCGCCATGTAGATAAAAAATCCAGAGAAGGTACGCCGCTGGATTATATTAGTATCTGCTCACCAAATTATCTGCACGATGCTCACTGCCGATATGTTTTACGGTCAGGGGCAACGCCTATATGTGAAAAACCTCTTGTGTTAAATCCATGGAATATTGATGGTCTGGAGGAAATTGAAAAAGATACTGGAAACCGAATTTACTCTATACTTCAGCTGCGACACCACCCGGCAATTTTGGCTTTAAAGAAGAAGGTTGCCGAAAATCCTGAGAAAATCCATGATCTCGATTTAACATATATTACCTCTCGAGGGCGTTGGTATCATGTGTCTTGGAAAGGAGACGTATCAAAGTCTGGTGGAGTTGCCACAAATATTGGTGTTCATTTTTTTGATATGCTGGGTTTTATCTTTGGGGGACTAAAAGAAAATGTCGTTCACCAGCGTACAGATGAAACAGCGGCCGGGTATTTAGAGTTCGAACGAGCTCGAGTACGTTGGTTTCTGTCCGTTTCAAGTGAGTATTTACCTGATTCAGTTAAGGGTAAACAAACGACTTATCGTTCCATTGCCATGGATGGTGAGGAAATCGAATTTTCTGGTGGATTTACTGATCTGCACACAGAGAGCTACCGCGCAATTATTGCTGGGCAAGGGTATGGATTGGCTGATGTGCGACCATCCATTGAAATCGTATCCAGAATAAATCATATGGATATCTCGCAAATAAAAGGTGAACAGCACCCGTTTATCCAAAGATAAATAATTTTGGCGGCGTTTTAGTTGCAATATGATTGTTTCAGTCGTTGCTTCGGTAAAGGCGGTCCTTGATCTTGAAGGTGCACTTATTGTGCAGTAAGTGCAAAAAACGGTATGATTAATAAGGTTGTGTGGGGGAGTTGTCTTTTTTTATGATTTAAGGTATTCAGTAATTGAACGTGAGGTTTGATTTACCAGAAATAATTTACATGCGATAGATCTGGGGTATTCTGTGTCAAAAGATCAAATATTATATCAGCTACTTAGTGAAATAGAGAGAAATCCCTCGATTTCACAAAAGGATTTGTCTCGAGAAGTTGGTATATCTGTTGGGATGGTTAATTGGCACGTGAAGCGTTTTGTCGCAAAGGGGTTGGTTAAGCTTCAGGAAGCTCCACTCAGAAGATACTTGTATTACCTTACTCCTGAAGGGTTTTCTGAAAAAGCAAAGCTTACAGCGGATTTTTTACATGCATCATTTGATGCTTTTCGGCAAGGGAGAGAGCAATATTCTGCACTTCTCGATCTTTGTTCTGTTAATGGCTGGCAAAATATTGTTTTGCTGGGGAATACGGAATTAACTGAACTCGCTGTTCTGGTCTCGCATCAGTTTCCTAAAATAAACCTAGTGGCTGTAATCGGACGAAGTGGCACGCGATCTTCACCTCATGGGTTAGTGTTAGTGTCAGGACCTCAAGAAGCTGTTGAGCTAACTCCAATCCTAAAGGTTGATGCTGTCGTCTCTTGCCAATTTAATACTTCGTTGTTGGTGGGGGGGGAGATAGATCGAATTTTGTCTGAATTGCACCTAGATCGGTCGAGATTTTTAATTCCGGGATTCTTGCAATGAAGATGGCGACCGGTCACTGGATTGTTGCAAATACGAAAGCAAACTGTGAGTTATTTGCTGTCGACCAGGTGCAGCAGCAGGGATTTGATGCTTATTGTCCTACTTTTGAAGCTATGGTCAGGCATGCACGTAAAAATTCTGTGCGTAAAAAGCCCTTGTTTCCAAGCTACATATTTATCCGGCTAACTGACTTTGCTGTTGGTTGGCGCCCTTTGATGTCGACGAGGGGGGTTAAATCCTTACTGATGCAAAATGGTAAATTAAGTGTTTTGCCCGAAGGCTTTGTTTCGGATTTATTTGATAGCGAGGGGCGAGGTGAACTTTTGTTGCAAGTTCAATCGATGCTTTCAAGGGGCGACAAGGTTGAAGTAACCGATGGGGTCTTTGGTGGGCTTTCTGCTGAAGTTGTGAGGGTGCCAGAGAAAGAAAGAATATGGCTGCTTCTTGATATTTTGGGGCGCAGCGTGCGGGTTTCGCAAGATGTTGCGAAAGTAAGGCTTGCATAACAAAAAATTTGCATTCAATTTATGAATGTGATGCGATAATTTGTTTTGTTTTGGATTGGTGATTTTTTTCACCCGTTCTGCGGTAGCCGTGGCACCTGCATTTGATGTATTGTATTCGTAAGGTGGGGAGTTAGCATTAACATTCTCTTGCTTGCGGAAGGTGCTGGTGAATATCGAGTGTTATTATAAGATGAATGGATAGATTGTTGCGATTTGACGAAGTATTTATTCATGAGAGCTCTTACGTTGATGATAACGTGGAGATTAGTGTGGGAACAAAGGTCTGGCACTTTTCCCATATCCTTGGGAATGTGAGTATTGGAAGTAATTGCTCTATTGGTCAGAACGTAATGATTGGCCCGGATGTTAAGGTTGGTAATAATTGTAAAATTCAGAATAATGTTAGTTTGTATAAGGGTCTTGTTCTTGAAGATGGTGTTTTCTGCGGGCCAAGTAGTGTGTTTACGAATGTCAATAATCCGCGTGCAGAAATAGAACGTAAGGACGAGTTCCGCAAAACGATTATCAGGCAAGGGGCAACAATTGGGGCGAATGCCACAATCGTCTGTGGGCACGAGCTTGGGGCGTATTGTTTTATTGCTGCTGGCGCTGTTGTTACCGAGGATGTCCCTGCCTTTGCCTTGATGGCCGGGGTTCCTGCCCGTAGAATTGGGTGGATGAGCAAAGCAGGTGTGAAGTTAAAGGCTGATATGGTGTGTCCTATCGATGGTTTGAAATACAAGCTGACAGCAAATAAATTTTTGGAAGTGATATCTTAAAAGAAATGACTGATTTCTCTATTCCCTTTATCGACCTTAAAGCCCAACAAGCTCTCATTCGGGACAAAGTGGAGGCGGCTATAGCGCGTGTGCTTGACCATGGTGCATATATTATGGGGCCGGAAGTCGCCGAATTTGAGAGGCAGTTAGCCTGTTTTGCCGGGGCTAAGCACGTAATTAGCTGTGCAAATGGCACGGACGCATTGCACCTTGTTCTTATGTGTGAAGAGGTTGGGCCCGGTGATGCGGTGTTTGTGCCGTCCTTCACTTTCGTTGCGACTGGAGAGGCGCCATTGCTTGTCGGAGCAACACCGGTTTTTGTCGATGTGTGTGAAGATAGTTACAACATGGACCCGGAGAGTTTGAAATTGGCAATTGTTTCTGCCAAAAAGGCTGGGTTGATACCAAAGGTTGTAATCCCTGTCGATCTCTTTGGACAGCCTGCAGACTATCCAGCATTGAACATAATAGCCAAAGAGAACAACATGGTTGTTGTCGCTGATGCTGCGCAAGGGTTTGGTGGCTCTTTGCATGGCAAACGCGTTGGTACTTTGGGGGATTACACTACGACGAGCTTCTTTCCTGCCAAGCCTTTGGGCTGCTATGGCGACGGTGGAGCAATATTAACAGATGATGTGAATAAAGCTGAAGTCCTGAAGTCAATACGTATCCACGGCCAAGGGGCCGACAAGTACGACAATGTAAGGTTGGGGGTGAATAGCCGTTTGGATAGTTTTCAAGCTGCTGTTCTTATCGAGAAGCTTGCGATTTTCGATGATGAGCTTAAATCCCGGGATCAAATTGCAAGACGTTACAATGCCGGTCTCAAAGGACATGTTGGCATTCCAGAGCTTATAGCTGGCGGATTTTCTGCCTGGGCGCAGTATACGGTGAGAGTCAATGAGCGTGAACAGGTTGTTGAGCGGCTGAAAGAGATGGGTGTTCCGACAGCGATCTACTATCCGCGTCCTCTTCACATGCAGGCTCCCTATCGTAGTTGCCCGTTACCGACAGGTAGGTTGCCAGTCACAGAATTTCTGGCGTCCGAAGTTCTAAGCTTACCAATGCATCCTTATCTGGATGAGGAAAGACAGAACAGAATCATTGCTTGCATGAGAGCTGCTGTTGCATGACGCGAAAAACTTACATTGACCCTACCTCAGTCGTCCATGAAGGGGCATCCATCGGCGATGGCACTATGGTGTGGAACTGGACCAAGGTGCGCGATGGAGCTGCCATCGGAAAAGACTGCAACATTGGACAATGTGCATACATCGACACAGGAGTAACACTCGGCGATGAATGTAAGGTGCAAAACGGTGTGTCCATATATCAGGGCGTAACAATTGGCAACCAAGTTTTTGTGGGTCCAAATGTTACCTTTACAAATGACCGCTACCCACGCGCTCACTCGACTGACTGGAAGATTGTTCCTACAGTCATCAAGGATGGTGTTTCCATTGGAGCAAATGCAACAATTGTATGTGGAGTGACGCTTGGTGAGAACAGTATGGTTGCGGCTGGTGCCGTGGTGACGCGCGATGCGCCTCCACATGCGCTTGTCATAGGGCAGCCTGCTCGCGTGGTGGATTATGTGACTGTTTCGGGGGAGCGCCTGTACCACGACATGCATGGGGCAGCGCCAACCGACGAACAATTGAAAGAGTGTTAGTAGGCGAGATGGCCGAAGAAAAAAGACGTATCCGTGTAGCCGTTGTTGGTGCAGGTATGATGGGACACCATCACCTACGCATTTATGATAACCTCAAAGGTGTGGATCTTGTTGGCTTGGTTGAGCGGGATCAGGAGAGGGCACTGCATGCAGCGAACCAATATGGCATCGAGGTTTTTGGTGGGGTCGAGGATCTTGTCGGTAAAGTAGACGCTGCGAGTATCGCTTCGCCTTCAATCACGCACGGTGAGATCGGTGTGTTTTTGTTGGGTAATGGTATTCACTGCCTGATTGAAAAGCCGTTGGCGGTGACTGAACTGCAATGCCTTTCCTTGATTGAGACGGCCAAGATTGCTGGTGTACAGTTAATGGTCGGGCATGTTGAGCGCTTTAATCCAGCTGTTCGGCAGCTTGCGGCAATTCTTGCGGAAGGACATCAGGTACATGCTGTCGATGTTCGTCGATTGAGCTCTGCGAGTGGCCGTATCACGGATGTAGATGTGGTCGCTGATCTGATGGTTCATGATCTGGATATTGTGCTCTCACTAGTGCAAAGACCTATCGTGGAATTGACTGCAAAAGCAGTTTCAACCTCAGGAAGGGGAGGGGATTATGTTACCGCTCTTTTATCTTTTGATGGAGGTGTGCTCGGGACTGTGACGGCAAGTCGAATTACTCAGAATAAGGTGCGTGAACTTTCTGTTACAACAGATCTTGGCTTGATTCAAATTGATTACAGCGCACAAACGTTGAATATTTTTCGTCAAGGAGATACAGCCGTTAAGCGGATGCCTGGGGATTTTGGCAGCTACCATCTCGATATTATGATGGAGCGAGCACTGGTGCGAAATTCAGAGCCTTTGGTACTTGAGTTGCAACATTTTGTTGATTGTGCTCGTTCTGGAGAGAAACCACTGGTCTCAGGCGAGGATGCTTTGGAAGCTTTACGCCTAGTATGGCGTATCCAGAATAGTTACAGTCAGGTTTAATAGGAGGAAGTAATGCGCTTTAAGGGTAAAAGTTGTGTTGTTACTGGTGGCGCAGGTTTCATTGGAGGGCATTTGGTTGATGCGTTATTGGCGGAAGGAGCCTCCAGAGTTGCTGTTGTCGACAACTTCTTTTTGGGAAAAGAAGAAACTCTCTCTTCTGCAAAGCTAGGTTATGGCGACAAATTACGGATTTATCGCGAGAATGCTGGCGACTATTCGGCCGTGCGTGCGGTGATCAATGCAGAGCAGCCTGACATTGTTTTTAACCTGGCTACTAAGGCTTTGCTATACTCGTTTTTCAACCCGCCAGGGGCTTGCAAGGTGAATTTGGATATTGCACTCGCTTTGGGTGAATTGTTACGAGAGGAAACCTACGGTAAGTTGGTGCATCTTTCGAGCTCTGAGGTCTATGGAACTGCGCAGTCCGTGCCAATGGATGAGTACCACCCTCTGCTTGCAGAGACCTCATATGCTGCTGGTAAGGCTGCTGGTGATTTGTTGCTGGCTTCCTACGTTAAGATGTTCGATCTCGATATCACCACGATCCGTCCATTTAATAATTACGGTCCCAGGCAAAATGATGGTCAACTCGCAGCGGTGGTTCCTTTAACCATGAAGCGTGTTTTGGCAGGAGAAGCGCCTGTCTTGTCTGGTGATGGCCTTCAGACAAGAGATTTTATCTTCGTGTGTGATACCATTGAGGCAATTTTAAAGTTGGCTATTGCTGATGGATTGAAGGGACGGGTTCTGAATTTGGGTAGTGGTAGAGAAACGCCGATTAAAACAATTGTTGAGACGCTATGCCAAATTATGAGTTTTTCTGGATCCATCCAGTATGTACCTGAACGTAAAGCCGATGTGATACGTCACTGTGCTGATGTGACACAAGCAACTTCGCTAATCGGAGAGGTTGCCCCGACTTCATTGGAAGAAGGTCTACGCCAGACTGTCGAATGGTATTTGACCAAGGATGAAACATAATGATACCGTTAACAAAACCTGATATCCATTTTGATGAAGTGGCTGAAGATATACGGGCTATTCTTGATTCAGGGTGGCTGACAAATGGTCGATATGTTCGCCTCTTTGAAGAGATATTTGCTGAATATGTTGGGGTTGATTATGCTATCTCAACGACTTCCGCAACGACTGCATTACACTTAGCATTGGAGGCTTCAGGCGTCGGTTCGGATGATGAGGTTTTGGTTTCCGATTTCACTTTTCCTGCAAGTGGGAATTCTATTGTACAGGCCGGTGCTAAACCTGTTTTAGTGGATTGCGAGCCAGGTAAATTCACGTTTTCCGTTGATGATGCAGTCAAGAAAATTACAACTAAAACTAAGGCAATCATGCCGGTAGATCCTTTTGGCCAACCTGCGAATATGAAAGCCATCTGCTGCTTAGCAGAAGAGTATGGTTTGGTCGTGATTGAGGATGCAGCCTGTGCAGTTGGTGCAGAGGGTGATGGTAAGCGTTCTGGCGCTTGGCCTGGAGTGGGCTGTTTTAGCTTTCATCCACGCAAGGTGATCACTACTGGTGAAGGCGGTATGATTACTACTGACGATGCGGGGATCGCAGAAAGAGCACGCCGATTACGGAGCCATGGTGGTAATCCCGGAGTAACAGGGATGACTTTTGTGAAGAATGGTTATAATTATCGAATGAGTGAGATACAAGCTGCTCTTGGCCTGGCGCAAATGAAGAAGCTCGATTTTATGCTCGAAAAGCGCCGCCATATATCTGCGGCATATTCTAAACAACTTTCAGAAATAGGTGGTGTAAGCTTCCCATTGGATTCTGAGGGAAGGATGGGAACGTTTCAGTCATACGTTGTTCTCTTGGATGATGACGTAGACCGTGATGAATTGGTCGTGCGATTGAGGGGGGAGGGTATTGAGACAACCCTCGGAACCTATGCAATGCATGCACAAGCAGCATTTTCTCGATTTGGTTATATAGTTGGCGATTTGCCCAACAGTTTGCGGGCACAAAATCAATCTCTCTCGCTTCCGATATATACTGAAATGACAGACGAAGATATTGCGGCCGTTGCAGATTGTGTCGCAATAGCAATTAGGGAGTTAAGATGAGCGGCGTTAGTTTTGATCCTAGTTGTTGTGATTTATGTGATTCGGCAGAAGCACAAGTGGTCGTTGATTGGAGGGCGCCATCAATAATGTCGGATGGTCACGTAATTGAAGCCGATCTCCGGCGAGTGCAGTGTAGCTGTTGCGGCCTTATTCGAAATGCTAGCCATTTTAGTGCTGAAGATTGTACAAGCTATTATAAAAATGACTATTCTCTTGGGAAGAAAGCTAAGGAAGAAGAGCCTATCCTGTTTTCCAGAGGTGGGGCGTTTAAACGAAGTAAAATAATCGGAGAATGGATAAGTGAAGCATTAGTTGATTTTTCTGTGACTCAAGGCTGTAAAGTACTTGAGGTAGGTTGTGGTGAAGGTGCATTAATGTCAGAGCTTAAGGAGTCTTGGCGCGTAGTGGATTTTCACGGAATTGACCTAAGTGAATCTGCTGTATCCATTGCGATTGATAAAGGGTTAGCGGTTGAGTGTTATGATATAGATGCTCAGAGCGGGGTTTTTGACTTGATATACAGTGTCGCGGTTATTGAGCACACGCCTTCTCCCTCTAGTTTTTTACAATCTATGTCAGAGCGTTTAAAGCAAAATGGGCGGATTGTTGTTATTGCGCCTTGTCAAGATCATGGAAATCGAGATTTTCTTTTCTGGGATCATCTTTATCTCTTTCATAGTGATCATATTATTTGTTTTGCGGAGAAAGCTGGTCTGAAGCTGAGCTACTGTGATACCACTCATCCGATGTTGTCCGGGTTTGCTATGCTGGTGTTTGAAAAAGAAGAGCAACCGGATAAGGGGCCTGTTGTTTATATCCCTCAAGATATAACTGTCAGCGTAAATTGGTGGAGATCTTGTTTTTTTGAACTGGATATTTGGCTTAAAAAATGCCAGAACTGTAAGTTGTTTGTTTATGGGGTAGGGGAAGCTTATGAAATTATCAGTGGATATAGCTCCTTAAAAAAATCACAAATTTATTGTGGTTTTGATGATAACCCCAAGAGGGCGTCTTTTGTTGCTGACTTTTCGGTGTATCAGCCAGATCTAGGTATCGTGTCAAGCGTAGACGCCGGTGCATTGCTTATTACTTTTAATCCAAATGATGACTTGTTGTTTGAGGTGGAGAAGCTCGGGATACCAGTTTTTGCGCTAGGTAAGGGGGAGATATGTTAAAACGATTTAGCGTTACAGATGACTTTACACGTGATTACTTGGAATATGGGTGTGTGATCTTAACAGATCTTTTTGATCCAGATGAAGTAAAGGCAATACAAGATGAAATTTTAGAGATCTTTGCTATCCGTTTTTCTTCAATCGGTATTGATAAGCCTGATCCTTTATCTTTGGTTAAAGAGCATTATGATGATGCAAAAGAAGCTTGGCGCGAATGTGCTAAATGGATGCAAAATAGTATCCTGCTCAGTCGTGCTGCCTCTAAGAAAAAATTAACTAATGTACTGAGTACTGTTGGATTAGCTAAATCAATGATCTCGCCTCTTCCCGAGGTTCGTATTGATATGCCAGATGATGATAATTATCGACAGCCTTGGCATCAAGATTGGCGAACTGGGCAAGGGAGTTTGAACTCGCTTACAATTTGGCTACCTTTACATAATGTTGATGCCAAATGTGGCGCGATTAGCGCAATTCCTTCGTCCCACTTATGGGGGCTATGTGAGACTGAAGTTCAGTATAATCCTCGCCGTTTTATCTCAGTTGATGCCCGAATAGAGAAAGAGATGTCATTCGTTGCTGAATTGCAACGCGGAGAGTGTCTTTTATTTTCGCAAATGCTTGTGCATGGAAGTGGTTTTAATCGTTCGGGCGAACCGCGTATGACGTGTCAGTTACGCTATTCGGATTTATCGGAAGCCGCATTCTTGGAAAATGGTTTGCAAATTGCTCAGAGTGATGAGTTGATTTGGAGTAATCCGCCGACGGGAGAAAAAATGCGAATGGTGTATAGTCAGTAATTGTTGCGTACGAGGCGGTTTCAAGGGGGGTCCCAATTATGGCAATTGTGGTGCGAGATCTCATTGAAGAAGATCATGAGGTTTATATCAAGTTTCTCGAATCAATAGAATATTCTCTTTTGTATTCCAGCTTACGATATAAGGCATTTCTTGACTTACTTATTGAAGGGCGTTCTCGGTATTTGATTGCCCTTAGTGAAGGGGAGGTGAGAGCTGTTCTTCCTCTTGTGTATCTCAATGGTCCACATGGTACAGTGATAAATTCACTCCCTTTTTATGGAAGTAACGGAGGAATTTTAGCGTCTTGTTGTGATTGTGAGGCGGCGTTGAAAGCTGCTTATAGAGAGATTGTTTTGTCTTCGGGGATAGCTGCGTCGACACTTATTCAAAATCCACTAAGTGCGGCCAGCGAAGAAAATATTCCATACGATCATAAAGATTTCCGATTAGGATTTTTTACAGATCTCTCTGGGATGGCGAGGCCTGAGGTTGAACTAGTGAGCCGTATTGATGGGAGTGCGAGAAGAAATATCAAACGAGCTGCTAAGTCGGGTGTTGAGGTCAAAGTGACACCAGCTTCCGAGAGTTTGGAGTTTTTAATGGCTACACATCAAGACAATATGATGGCGATTGGTGGTCGTTACAAACAAGAGGCTTTTGCGACAGCTTTGGTTGAGGCGTTTTCTGAGGGGCAGGATTTTAAGATTTATACTGCAGCAATCAATGGGAGAATTGTAGCCGCACTTCTTGTGTTTTATTTTAATAAGGTTGTAGAGTATTATATGCCTGCTATTATTCACGAATTTCGTCAAGAGCAGCCTCTGGCTGGTATTCTCGCAACTGCAATGTCTGAAGCTGCGAAGGAGGGTTACCTGAAGTGGAATTGGGGCGGATGCTGGGGTAGTCAGGTCAGCTTACAACGGTTCAAGCGAAAATGGGGAGGGGAAGAGTACAGATATGATTACTTAACGAAAGTAAATGAACCTACTCTTTACCAGTTGCTGCCTGGAGAGCTTTCCGCTGTGTACCCAGATTTTTTTGTATTGCCATATGATCAATTGAACGCATGTGAAGTGCGACAAAAGGGGGGGGGATGAGTCAGGAGGTTGTGATTTTTGGAGTGGGCAGCTTGGCGGAAGTCGCTCATTATTTTTTGACACACGATAGCGGCTTTACTGTGGCTGGCTTTGTTGTGCACGAGGCTCATTTGAGCCAACGTGAATTTTGCGGCTTACCCGTAGTCCCTTTTGAAGAAATAGAGAAAGATTTTCCTGCAAGTAAATACAAAGCGTTTGTGGCTGTAGGGTATAAAAAATTAAATAAGTTAAGGGAGGATATTTATAAAGAATTTAAGAATAAAGGGTATGAATGCATCTCTTATATTAGTAGTAAGGCTACTACGTGGCCAAATATGGTTGTAGGTGAAAATGTCTTTATTTTGGAAGATGTTACAGTTCAGCCTTTTGTTATAATTGGGGATAATGTATTTGTTTGGAGTGGCAATCATATTGGTCACCATACTCGTATTGAAGATCATTGCTTTATTACCTCGCACGTTGTTATATCTGGTCACTGTATAATTGGAGAAAGAAGCTTTTTGGGCGTGAATTCCACTATTTCAGAAGGCGTGGCTATTGCCTCGGACAATCTTATTGGGCCGAACTCGTTAATCCAGAAAAGTACTGCTGTGGCTGATGCCTATATTGCTGATCGCACACCCAAATTCCCTAAACCAAGTAGTAGGTTGTTTCGATGAGTTTTTCTCGTTCTGTTGATTTGAATAGAGTTAAGGAGCTCTACTCAAAAAGCTTGAAAAAGCATGGACAGACCCCGGCTGGTGTGGGCTGGGGGACAAAAGACGCTCAGTTCGAAAGATTTCACGTTTTGTTGGAAGGAATGTCTTCTTTTGGAGGGCAGCCCATGACGATCAATGAGTTAGGTTGTGGTTATGGGGCTCTAGTTGAATTCCTCCAGGGACAAGAAATTGATCTTGAGTGGTACTGTGGGTACGATATTAGTGAGGAGATGGTCAATTCTGCAAGTAATAAATATTCCGATGGAAATATAGAGTTTTGTGTTTCGAATAAGATTTTGAGGCCTGCCATGTATTCGGTTGCATCTGGTATATTTAATGTTGCATTTGATTTTGCTCGAATTGAGTGGGAAGAGTATGTATATTCAACAATTAGAGGCATGTACGATATGTCGACTGAAGGATTCTCTTTTAATATGATGAGTTCTTATGTCGATTATTATGATGATAAACTTTATTATGCAGATCCTTCAGTGTTTATTGATTATTGCATAAGAAATTTCTCTCGAAATGTTAGCTTTCGCCATGGATATGGTCTTTACGAATGGACGATCACGGTGATGAGAGAACGATAGACCGTTTGAGGGAGGGCGGAATGTGTGGAAGAAAAAGGGATTAATTTTTAGGCCAGAAGGGCAGAGGCCTTGGATGGTCTCTCATGCTACATCTCCTTTTGTGTACGATCTGGGGGAGGATCTGTTTAGAGTTTTTTTTTCGAGCCGGGATAGTAATAATGTTGCTCACATTTCATATTTTGAGATTGACATTAACAGGCCTTCAGAAATTCTTAGATTATCAGAAAGTCCAGTTTTATCCCCTGGGCCGCTTGGCTATTTTGACGATCATGGCGTGTACAGTCGTTGCGTGGTTCGAAAAGACGATACTTTGTATATGTACTACATTGGGTGGAACCCAGGTCTTCGAGCGCCAATGTTTTATAGTTCGATTGGGTTGGCGATTAGTGTTGATGGAGGGCAGACTTTCCAGAAATATTCAAAAGCTCCAATAATTCAAAGAAATGATGTTGATCCTTGGTGTGTCCTATTACCAAGTGTTTTGTTCGAAAAGGGCTTGTGGCGTATGTGGTATGTCTCTGGTTTGGGGTGGGATCAGCAGAGTAATTATACACAGTCTCTATATCATATTTGCTATGCTGAATCTGGTGATGGGATTAATTGGAGGCGTGAAGGAGATGTCTGTATTGGCCTTTCGGAGGGAGAAACTAATACGGCTCACCCATGTGTGATTCGTGACGGTGGCATATATAAGATGTGGTACTCGTATGAGGCAGGTAGAGGCTATCGCATTGGTTATGCCGAATCTTCTAATGGATTGGAGTGGGGGCGTATGGACCATTTGGCGGGAATAACTATATCAAACGCGCCATATGAGAATGAGATGGTTTGCCAACCTCATGTGTTCTCTCATAAGGGGAAGCGGTATATGTTTTATAACGGTAACCAGTTTGGTCGCGATGGAATTGCGCTTGGAGTTGAAGAGTAATGAGTGGTTCTCCTTCTCATCAATTGGATTATGATGTTATTGTCGTAGGGCACTTGGTTAATGCAGATTTCGCAATAGCAGAGGCATTAATACGGCAAGGATTAAGATGTGCCGTAGTACGATTTGAAAAAGATATTCCGAATGATTTTTCGGATATTCCGGGTGCTTGCCGGGATCTTGATGCTGCAGATGTGTTGCCGTTTAAAAATCCTTTCTGGTTCTTTTGTCTGTGTCTTAAGTCTAAAGCGGTAGTTTCCATTACCGGAAACATTATAGCTTATCTCTTTTGGTGTTTACCGCTAATGGCTTTGCCCTTTTTTCCTCCAGTGTTCAATATTACTACTGGTTCTGATATCACGGAGGAAGCTCGAAAAAACACAGTTTATGGCTATGTCTATCGTTGGTTACTAAGGCGAACACATGGCAATTGGATTTCCTCAACTCCTGAAGCGGTGAAGACTGCTGTTGATCTGCGAGTTAAGAGTCCTTTGTATTTTCGGTTCCCAATGTTCGATCGTCAGATTGAGGGGAGAACTCGTGAAAATTCCGGGGATGATATTGTCTATTTCCATCCTGCGAGGCTTGATTGGGGGGGGGAAGATAAGGGGCCGTACAGGAATTCCACCAAGGGTTCTGATCGATTTCTTAGAGCTTTTAATCGAGCCTTAAGCGAAGGGGCTAATGTTCGATGTCTTCTCTTAGATCGAGGAGCGGATCGTGAGCTAGCTAAAGAATTGATTGGGCGGGGTGGATTTTCTAGTAAGTATACTTGGATGGAGCCAACTTCCCAAGCTGGCTTAGCAGAATGTTTTACACAGGCTGACGTTGTCGTGGATCAATTTGATGTGGGCTTTTTTGGATGGATAGCTTGTGAGGCAATGCTGCATGAGAGACCCGTGATGGCATATGCTGATGAAGCTTGTTCTCGTCTCGTGTATGACCAAGAACCGCCGATCATAAATTGCCAAAGCGAAGATGATATTTATAAGCAGATCATGAGGTGGTCTGATCGTGCTCAACTTACTACGTTGGGGCTGAAATCCAGAGAATGGGCAAGGAAAAATCATTTTTCAGATAAAGATATGCCTTTGTTCGCTCACAAAATTTGTGTTGCTGCAGGCTTAAGCTGGCCACGAAAGTAACGTTAATATGATGCGTGTGAATATTACGTCCAGTCTTCCTACTGATTGGGGGGATTGGCTTGTCGAACAACAGGGAGAGGCCGCGTTTGGGCAGTCTTCACGGTGGTTTGAAGTTAATGAAATTGTTAACATAGCTTCTCATTATTGGGTTGAGGTCTTTCGGGGTTCGGATCGCATGGCGGGTGGTTTGTTTAGCTATAGGAGATCTGCTAAAGGATTGCAGTTCTCTCTTCCTGTACGATCTGGATGGTTGAGTTGTTTTGAGGGCCCCGTCTTTTCACCTGCATGCTCTAGTGAGGACGTTTGTCAATTTTTAAGCGCAGTAAAATCCTTGGTTGGTAAGGTTAGGGCGAGAGGGGTTGTGTTTAGCGGGTTCCCGGCAGCTAGTATATGGGGCGGGAGTATTGAAATATCTGGGGTGTTCCGAGAGTTTGGTTATACAGAAACTCCTTATTTTACCTCATTGGTTGATTTATCTTGTGGTGAGATGCCATTGTTTGATGGTTTAAAGCGATCTGTGCAAAAGGCAATTCGACGCTGTATCAAGGATGGGATTACTGTTACTCAATGCGAGACTTTCGAGAATTTCTACTCTAATTTTATTGTTCCTTATTACGAAGATAATCCTGATGACGCGCCTACTTTAGAGATAATGGAAAAAGCATGGAAGCTTGATCGCGAAAAGTATTATCATTATTTTGCAGCTCAAGATGCAAACGAAAAGACTATTGCAACTTTAGGTACATATCGTTTCAATGGTATGGCCACCGAGATAATGTCTAAGAGAACAAGAGCGAGCTTTGGTTTGAAGGCCCCAGTTCAGGATTATTTGCATTGGGAGGTTTTCAAGGTTCATCAGTCTTTGGGAGATACTAAATTTAATCTTGCAGGTTATAGTACGTCTCCTGAGACAAAAAAAGAGGAAGGAATTCGTAATTTTAAAGTGAAGTGGGGGGGGGAAGAAAAGTCGATTCCTTATTTTACAAGAGATTATTCATCGATGCTTGAAAGAGGCATTGTTAAATTAATCAAGGCGTCTATTTCCAAATTGAGTTGAAAAAAATATGCTTCGAGAGCATTACAGAAATGCAAGTTTTATTGCTGTTGCTGGGTTGATAGCAAGACTTAAGGGGCTGATATTGCTTCCTTTTTTGACCAGGCATTTGGGTGCCTTGGATTTTGGAATTTGGTCACAATTGACTGTCATTGTTTCGGTTTTTGCTCCTTTGATTGTTTTAGGGACAGATAGTGGTTCAATACGGTATCTCCCTCAGCAAGCAGATAAAAAACAGTTATCATATTATTCGGCATTGTTTGTGTTTGTGCTCGGCATGTCGTTCTTTGGGGCTATAGGAATTATTAGTTTCGATCATCAAATTGTGTTTTTGTTTTTAGATGATGGTGAGGCTCATGTACGGTTTATTCCCCTGGTTGTGGCTTCTATGATCGTTACAATACTCTCGAATATGAATTTACGGTGGTTCCTTATTAGGAATGATGGCTTATCTCATTCGATTGTTACTGTGTTACAGGCTATTGTGAGTGCTATTACGGTCACATATGCATTATTTTTCAGTTTAGAGATATATGATCTCGTGTTGCTTACTGTTGCTGCGGATGGGGTGTTGGTGCTGCTTGTGATAGTTGCGATACTTGTAAGAGATGGGGTAGTTTCGCCAGATTTTGCAATATTACATAAAATAGTTTTTTTTGGGTTGCCGCTTCTACCGTCCGCTTACGCCATGCTCGGGCTGAATTTAATGGATCGTATTTTCTTGGTTCGATACACAAGTATTGCAGAGATTGGAATGTATTCTCTCGCTTATGGTGTTGGTATGATTATTGTCCCTATGCTGGCAAAGCCTTTTCGAAATATGTTTCCTGCTATGATGGTAAAGCTCCATGCAAGAGGGGATGTTGAGGGGATGCAGCTCTTATTTAATCATTCAGCAGGAGTTGTTTTTGGTTTGTTACTTCCGGCAGTAGTTGGACTTTTTTTGGTTGGAGAGCCATTGATTGCTGTGTTGGGGCCTCCGGAATTTTCTCCGGCTGCATATCTCTTGGGTATAGTCGCAGCTTCTTATAGCTTGAGTACGCTTAACAATTACTTTGACATCTGTTTAAGTATAGCTCACCGACAGGTTTGGACTACCTATATTATTGTGCTTGCGTGCACTGTTAATCTTGTATTCAACATGTTGCTGATCCCAGGTTATGGTATTTGGGGTGCCGCGATAGCAACATTGATTGCATTTGTAGCAAGATTTTTGGCAACTTTGATAGTGTCCTATAATTACTGGTTGTTCAAATTGAGTATAATGTTTGTGTTGAGGGTTATAATTTCTTGTTCTGTTATGGCTTTTATTGTTTTTTTATTTAAGTGTATTTTTGAATTGAAGTCAGGATCACCTTTTGTGGGGCTCTTTATTATGGTATTTATTGGTGGGGGAGCATATGGTGTGATGCTGCTAATTACGGAGGTTATATCTTTTCGTGATTTGCGGTCATTTCTTTGTAAGGTGATGAGTAAAGTTGCTTAAAGTGGATCCAGTGGGTCTTGTTTTCTTCAGGGGATTATTGATACAAGGTGTGAAAAGCAATGATCTGACTTTTCAGGCTTAGAAGTGATTTTAAGAAAATTCAGCAATATCATTTTTGTTTGTGAGATTTAGAATGCAGGTTACCTATTTGGAAGTCGTCAAATAATTATTTTTGATCATAAATTATGAACGTGAGCGGTAGGTTTTTTTTAGGTATGGATATGGAAGTTAAATCACTGTTGTCAGAGATTGGATTTACATATTGTTGTCATGAACTGATCGGGCAGGGAGGACAGTTCTCGACCTATCTTATTAATGTTATTGAAGATACAAGTTCGTGTGACCGGAAGCTTGTGCTAAAGACGGTACAGTCAGGTAAAAACCATGCTGCGTTATTTGGCTATGATTCGAACGTAGCTTTGTTAATAGAGGCTAAATATACAGAGATTTTGGGGAAGGCTGGATTTGGTCCCTGCTTGTTATATTCAGATGAGCGTTATGTTATTCGAGACTACGCGTTTGGTAAAACTCTTCGGGATGCGCTTCTAGAATCATCAGATTTAGTTACTTTTGCCCTGATTAAGGCTGCGCTTGCTTATTTGGAAGAAATTCTACAGCTGGCAGAGGCCGAAAATCTTGTCGGGTATCTGGATTTTCATTGCGAAAACATACTTGTTGACAAGGAAAATTGTTTTTCACTTATCGATCACGAGTGGGGAATACTGCCTTATAAGAAACATCAGCATTTGTGTATAGCAACGATATACAAGTTCGTGCGGGAATTGGCAGAATTAACTCCTTTGAGTATAGATGAAATACTGAATTTGATACGTTTAAGCGGTTATCTTTCAGAATTCCTTCCGCGTGTGGTAGTGTTATTGGCAGGAGCTTTTTACGAAAATCGATCGGCTAGTTTGCAGGAGAAGTTATTATCTTCTCACGAGCTTCTTAACGTACTCCATAGTCGAAAAAACTATTCTGATCCAATAGCCTTGATCAAGCAGCTTTGTTCTGTTTTAGGGGATAATGCTGTAAGATATTGTTTTGCGCGAAAATATGAAGAGGTGTTTGATGGGGAATATAAGGAAAAGGATATAGATTTATTTGTTCATCCTGATGATTTTATTTCAATGGCTTTTCTGATCCAGGAAATGGGGGGAGTTTTTTTTGGAGAAACAAAGGCGCTCTATTACTGTGGCGGAAGTGAGCAAGTTGTATTTCTTGATATTAATCTGACAGGGCGAGAATTAAAGCATCAGGCTTTTCAGGTAAGGGATATTGTGGCTAGGCGGATAAAAGTTGGAAGACAATATTTTATCTCTGATGAGGATATGTTTGTTCAGGTTATTGCGAATGCGCTGGATAGGAAGAAGGCTCTTTCAAAGGCATATCGTAGCTTTATAAGCCGTTCTGTAGCTGAGGACGGTCTTGATTTGACATATATTGAAGCTGCTTTTGTTGAGGCCTTCGGGGGAGTAATTGGAAAGAGGGCTTTGAATTATGCTTGTGCGGGAGAGTGGGCTAATCTCGAAGGCCTTGGTGTCAAGCACAAAAAAGCAAAAGCTACTCCGTTATCCTTTTTTGTTTCATCGAAAAACAAACTTCAGGAACTTATGGAGAGAGGGCCGCGCCTTGTTGCTTTGTTGGGTGTCGATGGTGCGGGGAAGAGCACGACTGCAAGATCGGTTCAAGTGGCACTTGAAAAGGCTAGATTTAGTTCGATTAACCATTATCTTGGATGTTACTATCCTCCTTCCGGGAGGGGGCAGTCCTTCGTACTTCCGACTGATCGAATTTTTTCATTTGCCTATAAGCTTTTGTTGCGAGCTAGAAGATTACGTTTAGCGCCCAGGAAAATCACTTCAGAAGTTCGTTCTCCTCAAAAATATGGTGCAAAAGAGTTTGTTTTTGATGCCTCTATTGATGATAAGCCTTGGATTGTTCCTATGGAGCCCGGAGGGGAGTGTTTTTCGATTGTCTTTCGTCTTTATGCTTTTTTGCTTGTTTTAGACTGTATTTTAATGGCTATAAAGCTGAGGTTTTCGTACGGTACTCTCTATGTATTTACGGACCGATATTTTTACGACTTGATCACGTTCTTGGGACGTGATCATTATTTGTCACGTTTTATTGCTCGCAATTTTGCGCCTGATGTTGCTATTTTCTTGTATGCGTCTCCTGAAGTTCAGGTTAAGAGAGAGCCGAGGCATCCATTGTCTGAGATTAGGGCAAACCAATCACTTTATAGATCAGTGCCTATCCATAATCCAAGTGCTAATTGGTTTGAGGTTTCAACCGAACTACCGAGAGAGGTTGTGGCCCAGAGAGTGTTGTATCTTTGTGTCACGACGCGTAGACAGAGATCTTTGATTAAATTGGCAAATAATTTATACAGGAGCTTTAGCATCCGGTGTGGGAGGGTGCGGAGAGCCCTGTTTCGTAAATGAGTGCTTTACAGAGATTGTGAATAGATGCCAGAAAAAATAGCTTATCCGTATATTGTTAGAATTCTACAAGAATTCATTCAACCTGATCTCAAAGTATTAGAAATAGGTTGCGGAGCGAAGCAGTACCGTGATTTTCTTCCGAAAGTAAATTACTCAGGTTTAGACTTGCCTGACAGCCCTTATATTGTTGAGCCTTTAGAGTTCTCGTGCTCAGCCGATAATATTCCAACCGATGATTCTTGTTTCGATTTAATTTTTGGAGTTGCGACTTTCTGTTTACATGAGGATCCTAAAAAATCATTCCAAGAATGCTATCGCGTTCTTAAGCCGAGTGGAAAATTAATTGTCTTTGATTATAATGCCGCCACGCTTGCATCATTGGCTCAGAAGAATGGAGCTACAGAAGTTTGGAATTATTCTGGGCTTTCTGCTGTTCTTGCCGCTGCGGGGTTTTCATCAAATAATCTAAGAAATATTAGTCAGATGGTTGATTATGTTGATTATCCTGACGTATTGAGGTTGACTTTTCGAAAGCTACGAAGGTTAGTGGGGCTAGAGGCGTCAAACTGGATGATAGTCGTAGCGGAAAAGGCTGAATATTAGGTTGAAGGCTGATACAGGATTGAAATTACTAATTATATTGAACGACCCCCTTTCTCCTTTGCTGGAAAAAGGCGAAGCGACAGAACGATATTACAATCCCGGCAATGTCTTTGATGAAGTACATATCGTGCTTTGCAATGATGATCGTCCGGACTTGGGGCGTTTAAAGCCGATGGTTGGATCTGCGCAGTTAATCTTACACAATCTCTCAACTCCTTCTCGGTTTTATTGGAGAACGCTCGGTTGGCGTGAAATGCTGATGGAGGATTGGCTGAACCGTGCCAAGGTGCTTGCTCAGCAAATTCAACCTGATTTGATAAGGTGTCATGGAGCTCATATCAATGCGACTGCCGCACGAGCGATTCGTGCTGTTTCTGGGGCGCCCGTTCTCCTAAGCCTGCACAGCCGTCCGGATGCCCCTCCTGTTGGGTTGTCTTTCCCTGACCGTTTGCGCCATGAAGTATTGTCTGGCTTGGCCGAGAGAGAATTGCGGGCTGCTGACCTAGTTTTTGCTGTCTATCAGTCCCAACTGCCTTATCTCAAGCGTATCGGTGTAAAAGAGGTCGAGCTGGCCTATAATGTTCTGAACCCGGGCAAGCTTGCAGTTAAAGATGATTACGCGATAAGAAATGAGGCAAGAATTCTTTCGGTTGGCCGCTTGATCCCAGGGAAAAATCCTGAAAATCTTATTCGGGCCATGACTGGACTAAAAGGGGCCTCTTTGACGCTTGTCGGGGATGGCCCCCTTCGTGAGCAGTTGGAGGGGTTGTCTGATGATCTTGGATTGAGCGATCGCGTTACTTTCATTCCATCAATGGACAATGATCTACTTTGTCAGTCGCTTTCCGAGTTTGATATTTTTGCTGCACACAATGACTATCCAGGGGTTCCTAAAGCGGTAATGGAGCCTCTGCTCAGTGGATTACCTGTCTTGATAAACAAGGTTGCGGGGGAAATTATTCCTGAGTTAACAGAAGAGATTTGCCTTCTCACTGAGAACACTCTGGAAGGATACAGATCCGGGTTGAAGAAAATCTTGTGTGATGATGTGCTCCGGGAGAAATTAGGGAAATCTGCTAAGGTGCATGCGGAGCGAACATGGAACCCAGACAAAACTGAGGCCCGATATGCGAGTATTTACAGAAGCGTGCTGCAGAAAATTTCTTGAGTTTCTTAACTTGGAAAATACGGGTTTTGTGATGGACCTATTTGTTGAAATGGGTCAAATTCTCTAAATTGTGTCCTCATTTCCTATGACCGACGCTAATGTCTCTATATAAGTGTGATTTAATGCTCTTTTCGCAGAACCATATCAACCGTATTCAAGATAAATTTCTCCCAGGTTTACTCCGATCACGGCTTTCGCGTGCTGCTAAGAAATCTGGTTTGGATAAGCCAACGTTTTTATTGTCTTTTGACTGCGACACCTACAAGGATGCACGGGTGGTGGGTGATGTTCATCGTAAGCTGATGGATATCGGAATTACGCCGATCTATGCGGTACCTGGCGAGGTCTTGCTGGAGGGGGCTGAGGTCTACGAAGGTGTCGCTGAGAGTGGTGCGGAATTTATAAATCATGGGCACTATAAGCATTCACGGCTTCTTGATGATGGAGAAACTTACGAGAGTTGGAATTTCTACGATCAAATAAGTCGTGATGAAATGGAAGAAGATGTTTTGAGAGGACATGAAACTCTGACAAAGTTTCTTGGAAAAGAACCTAAAGGCTTTCGCTCTCCACATTTTGGCTCGTTTCAAAAAGAAGAGGAACTCGCGGATCTCTATCGCGTTCTCAACACAAAAAATTACGAATTTTCGACATCTACAGTTCCTGTTAAGGCGCTTCACAACAGAGCACTATATCAAGCCAGTGGGTTGACTGAAATTCCTGTTGGTGGTGGCTACGACTTTCCCCTCACAATCCTGGACAGTTATTCTTTCCGTTATTCAAAGACATTCAAGTATGGTCCACCTGATTATATTCACCAGATCAAGCGCTTGGGGGATTGGTTTTTGTCAGAAAAAAAACCTTATTTGCTCAACCTTTATGCAGACCCTTCTCAGGTGTACGATTGGCCGGAATTTTTTGATGTGATGAAACGTCTTGCTCCCTTTAATGTACCGTCATATGAAGCGCTTCTCGAACTGGTTGACGTGAAATGAGTGCGGTTTTTGTTATTTTTGGCACGCGGCCAGAAGCAATTAAGTTGGCCCCTGTTGTATGGGCTCTGAAGTCTACTTTGGGTGAAGATGCCGTCCGGGTTGTTAGTACGGCCCAACATAGAGAGATGCTGGATCAGGTTTTAGATTTATTTGGAATTAAACCTGACTACGATCTTAATCTTATGAAAGCCAATCAAAGTCTGAATGGCCTCTGTGCAGATTTGTTAAAAGGGTTGAATGATATCTTCTTGAAGGAGTGGCCAGCCCGTGTTGTTGTTCAAGGAGATACGACGACTTGTTTTGCTGGGGCTCTAGCGGCCTTTCATATGGGAATTCCCGTTGATCATGTCGAGGCAGGCCTTCGAACTGGGGATCTGCTTGCTCCTTTTCCAGAGGAAATGAACCGACGTTTTTGTGACTTAGTGAGTTCTGAGTGTTACGCTGCAACTGAAAAAGCGGCAGCAGCGCTGAGAGCTGAAAATGTCGACGAGCAAAAGATTCATGTAACTGGAAACACGGTAATCGATGCACTTTTGCAGATGCGAAACAATTTGCGAGCAAACACAGAAGTTACGAAAGAACTTGATGAGAAATTTTCATTTCTTAACCAAAACAAGAAATTAATACTTGTTACGGGGCATCGACGCGAGAGCTTTGGAGAAGGTATTCGCGGCATTTGCCGGGCACTGGTGGAAATCAGCGAGCAGCGATCAGATGTAGAAATATTCTATCCAGTTCACCTCAATCCCAATGTGAGGACCGCGGTTGAAGAGGTTATTGGTCAGCATACGGATAGAATATTTCTCGGTGAGCCTCTGGACTATCAAAGTTTTGTCTATCTCATGGATCGTTCGTACCTCATTTTGAGTGATTCGGGAGGAATTCAAGAGGAGGCACCGGCATTGGATCGCCCGTTGTTGGTTTTGCGCGAGAAGAGCGAGCGTATGGAGGCGATGGAAGCCGGAGTTGCTAAGCTTGTCGGTACTAAAACGAAGACTATTGTGCGAGAAGTCGTTACATTGTTAGACGATGTCTGCCTCTACAAAGAAATGGCCCACGCAATAAATCCCTTTGGTGATGGTCGGGCGGCCCAGCGGATTGCGGCTATCATTAAAAGCAAACTCTAAGTTTGGTGTGAGAGAAGCTTTGTCTAATCGTAAACTCTTTTGTTTTGGTTATTATTTCCCGCCTTCAAGAGCGCCTGAAGCAATTGTTTCTGCCAAGCGGACTGTTGGTTTAAGGGGTTGGGATGTTACCTTTACTGCATTTCAAATGGGCGAAGATGATCAGGAGTTGGCTAATTATGCGAACCGAAACTTTCATCGTATCGTGCGGCTTGTTCTTCCTTGGTGGGGCCGAGTAATTCCCAAACGTATCTTGACGCGTTTACCTATGCTGCCTGACTGGCTTGCTTTAGTTACCAAGTATGCTGTTAGAGATTTGAAATCTCTTGATGTTTCTGAAGCTCACGTCTTCATGACTTGTTCTCAAAGCCACAGCTCACACCTTGTTGGCTTGGAGGTGAAAAAATCTTACCCGGAGCTTCCTTGGGTTGCACATTTTTCAGATCCTTGGGCAAATAATCCTTACTTGGACCGTGTAAATGACAGAAAAAAGGCGAAAGAGAGGGAGCTGGAGGCAAAGGTTTTTCATAACGCAGATCTTTTGATTTTTACGTCCGAGGAAACGCGCGCGCACATAGCTGATAATTATCCGCATCACATTCGTTCAAAGATGAGAGTACTCCCTCACGCCTTTGATCCTAATATGCGAGAGGGTGGAGGACGCGCTGAGCGAACGCATATCGATGAAAATATGGAGAGGATTGTTGTCCGTCATATTGGAGCACTTTATGGGAAGAGGAGCCCAATAGCGTTCTTTGAAGCAATCGCTAGTCTCTTGCAAGAAATGCCTGAACTGATTAACGAAATTAGCTTTGAATTTATTGGGCCTATTGATGCCGAGTTTCGTATAGCCCTTGAAAAATTAGGTCTTTCTTCTAGGGTTATCGCTCTTTTCCCCCCAGTGAGTTATCTCGCATCTCTTAAGCTTATGCAGAGTGCCGATGCTTTGTTAGTAATTGATGCCCCTTCGAATGAAAATATTTTCCTACCAAGTAAGCTGATTGACTATATTGGTATCGGAAAGCCAATTTTGGCTCTATCATCCCCAGGAACTACGCGAACATTGGTGCGTGAATATGGGGGACGATTTTGTGAGCCTAATAATGTACAGAAAATCGTTCATGAACTTCGAATTTTCCTAACTGAACTTCGTGAGGGAGGTCAGTCGAGGAGGATGGTTAATGATGATGTTCGATCTCGGTTTCATGTTGATTGCGTAGGAAAGCTGCTACAGAGCTATTTGAACGAAGTTATATCTGAAAGTACTGAGTAGATGCATCCCAATCACCTCAAATATCTCCGCTGTCCTAAGACTGGTCAGACATTGTGTCTTCAGGATGAATGCCTTGAAAATGATAAGGTAAAATCCGGAACTTTGACCTCCCCCAGCGGAGAGACTTATCCTATCGTCGACTTTATACCCCGTTTTGTTGACTCAGATAACTATTCGGAGAACTTTGGTTTTGAATGGAAGCTACATTCTCGTACCCAGTATGACGATGATGCAGGCCATAAGATGTCTGAAGAGCGGATTTTTGAGGTATCCGGTTGGGAGCGTGATTTAAGCGGGCAGGTTTTATTGGAAGCAGGTTCTGGTTCTGGCCGTTTTACAGAGCATCTCTTGAAAACCGGGGCTATGGTTGTTTCTTTTGATTACTCACAGGCGGTCGAGCCAAACTATGCATCCAACGGGCAGCATCCTAACCTGCTGTTGGTTCAAGGGAATATTTATGAAATGCCTTTTGAAAAGGCATTTTTTGATAAAGTCTTCTGTTTTGGAGTGCTTCAGCATACTCCCGATCCAGAAGCCTCTTTTAAATCATTGGTCCGTATGATGAAGCCGGGAGCGATGCTGGCAACCGATATCTATCTGAAAACAATAAAACGGTATTATCTGAATACACGTTATTGGGTACGTCCCTTTACGCGCAACATGGAATCAAAAAAACTTTATGATCGTTGTGTGGCTTACATAAATTTTATGTGGCCCTTGGCTAAGTTAATCCGATACATCCCCAAGATCGGTGAAGCCTTGAATTGGCGATTGTTGATTGCGGATTACTCCAAACAAATGCCACATGCAGATGATGTAACATTGAAGGAGTGGGCATATCTCGATACTTTTGATATGTTATCGCCCGCTTTTGATATTCCTCAGAGTCCGAAAACCTATACACGCTGGCATGAAGAGGAAGGGTTGAAAGATGTTAATGTGCGTCTTGGCCCTAATGGCGTTGTGGCTTCTGCTAAAAGCCCCGAGTGATAATAAGCGAAAACAAAATTGTATTTGGGAGTGGTTTTCTCACGCCTGTGCCGATAGATTTCTTATGCGTTGAGTTTTTCGGTTCTTACTTCTTTTTGCTACTGAATTAAAAGTGAGTAAATCAGCGGTTATGGTTTTAAGGATAATTGAACTGTGTGTGGAATAGCTGGTTTTTGGGATCGACCTGGTAAAACTGAAAAACAACTCGGCGAAATCGCTGGTGCTATGGCTCAGAGCATGTACCGCCGTGGTCCTGATGCCCAAGTTCAATGGACTTCAGCTGAAGCCGGTATCGGTTTGTCTCACGCTCGCCTCTCCATCATAGACCTTTCCCCCGCAGGGCGTCAGCCAATGCTTTCAGCTTGTGGGCGTTATGTTTTGGTCTATAACGGTGAGATTTATAACGCCGAAAAAATTCGTTCAGAACTACAACGCGAAATGGGGGGAGCCTGTCCGGCGTTTCGAGGGCATTCAGACACAGAGGTAATTCTTGAAGCTTGTGTACATTGGGGGCTTGAGAAAACGGTTGCCCGCATGATTGGTATGTTCGCTATTGCTTTGTGGGATCAAAGGGATCGGCGACTAACATTGGCGCGGGATCGTCTAGGAGTTAAGCCTCTTTATTGGGGGACACAGGGCGATCTTTTCTTATTTGGCTCAGAACTCAAGATCTTTAAACAGCATCCGGACTGGAAGGGTGAAATTAACCCTGACGCGTTAAGCTCTTACTTGCGTCTCAACTATATTCCGGCTCCTCTTGCGATATTCAGGGGGGTTCAAAAACTTGAACCTGGAAATATTTTGGTGTTGGAGCAGGGCCGTCGCCCTCGGATACACTGTTATTGGGATCTTCGTAAAGTTGCCCAAGCTGGATTGCGTGATCCGTTCTCGGATAATGAAATAGATGTGCTTGACCAACTGGATGAGTTGTTGAGAGATGCCGTCGGGAGCAGAATGATTGCTGATGTTCCTTTGGGGGCATTTTTGTCCGGAGGTATTGATTCCTCTACTGTTGTATCTCTGATGCAGGCGCAGAGTGCGAGACCGGTCCAGACCTTTTCCATAGGTATGGAGACCGAGGGGTATAATGAAGCCGAGCATGCAAAGGCGATTGCCAGGCATCTTGGGACGGATCATACTGAGCTCTATATCTCTCCACAGGATGCATTGAATGTTATTCCCAAGCTTCCTGATTATTATGATGAACCTTTTGCTGACTCTTCGCAAATCCCTACTTTTCTTGTATCTCAACTAGCACGTCAAAAGGTGACGGTCAGCCTTTCTGGTGATGGTGGGGATGAACTCTTTACAGGATACAATCGTTATTTTTGGGGAGACTTGATCAACCGTCGCCGAGGGGGGATACCCCCGTTTTTGAGGAAGCTCGGAACCCGGTCAATACGTCAACTCTCTGCAGACCGCTGGGATCAACTCTCCCGATATCTCCCCGCCAAAGCACGCGTGCCTCAATTGGGGCTTAAAGCGCATAAGGTTGCGGATATTCTGGCTATTGAGGACGAGGCAGCTCTCTTCAGACGGCTTGTGACGGTCTGGGATAATCCGAATGCAATGGTATCCGGGGCAGAGGAGTTGCAAAACATTCTGTGGGATAAGAGCCTTGCTGATGATGTTGCACCCTTTATGGAGCGTATGCAGGTTCTCGATGGAAAGACCTATCTTCCTGATGATATTCTGACCAAGGTTGACCGGGCGAGTATGGCTGTTAGTCTTGAGGCCCGTGTACCTCTTCTCGATCACCGTGTTGCCGAGTTTGCTTTCCGACTTCCCCGCCATATGCGTGTCCGAAATGGTCAGGGAAAATGGGCTCTTCGAGAAGTTCTTGCACGTTATGTACCGCGCGAGCTTTTTGAGCGTCCCAAAATGGGGTTTGGTATTCCTATTGGGAACTGGTTGAAGGGAGAGCTTCGGGATTGGTGCGAAGAGCTTCTGCGACCAGAAGCTTTGGAGGCTGATGGGCTGCTTGATGCGGCACCAATACGTGCAGTTTGGGAAAGGCATCTTGCTGGAAAACAAAATCATGAGGTCCAGCTTTGGACCGTTTTGATGTACCAGTCCTGGAGGCATAAGTGGTTGAATGACTAAAACCCACGAACTTGCGCCCAGATCTCTACCTCTAAAACTCTGTATTATGGGAGCTGCGAGCAGCCCGCATGTTTTAGCGCGAGCCAGAGTTTTTGATCAACTAGGTCATTCTGTACATCTAATCAGCCCAACATCCGGGCCCGCAGATAATTCTCTAAAAGTCAGCTATACCTCTTTTGGAAGAGGGGTTGTTGGTAAGATAAAAAGTCTGCTGACAACATACTGGATACTGGTGCGAAGTGATGCGGATCTTTTTCATGCTCACTATGCGGCGGAGTATGGAACGTGGATTGTGGCTCTTATGAGAAAATGTCCCTTTGTTGTGACTGTAATGGGGGGCGATGTACTCTTTGATGAGCAAGGGACTCAGGGACATTTAGGGCGCTGGTTGACTGGATTTTCGCTTCGTCGGGCAGATTTGGTTACGGCGAAGTCTCACAGTTTAGCAAATCGTCTAATGGAGATGGGGGTTTCCAAAGAGAAAATAAAAATTGTTTATTGGGGGGTAGAGCCTGAGATTTTTTCATTTTCCGAAGAGGGAAGGTCTAAGGTCAGAGAAGAATGGGGAGTCGAAGAAGGTCAGAAAGTTCTCTATTGTCCACGCATGTTACAATCTCTTTATAACCAGCATCTTTTAGTTGAAGCCTTGCCTACGATACTAAAAGAACATTCTCAAACAGTTCTGGTTCTTTCTACAATGGGAGAGAATGAAGTTTATGGACAAAAAGTTCGGGGGCGAGTTCAAGAACTAAAACTCCAGTCACGGGTCCGTTTTGTATCAGGGGTTCCACGAGAACAAATGGCGGGTGTTTATAGCGCAGCTGATCTGATAATCGCTATTCCATCATCCGATGGTATGCCTCAGTCTACTCTAGAATCCATGGCCTGTGGCCGACCTGTACTCATGAGTAATTTAGAGCGATATAAAGAGCTCTTTAAGCATGGCGAATCAGCCTGGTTCTGCGATCTTGATGCTGAAAAAATTACTGACGCTGTTTGTCATCTGCTGCAAGATCAAGAAGGCACGGCTGATATGGCTAACGCAGGGCACGAGACGGTCTGGAGTTGTGCCAACTTTAATAATGAAGCGCGCCGAGTTGAAGAGTTCTATCACAAGCTGGTTGAAAGAAAAGCAAAGTAAATGTGTGGCATTGCGGGCTTTGCCCATAAAGAATTTCCCCCAGCACAGGCAGTTAAAGTTCTTGAAGATTTTTCTGCTCGTTTGAGTCATAGAGGCCCTGATAACACGGGGTATTGCCTCTGGTCACAGGGTGGAAGTTATTCTGTTGGAGAATCAGCACAGAAGTTGAGTTCCGAGAGAATGGGGGTGGATATAGGCCTTATGCATCGCCGGCTCTCAATTCTTGATACTTCTGAGCATGGTCATCAGCCCATGGTCAGTCATGATGATCGTTATGTCATTGTGCAAAATGGTGAAATTTACAACTATATTGAGCTACGGTCAGAACTTGAAAATCTTGGTTATTCTTTCGCTAGTCAATCGGATACTGAGGTGCTGCTCTACGCCTTGATTGAATGGGGGCGTAAGGCTTTTGCAAAGCTGATTGGTATGTTTGCCTTCTGTCTTATAGATAGGGTTGACCAAACTTTAATGTTGGCTCGTGACTTTTACGGTATTAAGCCGCTTTTTTATGCCACCACTGAAAAGGGGTTGGTTTTTGCTTCTGAGATTAAGGCGTTGTCAGCTTTCCCTGAGTTGAAACTTCAACCAGATCTCTTTTCCTTGCGAGACTATTTGGCTCTGGGCTTGGTTAATCACAATGAGAGATCTTTCCTTTCTGGCATTAAGTCTTTACCGCCTGGACATTGTTTGAAGATTTCTCTGGGACGTTCCTTGGCACCAGAAATCTCATCATTCTTGGCGCCAAAGCAAGCCCGGTTGAACAGAAAAGAGATCGGGTTCGTAGAAGCTTCGCAGGAGCTCAAAGAACGTTTCCTTCGTTCTGTCGAGTTGCATATGCGAAGTGATGTCGGATATGGGGCTCTGCTGTCAGGTGGCGTAGATTCCAGTGCGATTGTAGCTGCAATGCGCTTAGTTGGCGGCGAAGAGCTTGATCTTAGAACCTTTACTTATGCTGCTCGTGGTGAGAGCTGTGATGAGGAGGCTTATGCCGATCTGGTTATCAATAAGGTTGGTGCAAACTCTAAGAAAGTACTGCTTTCTTCCAATGATGTGGTGCAAAATCTAGAAAGGCTTATGCGTTTTCAGGACGAGCCTATTGGAAGCACGAGTCTGTTTGCGCAGTATCGCGTCTTTGAGGCTGTGCATAACGACGGATTGAAAGTCGTTTTAGATGGTCAGGGAGCTGATGAAATACTCGGAGGCTATACGCCTTATTATACCGCGGCGCTTGCTGGGTTTATCCAGAAAGGAGAATGGGGTAGAGCCTGTAGTCTGATTGGTTATCTCAGGCATAACGGTCGCCTCTCCCTGTCTAATCTTCTCTTACGTACTCTAACACGATTGGCGCCTGATTTTGTTGGGCAAATGATTTATCAAAAGCACGCGCAGGGTGGTGTGAATGCTGCGATCGACTGGCAGTGGTTCGAGAAGATGGGAATTTCGGCTGACTATGGAAAAACGACAGGTCTTGCATCGTCATTGGATAGCGCTCTGGACTTGGATTTCACATCTCTCAATCTTCCGGGACTTTTACGCTATGAAGACCGTAATTCGATGGCCCATTCCTTGGAAAGTCGCGTGCCGTTCTTGTCTCCAGAGATTGTCGGTTTTGTACAGAGTTTACCGGAAGAGTATTTGATTTCTCCTGACGGTGAAGATAAAGCGCTCTTCAGGGCAGCCATGCGTGGGATAGTACCGGACGAAATTCTTGATCGAAAAGATAAAATTGGCTTTCAGACCCCAGAACAAGCCTGGTTTAAAGAATTAAGTGGCTGGGTAGAAGAGCGTATCAATAGCGATAGTTTTCGCGCTTTACCCTTTCTTGATGTGGCACAGGCCACCCGTTCTTGGGAGGAGGTAAAGCGTTCCGGCAATGGATTCCCACGCGCAGTTTGGCGTTGGATCAATGTTGCACAGTGGGCAGAGGCACACGATCTTGATTTTGAGAAGAGTGTTTAGAACGTGATGACCGGATTAAATACATCTAATTCTCTGGTTTATGTTTCTTTTGAACCTCTGCGCGAGGGGCATGCCTCATACACGCATGTTTGCGAAGTGGTCGAGGGGCTGGAACGCTCCGGGTGGAACGTCACACTCATGACGCCTCAATATCGGGGAAAAGGGCTGCCGAGTATTACGGCACGTATATTTTCGCTCTTCAATCTTTGGTGGCGGGTACTTTTCACTGAAAAGCCCGATGTTTACTATGCGAGAATGCACTTTGCGGGATTTGTCATTGCTTTGATTGCATCTTTGCGCTCAGTACCGTCCATTGTAGAGGTTAATGGGCCCTACGAAGATCTTTACATCGCATGGCCATTCGTTCGCCGCTTTCGCGGTCTTTTTGATTGGATGATGACCGGGCAGTTGAAACGGGCGAAAGGGATAATCTCTGTAACCCCTGGCTTGCAGAGGTACTGTCGCGCCAAGTTAGTTGATAAGGATGAACACGTTTCATATGAGGTAATCACTAACGGCGCAAATATTTCGGAGTTTTTGAAATTATCTGAATTGCAACCTAGGAGGCTGTCATTTGAGAGTGAAATTACACAGCCCTATGCCGTTTTTTTTGGAACATTTGCCCGATGGCAAGGAATTCAGGCAATTCTTGAAGCTGCATCGTCATCTAATTGGCCAAAAGGATTGAATCTTCTTCTGGCTGGGGATGGCGCTATGCGTGGTTCTGTCGAGGAATATGCTAAGAGGTATGAGCATATTCGGTACATTGGACGTGTTTCTTATAATGAAATTCCCTATCTTATAGCCAATGCACAGATCGGTTTTGCTTTAACTGAGAACATTGATCAAAGAGGACTTTATGGCGCTTATCCTCTTAAACTATTCGAAACGCTTTCTTGTGGGGTTCCTGCGGTAGTCAGTGAGATGGATGGACAAGCAGATGTCATTCAAGAGGGGGATTGTGGCATTCTCGTTCCTCAGGGGGCCGTGACAGATATTGTGAAGGCAGTTTCAAAGCTGCACGATGATCCTAAAGTCGCTATGCAAATGGGCAACCGAGGTCGTGCGCTTGTCCATCGCAAATACGCTTGGTCCAAAATAGCGGAAAGAACAGACATATTTATAAGAGGGATCATCGAAGTACCTAAAGGTTGAGGTTTTCGGTGAACTGACAATCAAACATATTATGCAATCAGTATATTATTTATGCGTGTAGATATGTACGGCTTGTCTCTTGGTTTGTAAGAGTGCTAGAAAATCCACGAACTTGAGGTTTCTCTCTAATAATCGGATGTGATAATGAGCAAAAAGACCTACGTAATTACTGGTACTGCAGGTTTTATAGGGTTTCATCTGGCAGAGTTTCTGTTGTCACAAGGTCATGAAGTAATTGGGGTTGATATTGTTAGTGATTATTATGATGTTTCTTTGAAAGAAGCTCGTTTATCCAACCTTTTTAAGTTTGAAAATTTTATTGAAAAACGTATTGATCTCGCCGACGGGCCTGCAGTTGAACAGGTGTTTAAAGATCATCGGCCTGATATTTGTGTGAATTTGGCGGCGCAGGCTGGGGTACGTTACAGTCTGGAAAATCCAAGGGCCTATTTACATTCAAATGTTGATGGGTTTTTAAATATTCTAGAGGCATGCAGGCATTACCCTGTTGAGCATCTAGTCTACGCTTCGACTAGTTCAGCTTATGGGGCTAATACCAGTATGCCTTTTAAAGTCTCAGAGAGTGCCGAGCATCCAATGACACTTTATGCTGCGACGAAGAAATCCAATGAGATGATGGCGCATGCGTATTCGCATCTATTTAACATTCCAAGTACTGGAATGCGTTTTTTTACTGTATATGGCCCATGGGGGCGTCCTGATATGGCGCTCTTTATGTTTACACGGGATATTATAGCCGGAAAACCAATCAATGTTTTCAACAAGGGTAATATGCAGCGTGACTTTACGTACGTTAAAGATATTGCTGAAGGTATAAGGCGCCTGGCTGATGTTCCCCCAGGCCTTGATCCGTGTTGGGATAGTAATAATCCAAACCCAAGTACGAGTGGTGTCGCTCCCTATAGAGTTGTAAACATTGGTAATACTCGGTGCGAAAAGCTTATGCGGTATATTGAAATATTAGAAGATAAATTGGGAAAAAAAGCCCAATACAATATGCTTCCAATGCAAGATGGCGATGTTCCGGCCACATGGGCAGATGTTAGTGAGCTTACTGAAATTACCGGGTATCAGCCTTCGACGACTATTGAAGAGGGTATTGGTCATTTTGTCGATTGGTATAAGTCTTATTATAGAATAAACTCATAATTCTATAATAAGAGAAAGTATTATACTCAACACCATACCCAGCCAGCCTTTAGCAACGTGTGTCCATCGTTCTACAGCTTGATATAGGAAATGGTGAGTTTCGCGTAGAGATAAGCTTACCTCTCATTCAGGAAATTTTGACCTTAAAAATACTGAGCTAAATCGTTTGGGCCAACTCGTCTGATCTAATTCATCAGGATTAGATCGTATAGAATGATGTCTATTCCCCGAGTTTTTTATGCACATGTTCCAGAGCATGATCCCAGGCGGTAAATCCCTGTTCCTTCTTTAGAAGATTTAACCCCTCCAGCGTAAATGTCCCTTCTGTGGCAATCTCATTGGTGATGGCGGCGAGTTTTTGATCTTCTTTTTGCAGGGCGTAGGCGGTTGCGCCTCTTATGTTGTGTAGAATAATGTTACGGGCCTTGTCTTCGGGAAGGCCTTTTTCTTGCAGCCAATTTGTCATTGTGCCAAAAAACTCATAAAGCCACCCGTTCATACAGGATGTTGTTAGAGCCAGATCAAAATCATGTTCGGAATCAAAGCTTATTGGAGTACCTGTAAAATTTGCGAGCTTTTCTACCTCTGGGTTGGGCGGATAAATAGGAACAACGCCTTCGCCAGCTTCGATGCTACAGACGGGGATCATACGAACCAGGGTTTGGGGTAAGTGCTTTGCAACTGCGTAATGTTCGGCGATTGTTTTTCCTGCGACTGCGGTAATCACAATTTGATCATTTCGAAAAGCTAACGATTCCAATAAATCGGATAACTGTTCGGGCCTGACAGAGAGTAAAACAATGTCGGACCTATCTATAACATCCTGATTTCTCTGTGCTATTAAGCAATGATGTTCTTTCGAAATTTTCTCTGCAGTTTGCACATTTCTTGGTGATAGATATATTTTCCCCTGATATCCACCGTTTCTGAGAGAGCTTGTAAAATAAGAGGCGAAATATCCAATGCCCAATATACCGAGTACAGGATTTGTTGTGTCGTTGGTCATTTGTTCTTTCCCTATGAGAGCTTTATTTATCTCTTTTATAATCCCAGATAACTGTAAGTGGATTATTTCTGTTTGCCTATTATAGATTTCGGTTAAATACCTTTCGGAAACACAGCTTGCCTAGTCAAGTTAGGTTCTGTTAGCCTTGCATAACTTTTTACCCGTTATTCCTTGTTCTCAAAAATTTATATCAATGATCACAGGATGTTTTTGACGGAATTCAACATGCCTTATCGGGGCTAATAAAAAATACAAACACTAGGAGCATAGGAATGAGCGCTTTGGATCAAGTGTTATCCCACGTGGATGACCATCTGGAAGAATCAATAGATAGATTATTTGACCTTGTCAGAATTGAAAGTATTTCTACAGATCCCGCTTATAAAGCAGAATGCCAGAAGGCGGCAGAATGGTTAGAGCGAGAACTCAAAGAGCTTCAGTTCGATGCTTCTGTGCGGCCAACCCCTGGCCATCCTATGGTCGTTGCCCATACACCCGATCAGGATACAGGCCCACATGTACTGTTCTACGGACATTACGATGTTCAGCCTGTCGATCCGTTGGAGCTATGGCATAACCCGCCGTTTGAGCCTACCATCAAGGAACTCGCTGACGGTAGCAAAGAGCTAACAGGTCGCGGCACATCAGATGATAAAGGTCAGCTTCTTACTTTTGTCGAAGCATGTCGCGCTTGGCGTGCTGTAACGGGTAAGCTACCGCTGAATGCGTCGATCATTTTTGAAGGCGAAGAAGAAACTGGTAGCCCAAGTCTGGATGATTTTCTGGCGACACATAAAGATGAATTAAAGGCCGATCTGGCGTTGGTCTGTGATACTAGTATGTGGGATAAGGATACGCCTGCGATTACAGTTCGCCTTCGCGGGATGATGAAAGAGAACCTTGTTATCAAGGCTGCTGACCGTGATTTACATTCTGGTGGATATGGTTCTGCTGCGCGCAATCCGTTGCATGTTTTATCTAAAATTATTGGGGATCTTCGGGATGATAAAGGGCGTGTTCAAATTCCCGGGTTTTATGATGGCGTCGGTGAATTGCCTGCGGATATTAAAAAACAGTGGGATGAATTGGGATTTGATAGCGAAGAATTCCTTGGTGAAGTCGGACTTTCTGTGCCTGCAGGTGAAGAGGGCTACTCTGTCCTTGAACAACTGACATCACGCCCGACCTGTGAAGTGAATGGTATCTGGGGTGGATATAACGGCGAGGGGTCTAAAACTGTTATTCCAGCCGAAGCGAATGCCAAGTTTACTTTCCGTTTGGTTGACCAGCAAGAACCCAGTAAAATTCGGGAGGCATTCCGGTGCTTTGTTGAAGCTCGCTTACCAGCCGATTGTTCTGTTGAATATGAATCCGTTGGGGGAGAATTTGGTCCCTTGGTTGTCGATACGGATATGCCAGAAACGCAGGAAGTAATTAAGGCGCTTTCTGATGAGTGGAACAAAGAAGCTGCCCTGATCGGGTCTGGCGGTTCTATTCCTATTACGACTGAATTCCGGCGTGTCTTAGGTATGGAAACTCTTTTGGTTGGCTTTGCTCTGGAAGATGACCGTATTCACAGCCCTAATGAAAAATACGACCTTAAAAGCTTCCATAAAGGCATTCGGTCCTGGGTCCGCATTATTGCAGCCTTAGGTGATGCATAGAAAGACATAGGTGGCAGTTGATATAGCTATCTTATTTATTCAATGGCACGAACATTAGGTATTATGTTCGTGCCCTTTTTGTGTCTGCTTTATCAATGTACTAAATAGATACTGCCTATGATCAGGCCGGCAATAATGATGGTTTCGACGACGACCAAGATTAATGCCTGATGCCCAATCTGGAGAACATCACGCAGAGATGTTTTGAGCCCTACGGCTGCGATAGCGGCGATGAGGCACCAGCGGGATAGCTCGGAAAGTTGGGTAATCCAAAAATCTGAAAGTACCCCTGTAGAACGTAAGCCAGTGAAAGCAATGAAACCGATTAAAAAGAGTGGGGGCAGATAAGCCTTAATCTTGTTTGTGCTGGTTTGTTTGAAGATTGTCATGACAAAAAGTGTAATCGGAACAAGAAGTGCCACGCGGAAAAGCTTTGCCACGGTGGCCGCATCACCTGCTTCTGGTGAAATGGAATAGCCTGCCCCAACAACCTGTGCGACATCGTGAATTGTTCCGCCAATAAAAAAACCTGATTCTTCGGGCGTCATTTCTAGCCATAATGTAAGAGGGGGGTAAAGAATCATGGCCAGCGTAGACAGAGTTGTGACCGCGACAACAGCAAAAAGAGTAGAGCGTTCTTTGTTTGGAGAAGCTGGCATGGCAGCCGAAATCGCCAGAGCCGCCGAAGCACCGCAAATTGCGGTGGCGCCTCCTGTTAACAATCCGAAGCGTTTATCAAATCCAAAAAAACGGGCAAGTAGTACACCCGATGCAATGGTCACGACGACTGCGATGACCAAAATTATGGTTGATGTAATCCCAAGTTGGGTAATTTGATCCAGACCAATCCTTACGCCTAAAAGAGCAACACCAATGCGTAAGAGAGATTTGCTTGTGAACTCAATGCCTGGTTTTGCGGATGATCCTTCGATGAGGGAATTAAGGCTCATACCAAAAAGAAGGGCATAAAGAAGTGTCGGCCCACCATGGTGATCGGATATAAAAGTTGCTGCAAAAGCCAAGATAACTGCTAGCATTACGCCAGGTATTAGTAGTTTCATCTGGGCGTACTTTTCAGCCCCGAAAACGAGAACAGGCATTGTTTTACTCAATATGTCTTTGTGGTTGTATCACGCTGAAGGCGCAACAAGTATTTGCGAAGATCCTATAGGAAGATCACTCTGAAATCTTAAAAAATTATCTGTTAAGCAAAACTAATGATAGAGCACGCTTTTGATTAAAGAGGCGGCAAAATTATGAATATTGCTGAAGGATAAAGAGCTATCAGGCGCGATTTGGTTTTGTATTTTCGATTGATGTATCTTGCTTAGCCTGATGACGCATACGATTCTGAACCATTCTGTCGTACAGTTTTGTAACTAGTTGGCTGCCGGTTTTTTCAAAAGCGCCTGGAATAAAGGCATGGCAAAAGCAAACAAAAAAACCAAGGCACATGTTAAATGAAAAATACAAAGCCTGTCCCATGTGCTCAAAATAGGTTTCGTTCACAGCTTGCGGATGATCAATAAAAAGATTGTCGATAATTTTTTTCATTTAGTTCACCAAGAAATCGTTATTCGTTTTTGCTTTTTCTCAGTATAGATCAACATTACAGGTGAAATTTTCTCATTCTTCGTGGTAATATACCAACTTCTTGAGAAAATATCCCAATATAAGAGAGCTCGATGAAGTTAGATGATATTGATCTCCGAATTTTAAAGGAGCTACAGCGTGATGCCAGTCGCCCCGCATCGGAAATTGCCGAGTTGGTTAATCTGTCCACCAACGCCTGCTGGCGTCGCATAAAGTTATTGCAGGAATCTGGTGTTATAAAAAAACAGGTGGCCTTGGTTGATCCGGCTATGGTGGGGAAAGAGTTGACGGTTTTTGTCGAGCTGCGAACAGCGCATCATGGGGATGGATGGCTTGAAAGTTTCTCCGAGGGTATCAGTAAGATTGATGAGGTGGTTGAATTCCATCGACTTAATGGGAACGTGGATTATCTGTTGAAGATTCTGGTGTCTAGTATCGAGGACTATGACAGGGTTTATAAGAAGATTATTCGCACGGCACCATTGCATGATGTGACGTCATACTTTTCTATGGAAAGAATTAAAGAAACAACAGAAGTGCCGCTGGATAAAAGATAAGAGGAAGGTATATGACGTGATCATTTAGCGTCGTTAAAGTACAGAAACCTAGCTTTTTGCTTCCCATGATTTCATCGACGTGGCAGCTTACTATTCGACGATATTCTTTATTTTAGATGTAAATCTTTCACGTGATTCTTTTCTCTCCAATTACTGAGCATGGCCATGGCCGAATTTGAAACTTTCAAGCATCAACCTTTCTGGTGGACTGATCCTCGTTTTCAGCCTGATAGTTCCGTTCAGTCTGATACCCCACCTAAAAAAGTTGATGTTGTCATTATTGGCGCAGGATACACAGGACTTTCTGCGGCGCTTACTCTGGCGCGTGCAGGGCGATCTGTCGTTGTTTTGGACGCTGAACGTCCGGGATGGGGATGTTCAGCGCGAAACGGGGGCCTGTTGGGTCCAAGCTTTCATAAACTCGGTCTTAAAGGGCTAGAGCGCGCCTATGGGAAAGATAAAGCGCGTGGCATCATGCGTGAAAGTCTGGATAGCATGCGGTCGTTAATTTCTTTTGTGGAAGAGGAAAAAATCGATTGTGAATTGGTAATGCGTGGGCGGTTTCGAGGTGCCGTTCGTCCTAAGCATTATGATAGCCTCGCCCGACAAGTTGAGGTTATGCAAAAAGAACTTGGTCTCAACGCACATATGGTTCCAAAATCTGGACAACACAATGAAATTGGGTCTGATCTTTATCATGGTGGCGCTGTGTATGAAGATGATGGCACACTCCAGCCTGCGTTATTACTACAAGGACTTTTGAGTAAAGCTACTGAGGCGGGGGCAAAAGTTTATGGTGGACAAGCCGTGCAGGATGTTTCTGGCTCAGCAGGTGAGTTAGAGGTGCGCACGAAGAACCATTCCTTGAAAGCGCGCGATGTTATCGTGGCCACGAATGGCTACACACCTAAAAATCTAAAATGGTTTCGCCAGCGCATTATCCCGATCCGCTCTGCGGTAACCGCGACAGAAGAATTACCCAAAGAGAAAATTCTAGAACTTTCACCTAAATTAAGAGGGCATGGCGATACGCACCGTTTGGTTTTTTATTACCGTCCGTCGCCTGATGGAAAACGAATGATCTTTGGCGGTCGTGCAAAGGATCTCAACGATAACCCCGGAGAGTACGTATCATACCTTGGAGCAGCGATGCGACGAATTTATCCACAGTTACAATCGGCAAAAATTGAATATGCGTGGTCCGGTGTTGTGGCCTATACTTTTGATCATGCGCCGCATGTGGGGAGAATCGATGGTGTGCATTATGCTATGGGGTATTGTGGCTCAGGCGTTGGACGCGCTGTCTATTTCGGTCGTAAGACAGCGTTGAAAATTTTGGATGATCCTGAAGGTCGGACCGAATTGGATGATCTGCCTTTTAATAGCAGGCCATTTTATAGCGGATCTCCGTGGTTCATGCCCTTTATGATTCGCTGGCATGCTTTTGCGGACAGAATGGGATGGTAGGTTACCTTTGAGCTGAAGCGAGCAGAGCACCAAAGCTGATAAAAGTTGCGCCGAGCACGCGGCGAACAAGACGAATGCGCTTTATATTGCTCATAAAGTTTTTCAAGCGTCCGCCCATCATGGCAATCATCAGATGATTTAAGAAACAGAGAATTGCATAAGTTGCCGATAAGATTGTTGCCTGAAATAGGGCGGATCCTTCTGCGCTCATAAAGGGAGGAAACAGGGCCAATATAACGACGATCGCTTTTGGGTTGGTCAGCGATACAATTAGAGCCGTTGAAAAAAGTTTGTGTTTTTGTGGAGGGCGTATGTTTACATCGTCTTCTACCAAGCCGCTTTTATCTCTCCAAGTTTTGATGCCAAGCCAGATCAGATAAGCCGCGCCAATAAATTTTAGTATGGTAAAGGCTAGGGCTGACGTTTCCATAATTGTACCCAAGCCCAGAGCAACTCCAAATCCGAGAATAAATAAGCCAAGTGCATTGCCTGTTGCGGACCAGATCGTTGCGCGCCCGCCAAATTTAAGGGTGTTTGAAAGTGCTAATAATACCGCCGGTCCTGGGCTGATTGCCGGAACAAAACTAACGGCTATGAAAAATAGCCAAACTTCTAGTGTCATGGAGAGGCTCGATTTGAGGGTATGATTGATGAGAGCCAAAACTCTGCGTCTTTTTTGAGAGGCAGGCAAGCTTGATGAATGAAAAAGGGATTATTGCGTTTATGTCACAATTGTTAATCCGAATTTACCCTTTTTACAAAGGGTCCGTTTGCGTACTCTCTGATGAATTTATTTTAAAGATACTGCTAAGGATTTAATGATGGCTGGCCGCAATTCACTTTTCATCCCCGGACCAACAAATATGCCGGAACGTATTCGTCTGGCGATGGATATAAATACAGAGGATCACCGGGCTATGTCTGCGCCGGATTTCATGGTGCCCTTGTTTGAAGATTTGAAAAAAATCTTCCGGACAGACAAAGGTGAAGTGATTGTTTTTCCATCATCCGGGACGGGTGGATGGGAAGCGGCCATTACCAATACGCTTTCACCGGGCGATAAAGTGCTTACGGCGCGTTTCGGACAGTTTTCGAGCCTGTGGATTGATTCGTGTCGTGCACTTGGTATTGAGGTCGAAGATATTGATGTGCCGTGGGGCGAGGGTGCGCCTGTAGAGCAAATTGCTGAACGCCTTGCTGCTGATACCCAGCATGAGATCAAAGGTGTCATTGTTTGTCACAATGAAACGGCAACGGGTGTTACATCTGATATCAAGGGTGTTCGCGAAGCTTTGGATGCCTGTAACCACCCAGCGTTGTTGTATGTGGATGGTATCAGTTCAATTGGTGCCATTGAGTTTGATATGGACGCATGGGGCGTTGATCTTGCCGTCGCTGGTTCACAAAAAGGCTTCATGTTGCCAACAGGGCTTGGCATTATTGGCGTTAGCCAAAAGGCGCTTCAAGCGGGCGAAACGGCATCGTGCCCGCGGTTCTATTTTGATTTTAAGATGATGATTAACCAGGCGCGTACTGGTTTTGGTCCCTATACACCTGCCATGGGATTGTTGAGAGGCTTGCGTGCTTCTGTTGATGTACTGCTTGAAGAGGGCATGGAGAACGTGTGGCAAAGACACCATCGTCTGGCCGAAGGGGTACGGCAGGCTGTTGTCGCATGGGGGCTGTCGACCTGTGCCAAAACGCCTGCATGGCAATCTGATACAGTTACCGGTGTTATGGTTCCTGAAGGGATTGACGGACAAGAAATCGTTAAGCGAGCCTATCAGGATTATAATCTTTCCCTTGGCGGGGGGCTTACCCAAGTCGCCGGAAAGTTATTCCGGATCGGACACCTTGGTGATCTGAACGAATGTATGCTGTTTAGTGCACTTGGCGGAGCCGAAATGGTTATGCGCGATATGGGAATGGATATTGAACCCGGCAAGGGCGTCGGTGCTGCGATCGAGTATTGGCACAAGAATAAAGTATAGCTGTTTAACTTGATCCTTCTTCCCGATATTCTTATGCGTTGTTTCATCGCTCACGTAGAGAAATCTACACTTCACTCTTTACGCCTTGAGTAACAATTAAGTTAAATAGTTAAAGCATAAATAATGCGTCTAATTATGAAAGGCTGTCTGTTTCAGGCAGCCTTTCTTGTTTCTGCTATTGAAACCTTGGAAAAGGCCGCTTAGAAGGGGAGCTGTCGTTTTTTGTGAAAAGCGACAGAATCCAGTTGCTCGTACTGCTCATTAGTACCATTAGGCGTAAAAGAGAATAAAATGTTTCCAGAACCCAAAGAAGGCAAAACTCGGCGTGTTGGCTTTTTGCTCTTGCCTGGGTTCTCAATGAATTCTTTTACCTTTGCGATGGAGCCCTTGCGGGTAGCAAATAAAGTTGCACGAGAAGAACTTTATGATTGCCCTGTTTTCTCACTGGATGGAAAGAACGTTGAAGCATCAAATGGTTTGCGCTTGGAGGTGCGGGGTGATTTGGTATCTGCGAGCGAGCCTGAAAATATTATCCTTTGTGGCGGACATAATATATCGGGGTTTGATACCAGTGATTTTATGCCATGGCTCAGAGCCGTGGGGCGTCAGGGCAAGGTGATTGGGGCGCTTTATACAGCGTCGTATTATCTGGCTAAAGCCGGGTTGGTTGATAAAACCAAATGTGCGGTCCATTGGGAATATTTGTCGGCCTTCAAAGAAACTTTTCCCGATATAGAAACATCGAACGAGCTGTTTGAAGTCAGTACGAAGGGTTTTACCTGTGTGGGGGGTACGGCTGGGCTGGATATGATGCTGAACTTTATCTCTGATCTGCATGGGTTTGAGTTGGCCAGAATGGTGGCGGATCAGTTTGTACATGAACGTATTAGAGATCGTCGAGAGTTCCAGTACTTTGGTCTTTCCGCACGCTATTCCATTCAAGATCAACGCCTGTTGCGGGTGATCCAAATTATGGAAGATCACTTGGAAGAGCCTTTGAGTCTTGAAGAGTTGTCCAAAATTGCGGGATCGTCACGCCGTCAACTAGAACGTATGTTTAGCAAGCAGTTTAATAAGTCGCCGGCCAGATATTATAGCGAACTCAGGCTCTATCGATCACGACAGTTGATCATGCAAACCAAGATGCGGATTATCGAAGTTGCTTTGGCCTGTGGGTATAATTCATCGGCGCATTTCTCGCGCTGTTATCGTAATTTCTTTGGCTGTACGCCGCTTTCGGAACGCAAACTTCCAACTCAAAGCCAGAAGTTATAATCAGCATTTACCCGCTGCGTATATTTACGCTGATCCAATTACGGCCTCTTTTCGTTTATACTGTTTCCTAATGAACAAGAAATGAGGTTACGTTATGAAGCATCTAATCAGACAAAGTTTTGCTGTGGCGGTCGTGCCAACGGTTCTTGGCTTTGGAGCTATTGGGTTTGTATCTTTGCCGCCCGCGTCTGCTGCTCAGAGTTCTCAGGAACAGGTCATTGAAGATGTGATCAATGAGATTGAGCGTACAGTGATTAATCGCTATTTCCATAAAGATGATCAGACGACTCAAGGTCACAAAAAGAAAAAAGGAAAGGGTAAGAAAAAAGGTCTGCCAACAGGTTTGGCAAAAAAAGAATCTTTGCCTCCCGGAATACAAAAGCAGTTGGATGAAAAAGGGTCTTTACCACCGGGGTTAGCCAAGCACGATCTGCCTGACGATTTACAAAGCAGGTTGCCACGCCGAAAAAACAGTAAATTTGTCATTGTCGATGATGATGTTGTCCTGATCGACATCCTGACCAATAAAGCGCTGGATGTTCTTGAAAACGTTTTACGGCAATAAAATTATTGGTGTTTTAAATGTCGGCAGGTTCCTGAAGAGCTTTGCGCTGCTTCAGGAAACGCCCGAGCGTCCCGTGATTCGGGGCAAATATCATGGAAAAGGCCTGTAACAAGCAGGCAACAACGGCAATCATGCCTGCAGCGTTTAATGCATAATTTGCGCCGATTAAAAAGGGACCAAAAGCGGCGATCAAGTATCCGAAGCATCCGGATAAAAGTGCAAAGAAGGCTGACAAGATGATCTGGGAGCTCAATTTGTCCGTCCACATGCGTGCCGTTGCGGCAGGGCAGATGAACATGGCAATGACAAGAATGGATCCAACTGCATCAAATGCGGCAACAGCAGAGGTTGCAGTTATGATGATCAGGCCAATACTGATATAATGGGCATTGAAGCCCAAGGACGTTGCCATCGCGGGATCAAAGGTTGATATCTTCAGTTCTTTAAAAAAGAGAATAATGACAAGCAGGACGAGAAGGGTAACACCCCCAAGCCTGCTGATACTGCCCGGCATCTGTGCCAGTCCATCTGTTGATAAAATATCAGACCAGTTGTTCAACCCGAACCAGAGAGTAGATTCCAGATTTCCGTACAGGGCGTGTTCGACATCAAGGTGAACGCCTGAGGCTCCGGTCTGTTCCAAAATGAGCACGCCAAGAGCAAACATGGATGTAAAAACGACTCCCATGGCTGCACCGGGTTCTACATTACCAAGGCGGCGGATCACTTCGATCAATAGGGCAGATATAAGCGCCGCACCCAAAGCGCCAAGGAGCATGGGCAATGTATCCAGCGTTCCGGATAAGAGGTAGCCGACCACAATACCCGGCAAAACAACGTGGCTCATGGCGTCGCCAATCAAACTCTGGCGTCTGAGAACAAGGAAGTTACCTGGTAAACCACAACAAAGCCCAGCAAGCGAGGCAACCAATAGTGCCGGGAAATCAATCTGAAGAAAATCTGCGAGAGGTAAATCCATTAGCCGATTTCCTTCTGTGGATTGTCAATCGACATTTCCAGCTCTTTTATTAAATCGCGGGGAAGAATGTCGGTAATCATGGCAAGCGACCAACGGTTTTGAGCGAAGGCTTCTTCCGGATAGTCATTGAGGTATTGATTCCAAAGTGCTTGGTCTCTGGACATAGAAGTAACGGTTCTCGCCCCCTTTTTTGTTAGGGTGAGGTCGTTGTTCAAAACGCCTTCACGTTTTAACAAGAATGAGGCCAAAAGAGATAGATCAGGTCGCCCTTTGTCGAGGGATAAAAGAGCACGGCGGCGCGTAATTTTGAGTCTGAAGGAAAACTGTCTTAAGGCCGTGGCAACCACACCTCTTTTCGGGGCAAAAAGAAGAGAGAGTGTAAAGAGAGCTGTGGCGGTCAACACGATTGTTGCCCCGGAAGGTAAGTCCGGGGTAAGCGCAGATAACGCTGCCCCAAGATAACAGCTTATCCCGCCCGTAAAGGCAGAAATCGCAACCATAATGCCCAGGCGATCAGTCCAAAAACGGGCCGCAACGGGTGGAATAATTACAAGCGCGATGATCAGAATGAGTCCTACAGTTTTAAGGCCAATGACAACAACCGCGAGCAATAGGGCCATCATAAGAAGGTCAATTTTACTCACGGCCCAGCCACGTGATGCAGCGTAATCCGGATCAAAGCATACCAAGCCAAATTCTTTCATGAACAGGACAGTAAGCACAGTTATGACAAGGGCTGAAGTGGCGATCATTTCGGCTTCACTCTGAAGCATACTGGCTGTGGAGCCTAGTAAGTAACTCTGCAGACCCGCCTGGCTCCCGCTTTTCAGGGTTTGAATGTAGCTCATCAATACAACGCCCAGACCAAAGAACGAACTGAGCACAGTGCCAATAGCCGAATCTTCTGGAAGGCGTGTGTTGTCCTTGATCCATTGGACTAATAAAACGCCAAGTATACCGCTCAGTGTTGAGCCGATCATGAGAAAAGGAAGGCTTTTGCCTGTCCCTGTCAGGGCAAGGGCAACCAGAAACCCCAGTGTGATGCCGGGAAGAGTTGCATGGCTGATTGCATCGCTGATCAAGGCGCGTTTACGCAAAAGAGAGAAGACACCGACAACTCCCCCTGCAGCGCCAAGTAAGCCAGCACCGAGAAGGACAACATTCGAGTTGTATCCACTCTGTAAAGTTAGGATTTCAAAAAGTTCCTGAAGCACGATTCTGCCTTTGGCGTTTCTGGTGGTATTTTCTGGTTTTTAATGTGTTCTGGGTCTTCAGGTTAGGATCACTGGCCTGCGAGAGACATCAACCCGGACAATTCTGAAGGTGCAAGGCGGCCACCGTAGGCGCGTTGTAAGTTTTCAGAGGTAAAGGCCTCGTGCATTGGGCCACTGGCCACTGGCCTGACATTAAGAATAAGCGCGTGATCGAAATAATCCGGGGCCGATTGAAGATCATGGTGAACACAGATTACCGTTTTTCCCTGATCTTTTAGCTTTTTCAAAACATTGATAATGGCACGTTCTGTCGCGGCATCGACACCGACAAAAGGTTCATCCATGAAATAAAGCAATGCGTCCTGTGCCAGTGCGCGGGCAAGAAAAACACGTTGTTGTTGCCCGCCAGATAGCTGTCCGATCTGCCGATCTGCGAAATCGACCATCCCGACTTTCTCTAAATAAGATAGGGCCTGTTCTTTATGGCCTTTTCGAACGGGTTTCAGCCAGCCAATCTCACCGTAAAGTCCCATGGTGACAACATCAAGCGCAGAGGCGGGGAAATCCCAGTCCACACTGCCCCTTTGAGGGACGTATCCGATAAGCTTGCGTTGCTTGTCCACGGGCTTACCGTAAACGGTGATTTCCCCCGATAGTTTCGGGATCAAGCCAAGGGCAGCTTTGATGAAGGTTGACTTCCCGGCCCCATTGGGGCCTACGACCGCGACCAACCCTTTCTCCGGCGCAATAAACGAGAGATCCCAGACCACTGGCTTGTGGTGATAGGCAACAGAAAGTCCTTCGATTGCCAAGGGGGCTTTCTTTGCGACTTCTGAGTTGAGGGATGTACTCGGTTGCAATTTCAATAGTTTCGCGATCATCAGAAAGTTTCCTGTACAGCCTTAGTTAGCTGTGTGTTGGGTCAAGGTCAATTGTTTGCTCATGCCAGCTAGCGGTGCTTCGCCCCCAAGGGCACGGCTAATTACCGTCGCATTGTGATCAAGCATGCCGATATAGGTGCCTTCGTAGGTTCCCGCAGGCCCCATAGCATCGGAAAAAAGCGTGCCCCCGATTGTTATGTTATGACCACGAGCTTTAGCGCCTTCAATTAAAGCTTTTACATTTCGATCGGCTACAGAACTTTCAACAAAAACGGCGCTGATCTTACGTGTCACGATAAGGTCAACAAGGGTTTCAATCTTTTTTAATCCTGCTTCACTTGCGGTGCTTAACCCCTGAATGCCGACAACTTCAAAGCCGTATGCTTTGCCAAAATAGTTAAAAGCATCATGAGCAGAGATAACAACTCGCTCGTTCGAAGGAACAGTTGCAAGAACAGTTTCTACATATCCATTAAGCTGTTCCAGTTTGATCAAATATTCGGCGGCATTTTTGTCGTAGAAATCGGCGTTTACTGGGTCGTGCTTTTTAATAACATCAAGTGCTTTACTGGTCACGGCCATCCACTTTCGGACATCCATCCAAACATGGGGATCGTTTTTGTTTTCGTAATCCTGACTGGTTAATAGCAGAGATTCATTGATCGTTTCTGCCAAAGGAATCACTGGCTTCTTTGTGGCCATACGCTCTAGGGCGTCCTCCATTTGGGCTTCTAGATAGAGACCATTATAGAGAACAATGTCGGCCTTGGTTAGGGCGGCAACATCGTATCTGTTCATCCGATAGGTGTGAGGGTCAACGCCTTCGCCCATCAGGCTGTCGACTTCCATCTTATCCCCGACGATATGGCTGACGACATCGGCAATCTGAGCAATGGTGGTAACAACAACGGGTTTATCAGCTTTGGCGAGCTGACCAGATGCGATGAGCATCGCTGCTGCTAAGATAGTCTTTGTTACAAAGGTAAACGATTTAAATAACATCATTTGTTTCTTCTGTCCGTTTGCTTTTGGGTCTTTGGGTGAGAGGGAATCGATTCGCGTAGATGGGCAATGTTATGTTGCTGATGGGCTAATTTGTAGCCTAGGCTACATTTGGTGTCAATAGCGTAATAATTGGCGTGTGCCTTCTTATGTTTCGTATGGGCCTAAAAAGAAATTTTTAAAGAATAGATGAAAGAGCTTGCTCTTTTACATACGGGATTCTTTAAGGTAAGTAAGGGGCGAAGCAGAGTTGATCTTAAGATGAATGGCGGAAGGTTATATTTAAGTCCATGGCATCAGTTACTGACCAGGGAAACGCTGAATCGAACTTAGAGTTAGAAGATGCAGAACAACAGGCTGCAAAGTTTGAGCGTGTCCGCGAAGCCCATAAAACAGAAGTCGCTGAAGATTACGTAGAATTGATTGATGATTTGATCAATGTGAATGGTGAGGCGCGAGTCGTTGAACTGGCTGAACGTATGGGCGTCAGTCACGCGACCGTTAATAAGATAATCCAACGCCTACAGCGCGAGGGATTAGTTATTTCTAAGCCTTATCGATCGATTTTCTTGACGGAGGAGGGGCGTGAAATGGCTTTGGCTGCACGCCGTCGGCATGAAATTGTCGTTCGTTTTTTGAAGGCCGCCGGCGTCAGTGATGCAACGGCAGAGATTGACGCCGAGGGTGTGGAACACCATGTGAGTGAGGAGACACTTAAATGTCTTTCTGCTTTAACACTTAAGATCGAGAAATAAATAGCCTTTCGCTTGAATGTCCCGTTTATCTGTTCCCGATTTTCTTTTCTTTTTGATTATTCGGAACTGAAAATCATATAGATGCGGTTTTCGCTTTTGAAACAGGGGGGAAACGGGCTAAAGTGCGGCAGAAATTCGAACACTGAAACGAAACTAAAGAATTGGGGAAATCTCATGGCTCTTGAATTACCAGCCCTTCCATATGCTTACGATGCACTGGGACCATACATGTCTGCAGAAACTCTTGAGTTTCACCATGACAAACACCATAACGCCTATGTTGTAAATGGTAACAAACTTCTCGAAGGTTCAGACCTAGAAGGTAAGTCCCTTGAAGAGATCGTTAAAGGCTCTTTTGGCGATGCGTCTAAAGCGGGCATTTTTAACAATGCTGCACAGCACTGGAACCATATTGAGTTCTGGAACATGATGAAGCCAAATGGCGGTGGCGCTATTCCTGGTGAACTTGAAAAGAAAATCATCGAAGACTTCGGTAGTGTTGATCAGTTCAAAGCTGACTTCGTAAATGCTGGTGTGACACAGTTCGGTTCCGGTTGGTGCTGGCTTGTGCTCGACGACAGCGGCAAGCTTGCTGTGACCAAAACAGCAAATGGCGAAAATCCATTGGTAACTGGTGGTCACGCGCTTCTTGGTTGTGATGTGTGGGAACACTCTTACTACATCGATTACCGCAATGCGCGCCCTGATTACGTAAAAGCGTTTGTTGATAGTCTTGTAAATTGGGAATACGTTGCTGAACGCTTTTCAAAAGCGGGCTAATTCCGGTAACAGATAATGAAAAACGGTCCGTTTGTCGGGCCGTTTTTTATATGTAATCAGGTGACTTCTCTTGGGGAGCATTATCTGATCAGATAGAATTTGAACAGGAATTTCATTGGAAAGATCAAGGTGGTTTTCTTTCCCGGATCTTCCTGTTATTTTGCCAATACTTTTTAAAGTGCGTTTGAACCAATTTAGTTGCCAGACAGAAGAAGATTCTGTGTGAGATGAGGAAAGTAAGTCGTATGAGAGCATTAGGGCGTATTGCCGGAACGATGGTGGCTATTGTGGCTGGTTTCAGCTCTCTGGCAGGAACAGTTCATGCTCAGGATATGGTCGGAGAGCCAGCTCCTAATCAACTTATTGCGTTTGATGGATTAGAGTATGCGGGGGCCGCGAAAGTTTTTGAACTTTCTGCTGACCAGCTTTATTCTTTTGTTCCTTCTCTGGGTGATCTTTCTGGTCGCGTTTCTTCTGTGAAGCTTGGTTCCCAAGTTGGGGCTTTGTTTTTCGAAGGACCGTTGTTTCAAACCACTGATAAATCCTGTTCCCCGCTTTTAGGGAGTAAAGAAGAACCTCATCTGTTGTGGCAGGGGGCATCTGCTGACTTGGTTCCGCTAAAGCGTGTAAATGATGCACCGGTTTCAATGGCGGCTCCGAAAGATGATACCTATTCATCCATGATTATTTATCGCCGAGACATGGGGCCTCCACCGGGAATTCTTATGTTGCAGCGTTTGAATACCTATAGCCGTGGCTGTGCAAATGTTCTTGAACAGTTGAACTACAGACGCGCCTTTATTCCTGCATGGGACAAAGGGCGTACGGGATATTGCCAAAACCTGGTTGGTCCAACGACCTATGCCGGAGAACGTGGAACCTTTCGATTTAACGATAGTGACCAGCTGATCTTTATGCATCCCGACGGGATGGATGGGGCTTATCAGTCCGTTCGCCACCGCGTGCGGGCAACATTATATGATTTCCCTGATTGTCAGGGAAATCACGTTACGTTTCCTTTCAAAGCAGAGAGTATTCGCAAATTTAATCTTGCTGATTATGGCTATAAAGGGCGTGCTCGTTCTGTAAAAGTTGAATATGTATCCGGTCCGGCTGCCTCCATATCAGGGTTAGCCGTTGCAAGTTCTGCTCCTAAGACCGTTGTTGCAAAAGAGCCTGCCGGGCAAAATGTTGCTTCTCCATCTGTGTCTGTGCAATCAGCAACGCCAACAGCCGAAGTTCCCACTGTGAAGCAGGGGGCCGAAGTACAGCAGTCTGCAGCCTTACAAAATGCTGCTCTTAAAGCGGAGACTTCAGCCGTAGAGCCGCAAACATTTGTGGCGCCTGAGCCCCAGACGTTCTCTGCCCCCGCACCTCAGACGTTTACGGCACCCGAACCGGGGACAACATTTCAAGCTCCAGCATATAGCCCTGCGGATTCTGATCTTGTAGCGGCTGGCATTACCCCGGCAGGTGATGATGCTTTGATACCTAAGCCAACTCAGGCGACAGAGGGTGAGCTTCAACGGCAGGCGATTACATCTCAATCTGAAAACCCGTTGTTTACGTCGTCTTATCAGTTGTTTGAAGCGAAACCCGCCGAAAATGTTGAAAGTCAACCTTTGGGCTCGGAAACGTCACCTGATCAAGGAAGTTTGCCGACAGAAACCGCACAACGATTTGTTAGTCCAACGGCAGTTGGAGGGACGACCTATGAGTTCCCTGTTTTTGATGCTTATCGCCTGAACTACTGTCTAACTCCTGGAACGAATTGTGGCGAGCCTGCTGCCGTTGAATGGTGTAAGAAAAAAGGTCATGGAACGGCTGTTGCCTGGGTCAGGGATGATAACATTGGCTCTCTTTTTCCGACCATCAACATGGGGTCCAAAGAAATTTGTTCAAGCTATCGCTGTGATGGTTTCAAAGAGCTAACGTGTGGTAATTAAAGGCTAGTTTTAAATCCCCTATAAGTGTCGAAAGTCAGTATCTCATTTTATAAGGGATTTTTTTGGAGGGGTTGACTAATTTCTGGCTTGCCGTGTTCTCAATGTTAAACCTTGGGCATCGTTCGATATATTTCAGCAAGTAATGCAGTGTGTTTATCAATAGCTTCCGGGCCTTGTTCTGGTCCGTCATAAAGGCCGAGCTCTTTTAATAGAATGAAAAAGCCATTGCGTGGAATAGCTGGCTCCCCTCGACTGACTGCCACAGGGACGAGTGAAAGAGCGCCGTTTTGATGGTCTTGCCGGAGTATGTCTTCCAGTACATTTGTTAATTTATGAATAATTTGCGGACCAGGAATTTCAGCTTCGATAGCAAGCATACGATAGCTAATGGTTTGATGTTTGCGAGCTGTGTTCTCTAGAACAGTCCTGATCTTTTGTTCCACGTGTGCCATCCTTCTCGCAATAGTCCCTTTGGGTCGATTTTTTGGTTTCAGTATTGATATATCCGGAATTGATGTATCCAAATATCTGGCTTTCCCAAATTGCTGGAATTCCAATGCCTATGACCATTCATGCTGTTTATATCCTGATTTCTCGAACAGGGCTATAGTATCCACTTCTTGCTTGAATTTGATGGGGTGACTCTGTACGACTTCCTTTAAATAAAAAACGATTTGGGCGCCAGAAGTCTTATAAGAACAACAGGAAGTAAGCATGACTCAATTTCAAACTATTGACGATCTTCAGTTGAGCGGAAAGCGTGCGCTTGTCAGGGTGGATTTTAATGTTCCGATCCGGGACGGAAAAATTACTGATAACAGTCGTATCGTGCGGGTTTTGCCAACAATTCGGGATTTGAAGGCTCAAGGCGCACAAATAATCCTAATGGCTCATTTCGGACGCCCAAAAGGTAACGTCGTTCCTGAAATGAGTTTGGCGCCCGTTGCTCAGGGCCTTTCCGATGCCTTAGGTGGTGAAAAAATTGCCTTCGCAAATGATTGTATTGGTACCGAAATTAGTGCGCAGGTCGACGCGTTAGAAAATGGTGACATCATTATGCTTGAGAACCTTAGGTTTCACGCAGGTGAAGAGGCAAATGATTCTTCCTTCGCGCAAGAGCTTGCAAAGCTTGGGGATGTTTACATCAACGATGCTTTTTCTGCTGCACATCGCGCACATGCTTCTACTGAAGGGCTGGCACGCTTACTTCCTGCAGCGGCAGGACGTTTGATGCAAACGGAACTGGAGCATCTGACACAGGCGCTAGGGCAACCAAAACGCCCTGTTGCTGCGCTGGTCGGTGGGGCGAAGGTATCTACCAAACTGGAGTTGCTTAGTAATCTGGTGGGACGAGTTGATGTGCTGGTTATTGGCGGTGGTATGGCCAATACCTTTTTGAATGCGCAAGGAGTCGAAATTGGCCGTTCTCTTTGTGAACATGAAATGGCGGATACAGCACGGGCTATTCTCAAGGAAGCTGAGGCACAAGGTTGTAAGGTAATGTTACCATCTGATGTTGTCGTCGCAGAGACTTTGGCGGAAAATGTACCAACATCTACTGTTGGGGCTTCTGCTGTTCCTGAGAATCAAATGATCTTGGATGCAGGGCAACAAACCGCGCATGAAATCATTGCTGAATTGGAAAATTGTAAGACACTGGTTTGGAACGGTCCGCTTGGCTGTTTTGAAACAGAGCCATTTGATGCTGCCACTAATTCAGTGGCTCAAGCCGCAGCCGCTCTAACGGTATCTGGTGATCTCCTAACTGTTGCGGGCGGAGGGGATACGGTTGCCGCTTTGGTTCATGCTGGGGTTGATAAGGATTTTTCTTATATTTCAACGGCGGGCGGAGCATTCCTTGAGTGGCTGGAAGGAAAGACACTTCCTGGGGTAAAGGCATTGGAAGACGCAGCTTAATAAGTTGTGAGTAGGTTAAACTGTACCTTTAGCTGGGGCCTTTTTATAGCGGCCCCAGTCTTGCCATTAGAACCAGTGCTACGGCTCCCGCAGTTACTCCGGCGAGTAGGTTTTTTCGAGTCAGAAAAAAGACAGCTAGAGAAATGATTGTGGCACCGGCACGTTGTTCTAATCCCAATTCAGCCAATGGGCCGATGGGTAAAAGGATCATCCGAGCAATTAGCCCTGCGAGTAATGCGTAGGCAACGCATGTAACCCAGCGGAAAATGGCGCTGTCTTTATCCATTTTGCCTGATACGGCAACGCCCAGTCCTCGCCAAAAATAAGTAACGGCTGCAGCGACACCCAATGCAGCCATGGGGGCCATAAAATCCGAACTTAGAAAGCTGTCTAATCCATTCATGATGATTGAGCTTTTTTGAATCTGTGCTCGCTGATTAGGAAGGCAATTGTGCCAGCAACCAACCCAGTTATGAGCAAGCTCCAATTGGGTGTGAATAAAAAGGTTAGTGGACCTAGAATTGCGCCTAAAATTAAGGCTGTTGGTCGGCCGGGTTGTGTGAAATCAGCAAGAAAAACCAGCATAAAGTAAACGGGGTTTAGGAACACCAAACCCATTGTAACTTCGGCGGGAAGCACACCAGGAAGGTGATATCCAACGAAGGTTGCGAGCATGCAAATGGACCACAAAGGGATGACAAAGCCTGTGAAGTAGGGAAGGCGTTGTTCTTCGGGTAATTTGGGACACAGTTTCATTGCAGCAGCCCACCCTGTGACCGCGATAAAATTGCTCATGAAGTAGTAAACAATTTTTGGCGTTTTTTTGTTGCGTATAAAGGGCATCAAGACAATTGTCATGGGCATTAATCGGCAATTAATCAGACCAACTGCGGCGGCAATAGCAAACAGCGAGGCATTGATCGCATAAAGTTCCATTGTCGCAATTTGCCCCGGAATAGCCCAGTTTACAGCCGTTGAGATCAAGGCATGCCAAACTTCCAGACCAGTTTCACTGACTAGGGCGCCAAACCCCATATAGGTACTGCCTAAAATGAGAGCTGGTATGGAGAGAGCATCTTTTGCTCCCTGAATATAGGCGGCTCTGGTGGAGCCAAAATTAACAGGTGTATGTTGCATACCCGGCTTTAGACTCCGGACTAAAAGAAGAGAGCAAAAGCCTAGCACAGGGGAATGAAGGGACGCATCTGTTTTGTGCAGTGCGAAACCAACTGGGTTAGATTCGTGTTGATAAGTGCTTTAAGAGGGTAGGATTCTGGATCCGGGAAGTACACATTTTACAGAAGTTCCTTTGCCGGGATCACTGGTCATTTCAAGTTCACCGCCGTGAAGCCTGATGAGACCTTGTGCTAATGGAAGGCCAAGGCCTGTACCGTCAAACTGTCGACTTAAAGTACTGTCGATTTGGGCAAATGGCTCAAAAGCTTTTGGTATATCCTCTTCGGACATACCGATTCCGGTATCCATAACGACAAATTCGAAATCACCGACGTCATTCACCCCGCCTGCAAGTTCAACGGTCCCGCCCGAAGGCGTGAATTTAACTGAATTCGCGAGTAGATTGATCAGTACCTGTTTCAGCTTTCGTTGGTCTGCATAAATAAGCGGAAGCTTTGACGGTAGGGACAGTTTCAGTTTCAAACCCGCATTTTCAGCGCGCTCTATCATCAGGCGCTGGACTGAAACTGCTAATTTGAGAGGATCTGTCGCATCTTCTAAGAGTTCGAGCTTCCCTGCCTCAATCTTTGCAACGTCCAGAATGTCGTTGATCACGCTTAACAGGTGGCGGGCAGAGGTGTGAATATCGTGGGAATATTCATGATACTGTTTGTTACCAAGAGGTCCCAAAAGCTGAGATGACATCATCTCGGAGAAGCCGATGATAGCGTTTAGTGGTGTGCGAAGCTCGTGACTCATATTAGCTAGAAATTCAGACTTAGCCCGATTGGCGACTTCAGCTGTTTCCTTAGCTGTTCTCAGTGCGCCTTGCTGGTGTTGCTGTTCTGTAACATCTCGGGCACTTCCCCGGTAACCGGCATAGGTACGATTGTCATTGTTGTAAAAGGCTAGGCCACTGACTAGGAACAACCGCTCTTCGCCGGACCGGCTCAGGATTGAGAGTTGTTCGTCCCTGAATGGTTTGTGGGTATCTGCTGCGGATGTATTCGGGAAGACATGATCTGGCTCTTCGACGATCAGGTCTTTGATGCTACGCCCCAGAAGCTCACTTGGGTGGTACCCTAGGGCTTTTTGTACCTGTGGGGACACGTAGGTAAAATTCAGATTTTTATCTGTTTCCCACGTCCAGTCTGAAACCAGCCTGCTCATATCATTCAGACGGCCCTGTACAGACGTTAAAACCTCTTTTAGACGGGCGTTTTCGTCATAAGGGCTAAGAACAACAGCTGTTGCGCCAGAATGATTTTTGATGCCATTTATATAGTGATAGGAAGCTAAATAGTGTTGGACTTTCTTGTTGATGACAATGGTATATTCATCGGGGTTGCTTCCGCCAGCTGATTTGATTGCTTCTATTTCTGCTGGACTATAAGGAGGGGCAATAGCATTTTCTATTAACCCGGCATCTTCCATTTCTACGGCGATTGTTTCATAGGCGGTATTGGCAAATATAACCTGACCTTCATTACTTATGACGCACGTTGGAGGGCCGTTATGAACAATGTCATTTTTAAGGGCAGAAATAATTTCCAGCGAGCTGCTCAAATTATGAGGAAGACCGACGCTTTTATTCTTCGTATCGCGATCCTTGGGGAGCTTTACGATACGGCCTTTTGTTTCTTTTACCATCACGACGCTTTTGCCCCGCTAGCTGCTTTTTCTTCGGGCGAGGCTGCATCGATTCCGCTTATGGCGTCTTGATATTTGGGATCCATACGCCAGGAATCTGTAATTAACTGAGCGTCATCTTTGTTGACTTTATCATAGATTAACATTGCTCGGGAAAGGTCGCGGGGATCTGTGGTTTGTCCACGAGGATTACCTTTGCGGCTAAGTAAAAAGATCGTCGCGAACGTTTGTTTGGGAATCCCCATTGCGAGGCATAGAATAGCAATACCTTCGCCCTTCGTTTCATAAAGTGCTTTTCTTAGACCGCCCGGGCGAAAGCCGCTCATTTCACAGAACATACTTTCGAACAATTCAATTTCCCCCTGACGAAGAGATTGAACCAGACTTTCTACGGTAAGCAGGTTATTTTGTTTTAGCTTTTGCGCGAGCTTTGTCGAAGGGGCATGCGGCGTTGGCTTTATTCTATCTTGGTCAACAAGTTTATGAACGCCAGATTGTATCTTGTTATCTATGTCCTGAATATCAACTGGGAAATTCTTGAGAATATGTGATCTTAGGGCTGCTGATACCCACCAATACATGCGTTCTGCAAGGTGTATAGGTAAATCTTCTCTGTTGATTAGGGGCTCTTGGAAATCATCAATGCGCCGGGATTGATCGGCCAGATACTCTAACGTTAGTTCTGAAATAGATGCGTTTTTGTTTTCAAGGAGTGTTTTGATAACGTCTTTTTTGCCCGTATTGATCAAGGCATCAGAAACTTCGCTGCTTAATTCATTCCGGAGTGCGATAGAGAGTTGATGTTGATGAGTCCGAGATTTGATAATGTCGACCAGATCTTGATCTTTTAAGATATCGCTATTCATTAAGATCGGGCGAGCAACTTCGATGTCGTCGTTCGCAAGCATTAGAATCAGCTCATGAGGAACGGTCTTGGTTGCGGCAAGTTCCTCGCTTAGGGCCTGGCGGACCAACTGTTCTACATCGCTGATCAGTTTACCCAAGATGTCCGTCATCAAGGCTCTCTCTAATTCAGAAAGAGCGACCTCTTCTTCTGAAAAAAGATGGCCGATTGTCCGCGCAAGCGCTTCTCTGCCTTTGACCGAGCGGTCTAGAGCCATTGAGAGCAACTTTTGCAAGTTATTATCCTGGTTTTCCGGCAAGGGAACCCCCGCTTCCTTTTACCCCGGTGCGCTACTTGCGCGTTCACAGCCATTATTGACTGCATTAGTCCTTATTGTTGTTAGAGAATCCACACCCATGTAGATTGCTCATAAACAAACAATTACGTCAAAATTTATGAAAATAGTCTTAATTTTTTGGTTAAACTATCCGGCGATATGTATGGGTGTGCATAGTTGATACTAAATATAGTAGTTTATATGCGTAGTTAATGGCAAGTTCTGTGCTGTTAATAAAAATTTCATGGAAAGAATCGGTACTGATAAATTGTAATAAAGAGTTGTGTAATTATTTGACTTTAACTTAATTGCTGTGGGTGCTCATTGTTCTTCACCTAAAAAGAGTATTTTTGTGCAGTTAATATATTGTTTACGGGACGTTGACATAATTCAGATATGAAAATTTCTAATAAAACGGATGCTGGGTTTTTATCAGGTGTAGCGCTGGATGGAGCCGCAAAGCAACAACCGTCGCGACAAGAATCCTCTGAGATCTCCAAAGAAATAGCTCCTGCTCGGCTTGGGCTTCAAAAGGTTCTTCAGCCCTTTACGGGTGACCTTAGAAGCTTTGGCGTTGCCGAACGGCTGAAAGAGTTATTTGATGCAGCAAAATTAGCGGCTGAATCTGGTAAAATACTTCCCCGAGGGTCGTTTTTGAATATTAGAGTATAGTTATTTTTTATATGCTGTATTAAAAAATGAAAATTTTGATCTCTTAATTTTGCTCTTATTTTGTTAAGAGTTACGCATTGTTGAAGCCGTCCTATTTTACGTTTCATATACCTAAGACAACCCACCAACTTTAAGTGTTCTTGCCCTTTGTTCTTGCTCTGGGCTCGCGGTAGGGACATGCTGAGCTCATGAGTAATGATGATCATCTTCATATTCCTGCGGATGCAGCTTTTTCACGTAAAATTCCTGAGCAAGATGACAAGGAACGACTGGTTTGTGATGCCTGTGAATATGTCATTTATGAAAATCCAAAAATCGTTGTCGGGGTTGTCGCTACCTGGCAACAAAAAGTATTGTTGGTTAAAAGGGAAATAGAGCCTCGACGAGGATATTGGGCGCTGCCAGCTGGTTATAGGAGTTGAATGAGACTGCAGACGAGGGCGCAGCCAGAGAGGCTTGGGAAGAAGCCCGTGCAAAATTAAAAATTGATCAGCTTCTCGCTATATACTCTATTCCTCAAATCAGTCAGGTGCAGATTATTTACCGGGCTAAGTTGTCCAAACCGGAAGTATCTGCCGGGCCTGAAAGTCAAGCGGTCGCTCTTTTTGACCGAGATGATATTCCTTGGCGCGATTTGGCATTTCCAACTGTAGAGTGGGCTCTCAATCAACACTATTCCGTTCAGGAAAAAAGCACGTTTCCTCCATTTTCTAATCCCCTTGAAGTCTGAGCTTTGCACGCCTTATTGCCAAATACATTCGCGGTATAGGTATTGGCTATGATTAATATAGGGTTATTTTATACTTAGAGGTTTTTTGATTGTATTTATCTTGAATGTATATTTTTAATAAAAATTTTAAAATATAAGTATTTATTAGTTAGTTGTTAAATAATCCGAATTTACATTTGTGTTTCAGGTCGCGCGATCCCGGGTCGCTAATGCTATGGAGTTCGAGTAAATGCTGTCTAAAGCCCTCACTATTCGTAACAGTCTTTATGCTGTTGCTTTAATTCTAACAGGACTTGTTATCTACCAAGCCGCGACCTCTGTTTTGGATGATTGGCAAGATTATAAGGATACGCAGACAACGCTGGAATATAACAGGGTTGAGGGGCAATTAATTCAAGCCGCAAAGTATTGGGCAGAAGAGCGTTCGTTAACGTCTGTTGCAATTGCATCGAGTCAAGAGATAACGGAGACGGGGCAAAAGAATATTATCAATGCTCGGGAACAAGGGGATGAGAATTTCCTGAAAGCTTTCTCGTGGTTGGAAGCTAATGCAAAGTTTCTTGATAAAGCAGCTGTTTTGGAAGCAGTACAGGCAACTCATACGTTATTAGTCGAGATGCGTCCTGATATAGACACATATATCTCAGTCCCGAAGTTTCAGCGAGATCGCAAGGTAGGGTCTGCGGCAGAGCCCGCCATTACAAGCATGATCATGGCGTCGAAAATACTGAGGGAAAGGTCCTCGTTTCAGCCCAAAAAATCAGGTCCGAATTTTACGATGGTACAGCGCTTAAAAGAAAGTGCCTGGGTCATGAGTGAGTATGCGAGTCGAGAAAAAGCGGGTTTGGCCTATGCGATCTCTAAGAAGGTCAAATTGCGGGGGACACGTTTAAAGAACTTCTATACCGATCGCGGACGGTTGGAGAACGCGTGGCAGAATTTTCTTGTTTATACAAACAAGCCAGAGGCTGCAGAAAAAATTACCGGTGTGATGACCGAACTGGAAGCTGGTTTCTTTGCAAAGGATCAGTTCGAAGGCTTGCGTGAGACTGTTTTCAAAAAGGGTATACGTGGCACTGACTATCCGATTGATGAGGCAACGTGGTCTAAAACAGCCGAAAGTGCGATCAGTCCTCTCTGGGATTTGGTGGATGTAACAACAATTACTTCAGGAGAATTAGCAAATACTGCCGCAACGGAAAGCTGGAATCGTATGGTTACGGCGTTGATTATCTTGGTTGTTGGTGTCGTTGCTGGCCTGGTTTCATTTTGGATTGTTGCCATGCGAGTGATCTTCCCTGTGAAGTCGATTACATCGTCTATGCAAGAGTTGGTTGATGGTAATCTGGACGTTGAGATCCGAGGGGCAAGCGGTCATGATGAGATTGCTGATATGGCTAAGGCCGTTCTGGTGTTTAGAGACAATGCAATTGCCGTTAAAAAACTGGAAGAAGAACGCAAGGAAGTTGAGAAGCGAAACGAACAAGAAAAACGACAGGCTATGGTCGAACTTGCTGATCGCTTCGAGAGCGAAGTGAAGGGGATTGTTCAAACTGTTTCGTCTGCGGCAACGGAGATGAGAAGTACCTCAGAAGGGATGCAAGAAACAGCTGGTAACACATCTCAACAGGCTGTGGCCGTAACCTCTGCTTCAGAACATGCCACGGGTAATGTGCAGACTGTGGCTGCTGCGGCTGAAGAACTTTCAAGTTCGATTAATGAAATCAGCCGACAGGTCAGTCAGTCGACAAGTATTGCAGGTGATGCTGTCGCCAGAGCTGAAGATGCTAACACACAGGTTTCAGGGTTGTTAGAGGCTTCAACCAAAATTGGGGAAGTGATCAAGTTAATTTCAGATATCGCGGAACAAACGAATTTGCTTGCTTTAAATGCCACGATTGAAGCTGCCCGTGCAGGTGATGCTGGAAAAGGCTTTGCTGTGGTTGCAAGTGAAGTGAAGAGTCTCGCGACACAGACAGCCAAAGCAACCGATGAAATTGCGCAACAGGTAACGGGTATTCAAGGGGCTACAGATACAGCGGCTGATGCCATCGGTAAAATTACAGGCACTATTGAGCAAATAAATGAAATTACGTCTTCGGTGGCTGCGGCGGTAGAAGAGCAAGGGGTGGCGACGCTTGAGATATCGCGTAATGTTCAAGAGGCCGCGACAGCTACGGGTGAAGTGTCTTCTACTATTTCAGATGTCACAAGCGGTGTAGAAGAAACGGGTCGATCAGCACAGGATGTTTTAAGTGCAGCATCAGAGCTTTCACGACAGTCTGAAATGCTTAATACACAGGTTGATGATTTTATTCATCAAATCCGTGAGGCCTAAGGTTTTTTTATCCCTTAGGTATTCAGTTAAAAGGGACCTTGGTTATAGCAGGGTCCTTTTTCTTTTCTGTGGCCAAACAAGTAGCCAAGCACTGTTTGAAAGCTTTAAGGACGGGTGATGCATGTGTACCTGCCCTAACAATTAATTCAAATGTTGATTCATAGCCAAGTCCTTGGGGATTGAGCGCTTTCATGTCACCCCTTTCTACCCATTTCTGAGCGAGATGGTCAGGAAGATGAGCAATGAAATGACCAGAAAGAACAAGATAAACAAGTCCCTCCATTTGATAAGAAAGGGCACCTGATCCTGCTGTTTTGATGTTTGATGGGTGAGGTCGTCCAGCCGTATATCCACGTTGAGCCACCTTGTATTTAACCAAATCCTGAAGGCTGAGTTTGTCCGTGTTAGTGTTGAAAAGAGGATGTTTTGAACTGCAGTACAGTATCTGATTTTCCGTAAACAGTGGTTGGTAAAGAAGGCCGGGAAGTTGCTTGGGAAAGGCGCCGATTGCAATATCCAGACGTTGGTCAAGTACTTCTCTTTCTAATAAATTAGGAGAAAGAATACTGACCGCAGTTTCTATTTTGCCCTTCATGTTAAAAAGCTGGTGCAAACTTTGGGAAATCGAAGGGTTTGGGTGGGTCACCAGATTATCTGCGATGCCTAACAAAAGCTTGCCACTAAGCTCTTGTCGCAGATCATGAATTTCGTTGTTAAAGCCATCAATCTGACTAAAAAGTGTTTTAGCTGCGCTATAAACACGTTCCCCTTCCTTTGTGAGTGAAAAGCCCGACCGGCCCCGTTGACATAGGCGCATACCAAGTCGGGTTTCCAAATCTGACATTTGAATGCTAATTGTCGAGATGCTGATATTCAACTCGGCCTGGGCCTGTGAAAAACCACCACAGTCGGCAACCGTCAGGAATACGCGAAGTTGGCGAAGGTCCAAATTGTCAATTTTCATAGTTTGATAATTCTCAAAGTAATATTTGTTATTTAATGATTTTATTAAGTTACTCGCAGGGTGACACTAAAGGCGAGATTTATTTTGGGAGGCAAGAATGAGTAAATTAACGGAATTACCACCAGATGGAATGGACATGCCACGATTCAGTGGCATTGCGACATTTATGAGACTGCCTCATGTTTCTGATATTACTGGTTATGATATTGGCATCATTGGTGTCCCATGGGACGCAGGGGTTACTAACCGACCTGGTACACGGCATGGACCTCGTCAGCTTAGGGATATGTCTAGCCTGATCCGTCGATATAACGGAGCAACCTGGGTCGCACCCTTTGATGATTGTCGAATTGCTGATTTTGGGGATGTAAAAGTTAATCCTGTCGATCTTGATGTGACAATGCAACGTGTCACCGATTATATGGCGAGTGTTCGTAAAGCTGGTGTCATGCCGATGGTTGCTGGCGGGGATCATATGATTTCGTTGCCAATTCTCCGCGGGCTTGTCGCAGATAGCGGTCCTGTGGGGATGGTGCATTTTGATGCCCATATGGATGTGAATGACAGTTATTTTGGCGGAAGTAAACTTACCCATGGAACGCCGTTCCGCCGCGCAATAGAAGAGGGATTGCTTGACCCCAAGCGTGTTGTGCAGGTTGGCATTCGCGGATCACGTTATGATCGTTCTGATGAAGAATATGCGCAAGAAGTTGGCATAAGGGTTATTACTATCGAAGAGTATTTTGACCTTGGAATTCAAAAGGTCATTAAAGAAATTCATCGTGTGGTCGGCGACGAAAGAGCCTATGTGACCTTTGATATTGATGCTTTGGACCCCTGTTATGCACCAGGAACGGGAACCCCGGAAATTGGTGGTTACACCCCTTTTGATGCTCAGGTGATGATCAGATCTCTCGGAGATTTGAACTTGATTGGCGCGGACTTGGTTGAAGTTTCTCCGCCCTTTGATCAATCGGGGGGAACGGCAATCGTTGGCGTCAATCTTATGTTCGAGCTGATTTGTGTGCTGTCTCAAGCACAGTGCCGACAAAGGGGATAATCTCAAATGTGAAACGGTTGTTTGGCGCAGGCAGTCTAAGGTTTCTTGGTTGCAAAGGCCAAACGGAATTGTTGCATCAGCAGTCTTGTTAGCTGCCACCCCTGTAGAGCTTGTTGGTTAGTTTGCTTGTTACAATAGGTCTTTTCTTGATTGGTTGCTTCGGTATATGAAGTTTTAATACGAGATGTATCCGGGTTTTCCGGGTACCGCATTTTCATGGCATTGGTTAGTGCTTCATAGCCAACCCGTAACTGTTCTTCGTATTCGGGCAAAAGGTGCTTACAAACCGCATTTGTACCAGCGGCTGCGGCGATAATAGTTATCCGTTGTTCGTCGAACGCATGGTCGCTGACGTTTTGTTCAAAGACCTTACCCGTTAGCTTGAAATTCAGGTCCCGTGCTTTTTGGAGTGAGCTTTGGATGAAATCCAATGATTCCTGATCACATTTGAAGCGCTCATCTTTTGAGGTCTGGTGTGCTGTCCCACGAATCATTGTCAGAACGGGAGAGCCGGTAAAGATTTTATTGAGAGAAAAGTCGAGTAGATATTGATGCCAATAATACTCTCGGGTTTCTACCGGGGAAAGAAGCAGACATCTTTCCTCTAATGCTAGCCCCGTCGCTATTTTTCCGTATTCAGTGATGACTTCGTTTGAATCAAGCTGCTTATTTTGTTCTGCATAACTGGCAGATAATAAAGACGTGATAACAGAAAAAGCAGCACAGATAAGAACGAGATATTTTTTGAACACGGAAGAGCTTTTCTTTTATATTTTCAAAGAGAGGGGTGAGGCGATTTAGATCTTGTCCAACCCCATAAGAGAACGTGAAAAATCCTTGGCTGTAAAGGGGCGTAAATCATCGGCGGTTTCACCGACCCCGATAGCATGAACTGGCAAGCCGAACTTTTCTGCTAAAGCGACAAGTATTCCCCCGCGTGCAGAGCCGTCCAATTTAGTTACAACCAAGCCAGTGATATCGACGAGCTCTTTAAAGGTGCCAACCTGTGAAACGGCGTTTTGACCTGTTGTTGCATCCAGTACCAAGACCACGTCATGGGGGGCATTCTCATCAAGCTTTTTAATAACACGAATGACTTTCTGGAGCTCTGACATTAAATCAGATTTGTTGTGGAGGCGACCGGCAGTATCAATAAGAACAACATCAGCATTTTCAGCCTTTGCACGTTCAATCGCCTCATAGGCAAGACCTGCTGCATCTGCGCCGGTTTCTTTGGCGACAACCGGGCATCCTGTGCGGTCCCCCCATATTTGTAGCTGTTCTATAGCTGCTGCCCTGAAGGTATCACCTGCGGCAAGCATAACATTGAGGCCCTGAGCTTTGTATTGAGTTGCCAGTTTGCCGATTGTTGTGGTCTTACCGCTACCATTAACGCCGACCATTAAGATAATATGAGGGGACTTGGACCTGTCAACGTTAAGTGGGATTGCAACAGGTTCTAGAATTGTTGCAATATCTTCTGCGAGTGTTTCTGAAACTTCTAGCGGTTCAACATCTTTGTTAAAACGGGTCTTCGCTAGATTTTCTGTTAGTTTTGTTGCGGTTGCGACGCCTAAATCAGAAGTGATTAAAAGCTCTTCCAGCTCTTCGATACTCTCGTCGTCCAACTTTTTCTTGGTGAAGATTCCGCCAATACCGTCACCCAGCTTAGAGGACGAACGGCTAAGTCCAGCTTTTAGGCGGGAAAACCAGCCACCTTTTTTCTTATCTTCGCTCATTTGGAGGATCACTCTTTTTGTGGTGTTTATAATAGATTATTGAGGCATCTTATTGGCTGGATATCTGGAATCTGGCTGTGTCGGCTGCTTTTGTTCCTAAGGGGTAGGCATGCAGCTTTCCATCACGAACATCCGCAATGTACACAGGAACGACTTGTCCGGAAAGATCTCCTTCCAGCGCATCAACTTGTACAGGTGCATAGTGTTCTGTTCGGCCGAACCCGTTCTTTTCAATTAGGACCTGTGCTGTCGTACCCACTCTACCCTGCATAAAAAGATTCTCCGCTTTTTGTCCGGCACCCCTTAAGCGTGCAGCCCGTTCTTTACGAAGATTACCCGGCACTTGAGGCATTTTTGCTGCAGGTGTTCCCGGGCGCTCGGAATAGGGGAATACATGTAAATAGGTCAGGCCCAGCTCTTCAACCAGGCGATAGGTGTTTTCGAACATTTCATCGGTTTCAGTTGGAAAACCAGCAATGATATCTGCACCGAAAACAACATCTGGACGTAGTGCTCGGGCTTTGACTACCATGTCGATGACGTCTTGTCTTGAGTGCCGCCGTTTCATCCGCTTGAGAACCATGTCATCACCGGCCTGCAAAGAAATATGCAAGTGGGGCATGATTCGTGGCTCTTCACCGAACAGTCTGTAGGTATCTTCGTCAATCTCTACAGGATCAAGAGAAGAAAGCCTAAGGCGTTTGAGTTCTGGTACTTGAGCCAATAATCTGCGGGTCATCTGGCCAAGGGTTGGTTTTCCCGGTAGGTCCAGTCCATAATCGGTGATATCAACCCCGGTCAAAACGACTTCTTGCACGCCATTGTTAACCAAGGTTCTGACTTGTTCGGTAATTGCTCCGATCGGGACAGAGCGATTATTGCCGCGACCAAAAGGAATGATACAGAAGGTACAGCGGTGATTACAGCCTTGCTGGATCTGGACAAAAGCGCGTGTATGTTCTTCAAAGCCATGAACAAGATGAGCCGCCGTTTCTGTGGCTTCCATAATGTCATTTACGGAAACCTTGGCGTTTGGATCCAGGTCAAAACTTTCGCGCTTTAATTTTTCTTCGTTGCCCATAACATGATCAACCTCTGCCATGTTGGCATAGAGATCTGGGTTAATCTGAGCTGCGCACCCGGTAACAATGATTTTTGCGTCCGGGTTGGTACGGCGGGCTTTGCGAATACTTTGTCGGGCTTGGCGCTCTGCTTCTGTCGTGACCGCGCAAGTATTGAAAATTATAGTGTCTGACAAACCTGCTTCGCGGGCATGCTGACGCATCACCTCGGATTCATAGGTGTTAAGTCGGCAACCAAAAGTAACAATCTTTGGATCTGTCAGATTCTTTGTCATGCCCGCTTTATGAACGATCACGCAAGCCTTGTCCAGCAACGGCTTTGCAAGTCAGCTATGTTAGGCGAAAGCTAATTTATGTTGTTGGTGGCTTGCTTTTGTTCGACAAAAATACGGTGTTGAATATATTGCCAAATTTGAGGCGTTTCTTTTTCTCTGAAGCAGCGGCTCCAAGGGTAGCCATGAAAGTCAGAAATGCCACAGTCTTCCGGAGTTTGAACGAGTAAGGTGATGTTCTTCATATTTTCCATAAAATCAAGATCTTCTGGCGGTGCGATTGTGTCGCCTTCGAAGGCATAAACCAATCCCGGTTTTTCAGTCGCTTGTTCTATCGTTGATTTCCAGATTTGATAGTAAGGCGCCAGGTCGTCTGATTCTTTACTTTCGCCTGTATAGGCAAAGCCGTATCCCGGGGCTGAAACGATGAATCCGTTAAAAGAATCCGGTATATCTGCTGCAGCAATCAGGGTGGTTGACGCGCCCCCTGAATGACCTAGCAAAAAGGTCCGGTTAGCAGTAACCCCGTGGCGTTTGAACCTTTCCAAAAGAAGTTCTAGTTCGGCACTTCTTTTGAAATAACGGGACTCACCTGGGGCTTTCCCGCTTACTTGTTGAGAGCATAGATAGAAAATTACAGTGTTGTCGTGTTGACGCACAATTGCACGTGCGTAAGACGGAATTGATTCAGGATAACACTTTTGCCCGTGCCCACCGTTACTAGTGCCGTGATTGTAGATAAAAAGAACAGTATTGTCTGGATTGGGAATGTTTCGTTTCATTTCTTTGGCAAAATCAGCATCCCGCAAAGGGGTGAAATCGTGGCCAACCGCAAAGGCCCCGTAGGGATCATCAATTTTATCGGATTTTGTTGTCTGACATGCTGTAAGTACGGCGAGACAGAAAGCGACAATCAATATAATTTTCATTAAATCCCCCTGAATTGATAAGAAAAATGTACATCTTTAAGGGGAAATGCAATGAGAAAGTTAGCGTCAACTGTCTTTCTGTTCGTGCCGCGGAGAGAGTAGTTTCTATGAGTTATGATTTATTTTTGATTTTTATCTATTTAGATAGTTGCAAAAGTTCGGGGGAAATATGTCCTTTGAATGCTTTTGAAACAGGACCAGTCATAAGGACAGTACCGTCTTCTTGCCAATGGATATACAGGGGGCCACCATCAAGGTCGACTTGTACTTTTTTGCCTGTCAGCCCGCGCCTTGCCGAGGCAACTGCAGCAGCGCAGGCCCCGGAACCGCAGGCAGAGGTTATTCCAACTCCCCGTTCAAAGACGCGTAGCCGGATATGATTCTCATCAATCAAGGAGGCAACGCTGATATTGGCCTGTTCAGGGAAAAGAGGATGATGTTCTAGTCTAGGTCCCAACGCTTCGAGTTCAATGGCCTCGGTGTCTTCAACAAAAAAAACGGCGTGTGGATTTCCCATGTTGACACAAACAGGGTTGCGTAACGGGGGGAGTTTTATGCCTGTGTTAAGGGTGTCTCTTTCTTCTGCAAGCGGGATATCTTTCCAATCCAGAAGCGCAGGCCCCATATTTGCGGTAATCAGACCATTCGCTTCTTTACTGACATGTAGTAAACCAGCAAGTGTTTCTATGGTGACGTTATCTTTTTCTGCCTCATCCATAAGTAACGAGGCAATGCAGCGCGTAGCATTGCCACAAGCGCCGACTTCACTGCCATCGGCATTTTTTATGCGCATGAAGGCATTGGCTTCAGGTTTAGAGCTTTTTTCAATTATAATGAATTGATCACACCCGATGCCATAACGACGATCTGCGATCAGGCGTGATTGGTCTTTTGTTGGGGTGAAGGCTTCGTCGCGGGCATCAATGACAACAAAATCGTTGCCGAGGCCATGCATTTTGATAAAGGATCTACCGCTCATTTCGTACTCATCTGAAGGCATTGTCGCCCCAGAGTGTCTCTTCACTGAGGCTTTGCGTCGTTAATCAGGTATAAGATAAAGGGTAATCTGTCTATTTAAAAGCGTACAAGATTATGGATGTCGAAGTATTAAGGTGAATTAATCAGTTGTTTTGTGTATATAGGTAACGCCGACGAGCAACATGTCGACGTTTATGCCGTCTCTGGCTAAGGGAAGAATCAAATCTTCCATTTCCACGATATCCTGTTTTGGTCCGATATATGGGGTGTAGGGGAAGACAGGACCACGTGTCTCGACAGCCTTTTTGCAGTTATCCCATATTCTGCTGGGGGGCTTTTGATGGTCTAGCGTGCTCATCCATCGACTTGTGAGGTCTTCTTTTAGATAAGCAGATATATGTGTCCCAATTAGCCTGTATCTGAAATCGAGCGGATCAGTCTGCACATCAAGTAATATTAGGTGAGGCAAAAATTCAGCCATTTCAGCTGGATCGATATCATGTCTGGCAGGTAACATGCCTAGGGGGGCTTTGCTTAACCAGTAATTGTAAAGTTTTTTGATTGGCTGGGTTTTTATATTAATTTCTAGCATGTCGATTCTTTTCCTGAATCGGATGTAGGTTTGATGTTTTCAATGTGTAAAGTTCGCATGCTGGCATCAGAAGGCATTGTTTTTTATATTTATTTGCCGCGCATAATTAGCTGTGTTGCAAAACATGACAACTGACGAATGATTGTATTTCTTAGTGTAGTGACACTTGGCGACTCCAAAGTGCTGGAAGACTGGGCTCTCTAGGATCTGATTTGCTGAAAAGACTTGACCTGATCACTGGTTTTTTATAGGTTCCGCTCAAATATCTGCAAAAGTTAAGTGCATAAGCTCTAAGGAGCTCCGCCAGTCCGCGAGTATCGCGCACTGGCGTAAGTTGCGTTTGGCCTTTGAGATTACCGTTTCCAGCCATGTTGGCTGGATGATTGAGGGAAAGAGGAACAGTATGTTCGATAGCTTACAGGATCGTCTGGGATCAGTCTTTGACAAGCTGAAGCGCCGTGGTGCATTGAGTGAGGCTGACGTTACAGCTGCTCTGCGCGAAGTGCGTGTTGCTTTGCTTGAGGCTGACGTGGCGTTACCTGTGGTCAAAGACTTTATCGAAAAGGTAAAGGCTGAAGCTGTCGGCCAGGATGTTCTAAAGTCTGTGACCCCGGGTCAGATGGTCGTAAAGATCGTCAACGATCAGCTCAGCGAGATGTTAGGTGCAGACCACGTTGCTCTTAATCTACAGGTGACACCGCCTGCCGTCATTATGATGGTTGGTCTGCAAGGATCTGGTAAGACCACATCGACGGCAAAAATATCTAAGCGTCTGGCCGAGAAAGAACGCAAGAAAGTCCTGATGGCTTCTCTCGACGTTCGCCGTCCTGCTGCGCAAGAACAGCTAGCTGTCCTTGGTGCGCAAATCGGCGTGAGAACCTTGAATATTGTTCCTGGTGAGCAACCTGTCGCTATTGCCAAACGTGCGGTCCAGACCGGTGCGCTTGAAGGTTTCGATGTCGTGATGCTCGATACCGCAGGACGTTTGGCTATTGACGAAGAGTTGATGGGCGAAGTCGCAAGTGTTCGGGATGCCGCCAAGCCAGCAGAAACGTTGCTGGTTGCTGATGCGATGACGGGTCAGGATGCGGTTACTGTTGCTGATACCTTTAACCAAAAGATTGGATTAAGTGGTATCGTGATGACCCGTATGGATGGTGATGCGCGCGGTGGTGCGGCATTGTCTATGCGTGCGGTAACCGGATGCCCGATCAAGTTGATTGGTGTCGGTGAAAAGCTCGAAGAACTAGAAGATTTCCATCCTTCGCGTGTTGCCTCTCGTATTTTGGGTATGGGCGACGTGGTTTCCTTGGTTGAAAAGGCTGCTGAATCCTTTGAAGAGGAAGAAGCTGCCAAACTTGCCGAGAAAATGAAGAAGGGTAAGTTTGATCTGAATGACTTGGCGTCTCAGCTTAAACAAATGCAAAAAATGGGTGGTATGTCGAGCCTGTTGAACATGCTTCCGGGTATGAACTCCGCCCAGATGAAGAAATTGAAAGATGCCAAGGTTGACGACAAAATTATCAATCGTCAATTGGCTATCATTTCATCAATGACACCTCATGAACGTGAAAAACCGGAAGTTATCAAAGCAAAGCGGAGAACCCGTATTGCGAATGGTTCCGGTACTTCGGTTCAAGATGTGAACAAGCTTCTAAAGCAACAGCAGGAAGCTGCCCGCATGATGAAGAAGGTCCAGAAAATGGGCAAGAAAGGCATGATGCGGGGTGGGTTGCAAAACCTGATGCCTCCTGGGATGGGCTTCCCTAAATAAGGGATGACCACGAAAGAGTGCTTCTGAGTAAATTGAGTATTATTAAGTTTAGTGTTTAACAAGAGGAACTGAAATGGCTGTAAAAATTCGCCTAGCCCGTGGCGGCGCCAAAAAGCGTCCATACTACCGTATCGTAGTTGCCGACGTTCGTGCTCCACGTGATGGTCGCTTCATCGAAAAGATTGGCGCCTATAATCCAATGGTACCAAAAGATCACCCAGAGCGTCTGATCTTGGACGAAGATCGCGTTAAGTACTGGTTGTCTACTGGTGCTCAACCTACAGATCGCGTTGCGCGTTTCCTAGGTAACCTTGGTCTTGCTGAAAAGCGTGCTGTTCCAGAGCAGACTAAGAAAAACCAAATGAAAGCCAAAGCAAAAGAGCGTCTGGAAGAAAAGCGTATGGCTGCTGAAGCAGCTGCTGAGGAAGCTGCTTCAGCTTCTGAAGAAAGCGCAGCTGAGTAATTCGGCGAACTTAGGATTTCTTAGCTCATGGCTTCAAACCACGAAGATAGAATTTGTGTAGGTGTGATCGCTGGTGCGCACGGTGTGCGTGGCGGGGTGAAGGTCAAAAGCTACACCGAAATTCCTGAAGACGTGGCGGCATTTGGACCGGTGACGGATGATGCGGGCAACCGCCTCAAAATTACCGTAACAGGCCAGGCCAAGGGTACTGTTCTTACGCGGATTGAGGGGGTGAAAGATCGTGATCGCGCCCAGGAAATGCGAGGAACAAAACTATATGTTAACCGAGATCTTCTACCGAAACTGACAGAAGACGACGAATATTACTATTCTGATCTCGTGGGCCTTAAGGTCGAGAACGCTCAAGGAGTGGCTCTTGGTACCGTAAAAGGTGTTTTCGATTTTGGCGCTGGGGATATTCTTGAATTTGTCAGTGACAGTGGACAATCGGAAATGGTCAGCTTTACCGAAAGCTCTGTTCCGGTTGTGGACATCGAAGGGCAGCGTATCGTTGTTGATATGCCCGATGTTGTTCTGGGTCGGGAAGACTAAGGAAAAGATCGGTGGTCTTTTTGTCATGTCTTTCAAACCGGGTTGTTCAACAAGATGTTGGATAGCGTGACAGCAAACTGGAAAGCAACAGTGCTTTCGCTCCATCCGGAAATGTTTCCGGGCTCTCTGGGATTATCCCTGGCGGGTAAAGCCCTTGAAAAAGGGGTTTGGGAGTTGGAAAAGGTGGACATCCGCAATTTTGCGTATGATAAACACCGTACTGTTGATGCTATCCCCTTTGGGGGAGGTGCTGGTTTGGTAATGCGTCCAGATATTGTTGATGCGGCTTTGGACTCTGTGGCTGGCAATGCTGGTCCGGTTATCTATCTCTCGCCGCGCGGACGGCTTTTGGACCAAAGTTTGGTCAAAGAGTTAGCGGCAGGACCCGGGGTAACTCTCTTGTGTGGGCGTTACGAAGGGATCGATCAGCGGGTTTTGGACGCGCGTGAAGTGGTAGAGGTTTCGGTTGGTGATTACATCCTGTCCGGTGGTGAACAGGCGGCATTAATCCTTATGGATGCTGTCATCAGGTTATTGCCGGGGGTTATGGGAAACAAGGAATCCGCAGACGAAGAATCGTTTGAGACTGGGTTACTGGAATATCCGCTCTATACGCGGCCTGCCGAATGGCAAGATCGCAAGGTGCCCGAGGTCCTTTCCTCTGGCCACCATGGAAAGATAAAGCAGTGGCGTCAGGAACAGGCGGAAAAAATTACCAGGGAACGACGCCCGGATTTGTGGGAAAAGTACCTGGATAAACGTAACGATACCAAGCTGGGCCGTTAGGTCCGTTGAAAAGTTAAACGGGTCATTGGCCCCAATAGAATGGTAGAGGATAGAAACATGAATGTAATCGAGAAGCTGGAAGCTGATCAGGTTGCCAAACTTACAGATGGCAAAAAAGTTACCGAGTTTGCTGCTGGTGATACCGTCCGCGTAAACGTTAAAGTTGTTGAGGGTACACGTGAGCGTATCCAGGCATTTGAAGGCGTATGTATTGCACGTAAAAATGCTGGCCTGAACTCTTCTTTCACTGTTCGTAAGATTTCTTACGGTGAAGGCGTTGAGCGTGTATTCCCACTTTACAGCCCACGTGTTGATTCAGTTGAGTTGATCCGTCGCGGTGATGTGCGTCGTGCGAAACTTTACTACCTACGTGGCCGTCGTGGTAAATCTGCACGTATCGCAGAAAAAACAACCGGTGCTGCTGGTAAAGCTGCTGCTGCAGATCGCGCTGATAAAGCCGCTGCTAAAGCTGCAGCTAAAAAGTAAGCCGTACTACTACGGACTGTCGACGAAGAGATTTCTCGTCGATCAGAAATTATAAAAAAGGGTGCCGCAGGGCACCCTTTTTTATTGATTTTATTTCATAGTCGATTTTGGTTTTGTAAAGAAATCAGAGGCTTTTCATGATCCTGTTGAAGCCGTGGCGACGATGGGAACAGAGTTCAAGTTCCAGTTATAGGTATGGTTTTCGATAGAGCGGATTTTCATCAGATCTTTTTGGCGTTCTTTCGAGGCGTAGGTGCGCAGATGATCCAGCACGGATGCATCGCTGCCGCCAAAGTCATCTTTGAACCAAACATAAATGCTGGAAACAACAGCTTCGTTATTTTCGCCGATATTCACCGCGCGTGGATGGTCAATAAAACGTTGAGCAGCAACAGTTAACTGGGTATCGAACTCAGTGGCTGTGATGGCTTCATTAGGAAGGTCGGGGCAGCCGAGGGATGCACAGTTGAGCACATAGTGGATACGCGGGTCTTTCCAGCCCGGACGTAGAATACCGTGTTCGATATCATTCAGGGAAACTTTCTCTCCTTCTATACGAAGTAGCTTTTTCCCCCATGGACCAGATGCAAATAGTCCCGGTGAAATATTGATGTCCCGGATACTTTCAAGGGGCATGTGTTCCAAAATCAAATTTACGGTTGCTGCATTGTATAGGTTAATCCAATAGGCCAGTTGTTGGTCCCTGTTAAGGTTACTGACCTTGATACTTTGCAGGTATTCCAGATGTTCTTTGAGCGCCAGATGGTCATCAAGATTGACGCGGTGGTAAGCAATCCGTGCGATACCGTCAAAGCTCTCTTCACGATACTTTCGAATAAAGCCGTTCCATTCATCCTGATTAACGGCCTGTGTGCTTTCCGCACTAAAGTCTGCCCATCGGGGGATAAGATTTGAGCTGGGGGCAAAAAGCGACTCGAAGGGGCTGAAGCCACTGGTGAAGACCAGTATTGTCATAGCCAAGAGCACAGCCAGTTGTCTGGAGAATCTCTGTGTAAAACTGGCCATATTAATAAATCCCACTTCTGCCGAAAACTTAATCTAAAAGTATATTGTCATGAACATATGTACTTATTATGGGCAGACTGAGGCCATTTGGTGAGTGTTCGTCCAGTAACAATCCTGTGGCATAAATGGTCAATGGCTGTGAAGATGATTAATAATTATCTGTTATTAAAGCTATTTTCCCTCACAATGTCTTCACTTTATCTGTGAGGTGAGCTGCGTGCAAAAATGGCGATATTTAGAAAGTTGAGCAATTTCTTTCTATATAAAGTATGTGATTCGCAGGCCAAACGTGAAATTTTCTTATAGAATTGTCATAAAAACAGATTCAATCGTTCTAAAGGACTTTTCGCCGCACTGCGGAAGCGCTATGCTCCGCCCGAAACTAGTAAGAAAACTGCTTGGCCGCTGTTAGAGGTTTAGCCTCGTTGACAGGGCCTGTTTAGGTGGAAATAGCCACCAAAAAATTACGCAGTAAAATATACGAGGACGATGTTAGGATGAGTAACCCGCGTACCCTTTTCGAAAAGATTTGGGATAGCCATCTGGTTGACCGTCAAGAAGACGGCACCTGTTTGCTTTATATTGATCGCCATCTGGTGCACGAAGTAACAAGCCCACAGGCGTTTGAAGGACTTCGTATGGCTGGCCGTAAGGTTCGCCGCCCGGAAAACACGCTTGCTGTTCCCGATCACAACGTACCGACATCTGGTCGTGCACAGGGAATTGCCGATGAGGAAAGCCGCATTCAGGTTGAAACGCTTTCCAGTAACTGTGAAGAGTTTGGCGTGCAGCTTTTTGGTATGGATGATGTCCGTCAGGGCGTCGTGCATATTATCGGCCCAGAGCAGGGCTTTACTCTGCCGGGAATGACAATTGTTTGTGGTGATAGCCACACGGCGACGCACGGTGCATTTGGGTCACTTGCCTTTGGTATTGGCACATCCGAAGTTGAACATGTTCTGGCGACGCAAACGCTAATCCAAAAACCTGCTAAAACAATGCGTATCACTGTCGAAGGTGATTTGCTGCCGGGTGTTACCGCGAAAGACATGGTGCTACACATTATTGGTGTCATCGGTACTGCGGGTGGTACGGGCTATGTGATCGAATATGCAGGTGAAGCTATGCGTAAGCTTTCTATGGAAGGCCGCATGACGATCTGTAACATGTCGATTGAGGCTGGTGCTCGCGCGGGTCTGATTGCCCCTGATGAGACAACATTTGAATATATCAAAGGCCGCCCAATGGCGCCGAAAGCGGGTAACTGGGAACAGGCTGTTGAGTATTGGAAGACCCTGCCTTCTGATGACGGTGCGACTTATGATAAGGAAGTTATCATTAAGGCCGCAGATATCGAACCACAGGTTACCTGGGGTACTTCGCCGGAAGACGTGGTTGGTATTTCTGCCGTTGTGCCTGCACCGTCTGATGGTCGGGACGACAACAAAAAATCAGCGATTGAGCGCTCTCTTGAATACATGGATCTCAAAGCTGGTCAGGCGATTAAAGAAATTGCGATTGATAAAGTCTTTATCGGGTCCTGCACAAATGGACGTATTGAAGATTTGCGCGAAGTAGCGCGTATCGCAAAAGGTCGCAAGGTTGCCGATAGCGTTTATGCGATGATTGTCCCCGGATCTGGCCTGGTTAAAATTCAGGCAGAAGAAGAAGGTCTTGATGAGATCTTTACCGAAGCTGGTTTTGACTGGCGTGAGCCGGGGTGTTCCATGTGCCTTGCGATGAATGCTGACCGTCTGTCACCGGGTGAGCGTTGTGCATCTACATCAAACCGTAACTTCGAAGGTCGTCAGGGCCGCGGCGGTCGTACACATCTGGTGAGTCCGGCAATGGCAGCTGTTGCTGCGATCGCAGGTCATTTCGATGATGTTCGCAAATACGACTAAGCAAAGGATTACAGAGTATGGATAAGTTTACATCACTCACCTCTGTGGCGGCTCCCTTGCCATTGGTGAACATCGATACGGATATGATTATCCCAAAACAGTTTTTGAAAACTGTTAAACGGACAGGTTTGAAAGCTGGTTTGTTCTACGAACTACGTACGGATGAAGACGGTAATCCTGTTGATTTCGTTCTGGATGAACCTGCCTATAAAGAAGCACAGATTCTGGTTACCGGTGATAACTTCGGCTGTGGTTCTTCCCGTGAACATGCGCCGTGGGCACTGTTGGATCAGGGCATTCGCTGTGTTATTGCGCCAAGCTTTGCAGATATCTTTTATAACAATTGCTTTAAGAACGGTATCTTGCCGATCGCTTTGCCACAGGAAGATGTGGACAAGTTGATGGATGATGCGAAGCGTGGGGCAAATGCTGTTGTTTCCGTTGATTTAGAGACACAGGAAATCAAAGGTCCGGATGGCGGCACACTTACTTTTGAAGTTGATGCCCACCGTAAACATTGTTTGCTGAATGGTCTGGACGATATTGGTCTGACTTTTGAAAAGTCGGCACATATTGATACGTTTGAGAATAAGCGTAAAGCGACACAGCCTTGGCTGTAAGAATTTGATGGGGGCCGTTTATGGCCCTCATTTTGTTGTGAAAAGGCCCTGAGGTGTTGTTGAGATTACCTCGTGAGTCTGTGTTTATAGAAAGGCTGGCAATCGCCAGTCTTCTCTTTGTAAAAAATTCGGAAGAAGAAACATGGCATCTAATAAAAATCTATTGATTCTCCCCGGGGATGGAATCGGTCCTGAAGTTATGCGTGAAGTCCGTCGCGTTGTGGATTGGATGGACAAGCGTCGTGCAGTGACCTTTGATATCGACGAAGATTTGGTCGGTGGTTCTGCGATTGATAAGCACGGTGTTCCCCTGGCTGATGAAACAATGGATAAGGCAATGGAAGCCGATGCCGTGTTATTGGGTGCTGTAGGTGGGCCGCAGTGGGATAATCTTGATTTTTCTATCAAGCCTGAACGCGGCCTTTTGCGTTTACGTAAGGAAATGGAACTTTTTGCCAACTTGCGTCCGGCGCTTTGTTTTGATGCGCTGGTTGATTCTTCATCCCTAAAGCCAGAACTGGTTTCTGGTCTGGATATCATGATCGTACGCGAACTGACTGGCGGCGTTTACTTTGGTGAACCGCGTGGTATCGAAGATCTCGGCAATGGTGAGCGTCGCGGTATCAACACGCAAGTTTACACAACATCTGAAATTCGCCGTGTTGCCGAGGTTGCTTTTGATCTCGCACGCAAACGCGATAGCCGGGTTTGTTCTGTTGAAAAAGCCAATGTTATGGAATCAGGCCTGTTATGGCGTGAAGAAGTAACCAAGCTGCATGGTGAAGGTTTTGACGATGTTGAGCTGTCTCATATGTATGCTGATAACTGCTCCATGCAGTTGGTACGTACGCCGAAACAGTTTGATGTTATTCTGACTGATAACTTGTTTGGAGACATGTTGTCCGATACGGCGGCAATGCTGACTGGGTCTCTGGGGATGCTGCCTTCAGCCTCTTTAGGCGCGACGGATGAAACGGGGCGTCGCAAAGCAATGTACGAGCCTGTACACGGCTCTGCACCGGATATCGCTGGTGAAAACAAAGCTAACCCACTGGCGACCATTCTCTCCTTTGCCATGAACCTGCGCTATTCCTTCGATATGGGCGATGAAGCTGATTTGATTGAAAACGGTGTGAATAGAGTTCTGGCATCCGGCAAGCGCACTGGCGACATCATGGCTTCTGGTTGTGAAATCGTTTCTACTGAAGGTATGGGCGATGCTCTTCTTCGTGCTTTAGACGAACAGGCTGCTTAGTTCCTTAGATTTAAGCTAAGTCTTTTAAAGAGCTGTGAGACGTTTCTCACAGCTCTTTTTTTGTGTCGATTTTCGATAATAGCCAATAAAGAATATTACTTGTAGCATCCTTTCTACCCTTAATTGAGCAAGAAAATAAAAGGCTAAATTTTTGTTAACAAAACGTTTATTTGATGATAATGAGTCGCATTATCATCAAATAATAAGAGTTTCCTAAAATGCCTAAAAACACATCTCAAGCTGCTGGCTATCGCCGAGCAGCTCTCGCACTAATGTTTATGTCCTCAACGATGCTTTGTAGTACTTGGGTTGTTGCCGAAGAAAAAATTGAAGCAAACAAAGACCCGTCAAAAAAATGGGGTGCACATATAGAACTTGAAGGAAAGTACGGTACAGATAGACATCTTGGTGAGAGTACTGTTTTTGTCCCATTGCACCAAAATGACGACAGTATGCTCTTCCTCGATGTACGGGGGAAAATGGATAACAACAAATCAAGAGAAGTTAATATTGGATTGGGGTATCGTCATATTATTGATGAGGACTGGCTGATTGGTGGATATGGCTTCTACGACCGTAGACGTTCGCCCGAAGGTAATAGTTTTAATCAAATGACATTTGGTGCGGAAGTTATGTCGGGTGATTTTGATCTTAGAATGAACGGTTATGTGCCTTTTGGCGATACAGTCAAAACCTCCGCTCGGCATGATAGCGTCCAGCTTAATGGTAGTTCGATTACGATGAAAGAAGGTGAAGAGCGGGCTATGAAGGGGATGGATTTTGAAATTGGCCATACTCTTCCATGGTTATCTGTAACCGAGGATGGTTCTGATGAGTTTAAGTTATCGTTAGGTGGATATCATTTCTGGGAAGATGATTTGGACAGTGTAACGGGGCCAAGATTAAGAGCAGAGTATCGCCTTAATGATGTTCTTATGGCTGGTACACGGATTAGTTTTAGCGGTGAAGTGCAACGTGATAACCCGCGGGGAAATCAAGGATTTGTCGGTGTTAAATTCCGTATTCCTTTGCAGCCTGATATCGCAAAAAAACGGAAACGTCTTTCAAAAATTGAAAAAAGAATGACGGAAACTATTGTCCGTGATGTTGATGTGGTTGCTCAAGCGGGAAGTTTTGGTGCTGAGGTGCCTGCGATTGATATGGAAACGGGGCAGCAGCTTACGAATTTGAATGTGATTGATGGCAAGTCAGGCGCTGATTTAAAAACCGCGATTGAAACCGCGTCGGTAGATCAGGTTAGCTTTGTTAATGGGAAAGGTCAGGTATTAAACGTTGAGGATACGATAACTCTACAATCGGGACAGCGGGTTCGCGGACAGTTCAACGTTAAGCATCCAACTACAGGACGGGAAATGAGCTTTGGCCAAACCCATATCCATGGCACGGATGAAAATAAACACGTCTTTGAAATGAATAATAATTCGACACTTTCAGGTATGACGATTTCTGGTGGATCACACGGTATTCATGCTGACGGGAAAAGTAATGTCCGTATAGATCGGGTCCGAATTAGCAACACAGCGCAAGTAGGGTTGAATTTTGAGAACGGATCCGGCCTTACCGTCTCGGATTTGGAAGTTACTAATCTGGATTTTGAAAATGCAGACGGCTTTTCTAATGCGAACCCTAATAGTACGGTAACAGGGGTTGGTCTGCGACTGGTTAGTTCCGATAATATCAATATTGATGGATATAGAGCTGATTACCTAGGCACGGGGCTTTTCTCGAATGCTGTTACGGATTTAAATGTGACAAATTCATCCATCTCGCGATCGCGTAAAGAGGGGATGGTCCATCATTATCTTCACGATGCGACTTTTGATAATTTGAACATCGATAAAACGGGTGCTGATGGCGTGGCGTTTATTGTTTCGGCAGATGTGAACTTTAAAAATTCCAACTTAAGCAATTTGGGCGCGATGAACTCACTTGGAAATTATAGTGGAATTAATATTAGTGGTTTTTCGAGTGACGGATCAATTATCGTCGGTGCAACTGAAAATAAAAACTATAACTTTGATAATATCACCATCACGAATGCATCGAATAGCGGGATGATGATTCAGGAAATCAAAGATTCAGCTTTTACGAATATCGATATTGTGAATGTTGATATTATAGGGGTGCAATTAATGAGAATGATGCGGGATGTTGAAAATTTAACTTTTGATCAAGTTACAATTGATAATGCAGCAAATGCAGGGTTCTGGATGATGGGTGATTTTAAAGATATTGATGCTAATATCACGACAACAAATACGTCGGTTGCTTGTGGGAAATCACAATTCATGCCGACAAACCTGACACAAAGTGGTGGGCAGGAGCTGACCATTAATGGAGAGGTGTTTGCACCGATGAATATTGGGACAAAGTGTGCCAATGCATCTAACTTTTAGCATTTAAGTGAAAGATGGGTGGCTATATGAGCGTATAGCCCACCTGTCTGGCAGCTTAAAAGAAGAATCCAAAATTTCAATGTTGACCAAGCTGGTAAAGCTGACTAGGTTTACGCCCGAGTTAAATCCCAAGTGGAATAGAGTTTATGTTTAATAACGTTGCACATATGGCCACGCGCGCTGCACACACTGCGAAGTCTCTTCGTCGTGCGTTCGCTGCTGCGCGTCCAGTTGCAACAACTACATGGACCACGATTACCACCACGCCTGTCAAAACCATGAAGGTTAAGATGGGCGGCAGTAGGTAAACCCTCTCGGGAATAAAGGCTGATACAAGGGCCGTCCCATTGAGGGGCGGCCCTTTTTCTTTAGGGCTTCTGTTGCCACTTTTGAGGTGGTGAGGATGTGAAGATTTTTTAAACCGGTCCTTTGGGCCAGTAAATGAAAGAGCATAGGCTAAAGCCATGGGTCATAAGATTGCAGTAATGGGCGCTACTGGCGCCGTAGGTCGTGAAGTTCTAACAACTCTGTCTGAGCGCGGGTTCGATATCAATGATATCACCGTTCTTGCATCCAGCCGTTCAGCAGGTACCCAGGTTTCTTATGGCGAAGAAGGTGAACTGACTGTTCAAAACCTTGCTAATTTTGACTTCAAGGGGATCGACATTGTCCTGTCATCACCTGGTGGCGCGGTGTCTGCGGAATACTCTCCAAAAGCTGCTGCGGCGGGTGCTGTTGTGATCGATAACACATCCCACTTCCGTATGGATCCGGATGTTCCTTTGATCGTACCGGAAGTTAATCCGGAAGCTTTGGCTGGCTACAAAAAGCGTAATATCATTGCCAACCCGAACTGCTCTACCATTCAGATGGTTCACGTCCTGAAGCCATTGCATGAACTTGGTTTGATCAAACGTGTGGTTGTCTCTACCTATCAGGCTGTTTCTGGTTCTGGTAAGGATGCTATGGATGAGTTGTTTAATCAAACACGTGGGATTTTTGTGAATGATCCGGTGAAAAAAGAATGTTTTACCAAGCAGATTGCCTTTAACGTAATTCCACACATCGATGTCTTTATGGAAGATGGCTACACCAAAGAAGAGTGGAAGATGATGGTCGAGACCAAGAAGATTCTCGATCCAAAGATCAAGGTTACTGCAACTTGTGTTCGTGTTCCTGTTTTCATCGGTCACGCTGAAGCTGTTTCCGTTGAATTCGAAAAAGATGTGACTGTCGAACAAGCTCGTGAGGCACTGAAAGATACACCAGGTATCACCGTTATCGACTATCGTCAGGATGAAGGTTACGTAACACCGCATGAAGCACAGGGCGAAGATGCAACATTCGTTAGCCGTATCCGGACGGATCCAACTGTAGAACATGGCTTAAGTTTGTGGGTTGTTGCTGACAACCTACGTAAGGGCGCAGCCCTTAACGCAGTTCAAATTGCTGAACTGCTTATTAAGGATCATCTCAGCTAAGCTGAGGTTATTCCTTAATACCTCCTCTGTCGTACTTGCCGGGCTCGGAAATTTATTTCCGAGCCCTTTTTTTATGGTCGCGGGTGCTAGGAAATTTATTAGTGAGCCCCTTTTTGATTCCTTGTGTCTTAAAATTCATACTAGGGTTTGTGAGGCGTAATAATCGTAAACTAATTCACCGGGCCAAAGTGCTGAAGGTACTCTGTTGTTGTGATACCGAGATTGCGCTGAAAGCTTCTGCGCATTTTTTGGAGATCACCAAAGCCACATAAATTCGCGACCTGCTTCATTAAAACGCCTTTGGTGAGAAGGATTCTCGCCTGGTTAAGGCGGGTGAGTTCTACAAACTGGACAGGGGAAGAGCCTAGAGCTTGATTGAAGCGGCGATCAAGTGTGCGCGGTGTCATGTTCGCCTCTTTTGACAGTTCTGATAATGTCCAACTCCGGCAGAGGTCGGCGCTTATCTTGTCGACAAGTTGTAGTAGTTTTGGTTCTAAGCGTTTCTGAGCTTCAAGAAGATCCGAGAACTGTTTTTGCCCACCATTTCGACGGAGGTAGACGACGAGTTCCTGGGCGACATCAAGTGAGTTTGATGTGCCGTGGTCTTCCTCGATAATTGCCATTGCCAGGTCAATACCTGTTGAGACGCCCGCCGAAGTGTAGATCTGATCTGACTTTGTGTAGATGGTGTTGAGCTTCCAGTTCACATTGGGGAAGCGTTCTTTTGCCATTTGTTCTCGTGACCAATGGGTTGTGGCTTCGCGTCCGTCAAGAACACCTGCTGCCGCAAGAATAAGAGCGCCTGAACAAATTGAAATCAGTCGGCGATCTTTGTTCGTGGTGTGAAACGCTTTTAGCGTTTGCAGTAAGGTCCCGTTTTCAAGAAGTCCATCAACGCCGTTGCCGCCCGGTATTAACAAGTCCAAACAAGGATGAAGGTCGGTGATTTTTCCGTGGGGCATTATTTCCATCCCACAGGATGTGTGAATGGAATTGCCATCAAGCGAGAGAAAGCGATGCTTGTAAAGCGGTATGTCATTTGCCCTGCTTACAGGCTTTTTATTTGCCGTTGGGTCCGTTTTTGTTGGCGTCTTTGAGGCTGTGGTCTCTGGAGAAGAGGCGCTATGAAAAGCTTGCACGGGGCCGCTTATATCTAAAAGATTTACGTTATCAAAAATCAGAACGCCGATTTCTCGGCTCCTTTTCTCTGTTCCCAGTGTTTTCCTTGGTCTCAAAGTTTTGCTCCTTAATCCTCCGCCAATATTGCCTATAATACGATATTTGGCAATATTTGATGTTTGAATTACATTTTTGACAGTGATTGTTTGAGGTACAGTCGAAATTATAGTCGAAACCTTTAAAATTAATCTGGGCTAAGGATGCCTGTAACAGTATGAGCGATAATGTGACGATGCCAGACCAAACACAGCGACTTAACTTTTCGCTAATTTTACTGGGCAATGCCGTTCTTGGAACGCCGATGCCTATGCTTATTATCTTAGGTGGATTGGCTGGGGCTATGCTTGCGCCTGCAAATGAACTCGCAATCCTGCCTGTTTCAGTACAGATGCTGGCGGGGATGTTAACAGCAGCGCCTATGTCCGTTTTTATGGGAAAGTATGGCAGAAAGCTTGGGTTTCTTCTTGGGGCGACAATTGCGGCATCTGGCGGGGCCTTAGGCGTTTATAGCCTGTTCTATGAAAATTTTTATACCTTGTGCTTCGCCCATGCTGCGATGGGAAGTGCGCTGATTTGTTTTGGTTTTTTTAGATTTGCCGCAGCCGAAGTTGTTTCTGAATCTTGGCGACCGAAAGCGATTTCCTTTACTCTTGGCTCCGGATTAGTTGCGGCGCTGGTGGGGCCAGAAGTCTTTATCTACAGTAAAGATCTCTTCTCTCCTATTCCCTTTGCGGGTGCCTATGGGGCGATCACGGTATTGTCCATTATCGGGAGCCTTCCTATTCTTGCATTGCGCTTGCCAGAAACAGGTAATGCGGACCAATTGAATGAAAACAAGAAAGTCGCAACGGTTGGAGAGATTATACGTCGCCCAGCCGTTTTTACGGCCATACTTTGTGCTGCAGTTTCGTTTGGTGTCATGGTTTTGTTGATGGCGCCGACACCTCTTGCCATGGTGGGGTGCGGTTTTACTGATGTGCAGGCTGGTGACGTAATTCGATGGCATGTCATTGCTATGTTTGCGCCGAGTTTCTTTACCGGAAGCCTGATTTCTCGGTTTGGGTCTGGGAAAATTATTTCTTGTGGCTTGGTACTGCTTTGTCTGTCGGCAGGCATGGCCATGGCAGGTATTGAGCTAGAGAACTTTTACCTTGCGCTAATCTTGCTGGGGCTTGGATGGAATTTTGGGTTTATTGGGGCAACAAATATGTTGAATGAGAATTTGAGTGCAGGTGAGAGATCCGCTCTTCAAGGGGTTAATGATACGCTCATCGCACTTGTATCGACCTTGGCGTCTTTTGGGTCAGGAGTTCTGATTTCCAGTTTCAGTTGGACAGCGGTTGCGGTGACTGTTCTGCCACTTGTTTTGATTGCTTTTGGTGGTCTTTTCTCTTTACGTCAGCGTGTTCGGTCTGTTGCGTAAAAGAGGGATAGGTTAAAGGGTAGGGGTGAAGCCTTTCCCGAATTTGGGTAATTATAGATGGATGTGAAAGGGAAAAAGGAAATAAAAAGTCTTGTTTGTCGTTTCGTTTGATGGAATTATGCAGTAAATGCTGCAGTGCACAATTAGGTGTTGCGTATTAAAATGACTGCAGAACAAGACAGAGGAGTTGAAGATGGTAGCGGCCCCAAAACCGAGAAGATCTGTTCTTTATATGCCCGGTTCAAAAGCCAGAGCCTTGGAAAAGGGGCGAAGCCTTTCGGCGGATGCGCTTATTTTTGACTTGGAAGATGCTGTTACTGACGACAAAAAAAACGAAGCACGAGAAATGGTTGTTGAGGCTTTACGTCAAGGTGGATATGGCAAGCGCGAAATCATTGTTCGTGTGAATGGACTGGACACAGAATGGGGCCTCGAGGATATCAAGGCGATCTCGGGTACAGAAGCCGATGCGATTTTACTGCCCAAGGTCGAAAATGAAAGACAAGTGCTTAATCTTGTCGATCTGATGAACAAGTCTGGTGCCCCTGAAACCATGTCAGTGATGTGTATGATGGAAACGCCTTTGGGGATGCTCAATGCCAAAGAAATAGCGGCTTCATCCGAGCGGATTTCCTGTTTTGTCATGGGGACTTCTGATCTGGTTAAGGATTTACAGGCCCGACATACACGAGAGCGCTTGCCGGTGATTACGTCGCTGGGGCTATGCTTGTTAGCTGCCAGAGCTTATGGCATTGGTATTGTCGATGGGGTTTGTCTTGATCTTAATGATGACGATGCTTTTGCGGAAGTCTGTGTGCAGGGGTTAGCCCTGGGTTTCGATGGTAAAACACTGATCCATCCCAAAACGATCTCTGTTGCAAACAATACCTTTGGTCCTTCGAAAGAAGCGGTAGAAAAGGCGCGGGCTATCGTGTCAGCTTTTGAAGAGGGAAAAAAACTGGGGCAAGGGGTTGTCGTGCTTGATGGGCATCTGATTGAAAACCTTCATGCCGATGAAGCGCGAAGATTGATCGAGTATTCAGATGCGATCATGGTTTTGGAACAGAGTGTGTCTTAAGGGGATAGATCATGGGTGTGAAAAATCATACTAAAAGTAAAACCCAGCACAAAACCCAGCAAGGGAATTTTTTTGAAGATTTTTATCCCGGTATGGTGCTTAGGCATGCGACCCCGAGAACGATAACCTCTGGTGATCAGGCCCTTTACACTGCTCTTTATGGATCCAGGTTTGCTTTTTCCTCTTCAGATGAGTTTGCGAGATCCCTTGGCTTTGATCGCGCGCCGGTAGATGATTTCTTTGCATTTCACATTGTCTTTGGGAAGACCGTTTCTGATATTTCCTTGAATGCCGTGGCAAACCTTGGTTATGCCGAAGGTGTTTTTGGGGTGCCCCTTTATCCGGGCGATACCGTTTCTACTGTGAGTGATGTGATCGGTGTAAAGGAGAATTCCAACGGCAAAACCGGGGTTGTTTACGTTCGGTCCACCGGGCGAAATCAACACGGCGAAATGGTGCTACAGTATGTGCGCTGGGTTATGGTGCGAAAGCGTGATGTTGATGCTGCCGCTCCGGTAGTTGTTGTGCCTGAGTTGAGCGAAAGTGTTGCCGCAGGATCCTTATCAATTCCCAAGGAAGTAAATTTAACAGGGTATGATTTTACTTTATCTGGGTCGACCTATAGGTGGGGAGATTATAGTGTTGGCGAACGTATAGCCCACGTCGACGGCATGACCATCGAAGAGGCTGAGCATCAAATGGCGACCCGACTCTATCAGAACACAGCAAAGGTTCACTTTAACCAACATACAGAATCCCAAGGTCGTTTTGGGCGACGTTTGATTTATGGGGGGCACATCATCTCTATCGCTCGTGCTTTGTCTTTCAATGGTATGGAAAATGCGTTCAAAGTTGTTGCAATTAATGGAGGCGCCCACGTAGCACCGACGTTTGCAGGGGATACGATCTATGCCTGGAGTGAAGTGCTGGATAAAATTGAGCTTTCGGAATGTGGTGATATCGGGGCTTTGAGAATTCGCTTGGTAGCTACCAAGAATAGCAATGGTGAGAATTTCCCCCTGAAGAATAGCGAAGAGCAGTATCGGGAAAATGTCGTTTTGGATTTTGATTACACAGTGTTGATGCCAAAATAAAAATCTCTCTGATGTTGGATGATTTACAGCGTTTGAGGTGATTAATAATATTGTATCGAAACAATAAATATTCTGTGTGTCCAATGCTCTTTTCTTAGAGTGTTCCTTTTTAAGAGTAATATAGTTTGTTTTTCATGAGTATTATCAGTTGTTGCAAAGTTAAAATTATTTTTTATTTTAATACTTCTTTTTGTAAATGTGGCTGTGCAGCGCAACATGGAGATGTTTGGAAGTTTTAAGGTGATGTTAATAAGTAAAAGTCACAATTCTTATGTTCGTAAAATACTTGTTTGTCGTCGGGTCGTTCTTTAACGAGTTTTAGTCGCCTTGCATTGACTAATGCTGCATTGCGGTTTAACGTCATCAAATCTTTGGGTTCTGCTAAATATAAGGCGCGCGAAGTTGAAAAGCGGAACCAGTGCGCAATATCGGGAAAGAAAACATGTCCAGGGGTAACAGACCTCTTTCACCTCATTTGCAGGTGTATCGTCCTCAATTAACTTCCGTACTTTCTATTCTATTCCGCATCATGGGCGTTGCCACATCCGTGGGTTCCATCGTTCTGATCTGGTGGCTTGCTGCAGCAGCAAGCGGCGTGGAATATTTTGAACTGGTACAATCCTTCTTGGGATCTTGGTTCGGCCGATTACTTCTTTTCGGTTGGACGTTTGCTCTCGTTTTCCACCTTTGTAACGGCATTCGGCATCTCTACTGGGATGCAGGTAAAGGTCTAGAGCTTGAAACCGCGTATGCATCCGGTAAGGCTGTGATTGTATTCTCAGTCATTATCACGTTGGGGCTTTGGGCCCTCGCCTATGTAATGGGAGGAGCTTGATATGTCGCTTCGTACGCCTTTGGGACGTGCTCGTGGATTGGGCTCAGCAAAAGATGGCTCTTCGCATTGGTGGGCTCAACGCCTGACCAGTTTGGCTCTTGTTCCGCTTGTTTTGTGGTTTGTGTTTTCGGTTGCGTTGATGACCGGGGCTGATCATGTGCAGTTTCTGGAATGGGTTCAATCGCCTGTTGTTGCAGGATTGTTAATTCTTTTGATCTCTGTCGGCCTTCTTCATTCCCAACAGGGAATGCAAGTGGTGATAGAAGACTATGTACATGGAGAGGCGAGTAAAGTTCTTTCCCTGTTCCTGAGTCTGTCGATCCATGTTGTCTTGGGTTTGACAGGTATTCTTTCAATTTTGATGATTCTCTTCAGGGGCTAGGAAATAAACGATGAACACTGCTCCATCAAACAAAGCATATGAGTTTATCGATCACACGTATGATGTGGTTGTTGTCGGGGCCGGTGGCGCAGGTTTGCGTGCGACGCTGGGTTTGGCAGAAGCAGGCCTGAAAACGGCTTGTATTACCAAGGTTTTTCCAACGCGTAGTCATACGGTTGCTGCTCAAGGGGGGATTTCTGCTTCTCTGGGGAACATGGGTGAAGATGACTGGCGCTGGCACATGTATGATACCGTAAAGGGATCCGACTGGCTTGGTGATCAGGACTCAATTGAATATATGGTACGTGAAGCTGTTCCGGCAATTGTTGAGCTGGAACACTATGGGATGCCGTTTAGTCGTACCGAAGAAGGTAAGATTTACCAGCGTCCTTTCGGTGGTATGACAACCCGCTTTGGCGAGGGGATTGCGCAACGTACTTGTGCCGCGGCTGATCGAACTGGCCATGCTATGTTGCATACGCTTTATCAGCAGAGTCTAAGACGTCACGCTGAGTTCTTTATTGAGTACTTTGCCATTGACCTGATCATGGAAAATGGTGAATGCCGCGGTGTCGTGGCATGGAACCTAGATGATGGTACAATCCATCGCTTCCGTGCACAGAAAGTTATCTTGGCGACTGGTGGGTACGGTCGTGCGTACTTCTCTTGCACGGGTGCGCATACCTGTACAGGTGATGGTAACGGTATGGCATTACGTGCCGGCCTTGATTGTCAGGATATGGAATTTGTTCAATTCCATCCAACTGGAATCTATGGTGCTGGTTGTCTGATTACTGAGGGCGTTCGCGGTGAAGGTGGTTATCTGACCAACTCTGAAGGTGAACGTTTCATGGAACGCTATGCACCGAGTGCTAAAGATCTTGCGTCTCGTGATGTAGTTAGTCGTGCCATGACAATGGAAATTCGTGATGGCCGCGGTGTCGGCACTGGCAATGACCATATTCATCTGCACATCGAGCATCTGGATCCGAATCTTATTGCTGAACGACTTCCAGGGATCGCTGAATCTGCAAGTATCTTTGCGGGTGTTGATGTTTCAAAAGAACCTATTCCCGTGATTCCTACCTGTCACTACAACATGGGCGGTGTCCCTTGTAAGTACACAGGTGATGTTGTGACCAGTAAGAACGGGGATCCGAATACAGAAGTTCCCGGTTTGATGGCCATTGGTGAAGCCGCTTGTGTTTCTGTACACGGGGCGAACCGTCTGGGATCGAACTCTTTACTTGATCTGGTTGTCTTTGGTCGCGGTGCAGCGCTTCATTGTATTGAAACGCTGAAGGCTGGTGCGTCACAGGCGCCGCTTCCTGCAGATGCTGGGGATAACTCTCTCGCACGTTTGGACAAGGCACGTTACGCGAAGGGGTCAATGAAGACATCTGAAGTTCGTTTGGAAATGCAAAAAGCTATGCAGAACCATGCGGCCGTGTTCAGAACAGGTGAGAGCCTGAAGCAAGGTATCGATCTTCTGGGATCAATCTGGAGCAAGCGCGACGATATCAATGTTACCGATCGGTCGCTGATCTGGAACTCTGATCTGGTTGAGACTTTGGAACTTGACAATCTGATGTATCAGTCACGTGTTACCATGGCTGGTGCCGCAAATCGTGAGGAAAGCCGCGGTGCGCAAGCCCGTGAGGATTTCCCTGACCGTGATGATGAAAAATGGATGAAACACACACTGGCCAAGTGTGATGAAGACGGGAATGTTACTTTTGATTATCGCCCGGTTAATCTGGAGCCGTTAACTGATGAAGTGCAATCCTTCCCACCAAAAGCCCGCGTTTATTAAGTGGCTAAAGGGAAAGCGTCTAGGAGAAAATAACAATGGTAGAATTTGCACTTCCAGCTAATTCAAAAATAAACAAGAGCGGGAAAAAGCATCCTGCTCCGGCTGGAGCAACAAAAACCAAGACATTCCGCGTTTATCGCTGGGACCCTGATAGCGGGGAAACACCACGGGAAGATGTTTACGAAGTGGACATGGATAATTGTGGTCCAATGGTCTTGGATGCTTTGATCAAGATTAAAAACGAGATCGATCCGAGTCTGACATTCCGTCGTTCCTGTCGTGAAGGTGTTTGTGGGTCCTGTGCCATGAACATTGATGGGTCAAACACACTGGCTTGTACCAAGTTCTGCAGCGATGTGGACGAGGATGATGAGGTCAAAATTTATCCCTTGCCACACATGCCTGTTGTCAAGGATCTGGTGCCTGATCTCAATCAGGTCTATGCGCAGTATGCATCTATCGAGCCGTGGTTGAAAACCACGACTGCGGCACCTGAGAGAGAGCGCCTTCAGACTCCTGAAGATCGTAAGAAACTTGATGGTCTGTGGGAATGTATCCTTTGTTTTAGCTGTTCAACATCCTGCCCGAGTTATTGGTGGAATGGCGATCGTTATCTTGGACCGGCTGTTCTGCTTCAGGCTTATCGCTTTATTGCGGATTCCCGTGATGAAGAAACCGGATCACGCTTGGATAATCTGGAAGATCCGTTCAGGCTTTTCCGGTGCCATACAATTATGAACTGCACTAAAACTTGTCCAAAGGGGCTGAACCCGGCGAAGGCAATTGCAGAGATTAAGAAGTTGATGGTTGAACGAAAAGTTTAATTATCCATAGTAATTTTGATGAATTGGGAAAGGCTGGCGTTTTGCCAGCCTTTTTTTGTGATAAAACTTGTTGCATTTACTTCCTGTTAGTTTTCATTATTGATACTAGCTTAATTATGAAAATAAATGTTTAAGTTCTGGAATCGTCCCCACAACTTTTGGGTGATTGAGAAGTAAGGATTTTGTAGTGTGGGGTGGGGAGCCTGTTCTTAAATGCTGGATTTGACGGCGGAAATATTTCGTACAGCCGTTCTGATCACTCTTGTTGGTGTTGTTATTTGGCGTCGCCCGGCTCAGGATCTTGCTTTTCGTGGTTGGAACTTTATCACGGCGGGCTTTGTTCTTTTGGCAGTTGCAAGTCTGTTGGATGTGTCTGATAACTTCCCTCAGCTTAATAAATTCCTGATTGTCGGCGATACAGCGTATCAGGCAATATTGGAAAAGATGGTTGGCTATCTTGGGGGCGCAATCTTTCTTTTTATTGGCATTATCAGAGCAGTCCCTAGCTTTCAAAAACTCAATCAACAGATTAAACGTCTCGAAGAAGCTGAAAGTGCGGTAGAGCAGCATAATCACTTTTTGCAAACATTATTGGATGCTGTTCCTGCTCAGATTTACTTCAAAGATCAAGACGGAAAATATCTGGGATGCAATAAGCTGTTCCTCAAAAATATTGGGTTAGAGCTGGATCAGATTATTGGTAAAACATCCCATGAATTGTTCCCAAAGGAATTGGCCGATACTTTTATCGCGGCGGACCAGCAGGCGATTTATGCAGGGATGACTGATGAAGGGACCGCCGTTTTTACACGTCCAGATGGTTCAGATATGCATATTTTGATGCATAAAGCGCGATATAATAATACTGATGGAACATTTGCGGGGTTAATTGGTGTCAGCGTTGATATTTCTGAGCGTATAAGGGCGGAAGAAAATCTGAGGGTGAGTGAAGAACGTCTCCGTAGATTATCTGAACTTTCAAATGAGGGAATTATTATTCATGCTGATGATGTAATGTCAGACTGCAATGATGCAGCTATGCGTATGTTTGGTTATGAATACGAAGAAATGATTCTTTTGCAGGTGGAGGATCTGATTGCGCCAGAATCCCTTGGTGAGGTTCGTAATGCAATCAACACAAAAAAGACGGGTGCATATGAAGCTATTTGTATTCGAAAAGATCAATCGCGTTTTGAGGTAAGTATCACCGCAAAAAACAGCGTCCTTGATGGAGAGAATAACAGGATTACTTTTATCCGGGATATCTCTGCGCAAAAAGAGGTCGAGGGGCGACTACGAAAACTCTCAAAAGCTATCGAGCAAAATCCTGCCGTTATTCAAATCACCGATCCAAATGGCGTCGTTGAGTATGTAAATCCCAAGTTCACGGATGTTACAGGCTATAGCCCGGATGAAGTTATCGGGAAAACGCCTAGTGTATTGAAGTCGGGCCATACTACCGAAGTTCAATATAAAGAACTCTGGGAGACCATTTCAAACGGCCACGTCTGGACAGGCGTATTTAAAAATAAACACAAAAATGGTGATTATTTTTGGGAACGAGCTTCTATATCAAGTGTTGTAAACGATCAGGGTGAAATCACAAACTATGTCGCGACGAAGGAAGATATTACCAAACAGCGCGAGGCTGAAGCCCAATTAAGGCAGGCTAAGGAAAGCGCCGAGGTCGCGAACCGTGCGAAGTCCGAATTTTTGGCTAATATGAGCCATGAATTACGCACGCCGTTGAATGCCATTATCGGTTTTTCAGAGCTAATGGAGCGTGAAGTTTTTGGGCCTCTGGGATCAGAGAGATATCACGACTATTTATCTGACATTAGAAATAGTGGTGATCACCTGTTGAATCTGATTAATGACATACTTGATCTGTCTAAAATTGAAGCTGGAGAGTTCTCTCTCAATGAGGAGGAAATTGACCTTCAAAACTTGATCAACTCATCTATAACGATCATTCGGCCTAGGTTGGATAGCGGTGAACTGGACCTTGAAATTGGATCAACAGCATCTCTTCCAAACGTTTATGCTGATGAGCGGGGAATAAAACAGATTTTGATTAATTTGTTGTCCAATTCTGTGAAGTTTACGCCAGCAGGCGGCAAGATTACAATCAACGCAGGTCGTGATGAGGATACTATATTTATTCAGGTCACAGATACTGGGATAGGTATTCCACAAGAATTATTGCAGGATGTCATGAGCCCCTTTATTCAAGTTGATGGGGCGATGACAAGGCAAGTTCAGGGAACTGGCTTAGGGCTTTCAATTTCTCAGAAGCTTTGTTTGCTTCACAACGGTAGCCTTCGTCTTTCAAGTGAAGAAGGTAAGGGGACCACGGCATCCATTATCTTGCCCGCAAATCGGATTGTTCAGTAGTTCTTTCAATGAGGTTTTATCTTATCGTTGTTGGTGCTTGCCTCTGCTAGGGCCTGTTCCCCATAAGGAGAGAAAGGTGCTACGGTCTTCTGGTGGCAGGGTCATTGCGATGTCGAGTAGCTTTTCCAGCGTTTGACTGTGAATGTCGGATTGTTCGGCCATAAAGATTTCAAAGGCAGCTTCAAATTCCGGACGTTCGGTCTTTCCTTTTAAATTACCTTTTAATTTTTTATGCGATGCGCGCAGATCCTTAAAAGAGGATTTAATATCTGATTTGTGTTCCCGCCATACTTCTTTGAAAATATCACGTTGTTCTGACGAGAGGTTGCGCCACTGTTTCTTTTGTTCTTGTGATTTACCATGCATGCCGACGGGGCCATAAGTGCGTGCGTGCCACATATGCGATCCGATAAGGCCACCCATGAAAATATTGAAGGCCAAGGAAATAGAGAAAATTATAGTAAGAACCTTTTTTGAAGGAACGGGCATTAGTCAATTTCTCCTTCTGGAAAATTATTTGTGAAGTTATCACCCAGAGAGAATTCTAGATAAGCGATTTCCATTTCTATTGCCTCTTGTTGATAGAGGAAGGCCGGAGACGTTGTTCCAAGCAGAATGCCGAATATGCCAGCTGTCGTCAGGGCTGAAATAGGTCGCCATATACTTTCAAAGGGCCAGAGTTTATGAAGTATGCTTTGTTCTTGGTTGGGCGGTTGTTTTTTTTGCGGCGCTTGAGCCAAAATGGAGTTGATGAGGTGCACTGAATCTGGCTCTGCTGGACTTTGGTCAAGTAACCGATCGAACTCAAGAGCCTGATCCCTCAACACCTTGGCTTCAGGGTGATGGTCGATAAGGTTTGAGGCCCAGTCGCGTTTTTCTTCAGGCCAGTGGTGAGAGTAAGCACCATAGCAATCAAAAAGATAAGTGAGCTCCGTTCTGTCTTTGCTTGAGAGAGGTGAGTTAGGCATCATGATGCTGCTCCCAGTAAGTCTTTACGGCTTTCTGAAAGGATCTCTTTGAGACTCCGCCGTGCTCTTGCCAAGAGAGATTCAAGTGCGTCAACAGAGATATCCATAACGTGAGCGGCATCTTTATTCGACATGTCCCTATGATGAACAAGGGTGATCGCCGTTCTTTGCCGCTCGGGTAAGTGAGATATAGCTGTTTCGACCTGCCGTGTTATGTCTTGTTGATGAAGCATCTGATCCTGAGTTTTTTGGGTGCTTGTTGTGTTTTCGCTTATTTGTACCCGATCATTTTCGGATAATGTCTGCCGATTTTTTCGACGGATAGCATCAATAGAAAGATTATGGACCACTCTGTAAAGCCATGTTGATACCTTGGCTTTGGCTTGCCAGTCATGGCTTTGTTTCCACAGTCTGACAAAAGCTTCTTGGGCGATGTCTTCTGCTTCAGATTTACTTTCAGTCATCCGCATGGCTAATCCCACAAGTAGATTGAGGTGTCGTTGCACAAGAAGACGGCATGCATTTGCGTCCCCCTGTGCAACTCGGGCCATTAAATTCGCATCCTCTATTGGGGTTTGAGGCATTGTCATTGATGACCCGTTTTCCCTACCATTCAATTATGCTTTGGTTGATCAGTTATAATATTATCCTTTGTGGCGCTTTTTGTGTCGTATTTCTTTTTTATCAATGACCCCGTCGTTATTGTGATCAAGGCGTTTGATCATTTTGTCTATTCTAGCATTAAATTCTTCGGTAGAGATCCCGCCAGAATTATCAGCATCCATTTTGCTAAATTTGTTTTTTGTTCTTTCGGCGATGCGCCTAGCAACAGCTTCTTGCATTTCTGGCAAGCTGATAGAACCGTCATTATTTAGGTCGGTTTGACTGAATTTTGTCGCCTGTACATTCGCAATTTCTTGCTGTGTGATTTGTCCATCACCGTTTGTGTCAGCTTTTTCGAAGTGGTTTTTCCACTTTCCACCGCCGGCAGCAAAGGCGGCACTTGCGGTTAGAAATGCAATTGAACTTGCAACAATAAAAGTCTTTTTACTGATCATGGTTTTTCTCCTGTGATGATCGTTTCGTGTTCTTTCAACGCAGGAAGAAAATAAAAACCGTCGCTTTTTTTTAAAAAAATTATTCCAGTTCTATTTTTCCGTCAATTTTATGATCGAGTCCGAGTTCAGGAGCGTGTAATTGAACTGATATTGCGAATGAAGGTTTTTCGCTTAATTGCATGTTTTTAATATTCTGCCGAATTGCAGCTTCGATTTCACGTTGTGATGTTATGCCAACTTTTTTGAGAAATTTGCGGATACTCATATTCAGGACATCTTCGTTCATCGTTTTCTCCTGTAATTTTGCCGAGTTGATGTTACGGGGCGAATTGGTCGTTATGTCTTTTAAGTTCTTTATTTCTTGTTCTTTTTGTTATGCCTATTGGCAATTCATGGAGTTGTAATAATAATCATTTCAGGGTTTTATGATCTCGCATTGCGATATCAAGCGCAAGACAGGAGGTTTTATGAACAGAGTAATGATCGTTACTGGTGGACGTTAAGTATTCAATTTAGTTAATTTATATACAGGTTTGGGAATTTCTTTTCTATGAGTGAAGGACCGCTTTTTCTCTATCGTGATATGCGAAACGCTGGTGAGCTTCGTCCTGATCAAACGCAGGAACTTGCGGCTGAAAAATTACAAAGCTTGTATCATGCTTTGAAAAATTACCAACCTTCGACGGGAATGGGCGGGTGGAAAGAACGCCTTGGTTTGGGGCGTCGAAAAATAACCCCACCGCAAGGGCTATATCTGTTTGGGGGGGTTGGTACAGGGAAATCCACAATTATGGATATGTTCTTTTCTGTTGCCCCGACGGAGCCAAAGCGGCGTGTTCATTTTCATGCCTTTATGTTGGAAGTACAGGAACGTCTGCACAAATGGCGAGAAAAACATAGGGGAACCCGGGCTGATCCCTTGCCGGATGTTGCTGCAGAGTTGGCCGAAGAGGCTTTACTCCTTTGCTTTGATGAATTCCATGTGGTGAATATCGCTGATGCGATGATTTTGGCTCGTTTGTTTGAAGCTTTGTTTGAAAAGGGTGTTGTTGTCGTTGCGACTTCGAACTGGCCACCGGATCGGCTGTATGAGAATGGGCTGCAACGCGAGAGCTTTTTGCCTTTTATCGATCTTTTAAAGGCACGATTGGATGTGCTGCAGCTTGATTCTGGAATTGATTATCGCCTGGAGCGGATGAAAAACCTTTCTGTCTATTACACCCCACTTGGCAATGAAGCCAGCCACGCATTGGAAGAGGCTTTTTTCCAGCTGACTGAGGGGGCGCAGGCTGAAGAAGAGATCCTTCATATCAAAGGGCGGGAAGTGAGAATGGCAAAGACAGCAAGAAAAGTTGCTTTTGCTACCTTTGATGAGCTTTGCGCGACGGCTCTTGGGCCTGGAGATTATTTAACGATTGCCAAGAAATATCATACGTTGATTTTATCGGATATTCCTATAATGGTCTCAGAGAATAGAGATAAGGCGCGTCGGTTCATGTCTCTAATTGATGCCCTATATGAACATCGGTGTAATTTGGTTGCTGCTGCTGCGGCTGAACCGGAAGAACTATATCCCAGCGGCGATGGCGCTTTTGAATTTGAGCGCACAGTCAGTCGGCTTCAGGAAATGAGATCTCAGGAATATATTATCCAGCCGCATATTGATACGTAATGCAGGCATGCAATAGGTATGACTCTTTTAATTCTAGGTCAGGCTTCCCTTGAAACAAAAAAAGCCGTAAAATGATGCCTTATGAGAGTAATCTCTCATGAGCGGTGTGCTTGCTATCTCTTAAACAATGCTGACCTGAGTCAATGACTCGTTTAAAGCAAGTGCCATAATCCCAATAGTACTATCCAAATCAATAGAGCTATCAGAAGGGAACCTGTGCAAATGCCTGATCTGAATAAAATTAAAGCCAGCTTGAAAGCCCGAATGGAAGAACTTGGCGTTCGGGTTGATCAAATCGAACATGACCTTCGGGAACCTCATAGTCAGGACTGGGGAGAAAACGCAACAGAAAGTGAAGGGGACCAAGTGCTTGAAGGGCTTGAAGAGGCCGGGTTGGTGGAAATAAATCAGATTCGAGCTGCGCTGACGCGCATAAAGAATGATACCTATGGTGTTTGCTCTGGTTGTGGGGAAACCATCCCGGAAGCCCGGCTGATTGCCCTTCCCTATGCAACATCTTGTGTGAAATGCGCAAAATAGTTACGGACAGATAAGGGTAAGTACTTTTGCCTGTTGAGCTGAGATCACTAAAGTTTGAACAAGAGGAGTCTGTGTGCAATGCAACAAAGTTCCTTGCTCAAAATGGGGATACGCGCTAGGACTCCCTGTGTATTTTGCAGGTACTTTTATCTGCGACGCATTTGATCGAGGGCCCGATCGGGCCGAAGAAATCCTGATAAGGACAGAAATCATGGCACGTAAAAAGATCGCGCTTGTTGGTGCTGGTAATATTGGCGGCACACTTGCTTTGTTGGCTGGAATGAAAGATTTGGGCGATGTCGTTCTTTTCGACATTGCCGAAGGTATTCCTCAGGGTAAGGCGCTGGATCTTGCTCAACTTTCTCCTGTAGAAGGTTTTGATGCTGATCTTAAAGGGGCAAACGACTACGCAGACATCGCTGATTCCGATGTTGTGATTGTAACTGCAGGCGTCGCCCGCAAGCCAGGCATGAGCCGTGATGACCTGCTGGGCATTAACATCAAGGTTATGCAGTCTGTTGGTGAAGGTATTAAACAGAATTGCCCAAATGCTTTTGTTATCTGCATTACCAATCCTCTGGATGCAATGGTCTGGGTTCTTCAGCAGGCTTCAGGCCTTCCGGCTAATAAAGTTGTTGGTATGGCCGGGGTTTTGGACTCTGCCCGTTTCCGTCACTTCCTTGCTGATGAGATGAATGTATCTGTCGAAGACGTAACAGCATTTGTTCTCGGTGGTCACGGTGACACGATGGTGCCGATGGTTCGTCATTCAACTGTTGCCGGTATTTCTTTGCCAGAACTCATTAAAATGGGTTGGATGAGCCAAGAGAAACTGGATTCTATTGTTGAGCGCACAAAAAATGGTGGTGCTGAGATCGTTGGGTTGTTGAAAACCGGTTCTGCTTTTTATGCACCGGCTGCTTCTGCAATTTTGATGGCGGAAAGCTATCTGAAAGACAAGCGTCGCGTTCTGCCATGCGCTGCATATCTTGAAGGTCAGTATGGCGTTGACGGTATGTACGTTGGTGTCCCCGCAATTTTGGGAGCAAACGGTGTCGAAAAAGTTGTTGAAATCGACCTGGATGCTACGGAATCTGCGCTTCTTGCCAGCTCTGTAGAGGCTGTTAAGGGGCTCGTCGAAGCTTGTAAGGATATCCAGGCTAAAGGCTAAGAAGGTACTGTGCATTGCACAATTAAATCTTCTTGTGATTGAGAATAGTGAAAGGCGTTGTTGACGATAAGTCGCAACGCCTTTTATTTTTCCGACTATCCGCGGCATTTTATGCCAATTTTCCGACAAAAATTGTTGCGGTGCGGTTGCGCTCTGGGTCCGGGGTGTTAATCTATCGCTAAGTATCTATCGGTATGCTCTTAACAAATTAAGTGTATATTGCTGGTATGAGGGTTTTCGGACTCGTTAACCATATTTAAAAAATAAAACCAATTGAGGCTTTGTGGCGTCCCATGAACATTCATGAATATCAAGCTAAAGAGCTGCTGAGAAAATACGGTGTAGCTGTTCCCCGTGGATCAGTTGCTTTTACACCGGAAGAGGCAGAAAATGCAGCCCGTGAACTGGGCGGCCCAATCTGGGTTGTAAAATCCCAAATCCACGCAGGTGGACGTGGAGCAGGCCGTTTCACCGACGACCCTGATGGCGACGGTGGAGTTCGTCTCTGCAAGACGCTTGATGATGTGAAAGAAAACGCGCGCAAGATGCTAGGTCATACCCTCGTGACAAAGCAGACTGGCGCTGTCGGTAAAGAGGTGAAACGCCTTTACATCGAAGAAGGCTGTGACATTAAACGTGAACTCTATCTTGGAATGCTAATTGATCGCGCGACCAGCCGCGTGACCATCATGGCATCTACCGAAGGTGGAATGGAAATTGAGGAAGTGGCCGAAGCCACGCCTGAAAAAATCTTGAAAGTTGCTATCGATCCTGTCGAAGGTTTTATGCCTTATCACGGTCGTAACCTAGCTTTCGGCTTGGGGCTTGAGGGCAAGCAGGTCGGTGCAGCTGTGAAATTCATGGCGACGATGTACAAAGCCTTTATGGATCTTGACGCCAGTATCGTTGAGATCAACCCATTGGTTGTGACTGGTGCAGGCGACATTATTGCACTCGACGCTAAAATGAACTTCGACGATAACGCGCTTTTCCGTCACAAAGACGTTGCAGGTATGCGCGATGAAGACGAAGAAGATGCAAAAGAACTTGAAGCGGCTCGCCATGAATTAAACTACATTTCGCTGGATGGTGAAATTGGGTGCATGGTGAACGGTGCTGGTCTTGCGATGGCAACGATGGATATCATCAAGCTATACGGCAGTGAGCCTGCTAACTTCCTAGACGTTGGTGGTGGTGCGACGAAAGAGCGTGTGACCGTTGCTTTCAAGATCATTCTTTCTGATCCAAATGTTAAGGGTATTCTGGTTAATATCTTTGGTGGCATCATGCGTTGTGATGTGATTGCCGAGGGTGTTGTTGCTGCTGCTCGTGAAGTATCGCTCAGCGTTCCATTGGTTGTTCGCCTAGAAGGTACAAACGTCGATCTTGGTAAGAAAATTATGGCGGAATCCGGTCTCCCTATTATTTCTGGTGATGACCTAGCTGATGCTGCTGAAAAAGTGGTCAAAGCCGTGAAGGAGGCCGCGTAAAATGTCGGTACTTGTTAATAAAAATACTCGTGTTATCTGTCAGGGCTTCACAGGTGCACAGGGAACCTTCCACTCTGAGCAAGCAGTTGCTTATGGCACAAAGATGGTTGGTGGTGTGACGCCGGGTAAAGGTGGTACAAGCCACCTTGATCTACCTGTTTTCAACACAGTGGCAGAAGCAGTTCATAAAACAGAAGCAAATGCATCTGTTATCTATGTGCCGCCGCCCTTTGCTGGTGATGCTATTCTCGAAGCCGTTGATGCGGGCGTTGAATTGATCGTTTGTATTACCGAAGGCATTCCTGTTCTCGATATGGTACGTGTAAAGCGTGCTTTGGAAGGATCTGGATCTCGCTTGATCGGACCTAACTGCCCAGGGATTATTACGCCGGATGAATGTAAAATTGGTATCATGCCAGGGCATATTCACCAGCGTGGTAAAATCGGGATTGTTTCGCGTTCGGGTACATTGACCTATGAAGCTGTTGCACAAACAACGGCTGCGAACCTTGGTCAATCTACATGTATCGGTATCGGTGGTGATCCGGTGAACGGTACGAACTTTATCGATTGCTTGGAACTCTTCCTGGAAGATGATGAAACCCAGGGCATTATCATGATCGGTGAAATCGGTGGTAGCGCCGAAGAAGAAGCAGCAGAGTTTTTTGCTGCGTCCAAAGTGAAAAAACCAATTGCAGGTTTTATCGCGGGTGTTACAGCGCCTCCAGGACGTCGTATGGGCCATGCCGGTGCGATTATTGCTGGTGGTAAAGGTGGTGCGGATGACAAGATTGAAGCCATGAAGTCAGCTGGTTTCCTTGTTGCAGATTCTCCTGCTAGTCTTGGCAGCACAATGCTGAAAGCTATGCAAGGATAACAACCTAATTTGGAGGGAGCCGGACTGGTACCCTCCAGTTCGGCTACAGGTTATAGATGGCGAACACTACTGTTGGGCATGAAGCCCGCTATTTTGGCCCAAAAGCTGGCGAACTGGCTGATCTCTACGCTCAGTTCATAAGCCACCCTGATTCTGTAGATGCAGGGTGGCAATCTTTCTTCTCTAATCTGGAAGAAGATGCCAAAGATTTACTCGCAGGGATTCATGGTGTTAGCACTGTCCCTGCGGCTCCGGCGCAAGCGAGTCGCGTGCCGTTGAGCGATGAAGAAAACCGTCGTGCAATCCTTGATTCAATTCGTGCCTTGATGTTGATTCGGGCCTACCGTGTTCGTGGTCATCTCGAAGCGAATCTAGATCCTCTCGGTTTGAAACCTGTTAATCCTCACCCTGAATTGGACCCAAAAGCTTACGGTTTTGGTGATGAAGATATGGATCATCCGATCTTTATCAATGGTGTTCTGGGGTTGGAAACGGCGACATTACGTCAAATTGTAGAGCGGGTTCGCAAGACCTATTGCGGCAAAATTGGTGTCGAGTTTATGCATATTCAGGAACCAGAGCAAAAAGCCTGGATCCAAGAGCGCATCGAGGGCATCAATAACCGAACAGATTTCACGGCTAAAGGTAAACAGGCAATATTGGAACGCCTGTCTGCGGCCGAGATTTTTGAACAATTCCTTGGTAAAAAATACACAGGTACGAAGCGTTTTGGTCTTGATGGCGCCGAAACAATGGTACCTGCACTTGAACAAATTCTCAAAAGAGGGTCCGCGCTAGGTTTGGAAGAGGTTGTTCTCGGGGTTGCCCATCGCGGCCGCCTCAACATTCTTGCTAACCTGATGGGGAAACCTTTCCGGGCAATTTTCAGCGAATTTAAAGGTGGCGCAGCCAATCCTGAAGATGTTGGCGGTTCCGGAGATGTGAAATACCACCTTGGTACTTCTTCGGACCGCGAGTTTGATGGCAATTCTGTTCACCTTTCTCTAACAGCTAATCCGTCCCATCTAGAGGCAGTTGACCCTGTTGTTGTGGGTAAGGTCCGTGCGAAACAGGATCAGAAAAACGATAACGATCGTAGCAAGATCATGGGTATTTTACTCCATGGTGATGCGGCATTCGCTGGACAGGGACTTGTTCCCGAAACGTTGGATCTATCCGAGCTTGATGGGTACACTACGGGTGGAACGATCCACTTTATTGTGAATAACCAGATCGGTTTTACCACTGATCCTGTTCATTCTCGTTCTGGACCTTACTGTACGGATGTTGCCAAGATTATTCAGGCGCCAATTATTCACGTAAACGGTGATGATCCGGAAGCTGTTGTGCACGTTGCACGTATTGCCATTGAATACCGTCAGACCTTTAAATCTGATGTTGTGATCGACATGTTCTGTTATCGTCGCTTTGGTCATAACGAAGGTGATGAACCGACGTTTACCCAACCACAGATGTACAAAAAGATCGCGCAACAGCGTTCTGTACGTGAACTCTATGCCGAGCAACTATCTTCTGAAGGTACTGTTACCCAAAGTGAAATTGACGCGATCAACAAAACCTGGTGGGACAAACTGGAAGAAGAATTCCAGATTGCCGAAGGGTATAAGCCAAACAAAGCTGATTGGCTGGAAGGTAAGTGGTCACATATCGGCGCTGTTCGGGGATATGATGCCCGTCGTGGGGATACAGGTGTAGAGCTGGATCTTCTTAAAGAAGTTGGAAATACCCTTTGTACAGTTCCCGATGGGTTTAACATTCATCGCAAGTTAACCCGCCAACTCAAAGCCAAACAGGCTATGATTGATAATGGCGAAGGCATTGACTGGGCGACTGCCGAAGCCCTTGCCTATGGAACTTTGCTTGTTGAAGGTCACCCGGTTCGCCTTTCAGGACAGGATTGTAACCGCGGAACATTCTCGCAGCGTCACGCAGCGTGGATCGACCAAAAAGATGAAACAGAATACAAGCCCTTGAATGGCATTCGATCCAGCCAGGCAAAGGCTGAAATCATTAATAGTCCGCTTAGTGAGTTGGCTGTTCTTGGTTTTGAATACGGTTATTCATTGGCCGAACCAGATGCGCTGGTTCTGTGGGAAGCACAGTTTGGCGACTTTGTGAACGGGGCGCAGATTATTATTGATCAGTTCATCGTTTCTGGTGAATCCAAGTGGCTGAGAATGTCTGGTTTAGTTATGCTCTTGCCTCATGGTTATGAAGGTCAGGGTCCTGAGCATTCATCGGGTCGTGTTGAACGCTTCCTTCAGTCTTGTGCGGAAGACAACATTCAGGTTGTTAACTGTACGACACCTGCGAATTATTTCCATGTTCTGAGACGTCAAATGCATCGTGGTTTCCGTAAGCCGTTGATTATTATGACGCCAAAATCTCTTCTGCGGCACAAACAATGTGTTTCCAATTTGGAAGATATGTTGCCGGATACGTCGTTCCACCGTGTTTTGCCGTGTAGCGTAAAAGTGAACCCGCCGAGTAAGATCAAGCAGGTTATTCTTTGTACGGGTAAGGTTTATTATGACCTTCTTGACGAACGTGAAAAGCGTGGGATTAACAATGTTCACCTTATCCGGCTTGAGCAGCTTTATCCATTCCCGGCCGAAGCACTATCACAGGCTCTTAAAGGCTACGAGCATTGTGATCTGGTTTGGTGTCAGGAAGAGCATCGTAATATGGGGGCCTGGACTTTTGTGTCAACTTTCATCGAGGAAGTTGCAGAAGAAATGGGCTTTGAAAGTTATCGTCCTCGTTATGCTGGTCGTAAGACTGCGGCATCACCTGCGACTGGATCAGCCAAAAAACATGCGCTTCAGTTAGAAGCTCTGTTGGATGATGCTTTTACACTTGGCAAAAAAGCGATGAGTCGTATTCAAACACGCAAAGCTGAAGAGCTTGAAGCGAGAGATGCGGCGGCGACAAAAGTTGAAAAATTACGCCCGGTTGCGAAAGCCGGTGAATAAATAAGAAGGGTGGCCTGTCCCGGGTCACCCTTTTTCTTAACGGATGAGCTGATAGAAATGTGAGCGAGTTCAAATTACACATAGCATAATAAACATAATAGAGACAAAAAATGGCCACCGAAATAGTCGTTCCGGCACTAGGGGAATCTGTAACAGAAGCAACAGTTGCGAAATGGTTGAAACAGCCAGGTGAAGCAGTTGCGATGGATGAAGCTATTGTCGAGCTTGAGACAGACAAGGTCACGTTAGAAGTAAATGCGTCAGTTGCTGGTGTTCTCGAAGGTATTGTTGCCAATGAAGGCGACGATGTTGAAGTGGGTGCCGTACTTGGATCAATTGCCGAAGGTGCAGCATCTTCGGCGCCTGTTGCATCAAAACCAACTGAGTCCAAAGAGCAGGCGCCTGCAGAAGCTTCAGAAGCGGCAGAGCCCGAGGCGGTTGAAGCAACAGGTGAGCCTGTTGAAATTCCCGTTCCTGTTCTAGGTGAATCCGTGACAGAGGCCACAGTTGCGCAATGGATGAAGTCTGTTGGGGATAGCGTTGCTCAGGACGAAGCTATCTGCGAACTCGAGACGGACAAAGTCACCTTGGAAGTTAATGCCCCGGTTGCGGGTGTGTTGACGTCAATTGCTGCAGAGGCTGATTCTGATGTTGGCGTCGGCGCAATTCTAGGCGTTATTACACCTGGATCTGGCGGTTCAAAAGCTGCTTCCAAACCTGCTACCGCATCTAGTGCACCAGCTTCGTCACAAGAAGCGCCAAAGGCTGCAACGCCAGCAACGGGGAATGATTTGGATCCTTCTCAAATTAACGGTTCGGGTGCCGGCGGCAAAGTGACGACAGCTGACTTGGTTACTTTCCTCGAGGGTAATACATCTCCAGCTGCGATGACTTTGCCTCCTGCTGTGGCTAAGCTGATTGCAGAAAATAACCTTAATCCACATCAGGTTAAGGGGAGCGGCAAAGACGGCGCTTTAACAAAAGGTGATGTTCTTGAGCATCTGAAAAATCCTCCGGCTGCTCCTGCACCTGCGCCAACTGTTTCTGCTTCTCTTGCTTCTGGGGCCACAAGCACGTCTACCGCACCGGTAGAAACACGTGAAACACGTGAAAAAATGTCAAAGATGAGAAAGACTATTTCTCGTCGTTTGAAAGAAGCGCAGAATACCGCAGCGATGCTGACAACATTCAATGAAATTGATATGTCAGCGGTGATGGATACGCGTAAACAATATAAAGAAGCTTTCGAGAAAAAGCATGGTGTTCGCCTCGGCTTTAATAGCTTCTTTGCCAAAGCGGTCGTTCAGGCATTACAGGATGTTCCATCTGTGAATGCACGTATTGATGGCGATGATATTGTTTATAACAGCTTCTTTGATATCGGTATGGCTGTTTCAACCCCATCCGGGTTGATGGTGCCGGTTATTCGGGATTGCGATAAGAAGAGCTTTTCTGAAATAGAGGGTAGCCTCGGCGATCTTGCGAAGAAGGGACGTGATGGCAAGCTTGGTATGGATGATATGACGGGCGGAAGCTTCACCATTACAAATGGTGGTGTTTTTGGATCGTTGCTTTCAACACCAATCTTGAATATGCCGCAAGCTGCAATCCTTGGCCTACACAAAATTGAAGAGCGCCCGATTGCTATAAACGGTCAGGTCGTTGTGCGTCCGATGATGTACACCGCTTTAAGTTATGATCATCGCCTGATTGATGGACGTGAAGCCGTGACATTCCTTGTCCGCATCAAGGAATGCATGGAAGATCCTCAGCGCCTTCTTTTAAGTATGTAGTTTTTTCATGAGACTAGAAAAAGGGAGGCTTCGGCTTCCCTTTTTTGTTTGGAAGGCTCGTTAATAATGGTTACTTGGTACTGTCATGTTTTGTCGATATGATGATGGGTGCATGTGGTGTCTCTTTTGAGATGCATAATAAAGAGGGTGCGGTATGGAAGACGATACACTAAACCTGAACAATCTTATTGATGGTAGCGGGTATGCAGATTTTGAGCTGGATCTTACTGGTTTGGATCTGAGGCATGCGCTGGAATCCATACGTCAGATGATTGAGCGTCAGCGTCGTCGCCGTGATGTTAGGTCTGTTTTGATCCGCCTTGATCCGCCAGTGCCGGGGCAAGGTGAAACACTTTTTCGTCCCGTCGGAAAACATCTGGTCGAGCTTCTCAAAAAAGAAATGATTTCCCGTGTGAAGCCTTACGCTGACAAGGAGTGTTCTGGCTTTGTCATTCATATACCTGCGGGTAAAGAAGACGATATCAGTGAAGACGAAGCTGAAAGCTAAGCCATTAAAGTTTCAAATATTCCTTAAGTAACCGCATTAAAAAGCCTCTGATACTTTCGTACCAGAGGCTTCGCTATAAACTCACCCATGAGCTACTGTCGTTTTATCTGGTTGGTTAACTCTTAGCTGAAAAGTTAAGGTTAACCAACCAGATATGGATAGAAACTATCCTTCTTTCTTCTCTGCTTCTTTGTCCTGGAAGTATTCTTTAGTTAGTTTGAAGACCACAGGGCTTAGAAGAAGAAGCGCAACTAAGTTTGGTAGCGCCATCATTGCATTAAGCGTATCAGATAGCAGCCATACAAAGTCAATCTTCAGGGAAGCACCAACAAAAACAGCTACACACCAGACAATTCTGAAAGGCCAGATTGCTTTTGTTCCAAAAAGGAACCCAATACATTTCTCACCATAGAAGCTCCAACCCAAAATGGTGGTGAAAGCAAAGATGGAAAGAGCGATCGCAATCATGTAGTTGCCGACACCGGGTAAGGCTGTTTCAAAAGCTAGGGATGTCAAGCTTGCACCGTTTTCACCACTGGTCCATGTACCACTTGTGATAATGGCAAGGCCGGTAATGGAACAGACGATAATGGTATCAATAAAGGTGCCCAGCATCGCAATGCTACCCTGTCTGACAGGGTCGTTCGTTGTTGCGGCGGCGTGTGCAATTGGTGCACTTCCCAAACCAGCTTCGTTTGAAAAGACGCCACGTGCTACACCAAAACGAATTGCCATCCAGATGGTTGCGCCTGCAAAGCCACCTGCACCAGCAACTGGAGTGAAGGCGTGTTGGAAGATAAGGCCGAAGGCTGCCGGAATTTCAGCTGCATTGATCACGAGTACAATCAGACCACAGGCAATGTAGATGATCGCCATGGCTGGAACCAGTTTCCCGGCAACAGAACCAATACGTTTGATGCCGCCGAGGATAACAGCGGCGGTGAGAACAAATAGAATTCCGCCTGTTACGTCGGAAGGAAGGCCAAAGGATGTGTTGATTGCTGCGGCAATGGAGTTAGACTGAACCATGTTACCAATACCAAAACCAGCAATAGACCCGAAGATAGCAAAAGTTGGTGCCAGCCAGTACCAGCCTTTGCCAAGGCCGTTTTTGATGTAGTACATCGGGCCGCCAACGTGGTCGCCATTGTCATCTTTTTCACGATATTTGACGGCGAGAACAGCCTCGGCATATTTTGTCGCCATGCCGACCAGTGCAGTACACCACATCCAGAAAAGCGCGCCAGGGCCGCCGAAAAAAATCGCGGTGGCAACGCCGACAATGTTTCCGGTTCCGATCGTGGCTGATAGTGATGTCATCAGTGCGTTAAAGGGGCTGATTTCGCCACTGCCTTCGGTTTTTTCTCTGCCCTTCCAAAGTAGAGAAAACCCATAGCTAATCTTGCGAAGGGGTAAGAAGGTCAACCCGACCTGAAGAAAGAGACCTGTTAAGAGAATGAGGGCAAGCATGGGGGCGCCCCATACAATGCCATTGATGTATTTTAGTATATTTGTAAGGGCTTCTAAAGCTTCCATAATTATCCCCTGTTTCGCCTATTCTTAAGGTAAGCGAAGTTGTTTGGCGCGCTGTGTTTGCTGGACGATCGCGCACTCAATTCGTTGATAAGAGTTACTCTGCTGGGAGCTGTTCAATAAATCGTATTGTCGATTTTTAATTGCGAAAGTATTATCCTATCGGAAATATTTTCGCAATATAGGAATTCTTAACTTAAATAAAAAAAACGTGATCTATTGAGAGTTAGTGGTGAAGAGTTAGTAAGTATCATTTTTTTTATTAGATATGTGGGGTGGATACCCAAATGATGACAGCGTCTTGTGGGCTGGTAGATACGCAGGAATGTCCCATACCACTGTCATAATACAGGCTATCGCCTTCTTTAAGTGAAACTGGTTCGTAGAATTCTGAATAGAAAGTTAGTTCGCCTTCGAGAACATAGAGAAATTCTTCACCATTGTGGCGGACAAGTTCGCCAAAATCATCCATGGATCGGGCGCGAATAGTACTTTTGAAGGGAATCATGCGTTTGTTGATAATTTCGGTGCAAAGGAGTTCGTGCTGGTAAGTTGCAGTGGGATGCTCTTTGCCTTCCCCTTTTCTCGTGACCGTTCTACGTCCGACATTTGCCTGAAGGTCACCCTTGGTAAAGAGTTGAGGGATATCAATCTCTAGGCCGGTTACCAGTTTTTGTACGACTTCGAAGGTGGGTGACATTTGGTCGTTTTCAATTTTTGACAGGGTCGAGCGCGCCAAGCCGGTCCGCTTGGAGGCTTCTTCTAACGTCCAGTTCTTGTTCTTGCGAACATCCCGAAGACGCGTGCCAAGTTTTAGGGGTTCCAAAGTGCGTTCTGCGCCTGAAATAGTTGCTTTCGGTTCGACGATTCTTGGTGTCTCTTTACTCTGCATAGCTGTCCCAACTTATTGAGTTCTCACTATTATATCGCTATTTTATCTTTTAGTGGAGAATTTTTTTTAAGTTTCCGATAGGAAATATTTGATCTATATTGGAATGTTGCTATCCTCATTCGTGATAAAACGCTGTTTAGTGCGGAGTCCTGCTTATTGTTTTATTTCGCTCAGGAAACTTGAAAACGGCCTGAATTGTGTCCCTTGCTTAAGGGGGACTCTTCTGAATTCTGTTTTCTGAGAAATTATTGCATCTAGGCTATATCGTTCGGGCTTCCTATGCTATCCAGATAGACGAAATCAAATAGCTTATAGCCGACTTGATGCGATAGTCTTGCTGTCATCTTACAGGACTACATCTTTTTTGGCGGTATGGGTAAGACCCTGAATACGGAAAGGATCCTTAGAAAAATGAGTGAAGCTCTTTACGACCTGGTCATTATTGGCGGTGGCCCAGGTGGGTATGTCGCCGCAATTCGTGCTGCTCAACTCGGCCTGAAAACGGCCTGTGTTGAAGGGCGGGGCGCATTGGGCGGAACCTGCTTGAATGTCGGGTGTATGCCATCAAAGGCGCTTTTGAATTCTTCTGAGAAGTTTGTGGATGCGCAAAAACACTTTGCCGAGCATGGCATTAAAGGGTCTTTCGAACTTGATCTGGAAACCATGTTGGGTCGTAAAGACAAGGTCGTTGAGGATCTGACCAAAGGCGTTGAATTTCTACTCAAGAAAAACAAGGTTGATTACATCAAGGGCTGGGGATCTATTCCAAAGGTTGGCGAGGTTCTTGTCAAAGGTGATGACGGCGAACAGACCCTAAAAACCAAAGATATTTTGATTGCGACAGGCTCTGAATCAACACCGTTGCCGGGTATTGAGACGGATGAAGAGCAGATCGTAACTTCTACAGGTGCTCTTTCGCTGAAAAAAGTACCGGAACACATGGTTGTCATTGGTGCAGGTGTTATTGGTCTGGAACTTGGGTCTGTTTGGTCACGCCTTGGCGCGCAGGTCACTGTTGTTGAGTTCCTTGATAAGATCCTTCCGGGTATTGATGAAGAAACCGGTAAACTTGCCAAACGTGTTTTGGGCAAACAGGGCCTAAAATTCAAATTGGGTATGAAGGTTACTGCTGCAGAAAAAGCGGGTGGCAAAGTTAAGCTGACGATGGAATCTGTCAAAAAAGGGAAAGTTGAAGAGCTGGAAGTTGATACGGTTCTGGTTTCTATCGGGCGTCGTGCCTACACCTCTGGCCTTGGTCTTGAAGAGTTGGGTGTTGTCATGGAGCGCGGTGTGATTCAGGTTGATGGCAATTTTAAAACATCTGTAGACGGTATCTACGCGATTGGTGATTGTGTCCCAGGACCAATGTTGGCGCACAAAGCCGAAGAAGACGGGGTTGCCTGTGCGGAAAACCTTGCGGGTCAAAAAGGCCACGTGGATTACGATCTGGTGCCTGGTGTTGTTTATACCCATCCTGAAATTGCAACAGTTGGAAAAAGCGAAGAAGCTCTGAAAGAAGCTGGCATTGCTTACAATGTTGGTAAGTTTCCTTTCAGTGCCAACAGCCGCGCACGTGCCATGGGTGAATCAGACGGTCAGGTCAAAATTTTGTCTGATGCAACAAGCGATAAGGTTCTTGGTGTGCATATTATTGGCCCAGCAGCGGGTGAATTGTTGTCCGAAGCAGTTGCTGTCATGGAATTTGGTGGTTCAGCAGAAGATATCGCCAGAACCTGTCATTCTCATCCGGGTTTGAGTGAAGCGGTTAAAGAAGCTGCAATGGCTGTCGATAAGCGTGCCATCCATATGTAAGTTGATAGACCTATTCGTTTTTATGATAGAGGGCAGCTTTGAGCTGCCCTTTTTGATTCCGGAGCGTTTTTTTGTATTTCATTTTCTGCAAGAGGAATTAAGTCTGGACAATGCAGGGGCTTCGCGGCTTATCATCGGACGAAATAGAGAGGGGCGGAATAGATGCTTGATGGAAGCACAGCTAAAAAAGCGACAATTTTGATTGCGGTAATGTGCCTTTCTCAAGTGTTGGGGATGCTGGATAATGCAACGTTTTCTGCCCTGATCACGCTTTTCCAAAAGAAATGGTATCTCAATAATACTGAAATCGGCTGGATCAGCGGTATTTACTATGGCGGTTATGCGGCGGCAGTGCCGCTGCTTGTTGCTTTTACTGATCGTGAGGATGCCCGCAGAATATATTTGTATTCTATGGCTTTAGGCGGCTTGGCTGCACTGGGCTTTGCGTTTTTTGCGGAAGGTTTTTGGACTGCGATGTTTTTCCGGCTTTTCGCTGGGATCAGCCTTGCGGGGACCTATATGGTCGGTCTTAAACTGCTGACAGACCTTATTCATGGGAAAAAAGAACAGAGCAGGGCAGTGGCTTATTATACCGCCCACTTTGCGATTGGAACTGGCGTTTCTGTCTTTGTCGCGGGGGAGGTTTGGCAGCTGTTGGGGTGGCAGTGGTCGTTTATTGTGGCGGGTATAGGTAGTTTTTTTGCTTGGTTGGTGGTTCTATCCGTTGTCTCGAAAGGGTTAAAACCTGAACAACATATTCCCTTACGTGATGTGGTTAACTTCAGGCCTGTTATAGCTAACCGACCTGCACTTGGGTATATCCTGGCCTATGCGGCCCATTTATGGGAGCTGTTTGCTCTTCGGGCTTGGTTGGTGGCTTTTCTGGTCTTTTCGCTTTCATTACAGCCTATGGAAAGTTTTGACTGGAGTCCCACACAAATTGCGTCGTGGGTCTTTCTTCTTGGGCTTCCTGCGAGTGTCATTGGGAATGAGTTCTCGGTCCGTTATGGCCGCCGTAAGTTGTTGACCATTGTTATGGGGGCGTCAGCTTTCATCGGCTTTGGTATCGGATTTTCCGCCAGCTTACCTTTTGTTATTGTTATTATTGTCTTTACTATTTATGGCATATCTACAACGGCAGATTCGTCGTCTCTGACATCTGGTGTGGTTGCTAACTCTGACCCCAAAAGAAAAGGTGCGACAATGGCTTTGCAGTCACTTGCGGGCTTCGCGGCAGGATCTTTGTCTCCAATAGTTTTTGGGGCAGTTTTGGATCTGTTTGGGGGAAGTGGAAATACCTTGGCATGGGCAGCGGCTTTTTCGACAATGGGTGTAGGGGTTCTTATGGGACCTTTGATCATTCACAAATTTGGTCGTGATAAGCCTTTGTCGCCGGGAAATGTTGCATAGGCTGCGCTGTGCTGGTGCCGTTCGCACAGGCCAGAGATCATAGGTCAGAGGCCGATGTGATGATTTTTGCTGTATAGAGTTAGTGCCTAATCATATCGTTGATTTAGCAACGTAACATGAAAATTTCGATTTATGATTCGCCAACTTTTACCAATTAGTGCGCTTTTATTAGGGGCTGCCTTTCTCTTCTTTGCTGGTGGCATCAATGCGTTGATCTTGCCTGTGCGCGGCAATATGGAAGGCTTTTCAGCATTCTCTTTGGGTTTGCTTGGAACGGGATGGGCCGTTGGGTACGTGAGTGCTTGTCTTGTCGTGCCAAGGTTTGTTTCCAAGGTCGGCCATATTCGTGCGTTTAGCGTTATGGCTGCCTTTGCTGCATTTGCTATTCTAAGCTCCCTGTTGGTTGTCTCTCCTTTTGCCTGGATACCAATGCGCGCTGTTTCAGGATTTTGTTTTGCCGGGGCTGCGATGATTGTCGAAAGCTGGCTCGGTGAACGAGCCGATGCCAGTTCGCGAGGGCGGATTTTCGGGATCTATACGATGGTAACGCTTGCGGCGACAACAACAGGTCAGATGGTCTTGCCCCTTGGGGATAGTGCAGGATTTTTGTTCTTTGTTTTGGGGGCGATGTTCTATTGTCTGGCCTTGGTCCCTACGGCGGTTTCATCCAGTGCATCGCCCAACCCTTTGGCTAAAGTTAGTCTGGATATAAAAGGGTTATGGAGAAATTCTCCTGTTGCTGTTTTTGCCGTTTTCATGGTGGGCATTTCCAATGCTTCTTTTGGAACATTAGCGGCTGTTTATGCTGATCGTATTGGCCTCGTCCTGACGAGTGTTGCGCTTTTTACCAGTATTCCAATTCTGACAGGGGCTTTGGTGCAGGTACCTGTTGGCCATTTTTCTGATAAAATGGATCGACGAAAAGTTCTGTTGGTGATTGCACTCACAGCCATAACTGTAGATTTGTCCTTTATTCTGATTGCGCCAGAAACACAGCTTTTCAATATGATCCTCATTGGCTTTTTCGGAGCATCGATTTTCAGCATGTATCCGGTAATTGTCGCCCATGCGAATGATCATGCTTCGGAAGGCAGTTTTATCCAGGTGAGTGGTGGATTGCTTCTTGTTTTTGGTTTGGGCTCTATTATTGGTCCCTTGGTATCAGGTTTTGGAATGGCGCACATTGGAACATCGGGTTTGTTCATGACATCCCTAGGCGCGCATGTGCTTATTGTGCTTTATACGATTTGGCGTATCACACGCCGTGCACCTGTTTCCGCGGATGAAAAGGTGGCCTATGTGGCAACACCACCCGCGCGAACCTCAACACCGGAGACTGCAGCAATGCAGGTCGAGGATGATTAAAGTCTATGGGGTTAATTCTTAGTCGTTGGATGGGCTTTGTCGTATACCTTTAGCAACTCGTCTGCATCTACATCAGTATAACGCTGTGTTGTGGAGAGTGAGTTGTGGCCCAAGAGCTCTTGTATCGCTCTGAGGTCGCCGCCATTGGAAAGTAGGTGGGTGGCAAAGCTATGTCGAAGAGCGTGCGGCGTTGCGGTCTCTGGTAAGCCAAGCAGGCCACGAAGCTTTTGTGTTTGGAGTTGTATAATTCTTGGTGAAAGCCGTTTTCCTTTAACGCCAAAGAAAAGGGGCGAATTCGGGCTTTGTGGAAAAGGACAACTTGCTTGGTATTCTGCTATAGCATCGGTAACAACAGGTAAAATCGGTACCAGACGTTCTTTATTTCTTTTGCCCAAAACGCGAAGGAAATCTTGTCCTTTTTGCGGAGTATCTTCCTGGTTTAATTCCAGTGCTTCTGAAATACGTAAACCGCAGCCGTAGAGAAGAAGAAGCACAGCTTGATCTCTGAGGCCAACCCAAGTGTCGTCTTGAAGTTTAGAGCTTTGATCCATCACTTGTTGCGCTTCTTCTTTGGTGAGCGCTTTGGGAACGGCATGTGTCTTCTTCGGCGTACGAAGAATATCAAGGGCATGGTTATTGACCAGCTGCTGCTTGTTCATCCATTTGAACAAGCCGCGGACAGCGGACAGGGCCCGGGCAGTTGAGGTCTTACTTAAATTTTGTCCGGTACGAGCGGCAAGCCATGATCTGAAATCGCGGATTTGAAGCTGGTCTATTGATTTCAAGGTTACGTTATAACCGCTGTGTTCAGCATGGAATCTTAAAAATGATCGAATGTCGTGTGCGTAGGCTTCAATCGTTTTGTCAGAGGATCTTTTTTCGTTGCGGTGCCAGCTTAACCAATCTTCGAAAGCGTCTTGCACGTCATCGTTCCAAGGAAGAACTGTAAGATCGATTTTTTGTGTTGTTTGGGGGGGCTTTTTTATTGTTCTTCCCCTTGTGAGCTTATTATTCAGGTAATTTAAGCCAAGTTCTGATCGTGTTCTCAACTACTGAGCCAATAAAACGAATCAGTTCAGTACCCTGGCCAGGTTCAAATTGATCATCTCTTTGTGAGCCGAATGCCAGCATGGCAGGCGGAGTTGTGGACGAAATGTGGAGTCTGATCAAAGCGTCGGATTGAATGAGGGGGGCCATGGTACCGTAAAGGCAAACATCGCCCTGTATGTGGCTGCGGAGCACTGTGGGTTGGCCGTTACCTATCAATCCATCCACCATACCGGGGAGAAGACAGGAAATGCCCTCTACAGGGGCTGCAACATCTGCCTCACCGGGTTGCTCTACACCAATGGCGATTGCATCCATGCCCATGATGATGGGAAGCTCGGTGCTGATAATATCAATCAGATGTTCGAAGTTCTGTGCTGAAATCAGGGCTGTGACAGCCCTGTGGGTTCGGTCTTGAGTTAACTTGTTGTGATGGCTTCTTGATATGACAACGTCGCGTTCTCTTGTTACCTGAGCAAGTTGATGCCGCAACTTTTCGATCATATGCTGTTGAAGATCGGCAAGACCGCGCCCTTCTGTTTTTCCGGGAATCTCAAGGCTGTCAATCACCTGAGGATGTTGCACCAGAAAATCCGCGTGCTGACGAAGGTATTTTTCGACATGACGCGCAGTGATGAGAGGTTCTTTGATTTGATCTGTCTCTACATCCTGAGAAGGGCTGCTCATAATCTTGTCCTACACCGCTTTTTAAAGGATCGATTGACCGGTTTTTTTCCAGTCAGCCATAAAGGCTTCGAGGCCTTTGTCTGTTAAGGGGTGTTTGAACATTGCGCGAAGGACAGCTGGGGGGATTGTTGCTGTATCCGCGCCCATTTTTGCGGCTTCAACCACATGTAGCGGGCTACGTGTAGAAGCAACCAGAACCTTTGTGCTGATGTCCGGATAGGCGCTGTAGATTTCAACAATGTCCGAAATTAGTATCAAGCCGTCTTGTGCCAGATCATCAAGGCGCCCGATAAAAGGTGAGATGTATGTTGCACCAGCTTTTGCCGCCAACAGAGCTTGGGCGGAAGAGAAGCAAAGCGTTACATTAGTATCGATGCCTTCGTCTGAAAATGTTTTACAAGCTTTCAACCCATCAGGCGTAAGAGGGAGTTTGATAACAATGTTGTCTGCAATGGCGGCAAGTTTGCGACCTTCAGATATCATGCCGTCATATTCAAGGGATGTAACTTCGGCGCTAACGGGACCAGGTACGACGTCGGCAATTTCTTTGATGACCTCAATAAACTGACGACCACTTTTGGCAATCAGGGACGGGTTTGTCGTTACGCCGTCTACAAGGCCGGTTGCCGCTAGTTCGCGAATTTCGTCAATATCCGCTGTATCGATAAAGAATTCCATTAATCAATCCTGTATTAATATGCTGCGTTCTGGTTCTTACCTAAAGATGCTTTCGCAGGTAAGAGAACATGATGTCCATCCCATAGGTAGAGAGTGACTGCCCAAGGTTCAGAGTTTCAGTATATATAAATCATGAATGTACGAAGGGAAAGTGAACGATAGAGTTTTTAGATGTATCGTTTATATCTTTGTGGTTGGTTTTCTGTTTTTTCTTCCTTGTCATTGAAGCTTCTATAGGCAAAGGCTAGGGCGTAGTTATAACGAACAGGGAAAGACGATTCGTGCAGAATGGTGGTGAAGGACAGGCTCTGTTTGAAGAGATGAATAAACAACCTCTCCGTTGCCGGGTACAGGTCATCCTTCCGATTGAAAAGCCTTATGATTATCTTTTGCCCTATGGCCCTGATGGAGTGCAGCTAGAGCTGGAACCCGGGCAGATAGTAATGGTGCCTGTCGGGCGGCGTATCTTGCCAGGTGTCGTCTGGGACGGGATCGCGGACGAGGATGTTCCTCTTAAAAAATTAAAAGAGATTGCCGGTATCTCTGAGGTTTCTCCACTGCGAGAAGAACTACGTAAATTTGTCGAATGGGTTGCCAATTATACGCTCTCTCCGCAAGGCTCGGTTCTCAAAATGGCTTTGTCCGTTCCTCAGGCACTTGAAAATCTGGTGGGGCAAAAGCTATACCGACTGGTTGTTGATAATCAAAATGGTGACGCTGACGCGGACAAACTTCGCCTGACAAATGCGCGGCGAAAGGTGATTGATGTTGTCGCTGATAGTGGAGGCTGGACGCTGGCTGATCTGGCGAGAGAAGCAGGCGTTTCCAGTTCTGTCGTTAAGGGGCTGGAGAAGCTTGGATGGATAGAGAGTTACTTTGAGGCCCCCGACTTTTTCTTTCCTCGTCCAGCGTTTGATACTATGGGACCTACCCTGTCATCTGATCAAAAAGTGGCTGCTGACGATCTGACCAGTAGGGTTAAAGATCAGGCTTTCTCAACAGTTGTTCTGGATGGTGTTACCGGATCTGGCAAAACCGAAGTTTATTTTGAAGCTGTGGAAGCTGCCATAAAAGAAGGGCGACAGGCATTGGTGTTGTTGCCAGAAATTGCGCTTTCAAGCCAGTGGCTGGATAGATTTCAAAAACGATTCGGGGTTGCGCCTGCGGAATGGCATTCAGATTTGACGCCTGCGTTGCGTCGGAAGACTTGGCGTGCTGTGGCTGCAGGTAAGGCGCCAGTTGTTGTCGGCGCGCGTTCGGCCTTGATGCTGCCGTATAGTGACCTTGGCCTTATTATTGTCGATGAAGAGCACGAAGGCTCCTTTAAGCAGGAAGACGGCGTTTATTATCACGCAAGAGATATGGCTGTTGTCCGTGCAAAGGGGTGTAACTGTCCGATTGTTTTGGCATCCGCGACCCCGGCGTTAGAGACAATGGTCAATGTGCAGAGCGGACGATACGACCGATTGATTCTTCCTGGGCGTCACGGAGGTGCCGGGATGCCTGATGTTGAGTTGATCGATCTGCGTTTTGATAAGCCAGAGAGATTGCAATCTGGTCCTGGATGGTTGTCTCAGGCGCTTCGAGGGGCCATTCGCCAAACCCTTGAGGCTGGCGAGCAGGCAATGCTGTTCCTGAACCGTCGAGGGTATGCGCCGCTCACACTCTGTCGAACGTGTGGTCATCGACTGCAGTGCCCGCATTGTACTGCGTGGTTGGTTGAGCATCGACGGTTTCGTCGATTGCAATGTCACCATTGTGGCTTTTCGGCCGCTCTACCCGAAACGTGCCCTTCATGTAATGCTGAGGATTCTCTCGTTCCCTGTGGTCCAGGTGTCGAGAGGATCGTGGAAGAGGCCAAGTTGCTTTTCCCCGAAGCCAATGTGGCCTTGATGGCGAGTGATACGATGACGTCGCCTGCTGCAACCAAAGAGATGGTCGACCGCATCCAGAATCGAGAAGTTAACCTTCTGGTGGGAACACAGGTCGTGGCAAAGGGGTATCACTTCCCTTATTTGACACTGGTTGGGGTGGTTGATGCTGATCTGGGATTGTTTGGCGGCGATTTAAGAGCTGCGGAACGGACCTTCCAGTTATTACATCAGGTGGCTGGGCGTGCCGGGCGTGCCGAGCACAAAGGGCGAGTGCTGTTGCAAACATCTGATCCTAAACATCCTGTGATGCAGACACTTAAAGCTGGGGATCGAGACAAGTTTCTGGAAATTGAAGCTGAAACGAGAGCGCGGGGGAATCTCCCGCCCTTTGGTCGTTTGGCTGCGGTCATTGTTTCTGGTCCGGATGAAAGTGAACTGGATAATTTTTGTGCAAGTCTGGCGAGGTCGATTCCCCAGCTTAGTGATGCGCAAATTCTAGGGCCTGCTCCGGCGCCGCTTGCGTTGTTGCGTGGAAAGTTTCGTCGGCGTTTTCTGATCATGAGTAAAAAGTCAATTTCACCTCAAGGAATAGCACGGAACTGGCTTGGCAACCACAAGGCGCCTTCGCGAATCAAGATTGTCGTTGATGTTGATCCTTATTCCTTTCTTTAGAAGCGATATGCAAGGCAGTCTCGTCTATTGGCATAGGACAATTTTATGACGTGTTTTTATGGCCCGTTGGGGATGTCGTAATTTGTCTCTTAAAGGGGCGGGAATTTGGGAGTAAAATTTTTTTCTGAAAACGCAGTAAAAAAAATAATGGCAAAATTGGCGTATTTTTGAGAATAAACAGAGACTTCTCAGGGGTTCCAGAGGACTCTTTTTCGGAACTGCGGCGAAAAGAGTGTCATAAAAGGTCGAATCTTTCGTCTGACTCGCTTGAAACCCTGTTATGACTGTGATACCTAACCCGCGCCTGATGATTAGTACAGCTCGTACTTTTCGTAAGAATTTAGTTTCGGCTTCACTGAAATGTGACCTGTACAGGCAGGGTCAATTTCTGGCTTATCTTGGGGGCAACCAGCTTGGCAGGCGAAAACACTAGCTTGAATGGCTTGGCAGGGCGCTATGCATTAGCGCTACTGGAAATTGCCGAGGAAAAATCTGCATTGGATGCAGTGGCTGAAGACTTACAGGGCCTGAAACAACTCGTTTCAGACAGCTCTGAGCTTCAGGATTTGCTCAGCTCTCCGCTTTACACTCGCGATCAGCAGGTTAAAGCGATTTCAGCAGTTCTGGACAAAGCAGGCGTTAATGACGTAACGCTTAACTTTGTATTGGTTGTTGCTGAAAATCGTCGTCTTGCTGTTCTGGCTGACATGGCTGATGCCTACTTGGCAGAATTGGCGCGTCGCCGCGGTGAGGTCCGAGCAAAAGTAACAGCAGCACACGAATTGACAAAGACTCAGCAAAAAGCAATCGCAGATGCGTTAAAAGCTTCCGCTGGTGGATCTGTCGAAGTTGACGTAACTGTCGATGAATCCCTAATCGGGGGCATGATTGTGCAGGTTGGTAGCCGCATGGTTGATAGCTCCTTGCGTACAAAACTTCAGAGACTTGAATTGATGATGAAAGGGGTTGGGTAATGGATATCCGCGCCGCTGAAATCTCTACCATTCTCAAAAACCAGATTGAAAACTTCGGCGCTGACGCTGATGTGGCTGAAGTAGGCCAAGTTCTTTCTGTGGGTGATGGTGTGGCTCGTATTTATGGTCTGGACAATGTTCAGGCTGGCGAGATGGTGGAATTTGCTAACGGTATTCGGGGCATGGCCCTTAACCTTGAAGTCGACAACGTTGGTGTCGTGCTTTTCGGTGATGACCGTGGTGTTAAAGAAGGCGATACGGTCAAACGTACCGGTTCTATTGTTGACGTTCCTGCAGGTAAAGGCCTGCTCGGTCGCGTTGTTGATGGTCTCGGTAATCCGATTGACGGTAAAGGTCCTCTTAAGGATGTTGAGCGTACGCGTGTGGAAGTAAAGGCCCCTGGCATTATTCCGCGTAAGTCTGTTCACGAGCCAATGCAGACTGGTATTAAGTCTATTGATAGTCTTATTCCAATTGGTCGTGGCCAGCGTGAGCTTGTCATTGGCGACCGTCAGACTGGTAAGACAGCGATTGCTCTGGATACGATCCTGAACCAAAAAGTAACGAATGATGCTGCTTCTAGCGAAAGCGAAAAGCTATTCTGCATCTATGTAGCTGTTGGTCAGAAGCGTTCCACTGTTGCTCGTTTGGTTAAGACTCTCGAAGATAATGGCGCTATGGAATATTCCATCGTTATTGCTGCGACAGCGTCTGATCCTGCACCGCTTCAGTTCCTTGCTCCATATACTGGCGCAGCAATGGGCGAGTACTTCCGTGACAACGCGATGCATGCTGTGATCGTTTATGATGATCTTTCCAAGCAGGCTGTTGCTTATCGTCAGATGTCTCTTCTCCTTCGTCGTCCTCCTGGGCGTGAAGCTTATCCTGGTGACGTTTTCTATCTTCACTCCCGTCTACTTGAGCGTTCATGTAAATTGAACGATGAACACGGTGCAGGCTCTTTGACTGCTCTGCCTGTGATCGAAACTCAAGGTGGTGACGTGTCTGCCTTTATTCCTACCAACGTGATTTCGATTACTGATGGTCAGATCTTCCTTGAAACGAACCTTTTCAACAAAGGTATCCGTCCAGCTGTTAACGTTGGTCTGTCGGTTTCCCGTGTTGGTTCTTCAGCGCAGATCAAGGCTATGAAACAAGTTGCGGGTAGTATTAAACTTGAGCTCGCTCAATATCGTGAAATGGAAGCTTTCTCTCAGTTCGCTTCTGATCTCGATGCCGCTACTCAGCGTCTGTTGGCTCGTGGATCTCGTTTAGTCGAGCTTCTCAAGCAGCCTCAGTACAAGCCGCTGACTGTTGAAGAGCAGGTTGTTGTTATCTATTCAGGCGTGAAGGGTTACCTTGATGCGATTGACGTGAAAATGATCAGTCACTTCGAAGAGAAACTCCTTTCTGAAATTCGTGGCAATGGCCAGGACATTCTGGAAACTATCCGTACAGAGAAAGCTCTTTCTGCCGATACAGAAAGCAAGCTGAAGTCCTTTATGGATAATTTTGCCAAGACTTTTGTTTAACGGATTGGCAATCCAGAGTTTAATGGCTGTGGGAAACGAATAACGACATGGCAAACTTAAACGATCTGAAACTTAGGATCTCTAGCGTTAAATCAACGCAAAAGATCACTTCGGCCATGAAGATGGTTGCTGCGGCTAAACTGCGCCGTGCACAAGAACAAGCTGAAGCATCCCGACCATACGCAGAGCGTATGGAAAGGATGTTAGGTTCTCTTGCTGCATCTGCAGGCAAACAGCCTGGGGCATCTCCTCTTCTTGCTGGAACAGGTAAAGATGACGTTCACTTACTCATCGTAGCCGCGGCGGATCGCGGTCTTTGTGGTGGCTTCAATTCCAATATTGTAAAAGAAGCTCGCAAGAAAGCTCATGAGCTGATCAAAGCTGGTAAAACTGTAAAGTTCTACTGTATTGGTCGTAAATCTCGTGATCAGCTACGACGTGAATTTGGACCTAATATCGTTGATACGATTGAAGATGTTGCAAAACCTAGCTTGAGTTTTGATAAAGCTACGACAGTATCTGATACCGTACTGAGAATGTTTGATGCTGGCGAATTTGATGTTTGCACGATCTTCTACGCGAAGTTCAAATCTGTAATCGTTCAAATTCCTACTGCTCAACAGTTGATCCCATTTGAAGCTGAGGGCGATGCGGATGCATCTGGCCTTGCTGATGGTGGTATCTATGATTATGAGCCATCTGATGAGAAAATCCTGAGTGATTTGTTGCCTCGCAATATTTCAATTCAGATTTTTAAAGCGATGCTTGAAAATGCCGCTAGTGAGCACGGTGCTCGTATGTCTGCTATGGACAGTGCGACACGTAACGCTGGCGAGATGATTGATCGACTGTCGATTCAGTATAACAGAACGCGTCAAGCAAACATCACAAACGAGTTGATTGAAATTATCTCCGCCAAAGAGGCTCTCTAATCTTAGAGAGCCCTGGCAAGCGCACTGGCTAAGGAGTGACACTAAATGGCTGATAAGAATATCGGTAAGATCACACAGGTCCTAGGACCGGTGGTTGACGTTCAATTTTCAGGTGGAAATCTTCCTGAAATTTTGGGCGCACTAGAATTGCAGAACGATGGCAAACGCCTTGTTCTTGAGGTTGCCCAGCATCTGGGTGAAAACACAGTTCGTACCATTGCTATGGATGCAACTGATGGCCTTATGCGCGGTCAGGAAGTTTCTGACACTGGCGATGCTATTAAAGTTCCTGTCGGACCTGAGACTTTGGGTCGTATCATGAACGTTGTTGGTGAGCCGATTGATGAACGTGGCGATATTGGGAACAAAGCTTCTTTCCCAATCCACCGTGCTGCACCTAACTTCGATGAACAGGCTACTGATGCTGAGATCTTGGTAACTGGTATTAAAGTTATCGATTTGCTTTGCCCATACTCAAAGGGTGGTAAAATTGGTCTCTTCGGTGGTGCCGGTGTTGGTAAAACCGTGACAATCATGGAATTGATCAACAACATTGCAAAAACACACGGTGGTTACTCTGTGTTTGCCGGTGTTGGTGAGCGTACTCGTGAGGGTAACGATCTTTATCACGAAATGATTGAAGGTGGTGTTATCAACCTAGATGGCGACAGTAAATGTGCGCTTGTTTATGGTCAGATGAACGAACCTCCAGGGGCGCGTGCTCGTGTTGCTTTGACTGGTCTTACTCAGGCGGAATATTTCCGTGATGAAGAAGGTCAGGACGTTCTGTTCTTTGTGGATAACATTTTCCGTTTCACACAGGCTGGTTCTGAAATTTCAGCGCTTCTAGGTCGTATTCCTTCTGCGGTTGGTTATCAGCCAACTCTTGGTACTGATATGGGTGCCATGCAGGAGCGTATTACGTCTACGAAGAAAGGTTCAATCACATCTGTTCAGGCCGTTTACGTTCCTGCTGATGACTTGACTGACCCTGCGCCTGCAACAACCTTCTCTCACTTGGATGCGACAACTGTTTTGTCTCGTCAGATTGCTGAGCTTGGAATTTACCCGGCTGTGGATCCATTGGATTCAACAAGCCGTATTCTTGAGCCATCAGTTATTGGTGAAGAGCACTATACAATTGCCCGTGAAATTCAACGTGTACTTCAGTCTTACAAAGACTTGCAGGACATCATTGCGATTTTGGGTATGGATGAGCTATCCGAAGAAGATAAAATGACTGTTGCGCGTGCTCGTAAGATCCAGCGTTTCTTGTCACAGCCGTTTGATGTGGCTGAGGTCTTCACAGGATCTCCTGGTGTTCAGGTTGCTTTGGAAGACACCATTAACGGTTTTAAAGGCATTCTTGCTGGTGAATACGATCACCTTCCAGAAGCAGCTTTCTATATGGTTGGTACCATTAGCGAAGTTGTTGCCAAAGCTGAGAAAATGGCCGCTGAAGCCGCTTAAGGTTTCTGATCTTTAATTGTCGTTAAGACAGGTAGCAGGAAGAGAATAATGGCCAAAGAACAGGTCGAATTCGAACTCGTTTCTCCAGAGAAACTACTTCTTTCCCAAAGTGTCGACATGGTTGTCGTCCCAGGTGAAGATGGTGACTTTGGTGTGCTGCCGCGTCACGCACCGATGATTTCCACGGTTCGTCCCGGCGTAATCGCAATCTATTCTGGTAAAGAGATTAGTGAGCGAATTTTTGTCGCCGGTGGCTTTGCCGAGGTAACCACGGAACGCTGTACCGTTCTCGCTGAAGTGGCTCAGCCTGTAGGTGAGATTGACAAAGCAGCAGTCCAGCAGCAGCTTCAAGATGCAAAAGAAGATCTTTCCGATGCAAAAGATGACGCCGCTCGTGACGCCGCAAGAAAACAGATCGGATTGTCTGAGGCCATGCTTACAGCTATTGGCTGATTAGACAGTTTATGAATTAAAAAGCCCGGCGCTTTCGAGCCCGGGCTTTTTTTATGTCTAAATTGCTTTGAATCTTATCATTGATCCTCAAGACTATATCGCTAATGATTGTTCTTAATTATTTAGCCCTCAACTTCTAAAAGTGAACTTATGGAAAATTTTGTATCCCTGTTAAGTGAACCATCTACCTGGTTGGCTCTTTTTACTTTGATTGTCATGGAAGTTGTTCTTGGAATTGATAACCTGATTTTTGTATCAATTTTGACAAATAAACTTCCAGAAGTTCAAAGGCCTAAAGCACGTCTTATCGGACTGAGCCTTGCTCTTATTTTTCGACTTGCTTTGCTTGGGACAGTTGCAATTATTGTCCAGCTTGTTGAACCAGTTATTACTTTGTTCGATCACAGCTTTTCATGGCGGGATATCATCCTGATCTCGGGTGGACTATTCCTTGTCTGGAAAGCAACTAAAGAGATTCATCATAGTGTTGACCCCGAGGATGGTGAGGCTGATGCTCAAGGTGTTGTGGTGAACAGTTTTGCAACCGTCATTGGCCAAATTCTGGTACTTGATCTTGTCTTTTCCATCGACAGTATTATCACAGCGGTCGGTATGACCGATCATGTACCTATTATGGTGATTGCTGTAGTTATTGCAGTCATCGCGATGTTGTTGGCTGCGGGGCCTCTATCCCGTTTTATTGAAGCGAACCCTACAATTGTAATGCTGGCGCTAGGTTTCCTTTTGATGATAGGTATGACTTTGATTGCGGATGGCTTTGGTGTTCATGTGCCAAAGGGATACATCTATGCCGCCATGGCTTTTTCTGCCTTCGTTGAACTACTTAATATGTTGTCTCGTAAACGCCGCAAGAAGAAGGTCAGTTAGAGCAAAGAACGGGTACATTAAAAGAAGAGAGCTGCAAACTTCAATTTTGCAGCTCTTTTTATGTCTCTATAGAGAGAGAGTTTTAGGATTTCTTTACATACTTTGTCAAAATAACGATCTGCTGTCCGTTCACTCGGCCTTCTATGTGTTCGGGGGTGTCGGGAACCAAAGATATGCCCCGTACAGCTGTTCCTCTTTTAGCGGTAAATCCCCCGCCTTTTACGTTTAGGTCTTTTATTAGGATAACAGTATCACCAGCTTCAAGAATCGCCCCATTTGAATCAAGGTGCTTTACTGTGTTGTCATCTGAAGAAGCAGCCTCGGCGGATTGGGCCCATGATAATGTCTCTTCCTCAAGATAAAGCATATCGAATAGATCTTGTGCCCAGCCTTCGCCACTAAGGCGCTTTAACATCCGCCATGCCATAACCTGAACGGCGGGTGTCTGGTTCCACATACTTTCATTAAGACAACGCCAGTGATTGATATCGAGATCTGCCTTTTGTTCAACCTGTTCGTGGCATTTCCCACAGATCAGGATACTTTGGTCCAATGTTGCATCTGTTGAAGGTGGAACAACGTAGCTAACTAAGCCAGTTGGCGTGCTACATAATTCACATTTGGCTTCAGCTCGATTGAGAAGATCTTTGTCTACGGCCATTATGGTGTCTTTCGCTAGATTATAATTATCCCTGAGGATTAATGCCGTCCCCTTGCCTTGGGTTGGGGGATCAGGTTTTGTTTCAGGTTTTTTTTGGACAATAGCAGCGCTTTAATGGCACAACAATAGTATCCGCAGGTTCATTCGTATTTATATTGTGGGTAAGGATGACACCTTTTTTTCATTCTTTTACAGTACACTGATTTTATAGAGTAGAGAAAATATTGAAGGATTTTGGCCTATAAGCTTAGGGCCGGAACAAGACATAGTTGATCAACAAGGGAGCCTTTATGTCTTTTATGGAAATCGTTTTTCTTGATGACGGCAGAATAATGAGACCCTGCGGTATTGATGATATCGAAGATGTATCCGAAATGGTGATCGCAGAAGCTAAAAAAAGTATTGCTTCGGATTTTGATGAAAAGGGGTGGGAAGATTTTCAGGAGTATGTATCGTTTGACCAAATCCTGAAAAGGCTGGTGACTGGATCTAAAGCACTTTTGGTGCAGGAAGAGGATGATCGTATATCAGGTTATCTTGAGATTAATAATAATCAAATTCTGCTTCTTTTTATTACGAGCTATGCACAGAAAGGTCATTTGGCGACACAGCTTTTCAGGCGTGTCATTATGGCCTTGTCACCGAATGAGTTGTACGTAAATGCGTCTTCTCAAGGATATGATTTCTATTGTTCTCATGGCTTTATTCCTCTTGATGAGTGGAGTGAGAAAGAAGGCGTAAAATATCGTCCGATGAAGTGGGAAAATAGCGAACCCACTTATAAAAATGAGGCCACAAAATAATGGTTCTATTGTCCCCGCCTTGCTATCCTTAAGGACTAATTTTCACTAATCGGAAAAAATAATGCCGCACTGTATTATTGAGTACGCAAAACCCTTGGAAAATCAAATTGCCGTTGCTGAGTTGGTCAAAGAGCTATTCGATGGAATGGTGAATAGTGGTTTATTTAACCGTTCATCAATCAAGGTAAGAGCGTTACCTTCTGATTATTTTATGACTGGATCTGACAAACAGCTTTATATCCATACGACCATTAAACTGTTACCGGGACGCAGCACAGAACAAAAAGAAAAGCTAGGTAAGGCGCTTCTTGATATAAAGACGCAAGCCTTTGGCGATATTACCATGCTATCTGTTGAAGTGGTGGATCTGAAAGAATCCTATTTTAAGTGATCAGCTATATTGGATAAATTCATCAACGAGGCGCTGATATAGTTTTTGCTTAAAGGGAACAATGAGATCTGGCAGAGATTTCATTTCTACCCACTTCCAATCGGAAAATTCTGGTATCTCAGTGTCTATATTGATATCGGCTTCTTGGCCTTCAAATTTGAAAACAAACCATTTTTGCTTTTGGCCTCTGTAACGGCCCTTCCATATCTTGGGGACAAGATCTCTGGGTAGGTCATAGGTATACCAGTCCCTGCTTTCTGCTATTAAACGGGCTTTGGCAGTTCCGGTTTCTTCTTCTAGTTCTCTCAATGCTGCGGTTATCGGGTCTTCGCCTTCGTCAATACCACCTTGTGGCATTTGCCAAGCTTCACCGGGATTATCTATACGCTGAGCTACAAAGACATGGTTGTCCTGGTTAAGAAGCATGATACCAACGCATGGTCGATAGGGAAGGGCGTCGATCTGGTGAACTGTTAAGGGGGCGTTAGACATGATTCTGTTATGCTTTTTTTAATTGGATTCAGCAGCAGTGCTATTGATTGTCGTTGGGCTCGATGGTTCTTGTGTTGGTGTCGTCAGTGAGCTTTCATCAATTACAGCAGTAATAGGGACCAATTGAAAACCACGTTGCTCGATATCATTCACCCATTTGGCGATTCGTTCCAATGTCACAGGAAATGGGCGCCCGGTTGCAATCGCAAAGTTATTTTTTGTTGCTATGCGTTCAATTTGTGCCAAACGGGCATCAATTGCTTGTCTGCTCAATTGTGCTTCATCAATAGCGCGTTGGTTCACGACAACAGGTGTACCAAGGCTTTTGCCAAGTGAAGGCACAAGACTGGCGTCATTATCACCACTATCCAAGAATAGAAGGCCGTGATCTTTGAAGTATTCCATAACAGGGCGCATTTGACGTTCTGATGTAACAAAGCGGCTGCCCATATATGCCGTCATACCCACATAGCCAGATCCTCTGGTTGCAATCCAGGCCAGATTGTTGAGGTTGCCTTCGGGTTGGCGCCCGGTCAGAAGTGCCTGTGGTCCAGGATCATCCGATGGATAGGTCAGGGGCTCCATCGGCAAGTCAAGCATCACTTCATGGTTTTGAGAGCGCGCAAGGGCAATCCAGCTTTCCAAATTTTTGGCATAGGGCGTAAAGGAAAGTGTAATTTCGCTGGGAAGTTGACGGATCGCGGCATCGGTAGCCGCCTTTGATAGGCCTAGTCCAGTTAAAACAATTGCGATCCTTGGGCGTCCATTGGCATTAGGTACCTTTTGACCATAGAGTTTCCAGCTCGGTTCGTTGCTGAATACTGGTGGGTTCGGCGGATAGGGTGATGGATCAATCGCGGCGACTTCTGGGGATGTTGTTGATGTGCCTTCAGTTGCTGATGTTGTCTCGACGTTTTTTTCTGATACGGGATCAGTTTTCTTTGTATGACTTTGCGCGTCTTGTTCGGAGTTTTCTGCTATAGGCTGTTCGCCTAAGGCTTCGTCTTTTTGAGCCGTGGTCGTATCAGAAGCATGATCGTCTGTCTTGGTTTCTTCTGTGGCAGTGTCTTCAGACTGTGGTGCCTCTGGTACCGTTATTTCTGTTGTTTCTTGATTATCTACAGCTTCACTATTCACTTGTTCAGCATCAGTATCATCTTCAGGCAAAGAAGTCGTGGTTTTATCCTGTGCCGATGGTGACTTATTCGGTTTATCCGACGTTTCGCTTTCTTCTGAGGAAAGTTCGGGTTGTGTAGTTTCCTCTGAAAGAGAGGTACCTTGGTCTGAGTTAGCTTCCGTAGCTGTGTCCTCACCTATTAATGAAGATTCATCTACAGAATGGTTCTTTGCGTCTGAATGATTTTTATCCCCGTCTTGGGGGGCTGTCTCTTTCACATATTGGTAGGGCAAAGGTACGTTGGGCCCTAAAATTGTATAGCCAACGGCTGCACCGATTAGAGAAACCAGTGCAGCCCAGCAGGTTATAAGTAAGATTTTTTTCCAGTTCACGGTTGGTCCAACTGAAGTTATCAGCCTAGTGGGGGATTAGTTGCTTGCTCCGCTGCTTGCGCTGTAGAGAGCAATTCCCTGAATGAGATCCAGAGCGCGATCAAGCTGGTAATCTTGTGGCTTTGCAGCTTCATCTGTTGCGCCGTCAGCACCTTCCTCGCCATCACCGTTTGTCCCGCCTTTGTTTTCCAAAGCACCTCTGAGATCAGCTTCGCGTCGTTGTCCCTTGATATCAAGGGTTTCAACCTTGGCCTGTTCAACAACAATATCCGGTGCAATCCCTTCGGCCTGAATTGAACGGCCAGATGGTGTGTAGTAACGGCTGGTCGTTAAGCGCATGGCCCCATTTCCAGGCAGTGGCATAATCGTCTGCACCGATCCTTTACCAAAGGACTGTGTTCCCATAATGATTGCACGACGATGGTCTTGAAGGGCACCAGCAACAATTTCTGACGCAGAAGCGGAACCGCCGTTAATAAGAACAACCAACGGCTTTCCATCGATCAGATCGCCGGATTTAGCATTAAATCGTTGCGCGTTGCTGTTATCGCGTCCACGCGTTGAAACAATTTCACCTTGTTCGAGGAAGGCATCAGAAACGGAAATTGCTTCCGTCAACAACCCGCCTGGGTTCAATCTTAAATCTAGAACCAAGCCGACCATCTTGTCGCCCAGTTCTTCCTGAATCGCCTTGACGGATTTTTCCAGTCCTGGTGTGGTTTGTTCGTTAAAGGAAGAAACTCGGACATAGCCGATGTTGTCTTCTACGCGGTGACGGACTGAGCGGACCTTGATGACATCGCGTTCCAGAGTGACATCAAAGGAATCAACGCCTTCGCGGCTGATGGTGATTTTTAGCTCGCTGCCGACTTTACCGCGCATTCTCTCGACGGCTTCTTGCAACGTTAGACCCAGAACAGCTTCGCCATCGAGGTGGGTGATGTAATCACCTGCTTCAATACCTGCGCGCGCTGCTGGCGTGTCGTCAATGGGGGAGACAACCTTCACAAAGCCATTTTCCATTGTAACTTCAATACCAAGCCCACCGAATTCGCCACGGGTTTGCACCCGCATATCCTTGAAAGATTCCGGTGTCAGGTAACTGGAATGAGGATCCAGACGGGACAACATGCCGTGAATTGCTGATTCAATAAGCTCTTTATCAGAAGCTTCTTCGACATAGTTTGCTTTTATCCGTTCGAAAACATCTGCAAACAGTTCAAGTTGTCGATAGGTATCGAGCCGGGTATCTGCAGTCGTGTCCGCCACCAAGTTGGATGGTAGTGCAATAGCAAAAGCTGTTGTTAAGAGCACTTTTTTGAAACTGAGCATTAACCGTTCACCTTATCGAGATTTGAATTCGTATTGTTTGTTAATATCCACGGAGATGGATTGATGGGCTGTCCACCTTGACGTAATTCAAAGTAGATTTCAGCATATTCAAGCTTCTTATCGCTCATCCTCGCGACAGGTTCACCAGCCAAAACCCATTGTCCTTCAGTTACATCAATTCTTTCAACACCAGCCAGTAGTGTATGATATCGCCCAGAATGTTCAATGATTAAGATGCGTCCATAGCCACGGAACTCGCCAGCATAGGCAATTCGCCCGTCAAATGGGGCAATAACCTGTGCTGAAGGACGCGTGGCTATAACCAAACCTTTATCATATGATTCATTTGTGCCTCTTTTTTGGCCGTATTTACTAATCACTCTTCCGCGAGCTGGATACAAAAGTACACGTTTTTGGCGTGAAGGAAACTCTCGGATCTGCGATGGGTCAGGCACGACCGTTAATTTTGCGGTCTGTTGGACGGGGGCAGGCGGGCTTTCAGCTACGGTATCTTTGGGCACCTGATTGGGTGTTTTTTTCGGTTTAGGTTTGGGTTTCTGTGCTACCAAAGTTAGACGTTTACGTTCGGCTTCCAGCTTTTTCACTAAATCTTTCATGCTGCGTGCTTGCTGCGCGAGTTTTTTTACCTTGGCGCTAACCGATTTTTGTGATGCTTGGGCCTTTGATTGCAAAGCTTGTTTTTTATCGAGAAGGGCATTCAAATCGTTGCGTTCGCGTTTTATATATTTTTGAGACGTTATTAAAGCGGCGCGTTCATCTTCGATTCGGCTTTTCAATTCAGCGAGTTCGTCCAAATCGCTACGCAGATCTTCCACACGGGTTTCTATTTCAGGAACCGCGACTTTTAAAAGCATGGCACTGCGAACTGTATCTATAGGGGAACCGGGGGCTGCGACCAAGGCTTCGGGCGGTAGCAATGCAATCCGCTGTAGTGCAGATAATGTGTGTCCCAATTTTTGACGATTTTCAGTTAGGCGGATTGTTTTATGTTCAGCATCTTCTTTTAGCGAGATCAAAGTTTCTTCAATGTTTGTCAGGTTGCTTTCGTAGTTCTGTATTTTTTTGGCGGACGCGATCAGCTGTTGTCGTAGATTATTTACCTCGGCGTTGAGTTTCTTTGCCTCTTGAGAAAGTTTCTGTGCTTCTTTTTTACTTTGCGCAGTTTTCTCTTCGATTGTCAGAAGCTGCTGCGTTGCATCTTGAGCTGAAGCGATATCAATAATCGGCATACACAAGCTTAAGCCCGCAACAGCTATCACCGCTCGCCAGCTTTGGAAAAAGCTGCTGCGTGTAGATAATTGGTGCGGGCGCAAAGCGTTTGGCAACTGTAACCTCAAAAAGATTTATCCTAGATGTTTAATCGTCATCACGTCTGATAAGCGACTGTCCATCCATATCAATCGGTTGATCCAGATTTAACAAGTCTAGAATCGTTGGCGCAATGTCCGCAAGGCGACCATTTGCAATCTTGGTAACATTATCGGGTCCATTTACTAATAAAATAGGAACAGGATTCAAAGTATGTGCTGTGTGTGGCAAGCCTGTGATTGGATCCAGCATTTCTTCGGCATTGCCATGGTCAGCTGTGATCAGTAGGCGCCCCCTCATTGACAGCGTAGCCTGATAGATATCCTGTAAACAGCTATCAACAGTTTCGGCGGCTTCTATCGCTGCTTGTAAGTCACCTGTGTGGCCAACCATATCACAGTTGGCGAAGTTACAGATCAGTAGTTCGTATTTGCCGCTTTTTATGGCAGTACAGAGCTTTTCATTTACTTCTGGTGCCGACATGGATGGTTGAAGGTCGTAGGTTGCGACTTTGGGTGAAGGCACAAGAATACGATCTTCACCTCGCAAAGGTTCCTCAACACCCCCGTTAAAGAAATAGGTCACGTGGGGGTATTTTTCCGTTTCCGCAATGCGAAGTTGGCGTAATCCGGCGTTGGATACGATTTCGCCTAACGTTTTTGTCAGATCTCTTGGGGCAAACATAACGCCCATCTTTTTCGCCAATTCATTAGAATAGGCCACCATGCCGAGGTATGAGCAGCATTCGGGGCGGTTTTGACGCTCGAACCCTGAAAAGTCATCATCAATAAAAGCGTGGAGTATCTGGCGTGCGCGGTCAGCCCTGAAATTGGTCATTAATAGCGCATCACCGTCTTGCATGCCTTTGTAGCCATCAATCACACAGGGCAATACAAATTCGTCCCACACCTTGCTTGCATAACTGTTGGCAACTGCTTCGTCTGGTGAAGATGCTGTCTCGCCCTGACACACAGTGATGGCATCATAGGCCTTTTGCACGCGCTCCCATCTATTATCACGATCCATTGCGTAATAACGTCCCAACACAGTTCCAATCTGAACGCCAGGTGTTGTTGCCCTGAAAGCCGTAAGGAATGCTGCGGCAGATTGTGGGGCGGTATCTCGACCGTCCAAGATCGCGTGAACGACAACAGGGATACCCGCTGTTTTGAGCGTGTTAATCAGATAGGAAGTTTGGTCCTGATGCCCGTGTACACCACCATTGGAAATCATGCCCAAAACGTGGGCGGTTCCACCACTTGCTTTCAAGCTTGAAATTGTCTCAAGCAAAGCAGGGTTTTGTACAAAACTTCCGTCTTGAATAGCAGTGTCAATGCGGGGGAGTGACTGCATAACGACACGTCCGGCACCAATATTCATGTGTCCGACCTCTGAATTCCCCATTTGTCCTGTGGGAAGGCCAACATCCAATCCACAGGTTGCGAGATACCCCAAAGGCACTTCTTTGCTTAGCTTGTCTATTAAAGGTGTTTTGGCCAGGTTAATGGCGTTGTTGTCGTCTTCTTTGCGAAAGCCCCAACCATCAAGAATGCAAAGAACGACGGGTTTTGGTTTGTGTTGTGCAGGCGACATGGTTTGGTAACTCTTTCTAATAGGCAGAACGATATTTAATAATGTAATGTCTGTCGCGTCATAATTCTTAGCTAGGTATTGTATTTTTAGGTAATGTAACCGTCTTTTAAGACAATTTCACGACCTTGTTTAAGCGGATAAGAAAAAACCTTTCCAAGCAGGCAATAATATCAGGAGGATAGACTGAGTTTTAAGTGTTAGGGAGTTACTTTTAACCAATATTTTTCAGGGAGATTCCGTGTCTCTTGGCTGATATATTTATTTTCAGCTTCAAAAATTCGACTGTTTTCATACTGACTGAGAGGAAATGCTGATTTAGTTGCGGGGTGCCTGCTCATAAACTCTAATAAGCTATTGTCTTCTAACATTGATTCTAACCCCTCTTCCAGGCGTGCTGCGAGCGTTTCGTTATCCTTATTTACAAAGAAATACATCGGAAAACGATAACCAATCAGGATTTTGTCGTAAGCTGCGTAGGTATCTGTTCCATAAAATTTTACTTCTCCATATCCTTCGCTAATCGCGCGGAGAAAATAATCGCAGCGCCCAGTTTCGACCATTTTCCACATTAATTCAAATCGGATGGTTCAATTAACAATGTACCCGTTATCTTCAATAATGTCGCTATCGGGCCAATATTGTCCTTGGCAGGCAATAAGCTTATTTAGTTGGTCTGGGGTACGGATTTGATCAAATTCAGATAGGCGATCTTGCCGTATGACAAGTAGTCGATAGCCAAGAAGCCCCATGTTTAAAGGAATGCGTATGGGGCGAAGATCTTGTTCTCTTTTCAGATTTATTCCCGCCCAATTCAAATCAACCCTTCGGCCTTCTTTTAGTAGTCGAAGTGATCTGTTTTGGGTGAGATTTTCTACGGGTACATTTACTTTTGCCAAGCCATATGTTGAGGATGTCCTGTTTAAAATTGTAGTGATCAGTTCTGAGAAATAGCTGTGGGCAGCATCACCAGCCCCTTGTGCGGGACGAATGTTAATAGTTGTCTCGGAACGGACGGTAAAGAAAGGAAAATAGTATTGAAAACAAGGGCAAATATCGTTGCGCAAATCTGAAAGAATGAGCCGGGGGATGCTTTTAAACGCACTGCAGGTTCCTTTCTTCAGGACTGGTACAGCACAAGACTAGCCTAACAGAGTAAATAAAGTATTAGGTCTGATGTTACACTTGTCGGGTCAGATAGAATTGGTTCTTCAGATAAACGAATAGGGGAGAGCTAAAGGGCTGAAATGGCTAGTCCCTGTGGTAGGGGTGTCCGCTTAGAATACAGGAAGCCCGGTATACCTGTTCGGCAAAAAGGCCCCGCACTAGCATGTGTGGCCAAGTTAACCGTCCAAAACAGAGGCTTTGCTGTGATTTTGCTTTTACGGTATCGGAAAGACCATCGGCTCCTCCGATGAGGAAGGCTATATCCTGGTCGCCGCCATCTTGCCATTTCTCTAAAAGCTTTGAGAATTGTGGGCTGGAAAGGTCTTTTCCTTTTTCGTCCAAGATCACAATTTTGGCACCCTTGGGCGCGGCGGCGAGGAGCAGTTCGCCTTCACGTTCTTTCAACTGAGAAGCAGGCAGGTTTTTCTTTTCTTCTACTTCCTTGAGGTCAAGGCTCCAGTTGAGCCTGTTGCCTCGGAGGCGATTACAGTAGAGTTCAAAAAGATCCCTTGCCGGACTGGCCTTGGCCTTTCCGACAGCAATTAGTGTTATCCGCATTACATACTTCTAGTTTATGGCTTTAGGCCTATACTAGGCTTCTTGCGATGCAAAAGGCTGTGCTGATTCAGGTAATTCCAAACCCCACATTTTTTCCAAGTTATAAAAAGCTCGGACTTCAGGTCTGAAAAGATGAACAACAACATCCCCGGCATCCACCAACACCCAATCACCACGATCTTTCCCTTCGGCAATGATACTTTTCATGCCGGCAGCTTTAAGGCCGCGAAGAAGATGATCGGACATAGCAGAAACCATACGGTTTGAATTACCGCTGGCAATGACCATGTAGTCAGCAATGCTAGATTTTCCGGCAAGTTCGATGACGACAATGTCTTCTGCTTTGTCATCCTCAAGAGAGTTACGAACTAGTTCAAGCAGGTCACGGTTATTTCCCGTGGTATCCTGTGTATTGGCCTCGGGGGCCGTAGATTCTCGTGGTATGATCGGTCTCCGTAAAAATAATCTGCTCGTGAGGTCACGACTTCCCACTACAGATAGTTACTAACACGTTCCGTACTTATCGCTATACAGAACAAGGGTCTTACAGTGTCAGCTTAGCACAGTAAAGGTGCGCGACTCTATATGTTAATGAACATCGTTACATTAATGGGATAAAATCGTTGTTTCTTTATGATTTATCTCCAGCCTGCTTCATTCAGATGAGTTTTATTTCTTGTGCTTCCCATTCCTGATGGCAGTGGATGATATATCCAGTTGTTGTCCGTGAATTATTGTCCAAGCAGGGGCGGAGCATTTTTGCAGGCTTCTGGCCTTGTTCTCTGGAACTCTTGCGTTCTTAAATCGCTGTGCTGCTTCTGAATTTGTTGATGGTAGTGAATAACCCGGGCGGGCAAATACAGCGACCTTCACGGTGCTAAAGATATCCTGCCAATCGCGCCAGCGGGAAATTTGGCTCAAATTATCAGCGCCCATAAGCCACGTAAAATTAACCAAAGGAAAGATTTGCTTCAAACGCGATAAGGTAACTGCTGTGAAGACTGACCCTATCTGGCTTTCAATAGTCGTAACCCGTATCTTGGGATGTTTAGGGATCGACAAGGCACTTTCAACCCTGTCCGGGAGCGGGGCCATACCTTTGGTGTCTTTTAAGGGGTTTTGCGGCGACACGAGCCACCAGACTTCATTCAAGCCCAGATGGACAAGAGCTTCTTTAGATATCTGGCAATGCGCTTTGTGTGCAGGGTTAAAGGACCCCCCGAGTAAGCCGATTTTACTTCCCTTGGGGGGAAGGCGACCACCCAGACTTCTTGCGATACTTTGCGGGCAAAGTATTTTGGAAAAGGTCAGGCTGGGTGGGTTCTGGGTCAGCATTTCGTTTGATAAGGTGTGTCGCGGTTAAGGTCGGGCATGACCTGTGCCGCGGACAAGATACTTATAACTTGTCAGCTGATCGGCCCCGACAGGCCCCCGAGCATGCAGCTTCCCGGTGGAAATACCAATTTCGGCCCCCATACCGAACTGTCCGCCATCAGCAAACTGTGTCGAGGCATTATGGATAACGATGCCCGCATCAACTTCCTGTTGAAAGGTGGCTGCGGCATGATCACTTGCTGTGATAATAGCTTCGGTATGGTGAGAGCCATGGCGGTTGATATGGGCAATGGCGTCTTTCAGACCAGCGACTCTTTTGACAGAAAGAATGGCATCTAGATATTCAGTATCCCAATCAGCAGCAGAGGCTTTTTTAACCCGGCTGTCCATCTTCTGGATTTCGGCATCACCCCTGATTTCGCAGCCTTTGTCTATTAGGGTGTTCAGAATTGGCGTCAGGTTTTCGTCTGAATAGTTCGCATCAACCAAAAGAGTCTCTGTTGCTCCGCAAATACCCGTGCGTCGCATCTTTGCATTCAAGACAACTTCAAAAGCCATTTTGGGATCGGCTGCATCGTGCAGATATGTATGACAAAGACCGTCTAGGTGCGCGAGAACAGGCACGCGGCTCTCTGTTTGAATGCGTTCAATAAGGCCACGCCCGCCACGTGGAATGATCAGATCAACATAGTCGTTCATGGTCAGTAGGTGACCAACTGCGGCGCGGTCTGTTGTCGGCACACGTTGGATTGCGGCAACGGGTAGCCCAGATTCTTCCAAACCTGTTTGCAGGCAGTCTAAAATAGCACCGGAAGAATGAAAGCTTTCCGAACCGCCACGCAGTATTGAGGCATTTCCGGCTTTCAGGCAAAGAGCGCCAGCATCTGCGGTTACATTAGGGCGACTTTCATAGATGATACCGATCACGCCCAAAGGCACAGAAACTTGCTCAAACTTAAGGCCATTGGGCTGATCCCAGCTTTTAAGTGACTTCCCGATTGGGTCAGGAAACGCAGCGATTGCTTCAAGCCCAGCGGCCATGGCTTCGACACGGTCATCGTCCAAAGCAAGGCGATCAAGCATTGCGCTGCTGATGCCTTTGTCTTCGGCAGCAACCATGTCCTTTTTATTGGCTTCAAGGATTGTCGGGAGTTGAGCGCGAATGGCTTTGGCGGCGGCAATCAAGGCATTGTTTTTTACATCTGCCGGGGCCAGAGCCAGATCCTGTGCAGCAGCTTTTGCAGCTTGTCCCAGCTGATCCATTTGCGCTTTCAGTTCGCTCATATCCTTACATTCCTGTTTTGGTGCAGCTTTCTTTGCTACTTTGGTTATGTCTCAATAGAGATTTGATTATATTGTGTTTTTTTAATTGAGGACAAGATCATCCCTGTGAATCAGTTCTTCCCGTCCCAGATACCCTAATCGTGCTTCAATTTCTGATGACTTCAGGCCGATAATTTTTCTGGCATCACCGTTGGAGTAGGCTGCGAGGCCACGGGCAATTTCCCGTCCATCGGGTGATTTTACCAGAACGGCATCGCCGCGCTGGAACTTTCCGTCAACAGCCGTAACCCCGGCCGGTAGAAGAGATTTCCCGTTTTGCAAAGCTTTGAGAGCGCCGGCATCCAGTGTCACAGTACCCAAAGGTTTCAGGCTGCCTGCGATATAGCGTTTGCGGGCTGTTTTCGGCTCAACAGAAGCCTCAAACACGGTGGCTCTATTGCCCTCTATAATATTTTGCAGCGGATTAAGTTTATGACCGTTGGCAATGATCATGTTACAGCCAGCGCCGACAGAGATTTTGGCTGCAGATATCTTGGTGATCATGCCGCCTGAACTATAGCCGGGAAGCGCTTCGCCTGCCATGGCGTCAATTTCAGGGGTAATCTCTCTGACGACAGGCAGGAACTCGGCATGTTCATCACGTTTGGGGTCTGCTGTATACAGGCCGTCAATATCGGATAGAAGTATCAGTAGATCAGCATTGACCATGGCCCCAACCCGTGCGGCCAAGCGGTCATTGTCACCAAAGCGAATTTCACTAGTTGCCACGGTATCATTCTCGTTAATGATGGGGACAGTGCCCAATCGCAACAAGGTTGTCAGTGTGTTTCTGGCGTTGAGATGACGGCGACGTTCTTCGGTGTCCCCAAGGGTCAGGAGAACTTGCGAAACAGTAACATCGTGTCTTGCCAATGCTTCTTGATAGGCATGTGCCAGGAGAATTTGCCCTGTTGCAGCAGAGGCCTGTTTTTCTTCAAGGCGCAGGTTCTGTTTGGTCAGGCCCAGATGATTTCTGCCAACGGCAATCGCGCCAGACGAGACCAGCATGACCTCTGCTCCTCGTGCGCGAAGGTTTGCGACATCGTCTGTCAGGGCATTGAGCCAATTCAGACGTGGCTTGCCAGTCTTGTCATCAACCAGCAGTGCGGAACCGATCTTGATGACAATACGTTTTGCGGATCTGAGGTGTTCAGCGGCAGACAAACCTGTCCCGGATGATATGTTGCTCATAGACCTGTACCATAACTAGATAGGGGAGTAGCCCTGAGGACCTTGTTCAGCTTCCAGTTCTTCCTGTTCCTCTTCGCGACCATCAACAACATGATCGAGCAGGCCTGCAAGAACTTCTTTTACGCCGTTCTGACTAATTCCGGAAATAAGATAAACTTTCTGGCCGGAAAGAACTTCTAATTCAGCTTGTCTTTCAGCGGCTTCTTCTTCGACCAAGGCATCGATTTTGTTCAGTGCCAGAATGGAAGGTTTTGTGTCCAGACCCTCGCCATAGGCTTCAAGCTCGGCACGAATGATTTTGTAATCTTCGAGATAGCTGTCAGAGGTTCCGTCCACTAGGTGTAATAGCGCGCCACAGCGTTCAACGTGACCAAGAAAGCGTGTGCCAAGGCCGTGACCTTCGCTCGCACCTTCGATCAAGCCGGGAATATCTGCAATAACAAACTCTTCCCCGCGGCTATAGACGACACCAAGGTTGGGGTGCAGTGTGGTAAAGGGGTAGTCTGCGATTTTCGGCTTGGCACGGGATACAACTGACAAGAATGTTGATTTACCTGCATTTGGCAAACCAGCAAGGCCAACATCCGCAATCAGTTTCAGGCGGAGCCAGATCCACATCTCTTCTCCGGGCCAACCGGGGTCAGATCGACGTGGTGCACGGTTTGTTGATGTTTTGAAACGGGCATTCCCAAAACCACCATCACCACCTTTGCAGATCACAAATTCCTGACCTTCTTCGGTGATATCACAGATGACCTGTTCTTTATCTTCGCCAAGAACAACGGTGCCAACGGGCACTTTGATGATTAAAGGTTTTGCGGCGGCACCAAACATATCGCTACCGCGACCATGTTCGCCGCGCTTTGCTTTGAAGTGCTGAGCATAGCGGAAATCGATTAGTGTATTCAGGCCGTGGGCGCCCTGAATGATAACATCACCACCACGACCACCGTCCCCGCCATTGGGGCCGCCGAACTCGATGTATTTCTCGCGTCGGAAGCTGGTACAGCCGCCGCCGCCATCGCCGCTTTTTACAAAAACTTTGGCTTCATCAAGGAACTTCATCGTGGTGCCTGTTCTCTATCGTCGTAAGATTACCGATCCTATTGGAGGCGGAGGTTACAACGCTATAGGTATTCAGAGTTAGCTATGGCCGCAAATGAAACTGCGATATAGCCGGAATATAAGTGGAAAATTTAAATACGAAAAGGGGGGAATGGATTGCCATTCCCCCCTAAACCATTTCAACCCAGACACAAGGACTGGTTGGCGGGGCCGTTAGGCCGCCGGCTGTACAGAAATGTATGTGCGTCCACCAGCTCTTTGGCGAAAAACAACTTCGCCTTCAACTGTAGCAAAGATCGTGTGATCTTTACCCATGCCGACGTTAGTGCCGGGGTGGAACTTGGTTCCGCGCTGACGAACCAGGATGTTACCTGATACGACATGCTCACCACCAAATTTTTTAACACCTAGGCGGCGACCAGCTGAGTCGCGACCGTTGCGGGACGAGCCGCCTGCTTTCTTATGTGCCATGAGGTCTTATTCCTCTGCTGCTTTTTTCTTAGGAGCCGCTTTTTTAGGAGCCGCTTTAGCCTTTGGTTCAGCCTTAGCTTTAGGAGCCGCTTTCTTCTTTGGAGCTTCTTTTTTCTCCGCAGTGTCTGCGTCTGCTGCTTTGGCTTTAGGAGCTGCTGCTTTTTTAGCAGGCTTCTTAGCGCCATCGGCGAGAATGTCAGTGATCTTGATGACAGTGAGATCCTGGCGATGGCCGTTTTTACGGCGATGGTTCTTACGACGCTTCTTTTTGAAGATGACGACTTTGTCGCCACGTGTCTGTTCAACCACATCAGCCTTGACCATGGCACCGTCCACTACGGGCGCGCCAATGGTTGCCTTCTCATCGTCACCGATCATTAGAACTGAATCGAAATCAACAGAAGCACCAGCTTCCAGGTTGATTTTTTCGACGACAAGAACGTCGTCCTTACGGACTTTGTACTGTTTACCGCCGGTTTTGATTACTGCGAACATGTTTATCGGTCACTTAGCTGTTAAATTAGGCATTCTATTCATGCATACATGGCCGCACGGAATCCGAGCAGCCAGTGATGCTGGAATATAGCCGTGCTTGCGCGAGAGTCAAACGCTTTGTGAATATTGTGTGATTCCGGTCAAATCTTTATTCGCTGACGTCGCTCATTTACGATGAACCGGATTAATTTAAAAGACTGGGGCCTTATATCTTCAAAAGATTGTCTTCTTGGTGTAGAGAGGTTTCAACAAATAAAACACCGCTGGATATATAAGGAATAAACAATGGCGCGTATTCATTGGCTGGGGGCTGGCCTTTCAACGGTACCGGGTATTCGACGTTTGATTGAACGAGGCCACAGCGTAACGGTATGGAATCGTACTGTCGAAAAGGCACAAGAAGCAACAAAGGGTCTGAGCGACGATTTTGATATCAAGGCTTTCAGTCGCGAGGCACTGAAAAGCGATTTGAAGACAGGTGATTTGGCGGTTTCTATGTTGCCGGGGGATTTCCACGTTGCTGTTGCGCAGATGTGCTTGAATGCCGGGGCAAGCTTTGTATCCAGTTCATATATCGCGCCTGAAATGCGTGCCTTGGATGCTGTCGCGAAAGAAAAAGGCTTGACGCTGGTTAATGAAGTCGGCCTTGATCCGGGGATTGATCACCTGATGGCGCATGTGCTGATGGATGACTATAAGAACTCACCAGCCTTTGCCAAAGACAATGCGCATTATTTTAGATCTTATTGCGGCGGTCTGTCCGAAGAGCCAAATGATTTTTGTTATAAATTCAGTTGGGCACCTTTGGGCGTTCTTAAAGCTTTGCGGTCGCCGTCGAAAAGCTTGCGCGATGGAAAAGTCTATGATGTGAGCCGGCCTTGGGATGCCGTTGAAGCTTACGATATTGATTTGGAAAAGGGTTCTGAGACTTTTGAAGTTTATCCTAACCGTGATTCCTATCCCTTTATGGATGAATACGGCTTCGGTAAAGATTGGAATGTGCAACAGTTTGTGCGTGGTACACTACGTTATGGTGGCTGGTCCACTGCATGGTCAGATCTCTTCAAAGAAATCGAAACCCTAAAAGGTGAGGCGGGAGACAAGCGTCTCGCTGAAATCTCTGCTGATCTTTGGGATAAATATGCTTTAGTTGAAGGCGAGCACGATCGTGTTGTTCTTTCTGTCGATTTGTGGGCTGAGCGCAATGGCGAACAGGTCTATAACAAGTCATATGTCATGGATGCCTATGGGGATGATACGCACACTGCCATGGCTCGTTTGGTTTCAACACCTGTTAGCTATGCTGTCGAAGCTGTACTGAAGGGCGAAATTGCCCCCGGTGTTTCTGCGGCCCCGAGTAATGTAAAAGTTGCCAAACAATGGCTTGATGATCTTCAGGCCGCGGGCGAAAAAATGGCGATTGTTGATCACCTTGCCTAATAGACTTTAGAGTTTGATATTTGATGCGTAAGGGCCGCTGAATGAGATTTTCAGCGGCCCTTAATTTGTGTTGCCCTTAATTTAGTCGGATGTCTTGCTCGGTCTATTCTGAAACATGACCTAAGGCTTTGTTATACGCCATCCACGAGTAAGAAAGTGCACTCGGCATTAGCTCGACGGATCTTCTTAACGGGGGCGTATTCTTCGCTGTTGACGAAGTTTCGAGCCGTCTGCATGTCAGGGAATTCGACGATAACAATGCGTGTCGGCGCCCAGAGATCTGATTCCATAGTATCCATGTCGCCGCCTCTGGCACGGTAAATACCGCCAAACTTTTCGACGATCGGTTTTGCTTGAAGCTTATAGGCTTCATATTCTTCTGGGTTACTGATTTTGGTATCGACGACGAGATAGGCTGCCATTGGAATAAATGTCCTTTTATGGGGATCTTGAGCTAAATAACTCAGTAATTAAGGAGTGTTTGAATTTATTCAACTTTGATACGAAATATTGAATAGATTCTCATCATAAATGATTTCCCTCAAATACCGTTACTTGATTTTACCCAGCTAAGGCGTGCTTCCGGCACAAGGCCATAGTTGTAATAGTTTATTCCATTGGTACCAGTCTCGATGGCGGTGTCTATTCTTTCGGCCAGTTGTTTTTGCGTTGGTGTATGCTCGTAAAATAGACTGGCGCCTAGACCAAGATATTTGGTTGATCCTAAATGATTACGCGTTTCGCTGATAATGTTGGAAATTTCTGTTTCAGTCGCCGTATAAGCACAGATGATAACGCCATCACAGGCTTGACCAATGGCTTTAATATCAACGCCATCACGCCAAGAGTTTTCGCCTTCTATAACGACAATCTTGCTATCGGGATGGGCGGCTTCTTTGATGCTTTGGACAATTTTTGTCGGTGCTTGGGTGCGCCACTGGAGAAATGCGTAGAGCGCCGTGTGATCTTTGAAGCACTCAAGCCTTTGTCCGGGAAATTCCGGAAACTGTGCTTCGGGTGTTTCTCTGTTACTGGCTTGTGTGATCAGGTTTTGGACATCTTCTTTCGCTGAGAGGGCATCAACGCCAACGCCTTGCGCTGTTTTGATACAGTGATCGCAAAAACAGATTGAAAGCAGGAAATCATCTTCGGCGGTCAGGCCAAGGCCATCTTTCTCGTGGTGATAGCCGTGATCAAAGCCCATAAAGCCGATGGTTTCCAGCTCGACCATATCTGGTTTGTAACTGTGGGTTAGGTTCTCAACAAGGGTTGTCGCATAATCTCGCACCGCATTGCTATTTGGACAGAGACTATAATAATTGGGATCACCAAATGCGTTCCGTGCGACATGTTCAGGATGTTTGAACCCTAAACGACTGTTGTGCAGACAGACTGTCCAGCAGGAAACGCTAAGCCCGTGTTGTTTTTTGTCCCTTATAAGAGGGGCTAGCATATCGCCTGATTCGTGCAGATTTTGCGCAACAAGCGGCTGGATTTCTTTGCCTGCCCATAGATTATCATCCGGGACAAAATAAATCGTCCCGTCTTCTGGGTAGTAGCTTTTTCTCTTGGGACTACGGGGCTGAAGAAAGCGCCCGGCGTGGTAGGAGACAGCGAGACTGATGCCATTAACCCCAGCCAATTTTTGGAGGTCATGATAGACCGTATCCAGCCCAAGATCCTGTAGGTCCCATGGATAGGCCCACATCGAATGACGCATATCTCTGTCTCCCCCTCTTTGTCAAAACTCTATCGTTACAGCTTATACGGCGGCGACAGCGGTCATTTCAACAAGGATCATCGGGTCGGCCAGACGCGCTTCGACACAGGCACGCGCAGGCGGGTTTTTAGGGTCGATCCAAGCGTCATAGACAGAGTTCATTTTATCGAAATCTACAATCGCTGGCAAAAAGACATCAATTGCCAATATTTTGGATTTGTCTGTTCCTGCTTCAGCCAAGAGATCTTCGATTTTTTGTAATACAGAACGTGTTTGTGTCTCAAGGTCAGCTGATCTGTCTTCGCCAACCTGACCAGCAATATAAACAAATCCATTGTAGGAAACGGCTTGGCTCATGCGACTGCCAACTTGAAAGCGTTTAATCATTATTTCTCTCATTTAAAAAGTTGTGTCCAAAATAACGGACATTGATATGTTTTTTTGGAATTCAGATGATACTGTATTATTTTGTAGACGCAAGTACGCCGCAAAATGGACTGAGAATAATGGTTTTGTCTTCTTGAGAACTTTCTGGAGTGGCGACTAGGCTGTGGATTAGAAGCTTGTGTTCAAGTGCGCTTCCAATTGAGTCGCAGCTGTTTTGAGGCTTGTCAGGTAAGCCTCTTTGTTGCGATGGCCATCGTCTCTGGGGGTGACAAGACAAAGCGTGGCGATGCAAACTGATTTTATGTCTTTTACAGGCACGGCAAAGCAATGGGTAAAGGTGTCGACAATGCTATCAAAAGTATAGTGCCCATCCAAAGTTGCCTTACGAACTTCTGCTATAAAAGTATCTGGTGATATTGTCTCGCCGTTGGGTAGAAGAAAGTCGTCCTTGTCGAGAAAATTGATAATCTCCTGATCGGAGAGATGTCCAACGAGCAGACGGCCAGATGCTGTGCTGGGAACAGGAACAAGTTCCCCCAAGTTGGCTGAAATTCGAAAGGGACGGCTGCCTTCTTTCATCAGGGCGACGGTATATTTGTTGTTTTCCAGTTTGCAGAACTGCGCGGTTTCACAGGTTTCTTCTACGATGGAATCCAGAATGTTTTCAATGCGTCTATATAGATCTATTTTGTCATTGTAGGCGCGACCTAGGAAGTATAGGCGACTTCCAAGAAATACCTGACCACCGCCCCCGCTATTTTCCAAAACTTCCATGTCCAGCAACAGATGGACAAGCTCATAGACAGATGATCGTGGGGCGCCCATGAGTTTTGCGATTTCGTTGGGTCGCATCGCACGGTTTTCCCGACGGATTAAATCAAGGATATCAAAAGCACGTTCCAGCCCCCGTGCACGTTGACTTGATGTCTTTCCCACAGTTTCCATTGGACTTCCCGTTGGCTAAATTGCGTGTTGTGAACTGGTGTTATATAATGGACGGATTAAGGAAGCCAATTTTAATAATCGCTGGATCTTATCGATCTATTCTTGTTGATCGGTTCAAGGGCCCCTTCTTTGTGTTCGTAACATCGAGACACAGAAGGGGCCTTGGTCTTGATTGTTATGTATGTGCCCAGTCATTGGGGTCGTCAGAGTTATTGGGTGATAAGCCTATAATGTCGCCTTTGGTTGAGCATCCAAGACCTAAAACGGTACGATTAGCATAGTTGAAATAAGCTGAGACCTGATTGACCTCCAGGATTTCCCCGTCGCTATAGCCCGCATTTCGCATTGCGTTCACCATGTCCTCAGTTGTGCTTGCCGGGGATTTGGTCAGTGCTTCTGCATAGATCATCGCCTGTTTTTGTTTCTCATCCAGCGGGGCAATGTTGATGTTGCGGCTATCAATCGCTTTCCTGATTCCTGCGGCTTTTTCATCGTCCTGAAGAAGGCGACAAAGACCGCCAAAATGATGGTCTACGCAATACCCACAGTCATTGAGTGAACTAACCCATACACCCAATGTCTCCAAAAACCACTTCGGAATGGTGTTACCCGTATGATGCAGGACGTATTTATAAATCGCCATGTGCCCTTCCATACTGTGAGGGCGCAGTGAATGCATCATCATGATATTATCGACATTATTACCCGGACCTTTTACCCGATCATAGAGACGGCGAAGTTTTCCTTCTGATTCTTCATAAGGAACAGTTTCAATCCAAGGCATTTTTATGTGTCCTTCTAATATTTAAATTTTGTAGTAAGTGCAAAATTAATGCTATTATCCTAAATAATGGGATCATATATCATATAGTGGGATTTGTTATCTGTGGATGTCAAGCAACAATCTAAATCTGCACAAATCCCGGCGCAGGCCGGGGTGGGGTTGTTACATAAAGCCTTTGAGATTCTGGATCTCTTTCAAGTAGATCACACTGATTGGTCCCAGAGCGAAATAATTGAGAAAACAGGGGTGAGCCGTTCTACTGTGAGCAGGCTTGTCCGCTATCTGGTGGAAACAGGTTACCTGGCCGAGGTTCCAAAAACGGGACGCTACAGCTTGGGCATGGCTGCGATTAATTTGGGGCAAAGAGCTGAGGCTGCATTCGATCTTAAAAGTTTTTGCCAGCCCGCCTTGGAAGAATTGGCAAAATTAACAGATGAGACCATCATCTTAACGGCTTTTGATCGCTTCGCCCAGTCAGCCGTATGTATTGATCAGGTTGAGGGTACGCGCGGCGGGTTGAGGGTGTTTGAAAAAGTGGGAGCATCTTTTCCTCTTCATGCCGGGGCTGCACCACGGGTTCTTTTAGCTGCTCTGCCCGCACACGAACAGGATATCTATCTTGCGGATAAATTGACTGCCTTTACACCCCACACATTTATTTGTCCCGAAAAAATTCGCGAAGATTTTGCCCGAATAGAGCGTGACGGCTATTGCTCATCGGTAGAAGAGACTTATCTGGGGGCGGCGGGAATGGCCGCTTGTTTTACTGGCCCAGATAATTATCCGGTGGGATCAATCGCGATTGCTTTTCCTCTTCATAATATGGATGATGTCAAAAAGAACAATATTGGTCTCGAGATCGCCAAAATTGCTGATGGTTTGTCAAAAAAACTAAAGGCACGAAGGGACTGATACCAACGGCGACAGGTGAGTAATATGCAAGGGTGGCGTTCATCAAAAATTCTTGGTGTGGATGGTCTCGAATTTGTTGATCTTGATTTAGGATCTGCAGGCGACCAACATCTTGTTGTTGATGTTAAGGCAGCTGCCCTTAATTTTTCCGATCTGCTTATGTCAGAAGATCGCTATCAGGTGCGGCCTCCGCGTCCCTTTACGCCGGGGCAGGAGATTGCGGGGACGGTTCTTTCTGTACCCCAAGGAAGTTGCTGGAAAGTTGGTGATCGAGTTGCGAGTAAAATTCCATGGGGTGGATTCGCCGAACAGGCTTTGGTCCCTTGCGATTCAGCGTTTCTGATACCGGAAAATATCTCATTTGAACTAGCTGCGGCCTTACCTGTTACATACACCACGTCTATGGTTGCCTTTTTTGACAGTACAAAATTACAAGCGGACAAAACCGTGCTGATTCATGCTGCGGCTGGCGGGGTCGGTCTTGCTGCTGTGGAAATTGCCAAGGCCATTGGGGCGCGGGTTATCGCAACGGCCAGTAGCTCGCACAAGCTGGATATCGCCCGGGATCACGGGGCAGATATCTGCATCAACTATACTGATGAGAATTGGGTTCAGGCGGTAAAGGGTGCAACGGACGGGTTGGGTGCTGATGTGATCTATGACCCTGTCGGGGGTGAAATCGGGCTTCAGAGCTTACGGTGCCTTGCTCGTAATGGCGTTATTCTTGTTGTTGGCTTTGCTTCGGGAACCATTACCGAAATTCCAGCCAACAGATTGATGCTGAAAAGAGCATCTGCAAAAGGTGTCTATTGGCATCATGATCATGATGCAGACTTAATCAAAGAAATGATGAACAAGATGTTTGTTATGTTAGAGAATGATCTTCTGAAGCCCTTGGTTGATAGGCGCTTTAATCTTGCACAACTGCCGGATTCTATGCGGGCTTTGCAGAATAGAGACACAACAGGCAAGGTTGTTTTAACCATTTAGGTGGATGTCGTCGAAATTGAGCTAATTTTAGCTTTTTTAGCGAAGACTTTTCTCTTTTTGCACTTCTCTTTAGATGAAATATCTTGGGGTTTTGTGTAAATATGGTCCGTAATTTTTTTTGTGATTTACTGAAAAATTTACAGCACTCTTTTCTGTAGTTTCCCCTTTTATGACAGGTGTTGAGATGGTGATGTCTCCTGATGCAGTCGAGCTGAATTTTTCCCGAGCAGAATATGCAGATCGTCTATTAAAAACGCGTATAGCGATGCAAGCCGCTGAGTTGGAATGTTTGCTGATTACAGATCCGGCGAATATGGCCTGGCTGACTGGATATGATGGTTGGTCTTTTTATGTGCATCAATGTGTCATCATAACACTTGCAGGCGAGCCGATGTGGTATGGCCGGGGCATTGATGTAAATGGAGCAAAGCGCACCACTTATCTTTCAGATGATAATATCATCGAGTATCCAGATTATTATGTTCAAGCTGAAGAACGACATCCGATGGATTATTTGGCACAGATTCTGGGGAGTAAAGGGTTTGGCAGCTTCTCAATCGGCGTCGAGATGGATAATTACTATTTCACGGCTGCGGCTTTCGCTTCGTTAGTGCGCAATTTGCCAAATGCCCATTTTAAGGATTGTAAAAACCTTGTTCACTGGCAACGGTCGGTGAAATCGGAACAAGAGTTATCCTACATGCGTAAAGCTGGTAAAATTGTAGAGGTTATGCACCAGCGAATCAGAGAAACGATCCGTCCAGGATTACGTAAACACGAGCTGGTAGCCGCTATCTACGATGCGTCGTTGTGCGGTGTTCCTGAATACGGTGGTGATTATCCCGCGATTGTACCGCTGCTTCCTTCGGGGGTAGATGCCTCTGCCTCTCATTTGACCTGGAATGATAAGCCGATGAAGTCGGGTGAGGGTACTTTCTTTGAGATTGCGGGTGTTTACAGACGCTATCACTGTCCTTTGTCACGAACCGTATTTTTAGGGAAGCCTGGTCAAGACATCCTGGACAGTGAAAAAGCTGTTTTGGAGGGTTTGGCCGCAGGGCTGGAAAAGGCTAAAGCAGGTAACCTCTGCGAAGATATAGCAATTGCCTTCTTCGCCGTATTGGAAAAGCATGGCATTATTAAAGATAGCCGGACGGGCTATTCTACTGGACTTGCTTATCCACCTGATTGGGGTGAGCATACCATGAGCTTGCGTAAAGGAGATAAGACCATCTTGCAAAAGGGAATGACATTTCACTTTATGCCGGGGCTTTGGTCGGATGATTGGGGCCTTGAGATTACAGAGACGATTGCAATTGGAGAGAATGGTCCAGAGTTCTTGTCCTCTGTGCCCCGTGAGTTGGCTGTAATTTCATGACGGAACTTCTGGCCTCAACCAAAGAAATCTTGAGTAAGCTGGTTTCTTTTCAAAGTCTGTCGGGGCAGTCCAATCTGGACTTGATTGGCTATATCGAAGAATATTTGAAAGAACACGGTGTTTCACCGTCACTGTCTTATGACGAGACGAAGCAGAAAGCTAATCTCTATGCCACCATCGGCCCCGAGGTGAAGGGGGGCGTTGTGTTGAATGGGCATACTGATGTTGTGCCAGTCAAAGGCCAGACATGGACAATCGATCCCTTTGTTCTCACGGAGCGAAATAATCGCCTGTATGGACGCGGTGCGGTTGACATGAAAGGGTTTCTTGCTTGTTCACTGGCTATGGTTCCTGTCTTCCAGGCTCAAAATCTACAGCGCCCGATTCATGTGTCATTCTGTTACGATGAAGAAATTGGCGGATTTGGTGCGCCAGTGTTGGCGGATGATATTATTACTAAGAATTTCAAACCTGACGCTGTGATCGTTGGGGAGCCGACAAACATGAGCCTTGTAACTGGTCATAAAGCGGGAATGGAAATAACAACCCGTTTTACAGGGTTTGAGGTTCATTCTTCTCAACCGGAAAAGGGCGTGAATGCAATTGAATTCGCGTCGCGCTTTATTGGGAAAATCCTAGAGGTCGGTGCGCGCCTTGCTGCCGCCCCAAAGATTGGCTCACCATTTGATCCACCTTATACCACCTGTAATGTTGGGCGCATAGATGGTGGGGCGGCAAGTAACATTACGGCGGGACGTTGCGAAATGATTTGGGAAATCAGGCCGATCCCGGGTGATAATGGGCAGGCTATTTTCCAGGAAATTCTCGATTTCTCTGATCATGTATTGTTGCCTGAGATGAGAAAAATTTCTCCCGATGCCAATATCGAAACAATACTTGATGCCGATGTTCCCAGCTTGGACGCTTGTGATGATTCCCCAGCGGTTCAGCTAATCAGGACTTTGACCGGAAGTAATGTACAAAACGTTGTTTCTTTTGGAACTGATGCTGGATACTTTGAGCGTGTTGGGTTGTCGACAGTCGTTTTTGGACCGGGATCAATTGATCAGGCACATAAACCGGATGAGTTTATCGAAATTTCAGAGCTTGAGCGCTGTCTTACTTTCTTGCATGATCTGGCGAAACACCAGTCTCGATAAGAGAAGCCAATTATAACAAGAAAAGAAAGTTAGGTTACTGATGTACGCTGCTGGCCTTCGTTTAGATGATCGCGATATTGCAATACTAAAGATATTGCAAACCGAAGGGCGCATAACAAAAGCGGCTCTTGCCGAACGGGTTAATCTGTCCCCAACCCCTTGTTGGGGACGATTACAACGCCTGGAAAAAGCGGGTATTATTGATTCATACGAAGCACGATTATCTGTGAAGTTCTTTGCCCCGTTATCGTTTGTGTTTATGGAAGCCGAACTTGGAAGCCATCTAACTGAAGATTTTGAGCTCTTCGAAAAAGCTGTGCAGGACTATCCTGAAATACAGGAATGTTGGGCTGTTGGTGGGGGGCTCGACTATATTTTGAAAGTTGTGGTCAAAGATGTGGATGGGTATCAGCGTTTTGTTGACAGGTTGTTGGCTGCCGAAGTTGGGTTAAAACGATATTTTACCTATGTTGTGACAAAACCTGTAAAACAAACCAATGCCTTACCAATCGACCTCTTGGTGCAAGAGAAAGCGACATCCTCATAGACGAAACGTCTGATTTATGAGTTATAAACGAAAGCTCTTCTTCTTTTTCTTTGTTCTTTAGAGACACTTTTTGCCTGAGATCCGACATTATTAGGCTGTGATATTAAACGCAGTTAAATAGGTGGTCTCTAGAATGAGTAATCAAGCATATAAAGAAACAGGAACGGATAGTGAGAAAAACAGATCCGTATCCCTATCTTCTCTTCGTGATCCACGGCTATTTAAGCAGTTTAGCTATATAGACGGTCAGTGGTCCGATACGTCTTCCGGGGAAAGCCTTGTTGTTAAGGATCCTGCCAATCAGGAAGTAATTGGTACTGTTCCCAAAATGAGTGCAAATGAAAGCCTGGCCGCAGTTGACGCTGCGCAAAAAGCTTTTCGAGATTGGGCAGCTTTATTACCGCAAGACAGGTCAATAATTTTACGGCGCTGGTTTGAGCTGTTGCATGAAAACCGCGAAGACCTTGCGTTAATTATGACCGTTGAGCAAGGCAAGCCAATATCTGAGGCGCGCGGAGAAATCGACTACGCCGCAGATTTTATTGAGTTCTATGCCGAGGAAGCCAAGCGCCCGAATATTGAAAATGTAACGTCTCATATGACAGGTGGAGAGGTCGAAGTCTGGCGTGAACCTGCGGGAATTGCAGCCTTGATAACGCCGTGGAATTTTCCCTGTGCCATGATTACACGTAAGGCATCCGCAGCATTGGCCGCCGGATGTACCTGCGTTATTCATCCGTCAAAGGAAACGCCGTTCTCTGCGACTGCGTTGGCTGAACTTGCTGAACGCGCAGGGATCCCCGCCGGCGTCTTTAATATTGTGACAGGGGAACCGGGCGAAATTGTCCCGCAATGGACTTCGGATGATCGTGTGCAGGTTGTTTCCTTTACTGGGTCGACCGAAATTGGCCGTCTGATCTATCAGCAATCCGCGCCAACAATTAAGCAGTTGGTCCTAGAGTTGGGGGGACATGCTCCGTTTATTGTTTATGGGGATGCTGATATCGATCATGCGGTGAAATCCGCAATATCAGCAAAATTTGCGACGTCAGGGCAGGACTGTTTGGCTGCGAACCGCTTCTTCATTGAGCAGAGCGTGTATGAAGAATTTACCCAGAAATTTGTTGCAGAGGTCAAGGCATTAAGTCTTGGGCGCGGATTGAATGATCCGGATATTGGACCGCTTATGAACGAAAACGCTGTCTTAAAACAAGAGGCCCATGTCGCAGACGCTTTGGCAAAGGGCGCAAGTCTCTTGTGTGGTGGAAAGCGGGATCCTCTTGGGGCGTTGTTCTATCAACCGACCGTGTTGGGGAATGTTCCTGCCGGTGCTTTGGCTAATCGCGAGGAGACGTTTGGCCCTGTTGCCTGTTTGACCGCATTTGAGGCCGACGACGATATTATCGCCCGGGCAAACGAATCAGAATACGGCCTGGTCGCTTATGTTCATTGTCAGGACCCCAAAAAGATTTATCGGGCAAGTCGTGATTTGCAGTACGGCATGGTTGCGATCAACAGAACAAAGGTAACGGGGGCACCTATTCCTTTTGGGGGAATGAAGCAGTCAGGTCTGGGCCGTGAAGGTGCTCGGCAGGGCTTGGAAGCTTTCACAGAAATTAAATATGTCTGTCGCAACTACGCGTAACGACAACAGGAATGTACGGCTGTAATCAACGGCCAATATGTTTAAGCCCTGAACGTTTGGGGCAGAAAGTTTAAGGAAAGTAATATGCTTAGAAATGATCAATTGGCAGAGTGGGATCGTGATAACTTTTTCCACCCTTCAACACATCTCGCACAATTTGCTCGTGGTGATCTTCAAAACCGGGTGATCGCTGGCGGCGAAGGCCTTTATATCGAAGATCGTGATGGCAACAAAACGTTGGATGCTTTTGCGGGACTTTATTGTGTAAATATTGGTTATGGGCGTCAGGAAGTTGCGGATGCAATTGCGGCACAGGCCAAAGAACTTGCGTATTACCATTCCTATGTTGGTCATGGAACAGAAGCGTCTATTACATTGGCCAAAATGATTTTGGATCGAGCGCCTGCCAATATGTCCAAAGTGTATTTTGGCTTATCTGGCTCTGATGCAAACGAAACCAATATCAAGCTGGTCTGGTACTATAATAATGTGTTGGACCGCCCGAAGAAAAAGAAAATTATTTCAAGATGGCGTGGTTATCATGGTTCTGGCTTGATGACGGGTTCTTTGACTGGTCTTGAGTTATTCCATAACAAATTTGATCTGCCATTGTCGCAAGTTGTACATACTGATGCGCCTTATTACTTCCGTCGTGAGAACGTGGACCAGACAGAAGCTGAATTTGTGCAGCAGTGTGTTGATAGTCTGGAAGAGCTTATCGCCCGAGAAGGGGCGGATACTATTGCGGCCTTCATTGGTGAGCCTGTTTTGGGTACTGGTGGCATTGTGCCGCCACCAGCCGGGTACTGGAAAGCTATTCAGGCGGTTTTGAATAAACACGATATTCTGTTGATCGCGGATGAGGTTGTAACTGGCTTTGGTCGTCTGGGATCAATGTTTGGATCTGATCACTATGACATCGAGCCAGATATTATCACGATCGCGAAAGGCTTAACATCAGCGTATGCGCCGTTGTCAGGTTCAATTGTATCTGACAAAGTTTGGAAAGTTCTCGAAGAGGGGACAGATAAACTGGGGCCGATCGGTCACGGTTGGACCTATTCGGCACATCCGATTGGTGCTGCTGCGGGTGTTGCAAACCTGAAGCTGATTGATGAAATGAACCTGGTTAGTAACGCACGCGAAATGGGGGCCTATTTCAACGAAGGTCTAAAGAGTGCGCTGTCTGATATTTCTATTGTTGGCGATGTCCGAGGCGAAGGTATCCTATCGGCTATTGAATTTGTTAAAGACCGAGATGATCGTACTTTCTTTGATGCAGCGGATAAAGTTGGACCGCAAATTGCTACTGCTCTGCTCGAGCGGAGTAAGGTAATTGGTCGGGCGATGCCTCAAGGTGATATTCTTGGGTTTGCGCCACCGCTTTGCATGACGAAGGATGAAGCCGATATTATTATTGAAGCTGCGAGAGATGCGATAGCTTCTGTTGCTGAAAAAGTTCTCTAAATTTTGAAGTTTACACCAACTATCCGGATATAGCTTGTCCTGGATAGTTGGTGTTTTTCGTTCAGATGATGCCGAGAAGTTCTCGTGCCTCCTGCGCCGTCGCGATTTTTTTACCCATTGCTAGGGCATCGTCGCGAGTTTGTTGTATTATCTCTGCTGTCGATATCGCTTCTTTGCCGGACCTAAGGTGGGAATTGTTTTCAAAACCAACGCGAGCATGACCGCCTTGTTTGATGGCCTCGGACACGCATTGGGCTTCGCTGTGACCAAAGGCGCATACAAACCACGGCCCAAGGTCAATGGTTTTCGGATCTTGTTTAATCTTTAAGAAGAGGTCCAGCTCTTCAACTTTTCCCAGGTTGTCTGAAGCATAGCGACCCAGAACAAAAAGAAGAGATGGTTGATTTACTGGTATCGAGCCTTTTTGGATCAAAAACAGGAAGCGTTTGAAGTCTTCAGCATCGTAGAGAATGTGTTGGACGTGAACCAAGGCTTCTTGCGCCCAGTGGTAGAATTCAGATCCCTTTATCTCTCCACCTTCGGGCATCATTTCCCTTAAGGCAACACTGACGGCTTCGGGCTGGACGTTCTTAACGCAAGAAATCTGTTCTTTTTGACTAAAGCGCCCAACGGCCTCTGTCGTTATCTGAACCAAGAGGTCACGGCCGATGGCCTCTTTAATGCCGGAGAGAACGTCTGTGTAAAGGCCGGAATCAAGAACATGTTGCTGATCAAGGTCTCTGACATGAAGGTGAGCCATCGCTGCACCTGCTTTTTGGCAAGCGACAGCCTCTTCAATGATTTGAGATACTGTCACAGGCAAGTTGGGATGATCTGACCTGGTTTTTCTGGCGCCATTCGGGGCTGCCATCAGAATGGTTGGGGCCATTTTCAGTTTTCCAGTGAATCAAAGACGGATGAAAAGCTGGTGGACAGTTTCTCGACAATTTCTTCAACATGCTGGTCTTCGATAATAAAGGGCGGTGCGAGCAGCACATGGTCGCCGTTCTTACCATCAATGGTTCCGGGCATAGGATAACAGATCAGACCGTTTTCAAAGGCCGTCTTTTTGATCTTTGCGTGAACTGCAAGGCTTGGATCAAAAGGTGTTTTTGTTTCTCTGTTCTTCACCAGCTCAAGGGCAATGAAGAGACCCCGTCCTCTTATGTCGCCGACAAATGGGTGTTGCCCGAATTTGTCTGATAGAGCCTGCATAAGCTGTTCTGAACGCTTATTAACGTTGTCGATAAGGTTACGTTCTAACATTGTTGAGATAACAGCGTATCCGGCGGCGCAGGCGGTCGGGTGTCCCTGATAAGTATGACCGTGCTGGAAAAAACCGGAACCGTTTTCGATCGCGCTATAGACCTTACTGGTACATAACATGGCACCGATGGGTTGGTAGCCCGCACCCAGCCCTTTTGCGATACAGAGAATATCTGGGGTAACACCGTCGTGTTCGCAGGCAAAGAGAGTGCCTGTGCGCCCCATGCCGCACATGACTTCGTCGAGAATTAGCAGTACGCCGTACAGGTTACAGATTTCGCGAATACGTTTTAGATATCCCGGCGCTGCAGCAACGGCCCCCATTGTCGCTCCGACAACGGGTTCGCAAATAAAGGCTGAAACATTCTCTGGACCGACTTTAAGGATCTCAGCCTCTAATCGGTTTGCGGCGCGTAACCCATAGGCTTCGTCGCTCTCTCCTTCTTGTCGGTCGCGATAAGGGTAACAGGGATCAATATGCGACATAGGAACAAGCATTGGCATGAAGGGTTCGCGTCGCCACTTGTTGCCCCCTGCGGAAAGTGCGCCAATAGTGTTGCCGTGATAGCTTTGCCAGCGGGCGATGACGTGGGATTTGTTATTATCTCCGCGTTCCAGATGGTATTGTCTCGCGAGCTTTAGCGCGGCCTCAACGGCTTCTGAGCCGCCCGATACGTAATAGACACGATCCAGCCCTTCCGGCGCATTTTCTATAAGTAGGTCAGCCAGTTGTTCTGCTGGTTCCGTCGTGAAAAATCCGGAATGAGCAAAAGCCAGTTGCTCTGTTTGTTTTTTGATGGCCTCTTGAACTGTCTGGTCTGAATGCCCCAGACAGGAAACTGCTGCGCCACCCGAGCCATCAAAATAGCGCTTACCGTTTTGATCGATGATGTAACAGCCTTCACCTGCAACAGCCGTAGGCAGTTTGGTTTTGGTGTGGCGTGGAAATACGTGCCCCATGTTTATTTCTCCGGAAAGCTCAAGAGCGAAGCAAAACGTTTGCTAAACATAAAATATGACAAATAGAGTTCGTTAAAATACCGTTTGTGTCAATAAGCGAAGTATAATAACATTTGTTATGTTTTTGGTGCGTTGATAGAGGATAAAATGAGTCAGGTAGATAAAGCCCGCATTGTTGAGCGTCTGACAAAGGAATTGAACGCTTATCCTCGTAGTTTACGCCGAGTTGCTATGTTTATCATTGATAATCCTGCCAAGTTTGGCATGAAATCAATTAGGGATTGTGCTGAAGCCACAAGTGTAAGCACGAATACCTTGGTTCGCTTGGCACAAAAGTTGGGTTTTGAAAGTTATAACCAGTTAAGGGAGCCATTCAGGACAGCCTTAACAGCCAGCGCATCAAATTCAAACACGACACAATGGGTGAATGAACTTTATGATCGTGGCGGGATCGAGCGTGTACGTGCGGATACAGTTACCAGTGTGATTGGTAATGTTACGGAAGCTTTGCGTCATAATGAGGCTGAGGATATTGAGCAGGCCGCGGATATGATCTTGAGCGCAAGAAACGTATATCTGATGGGGACACGTGCACCTTACACCTTGATACACTACCTCTATTACGTTGGGCGAATGGCCTTGCCTAATTTAATTGTGACGCCGGGGCATGCCAATTCACCTGTGGATGAAATCCTGACTGTTGAGGCTGAAGATGTGGTGCTCGCGGTTTCGATTTCACCCTTCTCGAGAGAAACGATCGAGGCGTGTAAAATTGCTAAATCAAGAGGGGCCAAGTTGATTTTGATGTCTGACAGTACGGCCAATTCCCTTCCTCTCAAGCCCGATGTAACCTTAATCTCACCGATTACGACGCCTCGGAATTATAAAAACTTTGTTGGCTTTGACAGTTTTGTCGGTTTTTTTGCTTTGGCTGAGTGGCTTATGACAACGTTGATAGAAAAAGGCGCGCCGGATACAAAGCAAAGAATCCAGAGTTTTAACGAATACCGGAAAGAAACAAATGTCTTCTGGAAGTCATGAGCTACGCCATTCCCAAAGGATGGGTAGCTCTAGATTTTTTGAAAATTCTTGGTGTTGAGGTTGAAAAAAGAACAAATGTTATCTGTTGACTGTAAATATTACATACGCAACCATGTTAGCGGTAAAGAACTCATAAAGTAGTTCAATCAGACAGGGAAAAATGAATTGGCTATTTCTTTGGTGATTGGTTTGACGTAAGCTAAGCACATGAAACGAAAGTAGATTCGAAAAGGTAACAACGGATCCTAGATACTTTTCGTAGCGTTCTGGACTGTTTGTTTTGGGACACTACTGCCAAAAATAATTATTTACCTGTCAGGATATAAAGAATTCTACGGTGCTTTTGCATCGAGGGAGTGTTGGGAATTTGTGACAAAGACCCAATGGTTAGGAAATTTAACTGTCATAAATTTGATGGTTAATCGTATTCGTTTGTGGTTCGGCACATGAATATGTCTGTAGGATAAACCAGCTGAAAAAGTTGATATCTTGCAGGATAGATAAAGTTAATAAAAAGCATGAAACCAAGGAGTAGGCATGTTTGTAAAAAAAATGGCAATGACAGCAGTAGCAGGTGCGGCACTGATGACGTCCGCAGCTTTTGCTGACACAAATCACGTTGTGATCGGTACAGGTGGTCAGACAGGCGTTTATTACGCTGTTGGTGGCGCTATTTGCCGTTTGGTAAATAAAGGTACGAAAGATCACGAGATCAACTGTACACATAAAACGGGCGGTTCTGTTGCTAATATTAATGGCATGCGCGCTGGTGATCTGGACATGGGTGTTGCTCAGTCTGATTGGCAGTACCATGGTTATAATGGCACTGCGCCAGATAAATTCCCAGATGGGGCTTACAAAGAACTTCGTGCTGTATTCTCTGCTCATCCAGAGCCATTTACAGTGGTTGCACGTGCAGATTCCGGCATCAAAACCTTTGAAGATCTAAAAGGTAAAAAAGTGAATGTGGGTAACCCGGGTTCTGGCGCACGCGCAACAATGGAAGTTGTTATGGGGAAAATGGGTTGGGCAATGAGTGATTTCGCTCTTGCGTCCGAGCTGAAGTCTTCAGAACAAGCCGCTGCTCTTTGCGATGGTAAAGTTGATGCCATTGTGTTCACAGTTGGTCACCCATCAGGCACGATTAAAGAAGCAACAACATCTTGTGATTCGAAGCTTATCAATGTTGATAACGACGTAATTCAGAAGCTTGCTGCTGATAATGATTATTACGCTATGACCACTATTCCTGGTGGCATGTATAATGGTTCTGATGATGACACGACAACCTTTGGTGTTGGTGCAACATTTATCAGTTCTACAGCAGTAGACGATGAAGTAGTTTATCAAATGGTGAAAGCTGTTTTCGATAACTTCAAGCGTTTCAAAAAAATGCACCCGGCATTTGAGAACCTGAAAGAAGAAGACATGATTTCTAAAAATCTGTCTGCACCTCTGCATGATGGTGCTGTTCGCTATTACAAAGAACGTGGCTGGATGTAATCAGTCGTCGTTAAATAAGGCGGGAAGGTTTTACTTTCCCGCCTTTTCTATAATTGTGTAACGGTTGCCTTTTAAATGTTCGTGTGACGTTTCCAGCCAGCATAATACTGTATTTTGGATTACACGAATGACAATCAAAAATAAAATTACCAAGGGTACCGTGTGATCAGCATCGGGCGCAGATAACAGGGATATGGGGTATGGCATCAGAAAATTCTGAAAGTGCAAAATTAAGTGACGAGGAATTACAAGACCTTGTCGCTTCTACGGATACGGGTGGACGTGTCCCATCTAATCAAAAGATAATCACATTACTTGCTGCAACAGCACTAATATGGTCGATTTTCCAAGTTTGGATCGCGTCCCCATTACCATATACGATTGGGTGGGGTGCTTTTTCTGGCCGTGAAGCGCGACCAATACATTTGGCTTTTGCTATATTTCTTGCATTTTTGGCTTACCCCGCTTTTAAAAGTTCTCCACGGCGGAGGATACCTCTTGGGGATTGGGCCTTTGCGATTATCGGTAGCTTGTGTGCCTTTTATCTTTTTCTCGCAGATACAGCCTTAATAAAAGCGATCTCTGGCTCAAGATTATCAGATCGTTCTGGTAATCCGAATGATGTCGATATTGTTGTGGCAATTATCGGTATGGCTTTACTCCTCGAAGCGACGCGTAGAGCCCTTGGGCCCCCGTTGATGGTGGTGGCAATGGTTTTCCTTGGGTACACATTTTTTGGTCCCTATGCCCCTGATCTAATCGCTTGGAAAGGCTCGTCTTTTGGGGGGACGGTTGATCAGCAATGGACTTCAACGAATGGTGTCTTTGGTATCGCATTAGGCGTATCAACAGACCTCGTTTTCCTATTTGTCCTATTTGGCGCGCTGCTTGATCGTGCAGGTGCTGGTAATTACTTTATCAAGGTTGCTTTCTCATTAATGGGGCACTTTAGTGGTGGTCCAGCAAAAGCGGCTGTGGTTGCTTCTGGGATGACAGGCCTTATTTCGGGATCATCCATCGCAAATGTTGTGACGACGGGTACTTTCACTATTCCGATGATGAAACGTGTCGGCTTTAATTCAGAAAAAGCAGGAGCTGTTGAGGTTGCATCATCTGTGAACGGGCAGATCATGCCGCCGGTTATGGGCGCTGCGGCGTTCTTGATGGTGGAATATGTAAATATTCCATACTTCGAGGTTGTTAAACACGCCTTCTTGCCAGCGATAATTTCTTATATTGCGCTTGTGTATATTGTGCATCTTGAAGCACAAAAATTGCACATGAAGGGATTGACCCGTGCTGGTGAAGTTAAAACCGCGCGTGATGTTGTCCTGTCTTGGTTGATCTCTTTATCAGGGATTTTTGTATTGGCCGGGGGGCTAACATATGCTTCTGAAGCTTATCAGTTCTTACAGGGAACATCGGAAAGATTAATCGCGGTTTTGGCTATTTTAGTTATACAGTTTGGTATAATTAAAATGGTGAAAAACAAGGCTAGTGTGAGTACCTATGCAAGAACAATTTCTACTGGTGCTGTTGTACTGGGTAATGCAGTTATCGTCTCTTTCGGTTTGTTCTTCCTGATCAGCTTTATTCAAGATACGGCTGGTAAAGAGCTTACGCCTTGGGTTGTTGGGGCCTTGGTTCTTATTGCTTATCTTTTCTTGGCAAAGTATAGCTCTGGGTATCCAGATTTGGAGATTGATGATCCAAACCAACCCATTGCGAAGTTACCAGAAGTCGGCCCAACGTTAAAATCTGGACTGCACTTCCTTTTACCCGTTGTCGTTTTAATCTGGTGTTTGATGGTTGAGCGGCTTTCGCCAAGCTTGTCTGCCTTCTGGGCCACCGCATTAATGCTGTTTATACTTCTGACGCAACGTTTCCTTTTCGCAATGTTCCGGAATGAAGCAAAGAACGGAACCATCAAGCGAGGGCTTGACGAACTCGTTGAAGGTATGATTGCCGGTGGGCGCAACATGATTGGTATCGGTATTGCGACTGCAGCAGCCGGTATTATCGTCGGTGCTGTGGATCAAACGGGTGTTGGCGGTAAGCTAGCTGCTTTGGTTGAGTTCCTCTCACTTGGTCATATCATGCTCATTCTTTTCTGGACGGCTATTTTAAGCCTGATCCTTGGGATGGGCTTGCCAACAACAGCAAACTATATTGTTGTTTCGTCACTTCTAGCACCGGTGATCGTAGCCCTGGGGCAGCAAAATGGTCTTATTGTACCGCTTATTGCCGTACATTTGTTTGTGTTCTATTTCGGAATTATGGCGGATGTGACACCTCCGGTTGGACTTGCTTCCTTTGCTGCCGCGGCGGTATCTGGTGGCGACCCAATCCGGACAGGATTTGTTGCTTTCTTCTATTCCTTGCGAACAGCTTTGTTGCCGTTCCTGTTTATTTTTAACACTGACTTGCTGCTTATTGATGTATCTCCATTAGAAGGGGTTCTTATCTTTATAATAGCAACGGCGGCGATGTTGATATTTACGGCGGGGTCACAAGGGTACTTTTTTGCAAAGTCAAAGATGTGGGAATCAGCGGCACTTCTTTTGATTGCATTCACATTATTCCGTCCTGGTTTTTGGCTGGATTACGTTGTCGCACCATATGAAGAGAGAGGTGGCGATCAGTTAATTCAGGCAATGGCCGATGTTAATCCTGGTGATGAACTTCGATTGTTGATTGATGGTACAGATGATGTTGGTGATGCGATTACTTTAACGATGCTTGTTAAAGTTGGTGATGAAGCCACAGGCGAAGAGCGTGTCGAAGCGTATGGTCTAGAGCTGCTTGAAGACGAAGGTAAAATCATCGTTGATGGCGTTGGTTTTGATAGTGCAGCTGAAAAGGCCGGATTTGATTTCGATCAGGTTATCACATCGGTTGGTGTGCCTGTTGAGCGTCCGGCAAAAGAGCTTTTTTATATACCTGCTTTCTTGCTTTTGGGCTTAATCATTATGCTGCAACGTCGCCGCCGTGATCTTCTTGCGCAAACTGCAACTGCTTAGTGGAGAAAAATAATGTTTAAACATATCCTATTGGCAGTCGATCTTGATCAGAAAGATAGCTGGGGTAAGGCACTGCCGACCAGCGTTGAATATGCCAAGGCTTTTGGGGCAACCCTTCATATTATGACGGTTGTTCCCAACTTTGGTAGCAGCATCGTGAGCTCTTTTTTTCCGAAGGATCATGAAGAGCAGATGATGGAAGGCGCAAACAAAGCGTTGCATAAGTTTGTCGATGAAAACATTCCTGATGGTATCAAGGTTCAACACATTATCGGACACGGAAATGCCTATGAAGAAATTCTACGTATTTCGGAAAAGATAAATACTGATGTGATTATCATGGGGGCACATCGCCCACGGATGGAAGACTATCTGCTGGGACCAAATGCGGCGCGGGTCGTTCGTCACGCAAAGTGCTCTGTTCTGGTGGTTCGTGACTAATTACGGATAAACCACTTTAGCAAAAATATTTCAGGCCCGATCATGAAAATGGTGGGGCCTGTTTTGTTTCCCCCCGACAGGCGATTTGTGGAAGCCATTGAAAAGATGGACCTTCTTTTTCTGTTGTGTCATCATATTCGAAAGTCCTTTCTTTTTGGTGGGAACAGATCAGAGGACTGGGCAAGATAATGCAACCAGTAATTAGAGCGCTTTTTCTGCTTAAAATGTGCTGGCAGTGCGAAAAGCGCTAGGGGGATAGATAGATGGGCATTTTCCACAATTCGTCGTTGGGGTTATTTCTTCTTCGGTTAGGTCTCGGCGGGATGATGATCTTGCATGGTATTCACAAGCTGGGAAATCCAGGGTCAATTCAATTTATTGGCGGAAAGTTAGCCTCTTTGGGGTTACCTGAATTTATGGCCTATGGCGTGTTTGTAGGTGAAGTGATCGCGCCTCTGATGATTATTGGGGGATTTTATTCACGACTGGGATCTTTTCTGGTTGCCGTTAATATGATTTTTGCGCTGGTGCTTGTTCATAGTCATCAACTCATGCTCTTGGACAATCAAGGCGGTTGGCAGTTAGAACTACAGGGGTTCTTCCTGATCTCGGCCTTGGCGCTTCTTTTTTCTGGTAGTGGTCGCTACGCGATTAAGCCTGATTAAAATTGTATCTGGTTAGAGAGTTGGAAAGCAGAGCACACGATTTTTGTGCGCTACTTTTGGGTTTTAAGATTGTTATGTAAGTTGCGTTTCTGGCTGTCTTTCTATCCAAAGCATGATACCTAGCGAAATAAGGCCGAGGATCGCAAAGGAATAAACCAGAGGCAAAACCGTGGTGTCGTAGTTTTGTCCAATGGTGATACCGATTGCCATGCAGATATATGTTGTGAGGGATCCAACAACGGCGGAGCCAAGACCAGCAAGCTTGCCAAGAGGTTCCATGGCAAGGGTATTGAAATTCCCGAACAGAATACCGATACAAAAGAAACTCATCATCATATAGACCATAAATGACCAAAGGTGTGGTTGTCCTGAGGCTAGGTTTGCCGGCACCAGAAAAAGTATGGCAAGAATGGTCATGGTGATCAGTGCAATTTTTGACAACTTTCTCATACCAAATTTCATAACAAGATTGGCATTGGTCAGCGAAGCTGCGCCGATAGAAAGGGACAAGATCGCAAAGTAGAGGGGGAAGAGTTCTGTAATGGCGTATATATCCTGAAAGATCTGTTGGGCGCTGGTGAGGTAGCCAATAAAGGCCCCAAAAATAATACCAGCCGCAAGAGTGTAGCCAAGAGATTGTTTGTTGGAGAGAATTGTTTTTAAGCCATTCCAGAAGTGCCCGAAGCTCAAGGAAATTCGGTTTTCTTTTGACAGTGTTTCCGGCTGTCTCGCCGCAAACCAGACGAGGACGATACTTGCGAGTAGAAAGAAGCTATAGAAGATAGCCTGCCAGTCAAAGAACATCATAATAGAAAGGCCCAAGGCGGGAGCAATTGTCGGCACGATAATGAAAACGGCCATAATAAAGGACATGATACGTGCCATGGCACGGCCTTCGAATTGATCGCGAACGAGAGCAACGGATATGGTTCTTGGACCGGAAGCCCCAACACCTTGGAGTAAACGTCCAAGAAGCATTATATTAAAATCACTTGCCGTGGCAGATATGATGGAGCCGACGATAAAGATCGTTAATCCACAATAGATAACCGGCTTCCGCCCAATACTATCTGACCAAGGTCCAAAGAAAATTTGTCCGGTGGCCAATCCAAAAAAAATGATTCCGATGACGAGTTGTACATCGTTTGGGTTTGTCACGGCTAGTTGTTGCCCTAACAAAGGAAGGGCAGGCATAACGGCATCAATTGACAAGGCGACCAATGACATTAAGAAAGCCATAAGGGCTATGAATTCCCCTGAGCTAAGAGGAGCTGTCGGACGTGTGAATAACATGGGACTCTCAAAAAGGCATAAATATATGTCTTTTCATATAAGAGCTCCTGTAAGAAGAGGCAAGTAGAGGTATTTTTTTGATCACGAGCTTCACAAAGAGTTCGTCTTGATCCAGTTGTAAACCTTTTTGACGTGGGGAGAGGCATCGTCTCTTTGTTCAAGGCAATAGGAGCGATCACTTCGCACTGATTGTGGCCAGGCAATGACAAGTTCGTTCTGTTCAAGATGCTCTTCAATGAGCCCCTTCCAGCCGAGGGCAAGACCCTGATTTCTTATCGCTGCTTGTATAACAAGGCTATAGTTACTTAAGCCAACAGCGGTTGTTTGCGTTGATTTCCTTACGCCTTGCTGTTTTAGCCAGCTTTCCCAATTATGCCAGATTGCGTCTGGTGATGCGGTTAAATCAAGTAAGGGATTATTCCCTATATCTGAAACATTTTGAAAGGGACCATGTTCTTCAAGAAATTGGGGGCTGCATATTGCAAAGACTTCTTCTTCAAAAAGAATATGATTTCGCGTATCTGTCTGAGGTGACGGTTTTAACGAAATGATGAGGTCGCTTTGAAATGTAAGCGGGTTATTGGGGGTTTGGGACGTGAAAACCTGAATATCTATACCGCGTAGATCATTCCTCAGTTCTGCCAAACGTGGGACTAGCCAGTGCCCCGCAAAGGCAAAATCAGTGCTGATGCGCACTTGTTTCGTTGATTTTCTATTCTCGATATTCCCAAAAATATCGCGAAGGGATTGAAGGTTTTCGTGTGCAGAATCAAAGAGAGCTTTTCCTGTGGGGGTTAGCTTCACACCGCGATTTTGGCGCAGGAAAAGAGGCTCGCCAACAAAAGCTTCCAGTCGTTTGATTTTTTGGCTGAGAGCTGGTTGAGTGATTTTGAGCTGTGCAGCGGCTTTGGTTAGGCTTCCCAGTCTGCTTGCGACATCAAAGGCGTGTAATTCAGCGATGTGGGTGTGAAGCTTGTTGTCTAAATTATTTATGACAGCCATATGGAATCTCAGTCTACAAGCTGGAATTTATTTGTAATACAATTTTGATCGTAATTTTTGTTATGTCTTGAGGTCAATCGAATTGTTGATATCTCAGATGATGTTTTTTAGATAGAGGATCCTGGCAATGAGCGCGCAACCAAACATTTTGATCATCATGGTTGATCAGTTAAACGGAACATTATTCCCAGATGGTCCTGCTGATTTTCTTCATGCGCCTCATCTCAAGGCTCTGGCACAAAAATCTGTGCGCTTTCAAAATAACTATACGGCAAGTCCACTTTGTGCGCCGGGACGTGCGTCATTTATGGCGGGGCAGCTGCCTTCGAGAACAAGGGTTTATGATAATGCGGCTGAATATGCGTCAGACATTCCGACCTATGCACACCATCTACGGAGGGCAGGGTATTACACCTGTCTGAGCGGAAAGATGCATTTTGTTGGACCGGATCAGCTTCATGGTTTTGAAGATCGTCTGACGACGGATATCTATCCTGCTGATTTTGGGTGGACGCCTGATTACAGAAAGCCCGGCGAGCGCATTGACTGGTGGTATCATAACCTTGGTTCTGTCACTGAAGCCGGAGTGGCGGAAATAAGTAATCAGATGGAATATGATGATGAAGTCGCATTTCATGCCCAACAAAAACTTTATCAACTTGCTCGTGAGCAAGGTGATGAAAAACGTCCTTGGTGTTTGACTGTTAGCTTTACGCATCCACACGACCCTTACGTTGCCCGTCGTGAATTTTGGGATCTCTATAACGATTGTGAACACTTGGAGCCAGCGGTTGATCAGATTCCTTATGATGATCAAGACCCACATTCCCAACGTATATATCTTGCGAATGACTATGAGAATTTCGATATCAAGCCCGAGAATGTGAGGCGGTCGCGTCAGGCATATTTCGCGAATATTTCCTATCTGGATCATAAGGTCGGCGAGCTTGTCAGTGTTCTTGATCGTTGTCGGATGCGCGATGATACGATCATCGTTTTCTGTTCTGATCATGGCGATATGCTGGGTGAACGCGGGCTGTGGTTCAAGATGAATTTCTTCGAAGGTTCCGCGCGTGTTCCCTTGATGATTTCAGTTCCGAAGGGTGATACGGGGTTGGTAAATGCCCCTGTTTCAAATCTGGATGTCGTTCCGACCCTCGCTGATCTTGCCGGTGTTGATTTGAGCCAAGTTGAACCCTGGACGGATGGCGAGAGCTTGATTCCGTTAATGCAGGGACGGGAACGGGTCAGCCCGGTTTATATGGAATATGCTGCAGAAGGTTCTTATGCGCCGTTGGTGGCTATTCGTGAGGGAAAATATAAATTTACATTCTGTGAATTGGATCCGCCACAACTCTTTGATCTGGCAGTAGATCCTCATGAGCTAAATAATTTAGCTGAAGAGAGCCGTTATTCAAACTTGGTCAAAGAGTTTGCGGCGAAAGTTCAAGTCAGATGGGACATGTCCTTGTTTGATGCGCAAGTGCGTGAAAGTCAGGCGCGTCGCTGGGTTGTTTATGAGGCTCTGCGCAACGGCGGTTATTTCCCGTGGGACTTTCAGCCTTTGCAAAAGGCATCAGAGCGATACATGCGTAATCATATGGATCTTAATGTTCTGGAAGGAAATGCGCGCTTCCCCCGTGGCGAATAAGGTTCTGTTGGGAGGCTAAAGAAGCACACCCGATATTAAATATCGCCCACAAGTGACACACCCGATATTAAATATCGGGTGTGTCACTTGTGGGGTGATTTGGTTTTGAGCGCGTGTTGAATGGTTTAGGCGAATATAAAAATTATTTCCCAAAAAGCTTAGCAATTATAGGTTGTTGGTATTTGTCGTTTGTTTATACTCTTGAGGGTAAGGTGAAAAGAGTACTTCTTCTGTTGCCGATGATCATGCCGAGGTCAGGGGGAATTAATGTTTTCCAAAGAACCACGTATACTTTTGATAGAGCCGGATCAGGCCACTCGAACAGAAATCAGTGATTTCCTGACGGAGAAAAATTTTGAAGTCATTTGTTCTTTAGAGCCGGATAATGTTCTTTTTGATGAAGCTTTAAAAACAGATCCTGTCGGATTAATTTTGGTTTCGGACCAATTTGATCGGGATTTTCTGTCTGAATCATCTTTGGTTCTTGGGGCTCCTAAAAAGTTACCTCAGCAAGTTCCGGCTGTTATCATGACTGAAATTGTTAGCGGAAAATCATCGTTGGAATTGGTTGTGCATAACTGGTTCCATACGATTAAAAAGCCGTGTGATTCAGATATTTTATACTCTGTGACCTGTGCGGCGATTAATCAATTTAAGCATATTCGCGCATTGTTAAACGAAATTGAAACACGCAGCTCTGCGATTGGCTTGATCACGTCTGGAACTTTTGAATTTCAATCCGTGGAAGAAGCCCGAAATTTAACTACAATGTTGAGCTTAGCCTGTCCTGGGGCAGATGGTATTGTAATCGGTCTGAACGAGTTACTTCAAAACGCAGTTGAGCATGGAAATCTTGAAATCGGATATGATTTGAAAACAGAGTTACTTGAAACTGGGCGTTTGTATGATGAAATTCAAAATCGTATTAAACTTGAGCCATTTGATTCAAGATTTGTCAGGGTTAGTTATCAACGAACAGACGATGAAATTATTTTTGTCATTGAAGATGAAGGCAAAGGGTTTAACTGGCGTAAATATCTGACGATTGATGATGAACGGATACGGTCAAGTCATGGGCGGGGTATTGCTATGGCAAAGATGATGGCCTTTACCGAACTTACTTATAATGACATAGGTAATCGTGTGACAGCTCGAATTGCTTTATGACTAAAGGGTATCTTATTCCCTGTAAAAATGCGTAACGCATTGTTGTTATAAAGAATCAAAGCAAACCGCCGTCAGATCATCACGTATCTTATTTCCGCCTCTTTCAAAGAAGGTCGATATTAATTGATCCAGCAGCTGTGGGGTTGGCCTGCCACCAATAAGGTACTTTACCAGCCTGATTAATTCTTCACCCTCCAGATATGTATCATTGTTCAATTTTGTTTCTATCAGGGCATCACTGAACGAAAAGAGGAAATGGTCCTTTGTAAAAGGAACGGTCTGAAGATCATATGCTGCAGTTCTACTTATCCCAAGCGGTAACCCGGTTGTATCAAGGTACTGTAAATTATCGGGTTCTTCCCACAAGCCATAATAGGTGGAGGGGCCGCGGCGCCAGCATAACTCAAGGTGTTGTTTTTGGGAGAAATCAAGCCGAGTATCATTGTCGCGTATTGCTCAGTTGGCAGCATATCGCACAAGCTCTGGTTCTTGCCATGCTTCACCGACATTAAATAAAAGGGTGTGCAACCTAATAGTGTTTAGGGCCGATACGACACCATGCCCTGAAAAATCGGTGACATAAAAACCGATTGCCCCATCATTTAAGGCATGCACCCCCCAAAAAGTCGCCACCGAGTTCTGATGATGGTTGGCACATAGAGGAAATTTGAATACCAGTTTGCTCTCGAATTTTTCTAAGATGCTTGGCAGATGGTAAAATGTTTTGCTGTACATCTTTTGCCATTGCCAGTTCGTCGGCAACTCTGGCTCTGTATTTTTCCCGGCTTTCGGTTAGCACTAGACTTTCAAGATGTAAAGTTGTCCGGATTACCAGTTCAAGTGCATTAACTGGTTTGGTCTTGCCCCGGCAGCAAATGCTTTAAGGCGTTCTTCGTTGTCATGCATTGCGGTTTGAACGAGGATCGGTATAGATTCGGTTTTTTTCGTCTCTCTTACTTGGTAGCAGACTTCCATGCTCCCCATAATTGGCATGATGAGATCGAGAATAGTAAGGTCAGGGGGGGGCGTTTGGGTTCTGGGGCATGTAAATCCAGCCTAATTTGGCTTAGTTATTTTTTGAGATAAGCTATCTGTTATTATCGGCATCGACAAATAAAGCGAGCAATTCCTCTGTAACAAAAATGTCCAAACCTGACGCTAATTCGATTGTCTCTGTTTGGCCGGATATTTCCAATTTCATAGTCGCGTAATGCCTCCTGAAATGAGGAGTTAATTTGTAATGTGGCTGGAAAATCGACGCATATAGCCTTATGGTTGTGCTGGTGTGGGCGCGTTATAAATTTATGAGCTCTTTGTGATTTATTTTGTTTTACTGAGGCTTAGGCTTGGCCCTGTTTGGTTTTACAGTTTAATGAAAATTGTATTTCAAATGAAAGTATATTGTGCTTCAATTGAAACTATCGGATGGGAAAAAACAAAAATAAACTCATCTTTATTTGTAAAAATTACCTGAAAAGAGCGTGTTCTTATGTTGTACATGCTCTTAATCAAACAATGGGCGATACAATACTAAGGGAGGTATTGATGAAACTTCGGGATATTCTTTTTGGCTGTGCCAGCGTACTGGCTTGTCTTTCTGTAAACGTATCAACCGCGACGGCTCAAGATTGTGCCCGTGGTGATCTGGATACGCGGTTTTGTGATGTAGATGGCGACTTGATTGCAGATACGCCAACAGATCCAGCGAAGCAACTGGATCCGGATACATTGATTTTTGCTTATACACCTGTCGAAGATCCTGCCGTTTATAAAGAAGCATGGTCCGATTTTCTTGCTTATTTGGAAGAAAAAACCGGGAAAGATGTTGTTTTCTTCCCAGTCCAATCAAATGCTGCCCAAATCGAAGCTATGCGGTCGGGACGCCTTCATATCGCGGGCTTTAACACTGGATCAAATCCGCTTGCTGTGAACTGTGCCGGTTTCAGTCCTTTTACTATTATGGCAAGGGAAGACGGCAGTTTTGGCTATGAAATGGAAATCATTACATACCCGGGCAGCGGTGTTGAAAAAGTTCAGGATTTGAAAGGTAAAGCGTTAGCCTTTACGTCACCTACATCAAACTCTGGATTTAAAGCGCCATCAGCTATCCTGAAAGCTGATTTTGATATGGAAAAAGATCGCGACTTCGAAGCGACTTTCTCTGGAAAACACGATAACTCAATCCTGGGTGTCGCGAATAAAGATTATATTGCGGCTTCTATTGCAAACTCTGTGAAATTCCGCATGATCTCAAGAGATGTGATCAAGGAAGATCAGATTAAAACGATCTACAAGTCGCAAACTTTCCCGACAACAGGCTATGGTGTTGCCTATAATCTGAAACCAGAACTGCAGGACAAAATTAAAGATGCCTTCTTTAGTTTTGAGTGGGCAGGGACATCTTTGGAACGTGAATTTAAGAAATCCAAAGAAGGTCAGTTTTTACCAATAACTTATAAAAAATTCTGGGATGTTATCCGCAAAATTGATGCAGCTAACAATGTTTCTTACTCTTGTAAGTAACAGGAGTATTTGAATTTTTTTTTACTACAACCCGGCATCTTCCAAGGTGTCGGGTATGTTATTGATATGACAGGTAAATAGCATGTTACACCTGAATAAACTTACCAAGCAGTATGCAACGGGTGATATGGCTCTCAAGAGTGTGGAGCTTGAGATTCCTAAGGGACAGGTCGTTGCGTTAATCGGGCCATCCGGTGCGGGTAAAAGTACTTTGATTCGCTGCATAAATCGGTTGGTTGAACCAACGTCAGGCAGTGTTACGCTCAATGGAAAAGAACTGACGAAACTCGGTTCTGGTGCCCTGCGTCAAGCAAGACGGCGTATGGGAATGATTTTCCAAGAATATGCCTTGGTTGAGCGACTGACGGTTATGGAAAATGTTCTTTCCGGACGATTGGGGTACGTTGGTTTCTGGCGTTCTTTTCTCCGTAAATATCCGCAAAGCGATGTTGATGAAGCTTTTCGTTTGTTAGAACGGGTTGGTCTGGATCATATGGCGGACAAACGCGCAGATGAGTTGTCTGGTGGTCAGAGACAGCGTGTTGGTATTGCGCGCGCCTTGATTCAGGATCCGGAACTTCTTTTAGTCGATGAACCAACTGCCTCTCTTGATCCGAAAACATCTCGTCAAATTATGCGATTGATCTGTGAACTCTGTGCGGAACGTAATCTTGCGGCAATTATTAACATTCACGATGTTGCTTTGGCGCAAATGTTTGTTCAGCGGGTTATTGGCCTACGTTTTGGCGAAGTGGTTTATGACGGCCCACCCGATCAACTTAAGCCGGATATCTTAACTGAAATTTATGGTGAAGAAGATTGGGAAGCGACCATCGAAGCCGTGGATGAGGACGACGAGGCGGAACAGGGGGCTGTTGCATGAGCGCTTCGATGACTGCTTCGCGCAAATGGCGAAAGCCGCCGATGATCAAAAACCCTCTTATGCGTTGGGGGTTGACCACTGGGTGCTTAATTTACCTTGTGCTGGCGTTTGGCTCGTTCGATATAAATTGGTCGCGGGTTTACGAGGGATTAGATCGTGGCTGGCAGTTTATACTTGCTTTTTCTGAGCCAGATTTTTTAAGTCGGAAGTCAGATATTATTGATGGTATGGTTGAATCTGCCATTATGACAATAACGTCAACGGCCTGTGGTATCTTGATCTCGATCCCAATTGGTCTTGGGGCTGCGCGAAATATAGCACCTTTACCAGTTTATTTTATTTGCCGGGGAATTATTGCAATTTCTCGTGCGTTACACGAAATCATTGTTGCCATTCTATTGGTTGCTATCTTTGGTTTCGGGCCTTTTGCCGGGTTTGTGACGTTGTCTTTTGCAACAATTGGCTTTCTTGCAAAGTTGCTTGCGGAAGATATCGAAGATACAGACCGATCACAGGCCGAAGCAATTAAAGCGACAGGGGCTAGCTGGTGGCAATGGGTTACTTATGGCATTCAGCCACAGGTAATGCCGCGTTTGATCGGGTTGTCTATGTACAGGCTGGATATCAACTTCCGTGAATCTGCGATTCTCGGTTTGGTTGGTGCTGGTGGTATCGGCGCGACATTAAATACGGCGTTTGATCGTTATGAGTTTGATACAGCAGCGGCAATCATCATTATGATTATTGCCATTGTTATGCTGCTTGAATATCTCTCTGGCGTTATTCGGGCGAGGTTACAATAATGGCTATATCTACAAATAAAAAGGGTCAAAAAATTTGGGCCGTCCGCGATCAAAAAACACAGTTAACACGTTGGTTCGGGTACTTTGTAGCTGTCGCTTTGATTGTTTATTGCTGGTTGACAATCTCTGAAGCTACGACCTGGTTCTTTGTTGTTGATGCTCCGCGAATTGCAGGTGACATCGGTGGTCGGGCAATGCCGCCCAAATGGTCCTATATCAATGAGCTATGGGAACCTCTTTGGGATACGATTAACATTGCAACAATCGGGACCGTTCTGTCCTTGATCATTGCTGTCCCTGTTGCCTTTATGGCTGCACGGAACACAACACCGCATCAGATTTTATGTCGGTGGCCTGCCTTATTGATCATTGTCTCCTCACGCTCAATCAATTCCCTGATCTGGGCTTTGTTATTGGTGGCGATTATTGGTCCCGGGATTTTTGCCGGAACCATTGCCATTGCTCTGCGATCTATCGGGTTTTGTGCAAAGCTTCTTTATGAGGCGATTGAAGAGATTGATGAGAAGCAGGTAGAGGCAATAACGGCGACGGGCGCGAGCAGATGGCAAGTTATGGCCTATGCTATCGTTCCACAGATCATGCCATCTTTTGCTGGAATTACTGTTTTCCGGTGGGATATTAATATCCGCGAATCAACGGTTCTTGGCCTGGTTGGAGCAGGAGGAATTGGTTTGCAGATGCAATCTTCCCTTAGTGTTCTGGCGTGGCCACAAGTTTCTTTGATTTTGCTGGTTATTTTTGCGGCTGTGATCCTTAGCGAAATGGTTTCTGCCAAGGTACGTGCTGCAATTATCTAATAAGAGAAAACCGTTCACATAACAAAAGGCCTCGAAAACGATTTCGAGGCCTTTTGTTATGTTGAATAAGGTGAACTTATAAATAATCATTAATGCTGCGACCTGATACGTGGCCCCACAGAATTTTCTCGTCAGTTAACATGTGTTCGATCATGCTAGCGGCATCTGTTGGTGTCATTGCTACATCCAGAGCTCTATCGATTCCGGCAGTAGAATACATATTAGTATCAACTTTTCCCGGATAAAATCCCATGACTCGAACGCCTTTCGGGGCGCATTCAACTTCCATACAGCCTGTGAAGCCGCGTATAGCCCATTTGCTTCCAGCATAGACGGAAATGGATTTTCGGCAATATAGGGCGCCTGTGGAGACAACATTGATAATTGCCCCAGATTTTCGATTTAACATGTTTGGTAACACGGCGTGTGTCATGAACATGGTACCAAGGGTGTTGGTTTCCATAACCGCACGGATATCAGCGGTGTTATAGTCTTCAAAAGCACCTTCTAACCAAATACCGGCATTGTTTACCAATCCCCATACAGGTCCGATATCCTGTTCTACGGTTTTAACAATTCGGGTACATTCTTCTTCATTTGCAACATCCAGTTGATAGCCGGGTATGCTAAATTTTCCTGTACAGGATTTAACCTTGTTGAGGTTGCGTCCGGTTAAAACAGGGCGATATCCTGCTTCTTTGATTTTTTCTACGGTTGCGAGGCCAATGCCACTGGTCGCACCGGTAATCAAAACAACTTTATTCTCGTGGGATGTGCTTTGTTGGGACATGTTTAGGTGAGCTTTCGAAATAAATCTGATAATAAAACGATTAGTGTTATCTTACTGGTGTAACAGTAATTAGTGTAGTCATCCTTTTTAAGATTTTACCTCATGAATAAAAACCTTCTTATCGTCGGACATGTTCCTTCGCCCAATACAGAAATTTTGCGTGATGCTGTGGTTAAAGGAGCAACACGCCCTGATATCTCGGGAATAAGGGTAGTGGTGCGAAATCCTTTTGAGGCGAATGCAGAGGATGTTTTGAAGGCGGATGGAATTTTATTGGGAACCACCGAAAACCTAGGTTATATGAGCGGGGCTTTGAAGGATTTTTTTGACCGTATCTACTATCCCTGTCTTGAGAAAAAGCAAGGCTTGCCTTACGGCATCTATATCAGAGCAGGACATGATGGGACCGGGACCAAACGTGCTGTTGAGACGATTATTACTGGCTTACGTTGGACCTCCGTACAGGAAGAAGCTTTGATCTGTCGAGGTGACTATAAATCAGAGTTTGAAGGTCAATGTGAAGAACTTGGCATGTTGATGGCTGCTGGGCTAGAAGCAGGAATTTTTTAACGTAAACCTGTTGATAGCGCTGAAGCGTATTTAACCTGAAAGTAATAACGGTTTATCGTGTTTGGATTTATCCAGCGTTTTCTTCTGTAAGTTCTACAGGGTAGCCTTCTGCACGCATTTTTATGCCACAGGCCTGTTCGATCATTCTGGCGACTTCCGGCGACTGCGCCGCACCCCCAAACAGTCCTTTCGCCCGACGATAGATCTGTTGTGTTGCGCTTCCAAGTTCTAGCGGGACGCCTGTTTTATCTGCGATATCCTGTGCAAGACCCAGATCTTTTAGGACAAGATCAATGGGGAAGTTGACGTCGTAACTGCCGCTAAGAATAAGCTTTGATTCTGTTTCATGAGCAAAAGAATTGCCCGAACTGTGACGAATACCTTTCCAGATTGCATCCATATCGACACCATATTTACGGGCGAGCATCATGCCTTCGCTTGCGGCGACAAGATTGATGAAGGCAAGCATGTTTGTTACGACTTTAACAACGGTGGCGTGGCCTGTCGGTCCCATGTAGAGAATTTCGCCACCCATGATTTTCAACACAGGTTTTATCTTGTCGTAAATGGTTTCCTCGCCACCGACCAGGATTGTGATCAGACCAGAATGCGCCCTGTGAACACCGCCGGTTACGGGGCACTCTAAAGCATCAATGCCCTTTGTTTTTGCCAGGTCGGTCAGGCGTTGCAGGTCTTCGAAATCTGTGGTGCTCATTTCTATCCAAGTTGCGCCGGACGTTAGGTTTTCGAGCACACCGTTATTACCTTCGACCACAATTCTTGATGCAGCAGGGGATGGAAGGGCGGTAATAACAACTTCGGCACCGCTACAGGTTCCGGCGACATCATTTGACCATTTTGCCCCTGCCTCGAGTAAGCGATTTGCGGCTTCTTTATTGAGATCTGTTACCGTGACATCACAACCAGCCGTGACAAGGTTCATTGCCAGTGGTTCACCAAGACTTCCCAGACCGATAAAGCCAATTTTCATTGTGTGCGCTCCCGTAATGCTCAGCCTGCCAAAGATCAGGACTGACGTTTTATTATTATATTTTTAAACCAAGGCTTAATGTCAAACAGGGTCTGGATGCATTTCCAGATGCAGGGCCTTCCCATTGTAAGGATTGGCCTCAGCAACCTGCTCGTTCAATTCAACGCCGATCCCCGGCTCTTTGGATGGGATAATATAGCCGTCTTCCCAAACCATGGGTTTTTTCAGAATTTCAGAATGAAAACCCTGCCATTGTTGGATGCTTTCCTGAATAAGGAAATTCGGGCTACAGGCCCCGATCTGAACGTTGGCGGCGCCTTCAATGGGACCACAGTAGAGGTGAGGGGCAATTTGCGCATAGCTTGCTTCTGCCATAGCCGAAATTTTCTTGGCTTCAAGGATGCCACCAACCCGCCCCAGTGCAAACTGGAGGATAGAAGCCGCACCGCTTTGTAGCACGCGCTGGAATTCATATTTTGTAGCAAGTCGTTCGCCCGTTGCAATGGGAATAGAGGTGCTGCGTGCGACTTTGGCCATTTCTTCCTGATTGTCTGGTGGTGTTGGTTCTTCAAACCACAGTGGGTCATAAGGCTCCAGGCGTTTTGCCAGTCTTATTGCTCCAGCAGCGGTCATTTGACCATGGGTTCCAAACAAGAGATCACACCGGTTCCCAACAGCTTCGCGAATTTTTCGGGCGAATTCTTCTGAGCGATCCAATTCCTCCAGCGAAAGTTGCCGGGGATCAAACGCTGTATAAGGTCCTGCAGGGTCAAATTTAACAGCAGTAAAACCTTGTTTTGCATAATCAGCCGCACGTTCTGCCGCCAGATCAGCATCCATATAAACGTCTGTCGTGTCACCTTCTTGCGGGTAAAGATAGGTGTAGGATCTGAGCTTCTCATGGACCTGTCCGCCCAGAAGCTCATACACAGGTTTGTCGAGAGCTTTACCAATAATATCCCAAAGGGCAGTCTCCAGACCACTTAGAATACCCATTGTCGAAATATCGGTTCTCTGTGTAAAGCCACCGGAATATACTCGTCGCCAGAGTGTTTCGATTTTGAAAGGATCCATGCCTTCGACATGTCGCGAAAACATGTCATCAATCATGGCCTCGACAACTTTGGGATGGAAGGGAACTGAATAGACTTCTCCGATCCCTTCGATACCTGTATCAGTTGTGAGTTTTGTAAAAATCCAGTACTTGCCACCAAAATTAGGAGGAGGATTGCCGACAACGAACGTTTTTAACTCGGTAATTTTCATTTTGGCCTCAATAGACTGCTTTAACCGATGGTTTTTATTATTTTACCTCATCAAGAATGAGCCTATCGAAAAAAAATCGCAATTGATGTTTTTAATCCAATTGGTTCAAAAAATATTCCAGTTTCCCTGTTCCAATTGCTCGTGTGCTGTGTGAATAATATCTGGTGGGCTTTAAAATGAGGTCGTGATGGCTGGGCAGATAGATTTAAAAAAATTACCCCCTTTGAAAGCTTTAAAAGGTTTTGAGGCGGCAGCAAGGCTTTTGAGTTTTAGAGGCGCTGCGGGTGAATTGAATCTGACGCATACGGCTATCAGTCATCAAATTAAAGTTCTGGAAGAAGATCTTAATATTAAATTATTTCAACGGGATGGACGTGGCGTTAAGCTAACGTCTGAGGGGCAGCAGTTTTATCTTGTAGTCAGAAATATTCTTGAACAGCTGATTCATTCTTCGGAAGTGATTCGGTCAAGTGGACAAGCGCAAAAGTTACGTGTTCAAGCCTTTGTAACCTTATCCATTCGCTGGCTGGCTAGGCGAATGTCGCGGTTTCGTGTGGCACACCCCGATTTGGATGTTCAGATAACGTCCAGTATTCTTGATGGGGCTTTTGATGAAGTGAATGAAGATGTGGGGATCATCTATAGTCCTCTGCCTGTCGCGAAGCACCTGCATTGGATACCTTTGTTCGCCGCGGAGCTTATGCCTGTCTGTAGCCCTGATCTTCTAAAGAGAAAAGGTAATAAGATCTCTGCCGAAGAGCTGCTTACTTTACCTCTTTTGAAGGTTTACACGGCTGATAATCATTGGGAAGAGTGGTTTCAGTCACTTGGAATTTTTGCCGAAATATCTCGTAATTCTATCGCCGTTGATACTGTGGCAATTGCCCTGGAAATGGCATTGGACGGAGAGGGCGTGGCCATGGTCAATGGGCCCTTTGCTGACAATGACCTCAAAGCAGGACGTTTGGTCCACCCGATCAAACATATTACAAAGGCACCCGGTGAATGGGGAATTGTCTGTCGGAAAGAACTAAAAGATGAGCCACATATCGGGGCGTTTACATCCTGGTTGCTAGAAGATATGGCCGCTTATTAGGACTGGTTTGAAAGCTTATTTGTAGGCTTTGGAAATAGTGATCAACCCCATACCTGCAAGAACAATCAATCCGGCGAGAATCATATGTAAGGTCAGGGGTTCATTAAAAACGCTTACTGTTGCGAAAACTGCCAGTACAGGAACGATAAGGGTCAAAGGTGCGAGGAAAGAGATTGGTTGACGTCTTAACATCCAAGCCCAGGAACCATGGGCGATGATGCTTGAGGCTATTGCTGCATAGGCAATCCCAAGCCAGCTCTCTGTGCTTGCGTTTTGTAGGGTTTCCGCGATGGGGGCTTCGAGAGCGAGAGCCATACCAAAAGAGAAAGGAATGCCTAGAACCGAAGACCAACAAATAATGGCAAGAGGAGATATTTGGTTCTTTCCACGGACCAATACCATGTAGGTGCCCATAAAGAATGCTGACCCCAGTCCGGCGACCATGGCATCTAGGGTATCGAAGAACGTTGGTTCATAAAAAAGAATAACAATACCTATAAAGCCAATAATCAATCCGCTTATACGTTTTATGCCGGGTGTGTCTTTGAAAAAGATCCAAGCGAGTAATACTGAGAAGGCGGGGCCGACTTGTATGATGACAGAGATTGCCCCGACACTGGCTGTGTTCTGGATTGACCAGAAGAGTAGTCCGAAATGACCTGGCACAAGCGCGGCACTGATTAACAGTAAAGATCGAAACTGGCCTTTGGGAAATTTAACAAAAGGCGCTAGAAGTAGGACGATGATGCTGAAACGAATACCCAAGGCCGTCCATACAGGAAACTCATCTACACTGACTTTGACTGCGATGTAGTTCAGCGCCCAAAGAATGAAGATCATCGCGAGTACGCTATAATCGATCAGCCCAACGGGTTGGTCTCCACCGGATGGAGTTATCGCTTTGGTCATGCTTTTCTTTCATGGCGAGGTTGGCCCATCTGGTACATTCAGAGTATCAGATTAGGTCATCTATCTTGATTGCCCTCAAGATAGAGATGATCAAGAGGAAGGCTGGTGGTATCGACAAAACGTGTCAGGGCTGTTGATGAACTGATTTCTTGAACGCCTTCGATTTGCGATAAGTCCTGCCAAAAGAAACGTTCATAATCCTCAATATCCTTAACGATGATCTTTAGCAAGAAATCAACGCTACCCATTAGGGTATGGCATTCAATAACCTGTGGAAATTTCTGCACTGCTTTTACAAAGTCTGGCAGGGCGTCCTTTACATGATGGTGCATTTTGACCTGTGCAAAAACGGTAACACCAAGACCAATTTTCTTTTGATCTATGATGGCAACGCGGTCCTTGATCACCCCTTCGTCAAGCAAACGTTGAATGCGACGCCAGCATACTGATTTTGATGATCCTAATTTTTCGGCAAGTTCTGTTACTGGTATAGTAACGTCTTTTTGCAAGCTTTCCAGGATGCGAATATCAAGGTTATCTAATTTTATGGTCATTTTTCCTGATAATATTTATTTTTAAGATATTATGTTTCTAACAATAGCATTTAAATGATGCATTGGGGAAGAAATACCTGCTCACTTTTGTAATATTGGCTATATCAGGACAGATGTAGTGATCTTGGCCTAAAAAGAAAAAATAGTGATCGTAATCGGGATGAATTTCTGTGCCAAAAACAACAAATATAAATACGCGGGTTGAGTTTGATATTGTGGCAATGAGTGAACCAAATACATTGTTACGAATATTGGAATACTTTGCATTGATCGGGGCGACTCCAGGCAATGTGAAAGCTGATGCTACCTCGGACGGCACACAAACTATTTCGATTATTGTTGAGGGGGTATCTGAGCAACGCGCTTATATACTTGCGGGCAAAATCAATGAGATCTTTACAGTCAACTCTACAAGTTATGTCATTGAACCAATCAAGACATCGGTCGGTAAGACAAACCACCCAGATATGCTGATGTGTGCCTGAAACACGGGTTTAGGAAATCAGGCCGGGTCTTTCCCCATCAAAGAGAGCAGCATCCCAGCTTTCGCCCTCTAGGCATCTCGCAGCAAGGTGTCCGTAGTACACTGCCGATGCCAAAGAACCGGGTGAATAGGCATCACCAATGACCTCCAAGGTTTTGATCCCGGCTTGTTCGAGCTTGTCTGGATTACTTTGCAGTTGATGATACAGCGCATCGTTGGCATGTTTTGCGGTCACAAGTAACAAACTATCACCTTGAATAGTTTTTGTTCGGCCTGTGAAAGTGCAGGATAGTCCTATCTGGTTTTCGGCAACATTTGATACGGCCTGATTCGTGATGAGCTCCACACCAAGATTGATAAGTTTGGCCTGTATCTTTTCCTGTTCGAGTGTGTATTCACTCCATGCTGATATCTTTGCCGCGGGTGTTACCAAGGCTACCTTTTCCCCGTCGCTGATAAGTTTTTCGGCGAGTACACCTCCCATGTAATAGTGATCATCATCATAGATAATGGTATGTCCAGTCGGATTCTTTCCATTCATTATATCATCGGGTGTAAAGCTCGGAATGGTATCCAATCCGGGAATCGGTTTTTGATAATATCGTCCGGTGCCATCTCGACGCCAATGAGATCCCGTGGCAAGCAAGACATGAGGAAAACCAAATTCCAGTATGGCGTCTTCATCAAGTGGGCTGTCTTTGTAAATTTCAACATTGGCCATTTGAGTGAGAAGATTTACGCGGTAATCCCGGACGCGGGCATAACTGGATAGGCCGGGGAGTTGACTTTCTTTTGTGGCTCGCCCACCAAGTTCCTTGCCTGATTCTGCCAAAGTGACCTGATAGCCTCTGTTGGCAAGCTGTAGGGCTGCTTCTAACCCTGAAGGGCCAGCACCGACGACAAGCACAGAACTATCCGATGCCTTGGGGGCAATTTTTTCCGGATGCCACTTGCGTCGCCATTCTTCGCCCATTGTCGGGTTTTGTGTGCATCGGATGGGAACGCTGAGATTGTCACCGCTAACGCAGATATTACATCCTATGCATTCGCGTATTTCGTCAATGCGCCCTTGGGCTATTTTGTTTGGTAAAAAAGGGTCCGCGATTGATGGACGTGCCGCCCCGATGAGATCAAGGACACCGCGTTTGATCTGGGAAACCATGGCATCTGGTGAAGTGAACCGTCCCACACCAACAACGGGTTTAGTGGTCAGAGACTTCACAAAAGATGTATATTTTTCCTGATAGCCTTCTATCGGTTCAAAACGTGCCGTGGAAGAGTCATGCGACCAGCCACTGATATTTACATCCCAAAGATCTGGAAGTTCGGCGAGAAGTCCGACAACTTCTTGCGCTTCCCCTTCAGAGGTCATACCGCCTTTGCCCATAAGTTCATCGACGGCAAAACGAAAGGCGATGGCACATTGATCGCCAACGGCATCTTTCACCTCAGAGATAACTTCACGGGTTAGGCGTACCCGGTTCTTGATGGTGCCTCCGTAGTTGTCGCTTCGGTGATTAAAGCGTTCCAACATAAAATGCATAAGGGTGGTCATACAATGGCCAGCATAGACATAGATAATGTCGTAACCTGCTTCGCGCGCGTTTAACGCTGCCTGACGATGCCATTTTCGGAAATTCTTGATGTCGGTTAAATCCATAGCACGCGCATGAACTGGGTCGTAGGAATCAACAGGTATTGGAGATGGAGCCATAGGGGGCAGCCGAGATGTCCTATTGGGAGCGTGGAATCCGTTGTGAACAAGCTCAATTCCCGCGAGTGCGTCATGTTCGTGGACCGCAGAGGTCATTAATCTGTGGGCGGGAATGTCAGATTTATCCCAAAGCCGCCCTTCGATTGAGGGAGAGATCTCTGATGAGGGATGAACTTCAACTTCTTCTGTACAGACGGCCCCCCAACCACCCTCGGCCTTGATACCACGCATGGCAGCAAGACTTTGCGGGCGAGCATACCCCATCCCATTACAATGTGGCACCTGATAAAATCGATTTTTCATGGTAACGGGGCCGATTCTTATCGGCTCGAAAAGGATATCATATCGAGAATTGCGGGCGTTGGAGGAGGGCATGTTAGGTTTCCGGATATCTGCTGACGTACTTGTGGCTTGTTTCTTTAAGCTCATTACGTTGATGATGTCAGAAGCAAGAGGGTGAGGCCAACAAGATTTATTTATGATGCTTTCATTCAGCTAATAGGAATTTAGTTGTGATTTTTATCTGAGCCGTCATGAAAAATTCATTTGCGTTACTCACTATTTCGAATATTTTCGAAATAGTGTTTTTACAGGACGAATATCGAGAATAGAAGGATCAAAACTGTGGCAGTACGTGTGGGCATTAATGGCTTTGGCCGTATGGGAAAACTTGTGCTGCGGGCGGCGTGGGACATGGAGGGCATCGACATTGTTCATATCAATGAAATCAGTGGGGGCGTAGAGTGCGCGGCTCACTTGCTGGAATTTGATACTGTCCATGGCCGGTGGGATAAAGTTATTGATGTTGAGGGGGATACCATCATCATCGAAGGGCAGGCTATGAGTTTTTCTGAAGAAAAAAACATATCCCATGTCGGTTGGGCCGATCGTGGTGTGGATGTGGTTCTTGAATGTTCGGGCAAGTTCAAAAGCAGAGAAGCCCTGACCCCTTATCTTGATGAGGGGGTGAAAAAGGTTCTGGTGGCTGCGCCTGTTAAGTCAGAAGGGGTTCCTAATTTGGTCTATGGCGTTAATGAAGATCTTTATGACCTGACCAAGGATGACATCTTAACTGCTGCATCCTGTACAACGAACTGTATTGCCCCTGTTATTAAGGTAATCCACGAAGCTTTGGGTATTGAACGTGGTTCCATTACAACCATTCACGATGTTACCAATACACAGGTCATGGTTGATGCGCCGCACAAGGATTTACGCCGCGCCCGATCAGGGCTTAATTCTTTGATCCCGACGACGACGGGGTCTGCAACCGCGATTACGATGATCTACCCGGAGTTAAAAGGAAAATTGAACGGTCATGCCGTAAGGGTGCCCCTGTTAAATGCTTCTTTGACCGATTGTGTATTTGAGTTGGCCCGGGATACAACTGTGGAAGAGGTTAATCAGCTCTTTCAAAACGCTGCGGATGGCGAATTAAAGGACATTCTCGGGTTCGAAAGTCGGCCACTTGTCTCTACCGATTTTGTCAATGACCCTCGCTCGGTAATCATCGATGGCCCTAGCACTATGGTAGTGGATAAGCGTCATCTGAAGATTTATGCCTGGTATGATAATGAATGGGGATATGTGAATCGCATGGTAGATTTACTGTCTATGATTAGTCGTGATCTTCACTGAAGCTAGTGATCAGGAATTAGGTCTGCATAGATTAGAGCTGACCGGGATTTAAATTGACAGGTAGATTCAATGTTTGATTTACGGAGTTATGGTGCTGTAACGGCAGCCTATTGGGGGTTTACCCTGACAGATGGTGCCTTGCGCATGCTGGTGTTGCTGCACTTCCATCGTCTTGGGTTTACCCCGCTTGATTTGGCTTATCTGTTTTTGCTTTACGAGGCGATGGGGATCGTCACCAACTTTGTTGGGGGGTGGATTGCGGCTCGGTTTGGCCTTCGACTGACGCTTTTTCTCGGTCTGATTACCCAGATTGTGGCGCTAGGATTGCTCTCTCAATTACGTGCTGAGTGGTCAATCGACTTTTCGATCATCTATGTGATGGGGGCACAGGCGTTATCAGGTGTTGCCAAAGACCTGACGAAAATGAGCTCTAAGTCTGCTGTGAAGCTTGTGGCGAAAGATGATGGCGAAGAAAAAGGAACTTTGTTCCGATGGGTCGCTATTTTAACGGGCTCTAAAAATGCCCTCAAAGGCCTTGGCTTTCTCCTCGGCAGTGTTTTGCTGGAATGGATCGGTTTTACAAATTCTCTTCTCTCAATGGCTTTGGGTTTAGTTGTCGTTCTCGTTACGACATCTCTGATCGTGAAGGTTGACTTGGGAAAGGCAAAGCAAAAAATTCGCGCCAAGGAGCTCTTTTCAAAATCAAGAGCCATAAATGTCCTTTCGTTTGCGCGAATTTTTCTCTTTGCAGCGAGAGATGTTTGGTTTGTGGTTGGGTTACCAGTTTTTCTCTATTCTACTCTTGGCTGGTCTTTTGATGAAGTCGGGGCCTTCATGGCGCTTTGGGTTATTGGTTATGGTATTGTTCAGGCGCTGGTGCCAAAATTAACTAAAAAAGTAAAAGACCCTCGTTCCGGGATTGTGGCTGCACGTTTCTGGGGGATTGTGTTGGCAGTTTTACCTGCCGTTATCGCAGCCGTTTTATGGCATGATTTACCTTTTTCTGGCGCTTTTCTTCTGGTTGGGCTTCTCGTCTTCGGCTTTGTCTTTGCGGTTAATTCTTCTCTGCATTCTTACCTTATCGTTGCCTGTTCTGATGCAGACAAGGTTACTCTCAATGTTGGGTTTTATTACATGGCCAATGCCATTGGCCGCCTTGTGGGTACGCTGCTTTCCGGGTTGATCTTTCAATATGCCGGTCTTGAAGCTTGTTTATTGGCATCAACAGCAATGCTTGTTGTTGCAACTCTTACTGCCTTTTTTCTTGAGCCAGAACAGTCTTCTATTTCGTCTTCGGCTTAAAATGCTTCATTTCAGAGCTGGCCCAAAGTTATTTTTGTGAGATGATCTTCTCGGGCATTGCGTCTTATAGGAGAGAAGGTAAAGTGGTTTCTGGTAATAATTATGGGGGCCGCAATGACCGACAAAAAGACGACGACAGAGACCTGTAAAAATCAGGATCAGCAATCTAAGGTTTTGGGCAGAAGGCAAGCACTTGGAGCTTTGGTTACTGCTGGTGCCGCGACACTTGCTGCTCCCGCTGTCGTTAAGGCTCAGGATACAATAACTTGGAAAATGGCCATGAGTTGGCCGCGCAATTCGCCTGGCGTGGGCATGAATGCTCAGCGTTTAGCCGAGATGATTACGACGATGTCCGGTGGCCGCTTACGCGTTGATGTTTATGCTGGTGGAGAGTTGGTTCCCCCCTTTGAAGTCTTCGATGCCGTGTCCAATGGTGTTGCGGAGATGGGGCATGCAACGCCTTATTATTGGCAGGGGAAAGACAAGGTCTTTCATTTTTTCACGGGTGTCCCTTTTGGGCTGAGTGTTGCTGAATATACTGGCTGGCTTTACTTCGGAGGTGGGCAAGATCTTTGGCAGAAGGCTTATGAACCCTTTGGTGTTTTACCTTTTTACGCCGGATCTTCCGGGCCACAAGCCGGAGGATGGTTCCGTAAAGAAATCAATAGTCTCGAAGATTTACAAGGCATCAAGATGCGAATCGCGGGCCTGGGCGGAGAGGTCATGCGGAAGTTGGGTGTGAATGTTGTTTTGATGCCACCGGGTGAGATTTTTGCGGCTATGAAGTCGGGTACTGTTGATGCCGCGGAATGGGTGGGTCCTTGGAACGATATTGCATTCGGGCTCTATAAAGCTGCGAATTACTATTATATGCCAGCGTTCCACGAAATTGGTCCTGCATTGGAAGCAATGGTTAACAAAGAAGCTTATGATGTTTTGCCAGATGATCTGAAAGAGATTGTAAAGCGTGCCGTTATGGCGTCTGCAAATGAGAGCTATGCTGATTTTACTTATGGAAATGTGAAGTCTTTCGAACCCCTGTTGGCAAAAGAGGGAGTTGAGTTACGTCGCTTCCCGGATGATGTGATGAAGGCGCTTTATAAGGCATCGGAAGAAACGCTGATTGAAATCAGCCAAACAAGTTCATTGGCGAAAGAAATTTTCGATAGCTTTGTCGCGTATCGAAAAGAAGCAAATAACTATGCACAAGCTTCTGAACTTGCGGCGCTTGAAATGCGCGCTAAGGCTATGGAATAGGGGCGCGAGCATCCTGTCATTCCTGAAAGAGCGTGATTGTGAATTCGGTAACTTGTATTTTTAAAATGTTATAATATAACTAATGCCGTTTTACCGTCATAATTTTATGTGACTTAAATCGTGACGGTTATCTTTAAAGGAACAGGTTAGAGTGATTTCTTGTAAACGAGTAGGGCTGAGCTGGATAAAGCGGGGCTGGAGGCAGATATTTTGTGCAGGACTTCTACTTACCTTGCTCTATCCTGCTTATGCACAATCCCATCCGCATGTTTGGGTTGATGCTGCGGTTATAATCCATCGAAATGATGATGGAGAAATCTCTGCTCTGGAACCTGTGTGGATTTTTGATGATCTTTATACAGCGTCTTTGCTGCCTGATTTGGATAAGGATCAGAGCGGTGAAGTTGAGAAAACAGAGTTGTTAACCTTTGCGAGAGAGGCCGTCGGAAATTTGCGGGAGTGGGACTATTTTTTGAAGGTTAAAAGAGACGACAAATATAGTCCCCTTTATAAAAAAGAAATTATTGCTGATGGAGCTGTGCTCAATAACCGTCTCTTATTAAGGTTTCGATTGGAACTTGAAGAACCGATTACTCAGGGTACTGCCGTTCAAATGCAAATGTATGATCCATCTTATTTCATTGCTATTGATGTTATCGAGGACAATACCGTTTCTTATCTTCCTGTGGCGATGAGTGCTTGTACTCATCGTGTTACCCATCCTGATGACAATCTAGAGAATGGGACGACGCTTTCAGATTTGGTTTTTAGTGACGAAGAAGTTGCCCAAAATCCTGATCTTGGATCAATTTTTGCTAAGACAGTTACGGTGACATGTTAAAACTATTTGGACTAAACACAAAATCGACGGCGGCAATTTTTAGTATCTTTGTGGTCTTGTTTCTATTGGCAGGAATCGTTGCGTTACTTAATATTTTCTCTGTCGAAGATCAGTCTGTAATTGATTTTACGCTTAATGAAATTCGCCTTCAGCAAAGAAATTTTTCTGACCTATTGGGCCAAGGCGTTCGGGCTCTTGGGGATGATATCGGTTTCGATTCTATTCTTCACCTCGTTTGGATTTGTTTTCTCTATGGTGTTTTCCATGCGCTGGGACCCGGCCATGGAAAAGCAGTCATTGCAAGTTATACCCTGACCACTGATACCAAGGTCTTGCCCGCAGTTTTGTTGTCTATGGCTTCTTCTTTTGTTCAAGGATTAACCGCGATCATAATCGTTGGAACGTGTTATTTTCTTCTAGAGACAAGTGTTCGAAGCACATCGCTCGCAATCGAAGATGTGATGGAACCACTTAGTTATGGTGCGGTGTCGATTGTTGGGCTTGTTCTTATTTGGCGTGGGATAAGAGGCGATGCGCATGCGGGGTGTGGGCATGATCATAGTGTAGATGGCGCGGGTGGACATCATAGTTGTTGCGGGCACAAGGTTTTGGACGAGAACAAACCGGAAGCAACGTCAGTAGGGGCCCAAAAAAGCAGACGTGATTTGATTGCGATCATTCTTGCTGTTGGTATCCGACCTTGTACGGGCGCGCTGCTGGTACTCATCCTTGCGTTTGTTCTTGGTCACTGGGCGGGTGGTTTAGCCGCCGTACTTGCAATGTCTTTTGGCACTGGTATTACCGTATCGCTTCTGGCTATAGGGGCGCGTGGTATCCGGTTTCCGCTTATGAAGATTATGGATGAAATTGGCGTACATGTGGGGTATTTCGGGCGCTATATTTCACTACTTGGTGGTATTGTTATTGTGATGATTGGCCTGTTTCTTCTGGTTGACACACTGATGACCCCCAAACATCCTTTTGCCTGAAGCAGGGGCATACGAATAGGGTATTCCAGTTGTCAATTTCGCTATCTGACTAATTCTAGGCTAAACTATGGTTCAAGTGGAAAAGACTTTGGCTTATAGGGGTGCCCAAGAGGTTTAGAATGTCAGATTTATTCAAACAGGCATTTACTGTTGCAGGCATGATTGGTTTCGTTTTTCTGACCTTTCTCGGCACGTCGATCATTACGGGGCACTTTAACTCTATTCTTTTAAATCAGCGCAAGTTTTGGAAAAACCTCTGCGGAGAGCGAGCAGATGGACCCGTTTTTATTCTGGCTGTCTTGTCTCTTGGTCTGATTGTGATGGGCTATGGAATTGAAAGCCCGTGGTTACTGGGGATGGGTCTGAGTACTGCGGTGTTCTGCTATGTTAAGTACAGAGAAACGACTGTTGTTGATCCTTTTGATGATCAGGAATAACGGCTTTAATTGCGCCTTACAGTTCCTTCTTTCAGGCTTGACCCAGTTCTTTAACGGCATAAGCTGGCGCTGAAACAATTGAGTTCTACAGAAAAATTGATTGGGGCTGGTAATGGATCTGGGAAATATTAAGCCGGGCGATCTCGCTATATTGGGGCTGCCTGTTGATCACAATTCATCTTTCATGACTGGCCCTGCCATGGGGCCACAGCGTATGCGCGAAGCTTTACATTGTGGTTCGGCGAATCTTACCTGTGAAAACGGGCATGATCTGGGGAACGATAACAGGTGGAAAGATCTTGGCGACTTGATCTTTGATGATACAAGTACTGCCATCGCCGAGATTGAAACCCGAGCAGAAGAGATTATTACCACAGGGGCAAAACTTCTTAGTATCGGCGGAGATCATTCAGTATCTGCACCTTTGTTACGCGCACATAGTAAAAGCTATCAAGATCTCAACATTTTACACTTTGATGCCCATTCTGATCTGTATGATGAAATGCAAGGTAATCGGGATAGTCATGCCTGTCCATTTGCAAGGGCGATGGAAACTGGCCGTGTGAAACGCCTTGTCCAAGTTGGCATACGCACGTTGAACAAACATCAACAAGAACAGGCCGAAAGGTTTGGTGTTGAAATTATTGCGATGAAAGATTGGCACCCCGGAATAGCTTTTAGCTTTGATGGGCCTTTGTATTTGTCTGTCGATTTAGATGTTCTCGACCCGGCTTTTGCCCCTGGTGTGTCACATCATGAACCCGGCGGTATGTCTGTGCGTGATTTGATTAATACGATACATGGGCTGGATGCTGATTTGATTGGGGCGGATATCGTAGAGCTTAATCCCCATCGGGATCTTGTTGGTATGACGGCGATGGTTGCAGCTAAGTTGACGAAAGAAATATCAGCTAAATTAATTGCGATTTAATTCTTAATGGGAAACAAGAAAGGCCTGCTAAGCGCAGGCCTTTCTCTGTGCAAAACGTCTTATTTGCCCTTAAGCGCTTCGAACTTCAGAAACAAGTCTTGTTGCTTCTTCATTGAGTGCTTGTACTTTTTTGTCCAGATTGTTGATTGTTTCAACAACGGAGTTGGCTGCGGTATCGGTCTGAATTGAAACCTCGTCAACACCGGAAATACTTTCCAAAATCGAACCAACGCCAGAAGCAACAAGCTGAATCTTGGACGAGATATCTTGTGTCGCTGAACCTTGTTCTTCGACGGCACCTGCAATGACGGTACTGATTTCATCAATCTGTCCGATAACAGTGCTGATATGTCCGATAGATTCAACAGCATTTTTGGTTTCGTTCTGAATAGCGATAACCTGCTGCTCAATTTCACCCGTAGCATTCGATGTCTGTGTCGCTAGTGATTTGACTTCACTTGCGACAACAGCAAAACCTTTACCTGCTTCGCCAGCGCGGGCCGCTTCAATTGTTGCGTTAAGGGCAAGCAAGTTGGTTTGCTCGGCGATATCAGAGATGAGTTTTAATACCTCACCGATCCGTTGAGCTGCCTGTGCAAGAGACTGCACATTTTCATTTGATCTACTGGCTTCAGCAACAGCTTCGCCGGTGATTGATGTGGCTTGACCAACTTGACGTCCGATTTCACCCACAGAAGCAGCAAGTTGTTCAGACGCACTGGCAACGGCCTGTGCGCTCTGATTTGCGGTGTCTGACGACGACGATGCTTCGGACGCACGCGATCTGGTCTGTTGGGACATTACGTTCATGTTGTCGGCAAAGGATTTCATATCGACAACGGAAGTTTCAATGTCACCGATAAGCGTACTTACACCTTGTTGGAAACGAGTTGCAATTTGATCCAAGGTCGCTTTCTTCTCGGCAGCGGCAGCGTCTTGAAGCTGTATCTGTTCAGCTTCAAGACGTTGCTTGTCCAAAGCGTTTGTGCGGAAGATTTCGACTGTTCTTGCAATGGCACCAACTTCGTCACTTCTGTTGCGAGCAGGAATTTTGATATCTGTCTCGCCCTCGGCAAGACGTTGCATGCTATCGGTCACTTTTCGAAGAAGTGACATCGCTTTGGTACCAATAATGCCATTGATAGCAATCACCGTGATAACAACTAATAGAGAAAGCAAGATCGTAAGATTACGTGAATCATTGGCCGATGCCATAATCTCACTTTCAGGGGCGGATACGACAACGCCCCAAATGGCATCACTGTCACCAAAATTGATAGGTTGAACAGCCAAGTATCTATCACCGCCAATTGATGGATCATTTATGTTTCCATAAAAGCTCTTCCCTGCTGCAAGTTCTTTTAGAACAGATGTAAGGGCTTTGCTTTCTTCGATTGTGGCCAGCTTCTTGTCATCAGGATGCGAAATCCACATACCCGTAGAGGTGATAAGAGAAACGGTACCACTCTCAAATAACTTTAATTCTGACAGACGGACCTGAATGTCTTTGAGGGCCATATCCGTTGTTGCCACACCGACAGCCTGATCCTTGGCGTCAAAAATGGGAACGGTAGCTGTTGTCATAACAACATCTTCCCCGTTTACTGGATAGACGTAGGGTTCCGTTACGACTTCCTGTTTTTTGTTTTTTGGGAGATCATACCAAAGTTCTGATCCACTATCGCCGCCAAGAGCGAGCGGTTCCCAGGCAACACCGCCGTTGCCGTCTTGATAGAAATAAGGGAGCAAACGTCCTGCTTTGTCGTTGTAGCCCTTCCCGACAAAATCACTGTCATTGCCACCAACATTGTTGTCGAAGCCTACAGCACCGCCCACAAGATTGGGGTAGCGGCGAATCGTATTTTCTACGATCTGGGCAAAACCATCCCGATCAATAGAACCGTTTCTTAGCGGCCCTTCGATTGCGTGCGCCATGCCGCGGGCTGCAACAAGAGCTTCTTCAATATCAAGTCGTACATCCAGCGCATATTGTGCAGACAAACTGGACAGATAGCTTTTGGCATTATCTCGCGCGTTTTGATATTGGCTGATTGTTGAATAGGATATGACAGCTGCAAATCCAAGGATAACCATAATTGCTGTCAATCCAACAAGCCTGAAGCTCAGGCTCTGGAAGGCATTCTTCATGTTTTTTACCTGTGTTTGTCGATGGTCATCATCTTCTTAATTGTGCGGTGATCCATCTGTACGGAAAGTTTAAGAACAGGCAGTGTTAAGGGAAAAGACTAAGAAAGCGTTTAATTTAAACGTAATAATTGTATTTATTTCTATGCAATTGGTGTAAAGGTATCGCTTCGCATGTCACGGTCAAACATCTCACCCTGTTTCTTCTGTGCCAAAAGTGCCCGAGCCTTCTCATAAATCGGATCGTGCCAGAAGATTGCGCATCCGTTGCAACCTCGGCCACAGCATCCTTCGGTGCCAATACGTGGTGTTTTGGGGATACGCTCGCCGTTCTCTTCAAAGATAGAATCTTGGAGTGAGGCACGCTGTCTTTGGTAAAGCGTATCGCTGCCAATACCCAGTTCTATCCTTTGAGCTGTTGCATCAAGCTTTAATCGATCCCACTCTGCCTGTGTAAGAGATTTTTCTTTTCTGATAATCGTTTGCTCACAAAGTGTTTGCTGTAAAGATGTGGTGTTTTCCTGATCAAAAAGAGACCAAGGGATAAGAATTATCGGCTTCTGACCCGCATTGATGACATCGTGGGTTTGTCTGGATTTCGCATCGATAAACTCATATAGGCGGATTAAGGTGGCATCCATGGTGTTAGGGGGAAGTAATTCCAGCACATCGCCCGCTTGTAAACGGTTTTTAACTGCAATGTGGAGGCCCTCATCCGTAATTTTTTCGATATATCCGGCGTATTCGTAATCAGCGAAGGTTTTTGTATGTTCGTAATTATGGGCGTGATTTTCAAGACGGCCATTATGGAAAGCAAGGGTATATCCCCGACTGGGAACAGTAGAAAGTTCTTCCATGTAGGCTTTCGGTGACCATTTGTCCGGATCTTGGTACCAGTCATCAATAGCCTGTCTATAAGCTCTAGCGGTCACTGCTACATAGTATGCGCTTTTGTTACGCCCCTCTATTTTGAGCGAATCAACTCCGATCCTGAGATAGTCGTCGAGTTTCGGCATAAGACAGAGGTCTTTGGAATTGAGTATATAAGATCCACGCTCATCCTCTTCGATAGGCATTAATTCACCCTGACGACACTCTTCTTCCATCAGAAATTCAAAGAGCTCTAGATTTTCTTCGGACAGGTTTAGTTCTTTTACGGTTCCGTCTTTGAGCTTCATATGCACTTTGTAGTGCCATCTGCAACTGTTGGCACAGTTTCCTTGATTGGCGCCACGTTCCGCCATGAAATTGGATAACAAACACCTGCCCGAATAGGTCATGCACATTGCGCCGTGAACAAAAGCTTCTAGCTTTATGTTCGGGCATTTTTCACGGATCTCGCACAGCTCGTGATAGTTAACTTCACGTGCCAAAACACAAAGGCTTGCTCCTTGTTTTTGCCAAAAATCAACTGAAACCCACGAACAAACATTGGCTTGGGTTGAAATATGAAGTTCGAGTTCCGGGGCGTTTTCTTTCACATATTGGAAAATACCAGGGTCCGCGATGATAACGCCATCGGGTTTGATGGCTTTGATTGTTTCAATAAACAGCGGCAGTTTGGGGATATCTTTATTGTGGGAAAAAAGATTGAGTGTCAGATACACGCGTTTGCCATGAACATGCGCAAATTTAACTCCCTCTACGACTTCTTCTAATGTGAAGGATGACTTTGTCCTAAGCGACATATCTGGGGTGCCCAGATATACGGCATCCGCACCGTATAAGACGGCTATTTTTAGATTTTCTAACGATCCTGCTGGCATAAGTAATTCGGATCGTTGAGGGCGAGGTGCAATTGTAACCATTAAAAAAACCTGTACTTGCTCATGAACTAGGCTAGGTTATGGCGGTACTTGCGGAAATAATATTTGATCTAGAGCAATTCAGTTGGGTTCATTTGATAATAATTTCTTTAGAAGCTTATATCCGGGGGGAGGCTATAGATAAATTAAAGGATTTTTGGTTCGATCCCGAAATTATGGCGCAGGATCTGGCGTCATTCGTGGAAAACCTTATGGAGGCGGAAAGCTTCAGGAAGAAAAGCTAAGTGTGGCTTTCAGTTGCAATTAGGGACATTGAGTTAGGCAACCATTCCAGTTCGTCTTTGGTCGATTGATTCCAAAAGCTCCTGTTTTTCTTCCCCAGTCATAATGACCCAGTCTCTTATTTCGTCAATTGTACGGTGGCAACCAATGCAAAGCTGCGTTAGATCATCCATCTGACAGACCGAAGTGCAGGGGGAGGGAATAGAGGAATCAAGCTCTTGGAGAAGCTTTTCGCGCCGCTTTTTACGGCGCGCGGTTCTTTCTTCTCTGGATAATCTTGATGTCACGATACTTTTTCCTGCACTGGATATCATTCCTATTCCCTATTATCCTACTCAGCTATTAATTAATTACTCGTTCTTTTCGCGACAAGAACTTATAACTAGAACGACAAAAAGCCCGGATGTTTGAGGTAAAGTGTATGTATTAACTGCAATATTACCTGTATCCAAGGGATGGAATGATAAAGTCGGGGTAGAGAATAGGGATAAAACTACATGGTTCGGACAATCCGCCTCTATGGTGGGCTTGTACTTTTTATTTATATACTAACCCATCTGTTGAACCATGTTCTTGGTCTTCATTCTATTGAGGCTATGGATGAAGGGCGCAAAGCCTTTTTGGCATTGTGGCGTAATCCTATTGGGACCGTACTGCTATATCTTTCTCTGTCCTCTCACATGGCGCTTTCTATGTGGGGTGTTTATCAGCGCCAGCATCTACATATGAAATTCTGGGAAATGGCCCAACTGTTGTCTGGGTTACTCATTCCTTTCTTGTTGATCCTGCATATTTTAGGGACACGGTTTGCGCATGAAATATATGGGGTAGAGGATAACTATTTTTATGTGCTCTATGCCTTGATTGTTTACAATATTGATACAGGTTTGCGACAAGCATTATTAATGATTTTAGGGTGGGTTCATGGCTGTGTTGGTATCCACTATTGGCTAAGATATAAGCCTGCTTATGAAAACTATAAGTCGCTGGCGCTTTCGTTTGCGGTTGTTATTCCTGTTCTTTCCATGTCGGGGTACTATGTTGCGAGCCTTGATATTCTCAAACTCGCTGATGATCCTCAATGGCTAAAAGCATTCTTTGGCGGGTACAACCTGCCTACGGCGGAAGAAGCTCAAGAAATATATGATCTTGAAGTGATTGTTCAATGCGCGTTTGCAGTGTTGATTGTTGTCGTGATCATTGGGCGGTGGGCCCGTTTTGCGATTCAGAGATGGCAAGGTACCTTTAAAGTTACTTACCCAAATGGAAAAGCATTTCGAGCGATAAAAGGTACCAGCCTACTTGATGTAAGCCATTTGAATAATATACCTCATGCTGCGGTTTGCGGGGGTAAGGGGCGTTGTTCGACTTGTCGTGTACGGGTTGGTACCGGGTTGGATCAATTGCCTGAAAGTGAAACTGGTGAGCTTAAGGTGCTTACCCGGATTGGGGCGTCAGACAATATGCGGTTGGCCTGTCAGACCTATCCTATTGCTGATCTTGAAATGACACCATTGTTATCTGCTCAAAGCGGCTTAAAAGCTGCACGACGCCAACACAGTTCAATTGCACAAGGACAGGAAAGAGAGATCGCAATCCTATTTGCGGATATAAGAGGTTTTACAACTCTATCTGAAAAGAAACTTCCCTACGATATTGTGTTCATTCTTAATCGTTATTTTGAGGCGATGGGAACGGCGGTGGAAGATTCCGGGGGGCGTCTTGATAAGTTTATTGGCGATGGTGTGATGGCACTTTTTGGTATTGATCGTGGTGTTGAGACAGGATGCAAAAATGCGCTAAGAGCTGCGCGGCGAATGGCAGAAAAATTAGATGAACTTAATGCACATCTTGCCCATGAACTACCGGAACCTCTTCGCATCGGTATTGGTGTGCACACAGGGGCTGTTATTGTTGGGGAACTTGGTTGGGGGCAGGCGATGTCCATTACAGCGATTGGCGATGCTGTGAATACAGCCAGTCGCCTAGAAGGCATGACCAAGGATTTAAAATCACAACTTGTGGTGTCTCAACCGCTCGCAAAAATTGCCGGGGTCGATCTAAGTGATTTTCCTCGGCAACATATTCAGGTCAGAGGGCGGCAGGACGGAATGGATATCTGGTCGCTTGAAAGTGCAAAGAATTTACCGACGATCTGAGGTTAAGATTAGAATGCTTATTGAGTTTTTTCGTAAGCTTCGATTGCTTCTTTGAGTGAGGTGTATTCGTCACATCCGAAAGTGCAGCTTTTATCCAATACTGCCAGACGTTCTTTTGCTTTGTCAGGATTGTTTAATTCCAGATATAGCTGACCAAGATACTCATTGGCCCCACGATGACGCGGGTTCAGATCAAGTGCTTTGGTGTAATAGTCGAGTGCAACATCTTTGTTTCCCATTTTGCGCTGGCTGTACCCAAGCATGTTGTAAGCATCTGCATTCTCTGGTTCGGCTTTTATTGCCTTTTGTAGAAAAGGTTGAGCATCATTATATTTTTCGTCTTCAATCAGCTCTATCGCATTTTTTAGGTCTTTGTTGGAATTGCTGCTCCAGCTACCACTACCGGCGGCCAAGCTTTGGCCTGTTACACCCAAAATAAAACCGCTGAGAGATAGTGCGAGGGTAAATGCCTTGATCTTCATGTGTTGTATTCCTTTGTATTAATCCAATTGTACTGGGTATTTAATACAATTGTGCTGAGTGTTATTGTTTTATTGCCCTATAGTTATGATTGTAGGTTTTTCGTAGAATTTCAATGATCTCTTGATCACATTATTCTGACATAAAAATAATGAATAAAATTCTGCTTCAGGTGTTTAGGCCTTCCTACTCCTTATAGTTAGGGCATAATTTGATATTAATTAAGATCCGGCTTGCCATTCTAGCAAGTTCGAGTTTTCAAAATAAATTATTTATGAAGAGACAAATGCGCGAAATCGGAAAAGTAAGTTTTGACGGAATAGATTTTGGCAAAACCGCGCAAGATTATGCAAAGCACAGAGCCGGATTTCCTCCGCTTATTTTTGATTTATTAAAAGATCGAGGTATAGGTTTGGCTGGGCAGTTTCTCGTAGATCTGGGAACGGGAACAGGAACACTTGCCCGCGGGTTTGCGGCACAAGGTGTTGAGGTTATCGGAATTGATCCTGCAGAAGCTATACTGGAACAGGCGCGATTAATGGCACAGGACGCAGACGTTCGTGCCACTTTTCAACGGGGGAGTTCAGAGGCAACAGGCCTTGATAATGCACGCTTTGATGTCGTGACAGCTGGCCAGTGCTGGCATTGGTTTGAAGCCACAAAGGCGACAAAAGAATGCCAACGGATACTCAAACCCGGCGGATATATTGTCATTTGTCACTTTGATTGGCTTCCTTTGCCAGGAAATGTCGTTTCAGCAACAGAAAGTCTCATTTCCAAACATAACCCGGCGTGGGAAATGTCGGGGGGAACAGGTATTTATCCACAGTGGACAGTAGATTTGGCAACGGGTGGCTTTGAAGCGATAGAAACTTTCAGCCAGGATTTACGTGTTCGTTATAGCCATGAAGACTGGCGGGGGCGTATTCGGGCGTCTGCTGGTGTTTCAGCTTCGTTGTCCCCTGATGCTGTTGCTGCTTTTGATAAAGAACACGGCGACTTACTTCGTCGGGATTTTTCTGATGATCCCCTGTTCATTCCGCACCGACTGTGGTGTGCGGTTGCCAGAAAACCATAATGATTAAAATCAGGAAAGAAACCGAATCTAACTGAGTTAAAGTCCTGCTTCGGCTTCCAGTTCTTCAATGTCATAAGCAAGAATAACACGCTCTGCTATAGCGAAAGAAAAACCCTTACGGCCCAGTGCGGCGAGATCTTTGTCCCGTCGTTCTTCGCGTTTGTCGTCGGTTCGGTAAGGACCAAGGCGGCGCCTTCGTGCATAGGAAATAGCCGCTTCCAGATCAGGATTACTACTTTCCTCTCGAATTAGGTCAATGGCATTATTGGCAAGGTCTTCGGGGACACCTTTGAGCGACAGATCCTGTCGGATGGCACGAAGTGACATTCCCTTGCGATGCAAACTACCGCTTCGACCTTCGGCGTAACGTGCATCGTTCAGGAAATTCAAACCACGGAATTTAGAGATCAGTCCTTCAATGATCTCGGCCCCTTCTTGCGGGATTGTTCCGTGCTCTTTGGCAGAGAGGTTTACTTTGCGCATAAGGTAACGGCGCAGACCGACTTCTGTTGTGGCGTAGCGTTCCAGATAAAATCGAGCAACATTTCCCAGATATTTTGCTGTCGCTTTTCTGGGGACTTTACGTTTGGGTTGTTCGCGGTTGTTTTTTTCTGACCGTTCCATCATGTTCTTATACATGCCACGGAGATGTTCCTGGGCCAATTCTTTTTGTCGAAAAATTTATTTCAAAATGAACCGTGATCCAAAAGACGAGCTTCTTGCCTTGAGAAATATGGGGCCTAAATCCGTTACTCAATTGGTAGATATCGGGATTACTTCGTCAGATCAATTAATCGAATTGGGTGCGGAAGAAGTATTTAGGCGGCTATATTTTCGTTTTTGCGATGAACATCGACTCTCCGTGAATTATCTTTATGCATTGGAGGGCGCGATCAAAGGATGTGATTGGCGTTTGATACCTGTGAATAGAAAAGCGAAACTCAAAGCTTTGATAAAAGATTTGAAATAGTAGATTTCATTGTGCTTTTCTTAACGCGGGGAAAATAAAAATGGCAAAAATAAGAAGTAATTAGGATCTTGCCCTTGAAGCCAACGGAATGGTTGCGTAAATGTGTCGCATGGCTTTGATCGATCAAAAACTTACCCAAATAGCTCCCCGTACCATAGGTCGTGTGAACACCCTTGGTCTTTGGACTCTCTACAGTCGTGAAGTAAAACGCTTTTTAAACGTTTTCACACAGACACTCATGGCGCCCGTCATCACAACTTTGTTGTTTTTAGCCGTCTTCGCGCTGGCTCTTGGGGGCCTGAGCAGGACTGTGGGTGGTGTTGATTATATTACTTTCCTTGCGCCAGGTTTGATGATGATGACCATGACGCAAAATTCCTTTGCCAATACATCGTCGTCTATTCTTATTGCCAAGGTTCAAGGGAATATCGTTGATATCCTTATGCCGCCTCTGGCTCCATGGGAAATGGCCCTCGGAATTGCGGCGGGGGGGATTACCCGTGGCTTGATGGTCGGGCTGACTGTATTTTTAGCGATGATGCTTTTCCTTCCCGTTTCACTGGCGCATCCTTTGTCGGCGTTATGGTTTGCCATTAATGCTTGTATGATGCTGGCTCTTCTCGGAATGCTTGGCGGGATTTGGGCACAAAAATATGACCACATTGCTGCGGTGACTAATTTTATTATCACACCGCTTTCCTTCCTTTCCGGAACGTTCTACTCAATCGACCGTCTGCCCGATGCTTGGGTTGCTGTGGCCCATTTTAACCCTTTCTTTTATATGATTGATGGTTTCCGGTATGGTTTTATCGGTCATGCTGACGGAAATATTATGATTGGGGCTATTTTACTTCCTGTGGTTAACCTCATCCTGTGGTTTGTTACACATCGTCTGATTACCACTGGTTATCGTTTGAAAGCCTGATGGGATGAATAACGTGACGCCAGATCAAAGCAACAATGTTGTGCCAGGTGAAGGCGTCCGTATTATCGCATTTTTACGCATCTGGACTTTGTTCTATCGCCGTGGCGTTATCCGGTTTATGCGGTTCTGGGTTGAAAGCCTTTTAGGGCCGATGGTTTCGACCATGCTGTTTATGACAGTTTTCACTCTTGCTCTTGGGCCAAGTGATGAAATGGCTCCCGGACTTTCTGCCTTGCAGTTTATCGCTCCCGGCCTTGCGGTGTTTGTGCTGTCGCAAACGGCGTTTCAAAATGTTTGTTTTATGCTGATTATCGACAAACAGGAAGGGGTAATAACCGATGTGCTTATGGCTCCTTTATCACCAATAGAGCTTCTGTTTGGCTATAGTCTGGCCGGTGTCGCCAACGCTCTTCTCGTCGCACTGTTGCTTCTGGGGGCGATGACGGTTTTCACGGGGCCAATGCTGTATAGTTTTGCCGCAACCGCTTTCTTTGGGATTTCAGCTGCATTGCTGTTTTCTATGATTGGTGTCCTTGTAGGTCTCTGGTCTGACAAGTGGGACCAGTTCTCATTAGTGGATAATTTTCTCGTCCTTCCCCTTGGTCTTCTATCGGGCACATTTTTCACTTTGGATCGTATTCCGGAAAGTTGGCAATGGCTTTTCGAAGCAAACCCAATGTTTTGGATCATCAGTGGCTTTCGCTATGGCATTACCGGATATGGATCTGTCGAAGATTTAATCTGGCAAGGTGGCACGCTCGTGTGTTTGATTTTGGTGATGGTTGTTTGCGGTTGGTTATTATTTAAGCGCGGCTACAAGATTAAGGCCTGATATTGCACCTTCAGTTTTTTGGCCCTGGTTTTGTGCCGAAAACTTTTGACTGGGACGTTCTTTTAATAACATTCGGCCCATTTTCCTGTTTATTTTCATCTTTTGTAAGGAAGTGATTTCTAGACTGTTTGAAAACGATGACTGTGTTGTACTACCCGTTTGAGGGGAGTGAGGCGCACTGTTTCAAAGAGAGTTTTATGTCTTTCCCTTATGGTATTTTTTCTACCCAGTATAAGTTCTTTGCATTTCTTTTGCTTGCTGGTTGTTTACTGTTTTCAAACCCAACTCTTAGCGATGGGGAAATTCCTTATGGTAAGGGGCTGTTTTGGAAAGTTGAGAAAGATAATAGAAAGCCGAGTTATCTTTTGGGAACCATGCACGTTGCGGACCCAAGAGTACTTAAGATCAAAGATCGTGTTGAGCCTTTTATTAAAAATGCTGATCTTCTTAATTTGGAAATTAATCTCTCACAGCGCGAATTGCGCGAATCATACAATGTGCGGATACGGGATGACGGTAGAACCCTGGATGAGGTTTTGCCAAGCGAGCTCTATGCAAAAATAGTTAAAATAGCCGCGAAGCAGAATGTGAAGGAAGAGGTTCTGCGTGATTTGGAACTTTGGGCAATTTACCCAATCTTAAAGGCCTTGCCAAACGACCCGGATAGGGAAAAGCAGCAAGACAGCGGCGTGGCGCTGGATTTTCAATTAGGGGCTTTTGCCAAGGAACATGGGGTTAAAGTCAACGGTCTGGAAACCGTCCGTGAACAGCTTTCTGTTTTTAGTGACCGCGACCGTCAAATTTATCTGGATGCGATTATTCGTATTCTTGAAAAGAACGATGCCGGACAACATCATGATGATTTGATGGAACAATACGTTGAAATGTATCTATCAGAAAATACGAATAGTTTTTATGAGACACTTCTGGACGACCTAAAAGAAGAGCCGCCAGAAATGTACGATATTTGGATAACTCGACTTTTAGATAAACGAAATCTCAATATGATAAATGGGATGACCAAGGGGTTGATAAAGGGAAATTCTTTTACGGCTGTTGGTGCTCTACACTTGCCAGGTGAGAAAGGAATTTTGAATATGCTCGTACAACGCGGATATCAGGTTTCCCGTGTCCCATGCGAGGATAGTAAAAAAAGTCACTTTTGTCCTAATCAAGACATGTAATCTGCATGGATATCTGTAACAATGGCTTAGATCCAACGTAATTTGTTGAACCCATTCCTTCAGGAATTAAGATGGCTTTGATGCAGATTGGCCAATATCAAAGATTGGCTGAAAATATGTTTTTTGTTCGTTTCTTTCTCAGTGTTTTATTTTTACTTTCGGTTGTTTTCTCATGGCAACCCAGTGTTGCTGAGCCATTAATTAATGGCGATGCGGTGTTGTGGAAAGTTGAAACGCAAGGCGCTGAGCCGAGCTATATATACGGGACACTGAATAGCAGTGATCGTCGGGTTGTCGATGCCGGGGCTTATGCACATACGCTCTTAAAAAATGCCGATTATCTTATGGTCGATATCCGTGATGATGATGCGATTAAACAGAAGTTATTCAGTGTGATGCTGTATAATGATAATCGCCGACTAAGAGACCTTGTTTCGCCAGAAACGTTCGAGAATATCAAAGTTATTGGCTATGAATACGGATATCTGGCACGACAGATGGATGTGTTGAAACCTTGGGCCGCACGGGTTGTTTTTTCATCCCCCCCGTCCGAAGCATCACGAATTTCATTGGGGATCAGGACGCTTAATCAAACGTTTCAGGATATCGCGATTGAGCTGGGTATAGAAATTGTGCAGCTTCAAACTATCGAAGAACAGCTCCAAATTGCAGATGCATCAAACGAAGCGGACCAATTAGCATTGCTGGATACGCTGCCCGCAGAAATTCAAACTGTAGAAGCCATTTATCAAACTCGGATTAACAATTTTCTCTCGCAATCCTCTGGCGCGCTGTATCAAGAGGTTCTTGACGAGATATCTGTTTTGTCACCAGAAGCACAGACAAGGTACATGGAAAGTCTTGTTCTCAGCCGTAATCTTCAAATGGTTTCACGGATGGGCGAGACCCTTGAAAAGGGGAATAGTTTAACTGTGATAGACGCAGTTTATTTGCCCGGGCAACAGGGGGTTTTGAAGCTTTTGCAGGATAAAGGCTTCACCATTACGCCTGTGAAATAATTTTTCTGCTAAAAACCTTGTGAATCCTGCTTGTTCCAGTTGACAGCGGGCATTGATATTGGGTTAATACGTTGCTCCGGGGTGACTGACTGTCGCCCCGGGCTTTGTTTTTTCAGCAGATATTAAAGAGAGATACCATGAGTGACGCAGTAATGCCCACCTACGCACGTATCGACCTCGCATTTGAGCGGGGCGAAGGTCCTTACTTATATACTGCTGAAAACCGACGATATCTTGATTTTGCTGGTGGTATTGCTGTTAATTCCTTGGGGCACAGTCATCCAAAGCTTGTTGCTGCACTAGAGGAACAAGGCCGTAAGCTGTGGCACGTTTCTAACCTGTACAGAATTACAGGTGGAGAGACGCTGGCAGAACGCCTTGTTGCAAACTCTTTTGCCGATAAGGTCTTCTTTACCAATTCTGGAACAGAAGCGCTGGAAGGTGCCATTAAGCTGGCACGTAAGTATCACAGCCATAATGGACAACCTCAGAAATACCGCATCATTACCTGTGACAGTGCGTTTCACGGCCGGACGATGACAGCATTGTCAGCGGCGGGGAATGCTAAACATCTTGAAGGTTTTGGACCTCAGACACCGGGCTTTGACCATGTTGCTTTTGAGAATCTAAACGAATTGCGCGCGGCGATTAGCGAAGATACCGCAGCGATTATGGTTGAGCCAATCCAAGGTGAAGGTGGTATCCGTGCTGCGTCTATGGATTTCCTTAAGGGTTTACGCACTGTTTGTGATGAATTTGGTCTGCTTTTGATTTTGGACGAAGTTCAGTGTGGTAACGGTCGTACAGGTAAGCTTTTTGCCCATGAATGGGCTGGCATAGAGCCGGATGTTCTCGCGACAGCTAAGGGGCTTGGCGGCGGCTTCCCTATGGGCGCTTTCATGGCAACAAACAAGGCTGCTGCTGGTATGGTGCCGGGTACTCATGGCAGTACCTACGGCGGAAATCCCTTGGCAATGGCAATTGGTAATGCTGTTCTGGATGTCTTATTAGAAGACGGCTTCATGGATAGTGTTCTCTCTATCGCTGATTATACCCGCGAGAAGCTTGATGGCCTTGTTGCCCGAAACCCGAACGTCTTTGAAGAAGTCCGGGGGGCGGGCTTGATGCTTGGTTTGAAATGCCGGGTTCCTAATAGTGATGTAATTGCTGCAATGCGTGATGGTGGCCTGCTTAGTGTTGGCGCTGCAGATAATGTTATTCGATTGTTGCCGCCACTTATTATTGACCGATCACACGTTGATCAAGCGATCGCAATTTTAGACGACGTCTGCAAAGGATTAACCCTGGCCGCCTGATAAATTGGCGCCGGGTCTATAAGGTATAATAAAATGAGCAATACAAAACATTTTCTTGATTTAAGCCAATTCGAAACGACTAAATTAAGAGAAATACTGGGCTATGGGGCCCAGCTTAAATCTGGAGAAATTTCCGGACGGCCATTAGAAGGCAAGTCGCTTGCGATGATTTTTGAAAAACCCTCGACGAGAACACGCGTTTCTTTTGAAGTGGGTATTAATCAGCTTGGTGGCAATGCGGTTTTACTTGATCCAAGCAGCTCACAGATGGGGCATGGTGAAACCATTGCGGATACCGCGCGTGTTTTATCGCGTTTTGTGGATGCAATAATGATCCGGACAACGTCTGAAGAGATCCTGCAAGAGCTTGCGGAATATGCGACGGTTCCTGTTATCAATGGTTTGACCGATGAGTCTCATCCGTGCCAGTTAATGGCGGATGTCATGACCTATGAAGAACATCGCGGTGCCATTGCTGGCAAAACAGTTACTTGGTGTGGTGATGGTAATAATGTTGCGACATCATGGATCCATGCCGCAACCCGATTTGGCTTTGAATTGAAACTGGCTACACCTGCTGAGCTGGCGCCGGACCAAAAAGCGCTGGATTGGGCGCAGTCACAAGGCGGGAAGATTTCCGTAACTCGTTCAATGGATGACGCCGTTAAGGATAGTGATTGTATTGTCGCCGACACATGGGTATCCATGGGCGATAAGGATGCGGCGAACCGCCATAATCTGCTGAAACCTTATCAGGTTGATGAACGTGTTGTGTCCTTGGCCAAAAACGATGCGCTGTTTATGCACTGCTTGCCAGCACATCGCGGTGAAGAGGTTGTTGCAGAAGTTATCGATGGCCCGCAATCCGTTGTATTTGACGAAGCTGAGAACAGATTACATGCCCAAAAAGGCATCCTTTATTGGTGTATGAGTAACCTTTAGGGGCGTTGGAGAATAAAGATGAATGACACCGTTGGGGAAAATGTTGAAACTGGTTTTTTTAGGGATGATGTGATTCAACCCTTCTTACTTGAATCAACAGGAATCAGAGGGCGCGTTGTCCGCATGGGGCCTGCTCTTGATGAGATTCTCAAACGGCATGATTATCCACCAATAGTGAATGAGTTGTTGGGGGAGGTTCTGGCCCTGACGAGTGTCCTTTCTTCGCTGATGAAGTTTTCAGGTTGTTTTACCTTACAAAGTAAAAGTGACGGCCCGGTGAAAATGCTTGTCAGTGATATGACGTCTGCAGGTGTGATTAGAGGCTGCGCGGGGATTGATGATGTTGCCCTGAAAGAGCTTCTTGATAAAACGGAAGACCATTCAACACTTTCTCTCACTGATCTGACGGGTAAAGGCTATATTGCCTTTACCGTGGATCAGGGCGAACACATGGAACGCTATCAAGGAATTGTGGAACTGGAAGGCGAGAGCCTGTCCGAGTGTATTAAGGGATATTTCAAACAGTCCGACCAAATTAACACAGGCGTTCTGGTTAATGTTGCCCAAATTGACGGGTTTTGGCAGGGCGGCGGTATGATATTGCAATACGTACCCGGTGATGGTGGGATTAACCAGCAAGTAGACAAAGACGACGAGGAAATCAAAGAAGATTGGCAACGATCCATGATCTTGATGTCGAGTTGTACAGAAGAAGAGTTGTTGGATCGGGACCTTAGCGTATCTGATTTGCTCTTTCGTTTGTTCCATGAAGAACAGGTGAGAGTGTATGATCAACGCCCGCTTAAAGAAGGATGCCGTTGTTCACGGGAAAAGCTGGCTAATGTGATCAAAACTGTTTCAGCTGAAGAAGTTGATTCTTACAAGGTCGACGGTGTCATTGATGCGAAGTGTGAGTTCTGTGGTCGGTCCTATGTTTTTGACGACGCTGAAATTGCCGAAATCCAGAGTGAAAGCGATCAGAACTAAATTATCCTTATAAGAGGAAAGGCCTTTGTCGTGCCATATTGTTTCTTTAGGAATAAGGGCTGATACCACTTCGTATATTTTAAGGCGTGTGGGTAAAGTCATTGTGTTTGTACAAAGGTGAGATTTCAGAATGTTAAGTCGACGTTCATTTATGTTGAGTGGGTTAGCTATTGGTGGTGCGGCTTTAACGGGGTGTAAAACAGCCCCTTCCAGCTATGAATATGCCGAGCTTACCTATACTCATTTGCCGCCTTATAACCTTCTTGTGCGGGATGTAGTTATTGATCAAGCCTATGTCAGCCCAGCCAAATCGCCGAATGTTGAACATTTGTTTGATATTTCACCTGCTCAGGCATCAGCACGGTGGGCAAAAGACCGTCTATATCCGCAGGGTAATAATAACGTTCTGAATTTTCTTATTAAAAATGCTGCTGTGACTGAAAGTAAACTGGAACAGCAAAAAGGCATCACAGGTTTGTTCACCTATGATCAATCCGAACGTTATACTGGCGTGCTTGAAGTTGAATTGCAGGTTTTGAATGATCAGGGCTTTAACGAAGCCTCTGTCGTTGCGAAGGCAGAGCGTTCTGTAACAGTTGCTGAAAATATCAAACTGCGTGATAGAGAAAAAGTTTGGTACAAACTGACAGAAGACCTGATGACCGAAATTGATCGTCAACTTCAACAAGGAATTGCCAAGCATTTAAGCGATTATGTTCTGTAGCAAGAATAAAACCAAGCTCTGTTATCTGTTGAAAATCTTACAAAAAAAAGCCGCTGAAGTTTCCTTCAGCGGCTTTTTTGATGGATCTTTGGGGTTTTGATTTATCCAAAGATGACTTTTGGTAACCATGTTGCCAGTTCTGGGAAGATTGCCAGAATAAGCAAGGCAATGATC
>NZ_JBLXHT010000007.1:0-227437 GCF_048259265.1 Kiloniella sp. | reverse complement strand
CTCTTTCAAGAGATGCACCACCCTTAATTCACTCTGGTGAAAAGAGGGTGGTGTCAGATTAAGTCGGAACTAATTCACTTCATTCTTAATTTATTAGCAACCTAGATGATTGATTTTACTGTTTTTGACCATTCCAATACAGACTTGGATCTAGCTTTTTCTCTCCCCACGATCCGCGAAACTCATCCAGTGCTTTATTGAACTTGAGTTCCAGCATCCCTTTGCCGTAAGTGTCTTGCCACGTACAGGCAAGTACCCTTGTTTTAATTGGATGACAGTTTGTCAGATTTCCGTGTTGAATAGTTTCGGTATCTTCGAATTCATAGGCACCAAATATTTTATTCTCAGCGGTAATGGTCAATGTCGTTGTAATGGAACTCGGTATATTGTTGCTAAGCAATTTTCCCTGATACACGCCAGCTATATCTAAGTGCCAATCGGTTTTTGCGTTGTCTCTGTTCAGACCAGCTTTGTAGTTTTTAATGGCAACTTCAAGCTCTTCTGGCGACAGGCTCATTACATTTTGATCGCCGATAAAGTGCACCTTGCATTCTAAGCTAACTTCTGCGCCGCTGCGATTTTTTTCACACCCTTTTCTGGCCCTGACGAGTGCATCGTCGATATTGGAATATCCCCATGCCCAGCCATAGGTATAGGCACCATTATTGCCAATGGCACCGACCATTGCCTTGTGATCGTCATAGGTAAGGTATTTTTGCTGATCATGGTACATGCCCGGTGGCACCGGGCGTGTGGTTTGGCAGGCAGCGACAGCAAGCAATGTTACGCCCAACGAGAGTGTTTTTAGCAACTTCATAATAACAGTCCTGAATAAAAATCTTTAGAAAATTGACTGGTTCGTAAATCGTTTGTGCGAGCAGACGACTGAAAACCAAGTTCAGACTAGAAGATTGGTATGGATAGACGTTTTTTATAGTAAATCTATTCTCATAAAACAACCATTGCGTGATGTTTGTGAGGCGTATTGTTGCTATCTTAACGAGGCTGTAATCTCGCTATGGGATATCTGCTGCTATATTCCCCTCACTGACGCTCAACTTCGTACCCCAGACGTTCCAGATACCATTGCAGGGATTGATCGCCGCCAAGGTGTCCCGCGCCGACGGCGATGAAGACGGTGCCTGATCCGCGCATGATGTCTTCGATCTGTTCAGCCCAATCGGCGTTGCGGTCGTCTAGCAAGGCGGTTTTGATGCGATCCTGTCCGTCGAAAGAGGCATTCATGAGGGTGGCAAGTTTTTCGATCTGGCCCGTTTTCCAATAGGTGAAAAGTTGATCCAGCATGTCGGTGTCTTCGACCATCTCTTCCATGGAGCTATTGAACATGGCCATATCTTCTTCGGGTGTCATGTCGCCAAAAATACGCAATTGTTGTTCCAACGTTTCCAGATACCCCAGTTCTTTACCCGCAGCTTTGGCATCTTGCCAAAGCGCTTTATCCACACCTGATTCCGGATTGAGCCCCTTGGTTTGCATTTGAATTCCGGCCAAGGTGACGGCGGTGAACCACGGGCGTAGCTCAGCAAAGTTCTGCATGGCTGTTTCGGGAATACCCAAAGAATTTAAGGCGCGGACAAAATTTTCCCGTTCTGGTGGGGAAAGCTGTTCGTAAAAGGGCGTGCCTGATTTGTTAAAGGCATGTTTCTGGAGCAGAGGAACCATGGTTTCCGGCGTGGCGTCACCGATGGGGGCTTCGATATAAAAACGATCTGCGCTATCAAATGCCTGTTTGATTTTTGGTGTCCGCCATTGCAAATTTTCGTTCTGAACATGGACTGTGCCGAATAACCAAACAACACTGTCTTCATCGGACAACTTCCAGATCGCAGGGTTGATTTTGCTATCGGCAAAGGCACTTTGTGCTGCAAAGCTGAGACCTATGATTAATCCTGTAACATGGAGGCTCGAGCGAAAGAAAGCTGTCGTTGCGGTCTTTGTTACGTGAATAATGCCCATGAAGTTCGTGCCCATGAAACTGTCCTGAATTCGAATGCTGTTTAAAAAATGATTACCAGTAGAAAGGAACGCCAGTATTTGCCGTCAAACCGTAAATTGCAACGATGAAAAACAAATGATTATCAGGAAGAATTATGTATTTTTGGGGCGACAATACGGCGGATGAAAAAGATATTGTGATGATAAAGTTTCCCGGGAAAGTAACGATTTAAATTTCTTTTATCGTTTTGCTACTGGAAGTTAGGAACAAAAGGTTCTACCTATAACACTGGGTAATGGGGATGTTAGTATAAGAGGAAGGTCTAGGATTATGTCCAGCTTGTTATTGGAAAAACTTGTTACCGAAGTGCGTCGGTATCAAAACAAAGACTTTCTACATGCAGCAATGGCAGTCTGCGCTATCACGGCCTATTCGGATGGGGAAGTTTCCATCGAAGAACGTTATTCTATTGATTATGCCATTGATAATATCGAAGCCCTCAAAACCTTTGATCCTGTACGAGCAATCGAAATTCTGGATGACTATATCTATCTTTTGAAAAGCGGCACAGAGGGCGCCAAAGCCGAGTTGTATAAAAAGATCAAAGTCTTCGAAGGGAAATACAAAAGATCCCGAACTCTGTTACGGGTGGCGCATTTGATAATCTGTGCCGATCGCGAAGTAGATCCGCGTGAACAGAAAGAATTTGCCATGCTTTGTAATCTGTTGGGGTTAGAGGCAAACAAACTCTGGCGTCAGATCGAAAACCAGAAAGCGCTTTAGGTTCGGGGGGCTAAGTATGAAAGTTTTCTGTGAATTTTGTGATCAGTATTGATATCTGATCAGATGATATCGTCTTTGGATTGTTGCGCAGAAAAAACGGATATCTTGTTGAAAGTGCTGATGATAAAGAGGTTACCTGATTAATGCGATCAACCTTTGGATGATCGTTTGTTTAGCTTATCACAAAGAAGTTCGGCATGATAAACCGGAATGGTGATGCGAAAGGTTGCGCCTGTCTCTTTATTATGCGGGTCCTTCGTGCTCAGGACGTGGATTTTGCCACCTTGATGTTCGATAAGGTCCTTGCAAAGATGCAAGCCAAGGCCACTGCCTATTTCGCCATCTGTACCTTTGGTCGAGACGTTCTCATCCAGCCTGAACAGCTTTGATATTTGATCTGGTGCAATCCCGACCCCGGTATCTGTTACTTCCAGTTCAATAAAATCGCCGTTACTGCGCGTATCTATTGTGACGGCCCCACCTTCGGGTGTGAATTTGATCGCATTGTTGATCAAATTACGGAGAATAGTGTCCACCATGTTAAAGTCGGCCAGAACAATATAGTCTGTGGGCTTACAGATAAGGGTAACACCCTTTTTGTCTGCGGCCGGGGCAAATAGAACTTTGTTGGTTTGAATAACCTCATCCAAACTCACGGGGCCGGGGGCATATTCCATCCGCCCCATTTGTAACAGGGACCATTCCAACAGATTTTCCAGAAGCTTGAAAACTTGTTCGGCGGATTGATGCACCATGGTACCGTATTCTTTTGTTTTTTCAGTGCTTAGGCTTTCGCCGCGATCCGACAGCAAGCTTGAAAAGCCGAGCAGAGCATTAAAAGGTCCTTTGAGGTCGTGGGCGATAATGGAAAAGAATTTGTCTTTCTGTTCGTTCAAGCGGGCCAGTTTATCATGGGCCTCGGATAGGTTTTCGGCCAGAAAAACAAGATCGGCGGCCTGTGCCTCCATACGAACTTCGTTTTCCCTGAACTCATTAACCTGTGCCTTCAAGCGTTCTTCACTGATACGCAAGGCTTCGTCGGCTGCTTTGCGTTCTGTTATCTCTGTTTGAATATGGATATGCCCGCCACCAGATGATTTACTGACTTTGTAGAAATAGCTCCGCCCGTTGGCGTGAACGGTTTCGCCTTCGGTGTGTATGTTTTCACGGCGTTCTTTCAGTCGCTGAGCCAGCCATGTATCAGGGTCAGATTTGGCAAGGGGGTGATCTATTTGGCCAGTGTTCAGACTGCGTTGCAGCAGTTGGGTCATAGTATATCCGGTAATATCATTCTGTGATGGCGAGGCCGGATACATTTCATGATAGCGTTTATTGGTGAACGCCACCCGTTCTTGATGGTCATACAGAATGACGCTGTCGGTAAAGTTGTCCAATGCTTCCTGTAGCATGGCTGCTTCACGTTCGCGGTTATGTATTTCGGTCATATCGGTAAAGGTGGCAATACGTCCCAAGTTATCATCTTGGTATTGTGATATTTCCAATATACGATTATTTTCTGTAACGCGAATTTTTTTCGGCTGTTGGCGCTCAATCAGAATCTCCTTGTGCCTTTTTTGTGCCAGCTTTTCGGGATCCCCTTTGCCATAGTATCCATTCTTTGCCAGATACAGCAGCAATTCAAATAATGTTATCCCTGGTTTAAATGTCCCTTCGGGGATGCCAAACAATGTGTGAAAACGCGTATTACAAATAATCAGGTGATCATCAGGGTCCCAAACGATAAATCCTAAGTTCAGCGCATTCAGAGATTTTTCCAAAAGCTCAGATTGTGCTTGGAGTTCCCGGGTTCTCCTTTCGACGCGCTGTTCAAGTTGTTCTTTTGCTTTTTGAATTTTTTGATCTGTTTTGATCTTGTCTTTGTTTGCCTTTGCCCGTGCCAAAAGTTTTTTGATCAGGATCGGGGCGAATTTCAGATATGTTTGATTTTCGTCTCGGACAATATAATCTGTGATCTCTAGGGAAATAGCCTCTAGCGCAAGGTGCTCTGACCCTTTGTCAACCATGAGAAATACCGGGCATTCCGGGTGCTTTTTCAACAGGTTTCGGGCAATGTCTTGACCTGACATATCTGGTAGATGGCAATCCGTCAGGATGATGTCAAAAGCTTGCTGATCAGCCGTGGCAAGAACAGCTTCTCCGGAAGAAACAGTTGTTACGTTGCACGATCCCAGTTCTTGTTGAGCGGGCTGAGAATGTTCCAGATATTCTTTCATGTCAGCACAACGGGCTACGCACTCTTGTGCATAGAGAATTTTAAGCATGCGCTGATTGGGGACTTTCCTTGTCATGCCGTTTGCAACTGCATTAATTATGTGCTCCTCAACAACCCCTTGTCTCATTATCAGAGAATTAAATTAACAATAGGTTTCTGTAAGTTGCCGGATTTGGGGCAAAAATTAGATTTCATAAAACTATCATTGCAATGTAATGCATAATATTGCATTTTTATGCGCAGTTAATCGTTTAGGTTTAAAATTAATCGTTTTTTACAGCTTTTTATGATGCAATCACTTGATTTAAATAACCCAGATACTCGGCAAGCACTTTTGATCAAGCGACTTGAGGTCGGCAAAACGCTTGTTGCCCGTGTCATCGGCGAAGAGTTAGGCGTTTCGCTTGATACGATCCGAAGGGATTTTATCGCCCTGGAAAAACAGGGGGTTCTCAAAAGGGTCAAGGGGGGCGCAATCCCCATGAACAAATCCCTTTCCCCAGTGGTTGTTCGTCTTCAAGAAAAAACGGATTGGCTGGTAAAGGCAGAAACGGTTTTTCAAGACCTGTTAGCGGGACAACCGAGCTTGTTTTTGGACGGTGGCACCTCGGTTCTTTTTTTTGCGCGGCAACTTCCTATTGGGTACGGAGGATTGGTGATCACGCCATCGCCTTTGGTTGCCACTATCTTATTGGAAAAGCGCATAGAAACCGTTTTGGTCGGGGGGATTTTACGTCCTTTGGGGGGCATTTCCACGGGGGCAGAGGCCATTCGTACCCTGTCGAAGTCATTGGCAGATATTGCAATATTGGGAACCTGTGGGCTGGACCCGGATTTTGGTTTGTCGGCGGATGATGTGGAAGAAGCAGCGGTCAAACAGATCATGGCCGAAAATGCGAACCGTGTTGTCGTTCTCGCGCCGGGGGATAAGCTGGGGTGCAGATCGGCGCATCAGGTCGTGCCCTGTTCTGATATTGATGTTCTTATTACCTCTGGTCTACCCAATGCTACTGCTGACTTTATGGCGTTCGAAACAGAGATACTCCATGTTTGAAGAACTCCGTATTTGGCCCAGTGTTGAACCCAGTATTGAACCCAGTATCCGATCGAATATCGCACCTTCTTACCATTTTTGTTTCTGGTCTTGTTTGGGATCTTATTTCGGGAAATTTCTTTAATCATGGCGACATTATCTCAAGACCCGACAAAACAAGACGAAATTGGGCAAGACCCAGCAAAAGAAGGCCCAGCAAAAAAAGGCCCAGCAAAAGAAGATAGGACAAAACAAGGCCCCAAAAAGGGGCGGGATCAAATTCAGGTCAAAGGTCTGCGATCTCCGCGATGGGCTGTTACGGCCATGTTTATTCTTAATGGTGCGCTCTATGGATCTTGGGCGGCACGTATTCCCTCACTCAAACAAAGCTTTGATCTGTCTGCGGGTGATTTGGGGTTGTTATTGTTACTCATGTCTGGCGGGGCGATTGCGGCTTTTCCTGTTTCTGGGGGACTGACGGATCGCTTTGGGGCGGCAAAGGTGACGTTGGTCTGTGCTGTGGTCTGTTGTGTGTCCATAGCACTGGTTGGCTATAGCCCGGTCATTATTATGCTGTCGATTGCGGTGGTTCTATTTGGCGCTGGCTTAGGGGCCATGGATGTTGCTATGAACGCCTGGGCGGCAGAGGTCGAACGCGGCTATGGCAGGTCGATCATGTCCAGCTTTCATGCCTTTTTCTCTGTGGGCGCTGGTGTTGGCGCGGGGCTTGGCGCGTTCGCGGCTTGGGAGGGAATAAGCTATGGTCATCAGTTCTTTATTTTTGCCTTGATCCTGTCGCCTCTGATTTGGTTTTCTGCATTACCGAACGTTTTTAGCCCGTCAAAAGAGCAACTGATCCCCCAAAAAGATAAGCCAGAGCCAGAAACGACAAAACCCAAAGGCCCCCGTCTTATTATGCCGCGGGGGGCATTGCTGGTGGTGGCGCTGGTGGCTTTTTCCTGTGCAGTGGGCGAGGGGGCCATGGCGGACTGGTCGGCTGTGTTTCTGACCTCTGTCATTAAGGTTGGTGAAGGACAGGCCGCGTTTGGTTATACGGTCTTTTCCATCACCATGGTTGCCATGCGCTTTGTCGGGGATCGTCTGATCATCCGCTTTGGTCCGGTGAACATCCTGCGCTTTTGCGGGGGCGCAGCACTGATCGGCAGCTCGCTCACTGCCACAGCATCGGGCCTTTGGATGACCTATCTGGGCCTTGCTCTGATGGGGGTGGGTTATTCCATCGTCTTTCCGCTGGTTTTTTCCCGCGCGGCGAACAGCAAACAACTTAGCCCCGGTGTGGCCATTGCCTCGGTCGCGACCTTCAGCTACGGCGGCCTGTTGCTCGGCCCGCCCCTGATTGGTTTTATCGCTGAAATATCGTCCCTGCGCTTTGCCTTTGGACTTTTTGTCCTGCTCGCGCTGGTCGTCGTGGTCGGGTCCGTGGCGTTCAGGCAGGGTGACGTGCGTGATAAATCCAGTTAGTTTTTAACAAATATCTGGTCTAGTGGTTTGTATCTATTGTTTGTTTACGGGGTGGACGCTTTATTCACTTTTTATTCACAACACATGAAACGCAAGCTGTGGTTTACTTATTGTCGATGGTTTTGGGAAGCCATCAACTTAGCAAGAGGTATCTGAATAGAGATAGGTTTCTGACAAGAAGTGTGAACACGTCAGTCTGTAACTTTTATATTCTCTCTCTTGGCTTGCTATTCGATAATTGGTCGTTCGGTGAAACGGTGTTTTGTAATTCCGTCCCCTTTGGGATGGTGGCAAAAGCAAAGCCCGCAGCCAACTATCGGGTTAGAGGAAGTATCTCGCATCCCTTATGGAATATGCTTTCGGGTATATATGGTTTTGACATATGCGCTTTCGGGACACACTTTATCAGAATGCTATCTGGCAAAGTTATTCTGCAGAGCGATAGCCAATAAACAAAAACCAGTAAACAGCAGGGTGCGTGAACGGCATGAACATACTGACATCATAAGACATCTCGGTGCGAGAGATGTGCCAGAATAATCCTGAAACGATAATTCAGATGTGACAATCTGGATTGGAATGTCTGGAACAGAATATCTGGAGAAAAATAAACGCTCGACAATCAGATTTGTACCATCCCCGATACAGTCATCAAAAAGCAGAAACAGGACGCTTTTTTGATGATCCAGAATTGGCAATTATTATAATTGCTTGGAAGCTGTTTCGGGGCGTCGTTGATTTCAGGTCCTCCTTTTTAAATTGAAGAATTTGGAAGGAGTTTACAATGGCTGTAAAAACGAAAGAAGGTTCCAGCAAAGCAAAGTCGTCTGACGCAAAAGCATCTGCAAAGTCCAAACTGGACACGGATGATTTTACCAACGAAGTGGTTCTTATTCAGGACGAGGAGCATCTTGATTACCTGCCCGGTATCTATAGTGATCCAGCAGAAGTTAGCGAGCTAGATTATGACGAGGTCGGCTATGATGATCTCGAATTATTTGATGATGACGGCAGTGAAGATATAGAGGCCCTGACCCCTGTACCCGGTGGGCCTATCCCCGGAATACCCGGAATACCCGGAATACCGGGACGTATTCCAGGCCGCATACCAGGACGTATACCAGGGCGTATCCCGGGCCCCCAAATCCCCCTTAATTTCTGTTCAGCGTTGAGTGGCACTTATGGCTATTCATCACCTTTTAGGCCAACACCGCACCCGTTTCCAATCCCGCGGGGGCCTTTTCCACTGCCGACACCGTCGGTCCCGGCACGGCCAGCCCGTCCGGTCGGCCCCTTTATTCCGCTATCTTTGATCAGTATAAAAGTGCGGGTGGATGTGGATCGCTTCTTTCCTCAAAACCGCATATCGATAGAGGTCAATCGGCGGTTTCCTTTCTCGACGGCCCACGCCATTGCAGAGGTCACATCAGATCGCTGTCTGGGCTGGAACCATCGTCGGGTCGAAGCCAATATCACCTATCGCGATGGCCTCAACAGCTTGATCCCGGGGAACCGAGTTATCTTTGAAGCTTCCCGTGGTCGGGGAATTGGCTATGGCACATTCAAACTCACCCTGATCGGACCGGGCAGAACGCGCCGCGTTTATCGTCTTAATTTTGAAAGCCAGCATTTTGACGAGGTTGAGTTCGAAGTTGATCGCGTATCAAATGCCAGTGCGCCGACAACCACCTATGATATAGGCTCTCACCCCAACCGTCCGGCGAACCTGCCTGCGGAAAATATTTCGATGGATACCGTCTATCGCCGTGCGGGATTTGATGTGTCCATGTCCCCGAACAGATCGGTGATCCCCACAAGCGGAGCAGGGGCCAATGGTACATGGAGCGATGCCGAAATGCACAATGCCATGGTGACATACTGGTCACGGTTCCAGAACTTGCCCAAATGGGCCATGTGGGTGCTCTTTGCTCGGCGGCATGATCAAGGGCGCGGCCTCGGCGGTATTATGTTCGATGATATCGGGGCCAACCACCGACAGGGCACGGCGATTTTCACCGACAGCTTTATTCAAGACGCCCCGGCGGGTGACCCCAATGCGGCGGCTTGGCGTCGGCGCATGGTTTTCTGGACGGCAATCCACGAAATGGGCCATGCCTTTAATCTGGCGCATTCATGGCAGAAATCCCTTAGCTATAACGGCGGTGATCCGTGGATACCGTTAACCAACAACAACGAAGCCCGTACTTTTATGAGCTATCCTTTCCGGGTATCTGGCGGTGAAAACGCCTTCTTCTCGGACTTCCGGTTCCGCTTTATGGATGAAGAGCTGGTGTATATGCGTCATGCCCCCCGCCGTTTTGTGCAGATGGGTAATGAAGACTGGTTCTCTAACCACAATCTGGAACAGGACAGCAGCCTGCAAAGTGGTAACTTTGATCTGGAAATTAGACCGAACAAGTCTGGCAACAGCTATGATTTCCTGGAACCTGTATCCCTTGAACTCAAGCTCAAGAATGTGTCGGATCAGGCCGTGGAAATCGAAGAGGATCTGTTGGAAGACGGGCGTCATATCACGCTGTTTGTGCAACGCAGCGAGGGGAAAACCCGCAAGTGGCGGTCACTTTCCACCCATTGCCATCATGAACACACAACCGATCTGAAACCGGGACAAGCCATTTACGGATCGCACATGGTCAGTGCCTCTACCGATGGCTGGACCATTGATGAACCCGGCTTTTATAACATTCAGGCCGTGATTGATGTGAATGATGAAATCATCAGCTCTAACGTGCTTCGGGTTTACGTGAACCCGCCGTCATCCATAGAGGAAAGCAAACTGGCGCCGGATTATTTCACCGAAGACGTGGCACGGACCGTCGCTTTTGCAGGGGCACCGTCACTGGATAGTGCCAATGATGTGCTGCGTGAGGTTGCGGCACGCTGTGCCAATAACCAAGCGGCCCGTCACGCCAATCTAGCCCTGAGCGGCCCGATGCTTCGGAACTTTAAGGTGCTAAACGGTGCAACCGATAAGGCAGAGCTGGAAATCAAGACCATCAACGCCAAAATCGACCAAGGGGCAAAGGCACAAACCGCCGCCTTGATGGATGATCCCGACAGCGCCGCCGATACTCTGGGCCATATCCGCTATTTCGGTATGCTGAACCAACTTGCCACCGCACTGGAAGACAAAGGCGATGACAAGGGTGCAATCAAAGTCCTGAAATCAGCCGTCAGCACCATGAAAAAACGTCAGGTTCTCGACAGTGTAATCAAGGAAACCGAAAAGAAACTAAAATAGTCCTCCCCATATTCCTATTTTGGGAGACTGTTTTACCGGAACTGTTTTGTGACGGTGTATTGAAACCGATTTGATTGGGTGGATATAAAAAGAGGCCCTGTTTATCTCGTACTGAGAACGACAGGGCCTTTTTTCTGTCGGCGTTATTTCGGCAAACTGTTTGGGGCATAGCCAAAATTCAGATGGCGAGATGAATGAAAACTGAAACACCAACTTTGTTTAGGACTAACGGCGTACAAGCAGATTGGAACGCTTATGAAATCCCAAAGAGTGGTAGGAAGGAACGAGGAGTCCATTCGGTAATTTTCCATAAGAAAATAATCACCGTAAAGAATAACAGGACCGCTCAGATTATACTTATCAATAATTCGGGTCGTAAAATCCCGGCTTTCTTCCATACGGGTTGGGATTTTGACCAGATAATGCTCTGAATTCGGAACGATCTCCCAATGAATTTCCTCTACTCTTCTGGGGAAACCCATGTGATCAAAATGATGATCTATTGAAAGCTGATCCTTTTCATCAACAATCTCTATGTCACCCGTTTTGAGGTGAGCGTCTATTTTTCGTGGAGCCTTTTTGCAATAAACTCGTCATTGGAAATCATTTTTTATGCTCAATAATTAACAAAGATTGGGATTAAATTAAGTAGAGTTTTACCATTTTTTAAAGGCTGTAATTAACCAAGTTTCTTTTTTATCATACCTCATCAAACTTAAACGAACTAATTCATTTTTAGTTTCTATTGTTGCTCTTCTTTCACCAAAATCGCCATCAAATCTAGTGAGCTTACCCTTTGCTAAAATTTCAGGTAATCGTTCTCTAACAAAAGATTCATCGTTAATTCCATCCTTCTCAGTTCTTTGCTTGATAATATGTTGCAGACCTGCTTTTGAATCTCCAAAATCTATAGATATCTCGCCAAGATCTTCTCGGAAGACTTTGCCTTTTGATGAAGTTTTTGTTTCCAAGACCTTGGCAATTTCGCTTCCAATCTCTTTTACGGAAGATGTCGAACGTTTGTGGAAAGGTGTTCTTGCGCCATTCATGTTAAGAATGGCGGCGCCTCTTGTTGTTGCTTTGGGAACGGCTGCACCAGAAAGAAAGCCACCGCCAGTTAAATTGAATGCGGCATCGACGGTATCTTGATGTGTAAAGCTCCCACCCTCAAGGGTGTGACCCGGAAGAGTGAAAGTTTTTGCTAAACCATAAAGTAGTTCTGGTGCGGTCCAATCTGTCCAATCAATTGGTTCTTTTTCACCTGCCAAGCTCCCTGCTGGGGTGGGAATGAATCCCGCTCTTCGAATTCCGGGTTCGAGACCAAACATACGCTCTACTTTTTGTTCCAGTGGCGTTGGTTGGTAACGAGGTCGTTTCGCTTTTTGAACAACTTTGGGTTTACCATAAAGCTTTTCAGCATGATCAATGACCTGAACCATCTTGATGTCCTTTGCAATAGGGAGGCTTTAAGGACTATCGCTGATGGGCTGCGTTACAATTCATTACGATTTGTCTTAGCTATTCATGCCCAACTTATCTCTTGTGATAACGATCTCTTTGCCCTTAGAGTCAAAAGATATTTTCTATATACAGGCAGAGGGAACAGGCCTGTTTTCACGATACATAACGGACGATTTTATGGGGCTGGCGGCGCAAGCATTTTCTCGGGTTAAAAAAGACAATCCCATCTATCTTGTTGGTCTCGGGCATGGGGCGACGCATTGGGTGATTGCGACCTTTTATTTTCTGTTGCCCTTTATGGCGCAGGATCTGGGGTTGAGCTATGTAGAGGCCGGATTGTTTGCCTCTGTCTTTTCCCTGGCCTCTTTCGGGGCGAATGTCTTTAGCGGGCCGCTGGTGGATATTACCGGGCGTCGGGTTTTGTGGCAGGTGGTATCCCTCTTGGTGGGGGCTGTGGCGCTTTATGCCATGGGGGCGGTGAGCCTGTATCCCTTGCTGGTGCTGGCGATGATTTTTATCGGGATGTCTAATAACTTGTGGCATCCGGCGGCGATATCTTATCTGTCCCTGCGTTATCCGGATCGGCGGGGCTATGTGCTGTCCATTCATGCGCTGGGGGCTAATCTGGGGGATGCTGTCGCGCCTGTGATTATGGCCCCCGTCTTGGCTGCCTTGAGCTGGCGCGCGACGATGGAGGCAAGTATTGTTGTGCCGTTGGTGGTTGCTATGCTGTTGCTCTTTTTTGTTGAGCGGGTTGGTAAGGCCTCAGGGGGAATTACTGGGAAGCCTGAAACTCAGGGTGGTTCGCACAAGCAATCTTCCATTTCCGAAACCAAACAAGACCAATCCAAACAGGGCCAATCCAAACAGAGAGAGTATTTAGCATCGGTAAACTCGGCCCCGCAAAACGACGAACATGCGCTGAAAGAACACGTACCTACAAGCAGCCCGGATAAAAACAGGGATAAAAACAGGCTAGATATAGATCACACGAAGCCAGACAGAGACCATTCCCAGAGTGAAAGAATGAAGGGGCGGGATTATCTCGCCGGGGTCGGGGCTTTGCTTAAGAACCGCGCGGTGATGGTGCTGTGTTGCATGTCCGGCTTTCGCAATATGGCGCAGACGGGTTTACTGGTGTTCTTACCGCTCTATCTGGCGAATGACTTAAAGTTGTCCCCTTTTCAATTGGCACTGGCGCTTTTTGCCTTTCAGGCTGCGGGACTTGTCGCGGCACCCGTTGCAGGGATCTGGTCGGACCGGATCGGGCGGCGTCCGCTGGTGGTCGGGGGGCTGGGCATTACCACGGTTATGCTGATCCTGTTGACGTTGATTGATAATACGACGGTTTTTGTGGCGGGCATTGCTATGCTCGGCTTTGGGCTTTTTGCCATTCGCCCCGTGGTTCATAGCTGGCTGATGGATATGACACCGCCGCATATGGGGGGCACTGGGACCTCTGTCCTGTTCGGGGTACAGTCTGCCATGACCACCTTTGCCCCTATCATTGGCGGGGCCTTGGCTGATCGTTACGGCTTGATATCGGCCTTTTATTTTCTGGGCGTTACCTTACTGATTGCTAATTTTCTGGTGTTGTTTATCCCCAAGAAAAGCTGACCCAGTCTCTTTAGAATTTCCATATAACAGCCATCAGACATGCAAAATAATGTTAAGCCCTTCATCCTTTTTGGGCGGCACAAAATAGCTGGTGATGACGTCAAACTCTTCGTCGCTGGGGGCGAATTCGTGGGACCCTGATGCGTTGCGCGCGTGTAGGCGTTCTTTGCACAGGTCATTGCTGACGTCCAGATAATGGAGCTTGTTTTTCACCTTGGCGCGGGTCGCAATGCCCAGCATCCATGCGCGAATGTCTGGTGTGTTGGCGGGAAAGTCGAGCACGACGGATACCCCGGCCTGAAGCAATTGTTGCAGGTGGTCTTCCATAATACTGCGCAAACGGCCCGAACAACGCACATAGTCGGGAATGGTATTGATTTCTTCGGGATAAAGCTGGGACAACCAGGTGTCTTCGTTGATCAGAATAACTTTGGGGTCAATCGACAGGTCACGTGCGAGTGTTGATTTCCCTGCAGCGATTTTTCCACAGACAAGATGAAGCGTTGGGGTGAGGTCTGTCATGGCCCTAATCTTTCCGTATGAATTGGGACTGTTCCGTGATTATTGGCACGTTTGTTACAAAGTCGTTCTTGTCAATACAGTGACATGCTTTGTTAACGATCTGCTGAATGAAAGACTAGGCCCTGAAACGGTAAATTACAATACAGTCCTGCCATCTTCTTTTTCTAATCTATTGATTAGCATGATGATTATTTGTGCTTTGCCTAATGGATCAGATGTGTCTTGCTAAACGGGAATGCCAAATGGAGCCAGATGAGCTCAGACACCCCTAGACGAACCCCTGTAAAATGTGTGGATCATCGCGCCGCATTTTCTATTGATGATTTTTCTGATTTGGGTATCATCGTTTCAACGCGACAAAGGTGTATCATTGGCTCTCCTTGGGACTTTTTGCCTGAATTTATTCATTGAGAACTCTAATTTCCGCAAAACCACAATCGATTATTTTGTCAAAAACATGCCCTTGGAAAATGTAGTTGAATAAAATCTTTTGGATCTTGAGAATTTCAACGGCTTTAAGCTCTATGTAATAGAAATAATTAAATATTTTCAGAGTAATAAAAATTAACGAATTGTATTTATACTGTATTTTAGACACTAACGGGTTGTGTGTATCGCAATTATGGTGTTCCAGAAGTGTGGCGATCTAAAGCGGTAAGGTATGGGTTGTATTTATAAGGTGGGATTTAGGTATCAATGAAATTAAAGCATCTGTTGGTTACTGCTTTTTTACTGATTTCGGTTGTGCCATTTATCTTGAGCTTTCAATACTATATCCAGCATTCATCAGAGCAGTATCAAAAACAGATTGAAGAAAATTTATTTGCGGTTTCTCTGATCGCGAAAAAACGTGTTCTGGCCGTTGTTGATCGGGTGCGGGATAACACAGCGTTGATTGCCAGCAGAACCCAGATGCGGATCAGTCTGGATAAGTGGAACAAGACCAAAGAACAGCAACACAAAGATAAAATTACCAAGATCCTGAAAGATGCTCAGGGGAATATGAGCAGATTGGAAGCTATAGAAGTTTTTGATCTCGCAGGAAAAAAGGTCGCGACGACGGACCCAGAAGATACATCTGTTTCAGGTACATCTGATCATGTGTTTGTTATCCCGGAAAAGGACTATACGGTCCGCGTGATCAACAAGGGGGATGGTGTTGTTCAAAGTGCTGTTCGGCTCATTCAGGACGGTCGCGCCATTGGGTATATATCGGTAGAATTCAAAGCTGATTTTTTATCTGATTTAATCGAAGATAGAAGTGGTTTGGGATTAACAGGTGAATGGTTGATTGCGGTTCGGACCAGCAATGGTGATGCGCTTGCAGTTGTACCGTTTCGGCATGACCCCGATGCAGCTTTTAACCGTAAAGTTAGTAAAGAAAATATCCAGACGCCGATTACACAGGCATTATTGGGAAATGAAACCATTCTACGGGGGGTAGCGGATTATCGAAATAAGCCTGTTCGAGCATTTACACGCTTCATTCCAGAATTTGAATGGGGCCTGGTTGTGAAAATAGACGAGGCAGAGGTCAATGCATCTTATGATAATGCAAACCAATCTTTAATTTGGCTGGTGGGGCTTGTTGCGTTGATTTGTGTCGTAGCGGGATTTGTTGTTGCCTATTTTATTGCCCGTCCCATTGATCATCTGAAATTAATGACGAAGCGCTTGGCATCCGGGGAATTTGATGTTCCGCCTGTGACCAAAGGTTGGCAGGAAGCAAAGGAACTTTCGCAATCTTTTCGAGATATGGCAGGGTCGCTTGAAAATTTAAACGAAAACCTTAATGAACTTGTCTTTAAACGTACGGATGATTTGAACCAAGCTAATAAAATTCTGGAAGATAAAAACAAAACGCTGGATGCGTTGGCAGTAAAAGAACAAAAAGCCAATAAGGTGAAATCAGAGTTTCTGGCAAGTATGAGCCATGAAATCCGTACACCGATGAACGGCATTATCGGTGCGACAGGATTACTGCTTGATACAGATTTATCGCCAAAACAATACAGTTTTGCCGATACAGTGATGAAATCGGCCGATGCTTTGTTGAGCTTGATAAACGACGTGCTGGATTTTTCAAAAATTGAGGCCGGAAAACTGGATCTGGAACTCATTCCTTTTGACATGCAACAGCTTGTCGAAGATGTGGTCGATCTGGTGATGCCCAAAGACAAAGATGACGATATTGAATTTTTGGTCAGTTTCCCACCAGAAATGGAACGTTTTGTCGTCGGTGACCCCGGGCGTATTCGGCAAATTCTCCTCAATCTTTTGAGCAACGCCATCAAGTTTACCTATCGGGGGCATATCTTTATTCGCGTCCGTTCGGAAGAGATGGATAACGGGCAAATTAATTATGAATTTGAAGTCAACGATACCGGGGTTGGTATTGCCGATGACAAACAGAAATTGATTTTTGAAAAGTTCTCTCAGGCTGATGCCTCGACGACCCGTCATTTCGGTGGCACGGGTCTTGGGCTGTCAATTTGCCGGGATCTGATTGCCTTAATGGGCGGTCAGCTTTCAGTTAAAAGCGAATTGGGCAAGGGATCTTGCTTTAGCTTTAATATAGAACTTGGGCGACAGGAAAAACTGGTCGCATCGAAAGAAATTGCAGCTATCCAAGCACAGGAATCTTTGGAAGGTCTTAAATTGCTGGTGGTGGATGACAGCAAAGTGTCATTGGAAATCGTCAGGGAACAATTGGCAGATCTTGGTATGGAAATACATCAGGCCGGTACAGCGGAAGACGCATTGGCTCTTCTGCGTGATGGCACGGCCCAGCCTTATGATCTTTTGTTATCTGATTATTGCATGCCGGGAATGGACGGGCACGATCTTGCGCGCGAAATTCAAACCGATTCAAATATTCAAGCGCCACAGATGGTATTGATGTTGTCTTCGCCCGAACGTGGCGATGGTAAGTTGGTCAAAAATCTTGGCTTTCGGGGCTATCTGACGAAACCCATTTTTCCCGGTATTATTCGTTCTACCCTTGCCGCAGTCTGGTCGACGCGGGACAAGGCCGAAGAAACCCCGCTCTTTACTCGGCACAGCTTCCGCGAGGCTGAACTTAAGCAAGAAACAAACCTTAATTTCAAAGGAGTGCGGGTTCTGCTTGCCGAGGATAACCCGATAAATCTGATGATTGCGACAAAAATTCTGGAACGTTACAAGTGCCTGATTACGCCCGCTGGAAATGGTAAAGAAGCCTTGGAGCAGCTGGATCAACAGCAATTCGATATCATCTTTATGGATTGTCACATGCCAGAAATGGATGGCTTTGAGGCAACCCGAAAAATTCGCCAGCTGGAAGATGATCGTAATACATTGCCGATCATTGCTTTTACCGCCAATGCCATGGCGAGCGATCGTCAAAATTGTCTGGATGTTGGTATGGATGATTTCATTTCCAAGCCAGTGCAAATTGATGATTTGGAAAAGGTATTACAAAAGTGGGTCGTTGACCGCAGATCTGATGTTGGGGGCAGGGCATCGAAAGACGATAATCTCAAAGCTGAAGCCCCAGTAAAAAGTAATCCAGAAGAGGTTAAATCTTCTCTTGGCCAATCTGAAAAAGGTGAGCAACTTGTCGATTTTACTGAAATTGAATCCCTGAAAGAAAAAATAGGGGACAAGGTACTCCCGATTATCGAATGCTTTGTTGAATTCGCGGTTCAGACAGCCCCGAAAATGCAACAGGCGCTGGATGACGGGGACGATGCAACCATAAAATCAGCTGCGCATTCGTTCAAGCCGATTTGTTTTGAACTTGGGGCAACAGGCTTGGGCAATCAGGCAAAAGAGATCGAAGCACTGGTGCGGAACGATAACGCAGAACAGGCTTATGCGTTAATCCCTGACTTTATCCGAAGCTGTGATGACGTCGCAGAAACCATGCGAAATTATCTGAATGAAAATCAGCCGGAACCTGATGAGAAAATAGCCTAGTTCTCGGCACAGATCTACTTTTTTACAGGTCCTGAGCGTTGTATAATTTCTTTTATAATTTCAACGAGATTTAACCCACAAGAACGTTAAGTTCAGTGCACTCTAATCATTAAACAGATAGGGCACGACAAATTGTTCTCTCTGATCTTTGACGATCTTTCCAATTTCATCTTGTTCTTTGGATAACAGAATTTTCAGCGTTAGTAATTTCGGATTATCACGGATTTCAATAATCTGATAAAGCGGAAGTTCTGCTTGTGGCGGACCGCAATAGTCACCGAGCGATAGTTCGCGTGTCTGGTGAACTTTAACGTTCAAATTGGTAAGTTCTTTTTTCAATCGTTTTACCGGTACGATCAAAAGATAAAGTGATACAAGAACAGATATCGGTGCCGAAGCAATCAAAATAATGGGCGCAAAAAGAGCCGGGGCAATAATGCCAATCATGAAGATTGCCCAGTACCATGCAACACTCACTTTCTCTTTTAACAATCTGCGTGCTTTGATCAGATTAGCAATTTCTTCTTTTGAGACATCAGCTTTTGAAGCATCGACTTTTGCATTGTGGAGAGTGGGGGCAGTCGCACGTTGCTCGTTTTGCATTATCAAGTCCTGATCGTCTGAGAGAAGTAGGGAGGCGAAGGTGCTTTTACGGCATTAATTTTTGTGGTCTTAGTTTTTCGGCCTTAGTTTATCGGGCTTCTTTAACGGGGTTAATTTTAAAGGCCTAATATCTTTCTGGCTTCGTCTGGTGTGGCCAGTGCGCCGCCCAGATTGTCGATGATATCGGCTGCTTTTTCGACCAGTTGGGCATTGTCACGACAAGGCTCACCCTTGCGGATTTGCAGATTATCTTCCATGCCGACCCGTACATGCCCGCCCAACAGGAAAGACTGGGCAAGGATTGGGAATTCATGGCGTCCAATGCCAAAAGCGGCCCAGACGGTGTCTTTGGGGATTTGCGATACCAGATACATCAGACTTTGCGGGGTGGGTAAAATGCCATACCGCACGCCCATGACAATCTGCATCATGGTTGGGGCCTTCAGAATGCCTTTGTCCAGAAAATCGAGCGCCATGTTGAGATCACCGACGTCAAATAGCTCAATCTCAGGCTTGGTTCCCGCGGCATAGATACGATCTGCCATAATTTCCACATTACGCGGTGTGTTGATCACCACGGCTTCCCCCGACCACATGGTGTTGAAATCAAGCGTACATATTTCGGGTTTCAGCTTTTCTACATGCGCAACACGTAACTCTGGCCGACAGAGGGTACTGCCGGGTGCCGCGACTTTTGGATCGTCTTGCGACGGCACAAAACGGCCGCCTTCACCCGTGGTCAGGTTCAAGATCACGTCCTGATTTTGCTGACGGATCAACCCGACCATTTCTTCATAGAGATTAAAATCCATGGACCCTTTGCCCGTCTGTGGATCGCGCACATGCAAATGCACAATGGCCGCCCCGGCCTTTGCCGCGCCCAAGGCGGCATCAGCGATCTCTTTTGGGGTAATGGGCAGCCCGGGATGCTGTTCCGGCTTGGTCAGGTTCCCTGTAACGGCACAGGTAAGAATAGTTTTCTTTTGTGTTTTGGGCATGAGGGGTGTTTTAGAGATAAGGAGGGCTCTGGGGCGTGGAAATGTTGTTTTTATTGTTTCCACTCTGGCCCAAACGATGAGGGAAAACAAGAAATTATCAGGCGAGAAAATAAGTGGTTTTAAGCGTATATAATCTTAACGATAAGATGAGCTGTAATAGAGGTAACCGTTATCAAGGATAAAGGTTGTTCTATCCTGAAGATTATTCGGATTGTTGTATGCTCGTGAGCTTCTGGATTTACAGGCGGGATTTTTACCTATGCCTAGCTTCTTATAAGTTAACGAAGTTATTTTACTCATATTTTTTTTGAACCATTTTCCTGTTTTATCTATGCGTAGAAAGCCATGCTCCGCACAAGATTGAATGATTTTATCTGACTGTTCTTTGGGAATCTTGAGAAGAATTCTAGTGTGCCCGCCAAATATACCGTTGTTATTTTCTGATAACAGGACCTCGTATTGGGAAAATTGCAAAGCTGGGTAGCTGGATTTGACAGCATTTCCTGGCTCGCTTTTTATGTAATCGGTAAAAACAAAAACACTAGTAGCCGTAATAATAAATAGAACTAGGTACCCACAAATTTTTATACTCCTCTTCAGAGTCCCTTGAGGTGTATCCAGTATTACAGCGATAATGCTTAGGATAATCAGCAGGCTAACGAACATGAAAAGCAAGATGGTTTTGAACTCCTTTACACCTTTTTACTGTAGAAAATGTTACTTTATTATCCTGTTTGGCTTATCCCATTTGAAAGGCAGAATTAAGACCTGCTGGATAATCCACTCAACAATTCTTAGTTTGTGTTGGTGATTTTATTCAGGATCGTTGCTTTCTTTATAACTACGAACGATTGATACCTCACTATTGTTACTCTCATGCCAGATTAGTGATGAACTGCGATGGAAAATTGTATTCTATTATTTACTCCTTTTGGGTAGGGTGGACTTGATTTGAGTATGAACGATCTATATCAATTTTAGTTTATGTCACGTTTGAAGTGTTACTGTCGCGTTAAGCTATCACGCAGACAGGTTTACTCATTAAAGGATTGTTGGTTTGCCTATTGTTATTACAGCGAGTGAAGCTCATCCCTTTTTGCCGTCGCTTGGGGATCCCACGGCGATCGCAGAGGAAAAAGCGCTACATCAGGACATTCGTCCGCTGGAAATTGCAATCCTGAACTTGATGGCAGACAAACAGACAACAGAGCTTCAATTGGCCCGTTGGTTGGGACACACGCCGCTACAGGTTAGGCTCACCTTTGTGACGACGGACAGCTATGTGGCCAGTGTCAAGGCGGGGCATAAATCCAAATCCACACCAAGCGAGCACATCAGTAAATATTACAACGCTTGGAGCGATGTGAAAGATCGCAAGTTTGACGGCTTGCTGGTCACGGGCGTCAACTTACTGGATGCAGATGTCACAAGCGAGGGTATCTGGGGTGAAATTCAGGAAATCTTTAGCTGGTCCAAAACCAATGTGCTGTCGTCCATGTACATTTGCTGGGCTGGCTTTGCCGCCATGCGTTATTTCCACGATATCAAGTGTCACAACGGCAAGATCAAGACGCTGGGTGTCTTTGAACATGGGATAGAGGAAGACAGTGCGGACCTTTTGTTTGGTTTGCCAGACCGATTCCCGATCCCTGTGGGACGTTGGCAACGCTTGCACCGGGATAAGGTAGAAGGCTATGAACCGCTTGAGCTTGTTTCCTGTACCGACGAAGGGGATATTTTTCTCGTGGCAGAGAACAAAGCCTTCAAAAAGGGGTGCAAGACATATCCGCGTCGGATCTATATGTTCAATCACCCTGAATACGATACGGATACGATGAAGAAGGAATTCCTGCGCGATCGCAAGTCATTCCCCGATCTGCCGATCCCGCCGAACTACTTCCCGGATGATGATCTCGAAAAGACGCCGATTAATACCTGGCGTTATACCGCCGCAATCTATGGCAACTGGATCAAATCACTCTACGAAGCGACCCCCTATGATATCAATGATATCCCCGAGGCGTGTGAATAGTTGAGAAGACAGGGGCTAAGTAGAATTACTTACCCAGGTTGAGGGGTACATAATAACGCATTGAGGTTATTATATTCTCTTTGGTTCGTTCCGACGTATTTGGCGAGGAAATTATCTGGTTATCTCGGGGTGCGTGTATGTAGCATCCTCCAAAACTTGACTCTTTCCTGTCTATACATGATAACCGCGCAGTCTTTTTGGTTGGATTTATGGTTTGTTAACCGTAAATGATGTGTGTTTCCCAAAAAGCTGGTCTGTCATCGAACAGGCTGAAAGTCGGCCCCATATTGTTTCGTGTGTTCGGGGGCTTGAGAAAAGCCTGATGATGGCTTTATTGAATCTTACAGTATAATTTTACCTAGGCAGTTACCTGGGAAATTTACTGGGCTTGAGATAACGGTCCCTGATGAACTAGAGTGCTAAAATGCTTAATGTGGAATACAGAACGGTCGCTTCTGATTTGGCGTACAAATACTGGCTTTCGAAATGCCAAGGAGACGCAATCCCAAGCCGGGACGACATAAGCCCTGAAGAAATGGTGCCTTTCTTGCCAAGCATTCTGTTGTTGGATGTTCAAGAAGAACCGCTTGATTTCCGTTTCCGGTTGATTGGAACCCGTATCGTGCCATTGCTTAACCGGGACTATACCGGGGAGTTAATGAGCACAATTGATAACCTGAAATCCCCGAATTCGGTTTGGAAGAACTGTTGCAAAGCAGTTGACTTGGCAGAACCCGTTTATGCCTTTACCCCATACGTTGGCCCGAAAAAGGATATTCTGGATGTTGAGGATCTGATCTTGCCGCTGGCCTCGGACGGTAAGAATGTGAACATGTTAATGATCATCCTTGCGCCTATTAAAAAACAACCGGGACAACAAGGTGATGATGGTGAAAACAAATCTGATGGATCTAGAAGCCGCACATTTTGAAATTTGGATATTTTAAATTCTGTGTATTTTAAAGGTCTGGCTATATTAATCTCTGGGCTTCTCATCTCTGGGCATTCTAATTTCTATAACTGCATCATGATCCCTCTGCTTTAGATTGATCTGTCCTTTTGGTCAGTTTAAAATGCTATGGGGTTATACTCGTGGGGTATAGTTGTGGGAATATGGTTCTCTGGATATAGTCCTCAGGCTTTCCTTGCAGACGTTGGTACTCACGGCGCTTATCAATGGGATAATAAAGAGTTGGACTGTAGCTTACTGGGGCTTACTGGGGCAAAAAGCGCAATATATTAGGGTGCAAGCTGACTAAGGTATAAGCAGGGCGCTTACGTAAGCTCTTGATGGATTGAGGATCAGAATGACCGATTTGAGTTTGGAACTAACCTATATTTCCTGGCAAGAGCTTTTGCTTCGTGTCGGTTTGGCGATGGTTGTCGGGCTTGTTCTTGGGCTAGAGCGCGATAGCAAGAACAAACCAATTGATTTTCGGGCCTATATGATTGTTGCTGTGACCACGTGTGTTCTGGCTATTTTGGGACAGGAAATTTATTCGGATTTCTCATCGGCGGAAAACATTGTAAAGGTTGATCTGTCGAGTATTATTTCCGGTGTCATGACTGGGATCGGTTTTCTTGGTGCGGGCGCAATTATTCAACGGGGTGACCGAGTTGTTGGTACCGCTACCGGGGCCAGTATCTGGGCGTCGGGGGGAATTGGCCTGACGATTGGTTTCGGGTTCTATGCGCTGGGCATTGTTGCTTTTGGGGCCATCAGCCTTATTTTATTGGCGGGCGGCCTTTGTCGGGCATGGATGTCTGGGGTTGATGATAGTGAAAAATGTGCCCAAGAAAATAATAACCAAGAAAATGGTGACCCAAAAAAAGATGCACAAGAAAAGTAACCAACAAGCTTGAAATAACCAATAACCGCAAGAAAACAGTCAAAATTTTCTATTATAATATTGTTGCGAAATAGAACCGTCGGGGCAGATAAGTGAAATTTGCCAGATTTGGTGATTGTTTGATCGCGATGAAGATGCTGGTCAGTACAGATTTATACCTCCAATAAAGGGGAAAGGGGATTAAACAGGCGTGATGGTACATTATCTGTTAGGGGCAATTACAGTGCTGTGCTTTTTGGCCAGTGTACTTCCCTTTATTCCAATTGCGCATGGTGCCGTCAGAATTTTTGATTTTGGACGTCTTCAAATTCTGACTATTTCGTTTGTAACGCTTGCGTCTGTCGTGGCGGTCCTTCCCAGGGATCAGTATTGTTATTCCCTTGTGGGAATGCTGTCTGTCTCGGTTTTGATTGAACTTTTCCATATCATACCCTTTACTCCCTTTTGGTGGCAGCAATCGGCAAGATTTGATCCAGAAAAACATGACCCACAAAAACAGGGTCGTGTCCCGATTTTTAAAATGCTGGTTTGCAATGTAAAGCAGAGCAATAAGAGCCACGATAAACTGATTGAAATCATTGAGGATTGCGACCCAGATATTTTGATCCTGATGGAAACGGATCAACTGTGGGTGGATGTTATGGCGGGGGTAACAGAACGCTATGACTATAAGCTTAGCTGCCCACAAGATAACAGCTATGGAATGTTCTTGGCCTCGCGGTTGGATGTTTTGCAGGGTGATATCCGGTTTCTGCTGAACGACAGTATTCCCAGCTTTCATTGTCGCTTCAGATTTGAGGGCGGGGATGAATTTGACCTGATTGCCATTCATCCCGATCCACCCGTACCGCACCGGGATACCATTGGCAGAGACGCCGAAATTCTGCTGGCTGGGAAAAAGGCACGGTATCGAAAAAGGCCGCTGGTTGTTGCCGGTGATTTGAACGATGTGGCATGGTCATCGACAACCCGTCGTTTTCTGCGGGTTTCTCGGTTACTTGATCCGCGTCAGGGGCGGGGGATGTTTAACTCGTTCGATGCGCGATATCCGTTTTTACGGTGGCCACTGGATCATATTTTCCATTCCGAAGAATTTGAACTTGTGGCAATCCGGCGGCAACCATTTATGGGGTCAGATCATTTTCCAATGTATTACGAATTGGCCTATGTATCTGACCATAATAATGAAACGCCGGATAGTCCGTCGGTTATGGATTTGAAAGAGACAAGAAACCTGATCCACACCGAAAGCAAACGAGAACGTCGCCCCGTTGGCGAAGATTGGGAAAAGTAAAATTACGCGTCCTAACGAAAGGGCAGACAGCATTTGGGGAACGTTATGTATCCTAAATGGTTAGTTCAACCGAAAATGTGTAATTTTAGTACGCATACAATCAGATGTAGAGAAGGCTTTATTTTATCTCACGATATCTCGGTATACTGTAACAAATGATTACGACTCTTACTCGTAAGTTGATTCAATATATTTTACGGCGGCAGAGCGTAAAATAATGTTTTTATAGGTTTTTCAAAAAATAATATTATTTTTTTTGATGCTCGAAATAAATAAGATCTATTCAAATAATTGTCGTATCTTATTGATTTTTAAAGTTGTATATACTTGATTTTTTTACTCGGGATTTACTTAATTGTATATAATATTCTTTAGCCTTTAGGTTGAATAGCTGTTGTGTTAATGTCTCCTTAACCAATTCAACGTAATTTTCCTACATTCGCTCCCCACGTAGTCAGGGGTGGCTTCATAAAATAAGAGTTTGCACAGTTGCTATAATCTTTCGAAGAGGCACTGGTTCAATTGCAAACCTGATCAGATATATAACCTGGTATTAGTGTGTTACAGGAACCGTCTGATCTTTTATTATGGAGTGGGGTGTGGGTAGAAACTAGACATGGTTGTTGACATGATTGTCTGGGGCTTTTTTGAATAATTCGACGCCTAGTGTGGTCGCGTCATGGGAACAGTCTTAGTGAGTTTTGGGCTCGAACCGATTATTCAAAGCGTGTGGTCGCTCTGGAGTGTGGTACTCAACCGCTTGTGTTTCGTCTGGTTTCAAACTGTCAAAGGCACTTCCTTTGGGGGGATCTTGCCAACGTGAAACCATATAGGTCAAGTTTTAGAACCTGATCAGCAAGACATTATCCGCAGTTTATAACTGTTTTATAACTGTGGCGTAAGTAAAATCAGAACGACTGCGATAGAGAAGTGTGGGGATCGCGCTCTGATTTTACAGCGTAGTGGTATACGTCGCAATTACGGGTGTCGGGGTAAGGAACGTTATGTGGCACAGGTAGCTGTCACGGCAAGAGGAACGTTAAGAGTTATCAAGGGGGTAAGCACGTTCTGCCTTTGCTTTTTTTGTCTAGTTTTACGGCTTTCTTTATTTACTAAGGCTTCTAAGCATTTTCAATTAATCAAAGCTAGGAATGCATATTATTATGTGGTGCTGCATGTTTACCTATTTTGTAATATGCTGTTAAAGGCAAATTAATACTTTGTGATCGAGAATTGGTAGGGAGCTTATAACGCTTACTTACAATTGCTTATGTGATCACATTATGCCCGGAATATTGAACAAATCTTTTAGTCTCACAGGTAAGATTCTTACATCTGTCGTTATTACCCTTGCGATCGGGTTAACGGCTACGACCGCCTTTGTCGTTAAGGAAAGTCAGGATGCAATCCTTGATGTTGCTGAAAAACACGGTCAGGAACTCGCCGGAAATATCGGAAGCCAAGTGAAGGCTGATATTGATGTGGCAATGACAGCATCACGTACCATGGCTGAATCATTCTTAGCTTATCATCGGGCAGGAATTACGGATCGGGAAGTTTACCGAGAAGCACTTAAAGGTGTCGCACTTAATAACCCTGACTTTGCAGCAGTTTGGAGTGGATGGGAACCAGATGCACTGGATGGTAAGGATGCAGATTTTGCGAATACGCCGGAAAGCAACGCAAGCGGACGTTTTATTGATCTCTGGTTTTTAAAGAACGCTACAGATCTTGGTGTGCGTGGACTGAATATTGATAAGGGTGAAACTGCCGACTGGTATGACGGTCCTCGAAAAGCCATGGCAGAGGTAATTACAGAGCCTTATGCGATGGAATTGGCAAAAGATGAAGGTACAGAAGCTTTTCTTTCTACTTCTGTTGTAGTGCCTCTTATTCAGGACGGAAAGTTTATCGGTACTGTTGGTGTTGATTTTAATTTACAGGAAGTTCAGGACAAGATTGCAGAAATCCGTCCTTATGAAGAAGGTCTTGTTACTCTTATTACCAATAATGGCGTTTGGGCTGCTTATCCAGATAGAGAGCAAATTGGTAAAGCGATAGAAGAAAGCTCGCCGCAATTCCAGGATTACAAAGGCCTTATTGCTAAAGGTGAGAATGCCAGCTGGATCGGATATTCAAACGAACTGGGGAAAGATGCTCTCTATGTTCTGGTACCTTTGACGGTTGGGCATTCAAAAACGCCTTGGTCAATTGCCGCCATTATGCCTCTGGATAAGGTACAGGCTGGTGCAACGAGCGTGCGTAATAATATGATTATTGCAGCAATCGTTTTAACCTTGCTCATGGCGCTGATAATTACCGTTCTGATTACAGTTTTGATGAGCCGACCATTGAAAAATATTACTGAAGTCGTTGAGGTTCTGTCGAGAGATGAGACCAATGTCGAAATTAAGGATCAGCAGCGGAGCGATGAAATTGGTGTTCTTGCAAAAGCGCTGGAACATTTCCGTCATAAGCTAATCCAGGTTCGCGATCTACAATCCGAACAAGTTGAAAAAGATCGACAGGCAGAACAAGAACGACGAGATACTCTTTTGGGGATTGCCAATCAGTTTGAGGTACAGGTTCAGGGCGTTGTTGGTAATGTATCCAGTTCATCGGATCATCTTTTGACCTCTGCGCAGAGCATGTCCGCGGTGACAGATAATGTGTCAAGACAGACAGCCGTTGTGTCATCTGCAACCGAAGAAGCATCGGCTAATGTTGCAACTGTTGCCAGTGCAACAGAAGAGTTGTCAGCCTCTATTGGTGAGATCAATGCACAGATCACACGTGCTGTTTCAGTATCGCAAGAGGCAGTGCAAGAGGCAGATCGTGCGAACACAAAGGTGCAAGGTCTGTCGGATGCTGCCTTGAAGATTGGTGATGTAATCAAGCTGATCAGTGATATCGCGGAGCAGACTAATCTACTTGCTTTGAATGCAACGATTGAGGCCGCGCGTGCAGGTGATGCTGGTAAAGGTTTTGCGGTGGTTGCCTCTGAGGTTAAATCTTTGGCGAATCAAACCGCCAAGGCTACAGAGGAAATCACAAGTCAAATTTCTGGTATTCAGGAAGAGACCGATGCGTCGGTCGAGGCCATTGGCGGCATTGGGAACACGATTTCTCAAATTAGTGAAATATCGACTGTAATTGCTTCTGCTATGGAAGAACAGGGTGCTGCGACGCAGGAAATCTCGCGTAATGTACAAGAAGCTGCGGCGGGTACCAGCGAGGTGACCAGAAGTATTACTGAGGTTAACAGCAATATAGAAGAAGCGGGTAGTGTTTCCCAATCCGTTCTGACAGCGGCACAAACTCTGCAAGATGATGCGGCGGTTCTAACGCGTCAGGTTGATGAGTTCATGAACCAGATCAGGGCGTCGTAATATAGGATAAAAGCGAGCAGCATCTTAAAGCAAGAAGCTGCTCGTAAAGCTTGATTTCTCATCCTTATCCTAAGTCTGGCGTCGTTAAAGTCGATTGCTTCGATAGTATTCTAGGTACCTATCGTCTGGAAAATAAACCACTGGTCCTGGCGCTCTATCCCTTGGGTGATTCTGGTATGATCCCAGAATATGCCCAGAATATGCCCAGAAAATATCCAGAATAATCCCGAATAGTTCACAGTTGAAAGTGCAATCTTACTGATTGTTAATTCAGCATAATCATTATCTCAGGCTACTAGGTGTGATCTGCCGCCCGATAATAATGTTCTGACTGCGTGGTATTTATATCTAAGTAATACATCCTTAAGCTATGATGCGTAACGTTAGGGAGAGGTTTTTTACAAAAACAACTGGACGTTGATAATGAATGATATTGTCTTGTCAGATGCCAAAAGTGGATCAGCTCTGTTCCAGTCGATTTGGCAAACCGTTGTTGATGGTATGATTGTGATAAATCATTTGGGAATTATCCAGATGGTTAACCCGGCAACCCTTAAAGTATTCGGATATACAGAAGAAGAACTGATTGGTAAAAACGTCAAGATTTTAATGCCCAATCGTTATAGTTCTGAACATGATCAGTACCTGTCCAACTTTATGGAGGGGGGGCCGAATAAAATTATCGGGATCGGCCGCATTGTCGAAGGAGAAACAAAAGACGGGCAGGAAATATCGATGTATCTCGCCGTTAGTGAACTAATGGTGGGGGACCAAGTTTGTTTTGTCGGCATTCTACGGGATCTGACAGAAAAGGTCCGCGCGGAAAATGATATCTTGCGGGCGAAAGAAGAAGCGGAGAGAGCCAATATGGCTAAGTCTCACTTTCTTTCTTCTATGAGCCACGAATTAAGAACGCCGATGAACACGATATTGGGGTTTGCCCAATTGTTACAGGTGACAGACGAAAATCAGATTAAATACGAGCTATATCAAGAAGCGGTTCAACATATCCTCAAAAGCGGAGATCATTTGTTAAATCTGATTGATGATGTTCTTGATTTGTCGAAGATAGAGGCAGGAATTATAGCCGTTTCGTTGGAAGATATTGACGTTAATGAAATTGTTGACGAATGTATTGACCTTACGAAATTTACGGCGACATCTAATAATATCAAGGTCGTCTTCAAACCGGACAATAAGGGGAAAACATTTATTCATGCCGACAGAGGACGTGTTCGGCAGAGTTTAATCAACTTAATTTCCAACGGTATTAAATACAACCGCGAAGACGGGTCTGTTACCATTTCCTTTGAAACGCTAGATAACGGATTTGTTCGTATAAAGGTGACAGATACTGGCTATGGAATACCCCAAAGACATCGTGAAAAGCTGTTCATTCCCTTTGACCGTCTAGGGTTGGAAAATTCCGCAATTGAAGGTAGTGGCGTTGGATTGGCAATTACTCAGAAAATTGTGCGGATGATGCAGGGGGATATTGGCTTTTCAAGCTCCCCCGACGGCAGTCAATTTTGGATAGATCTACCTGCAGGAAGCGTTAACAACGAGCTGGAAGTCACAAGTCGGGAAATAGAAAGTGTGATAGGGGCGGCGGGGAAAAAGATGAATGGCCGCATTCTTTATATAGAAGATAACCCGTCGAATATTGCTCTGTTGAGGCAGATCGTACAAAAAGTGTATCCGGATATTGTATTTGATAGTTGTCCATCTGCTGAATTGGGCCTTGAATATATTCAAGATCATCCCTGTGACATGATTTTCATGGATATTAATTTACCGGGGATGAGCGGTATTGACGCTATGAAATGTTTGGAAAGGCTGTACCGGGACTTACCGCCTGTCGTTGCAATTACGGCTGACGTTTCCAAGTTGACCATTAGTAAAATTAAGAAACAAAAGTTCAGAGAAATGCTTGCAAAGCCTATAAATATACTGGAAACCGTAGAGGTTCTGGAACGATATTTGTAAATTTATGATTGATTAACCTAGTAATATGGTATGGTATTATTACGATGATGCCGGAGGTTGCATGAAGTTCCTGTACGTAGAAGATAAGCCGATGAACACCCGTGTTTTACGCCTTTTTGTGGAGCAGCTGTGGGGCGAGGATTTAACGTCTGTGGAAACCGCAGAAGAAGGGTTGGATCTTATCGGCAAGGAAGACTTTGATCTGGTTTTTATGGATATTAACTTGCCTCAGATGAGCGGGCTAGAGGCCATTCGTTATATTAAAAACAAGCTGAATAAAACAACGTTGCCTATAATTGTTGTTAGCGCGGCGACTGATACGAATGTTATTGCAGATGCCTATGATAGTGGGTGCCGTGCCTTTATTAAGAAGCCCGTGAATATCATGAATTTTAAAGATATTACTGAACGTGTTTTGAAAACGGATGAAACAATCGCCGTTGCTTGATAACTTTGTAGTGGATTGTTTAAATCATAGGACTACCCTAGGCTTGAGATAACTCAACCTTGATATTTTCAGATGGGTGTTAACCTGTAGAGTCCATAAAATGAAGCCGAACGCCCCACCCGTTCAAAGGGCATCGGTATTTATTCTCGTTGCCCTTTGAACGGGTGGGGCTTTTTAATTCTCAGGCTAACACAAACAAACCAAGAGATGTGGCAACGTCCCGATAGGTGTCCTGTGTCAGGTCACGAGACTTTGCTGTTCCCTCTCGGATAACATCCAATACGTAACCAGGATCTTGGGAAAGCTTTTCCCGACGTTCTCTGATCGGTGCAATCAACCCCTGAAGAATATCATTCAGTCTGTTTTTCAGCGCCATATCACCCAGCCCACCTTGCTGATAGTGGCGTTTTAGCTCTGCAATTTCTGTGGTGTCTTCATCAAAAGCATCCAGATAGGTGAAAACTACGTTGCCTTCGATCTGCCCCGGATCATCAACCCTTAGATGGTTAGGGTCCGTATACATTTGCATTACAGCCGCTTTTATTTCATCAGCAGACGCGGAAAGCGCAATGGCATTGCCCAGAGACTTACTCATCTTTGCTTTCCCGTTAATACCGGGCAAACGTCCCGTCTTGGGGATGATGGCTTTTACGTCCGGTAAAACAGATGTATTGGCCGTCGCGTTGATTTTCCGGATGATTTCATTGGTTTGTTCAATCAGGGGGGCCTGATCTTCGCCGACGGGCACCACAGTTGCTTTGAAAGCGGTTATGTCTGCGGCTTGGGCTGCGGGATAACACATAAATCCTGCGGGGATATCCCGGCCAAAATTGCGGGCTTTGATTTCATCCCTGATTGTCGGGTTTCTCTCTAGCCGGGCAACGGTGACAAAGTTGAGATACAGCATCGACAGTTCCGCCAACGCGGGAAGATGGGATTGTAAGCAAATTGTCGTTTTGGCCGGATCGATCCCGACGGCGAGATAATCCAATGCGACTTCGAGCACATTGGACCTGACTTTTTCAATATTGTTTGCGTTATCGGTTAAGGCTTGGGTGTCAGCCAATAGCAAGAATTGATTGTGATTATCCTGAAAGCGTAATCGATTTTTAAGTGATCCGGCATAATGCCCGATATGCAATGGTCCGGTTGTTCGATCACCAGTCAGGATGGTTGGTTTGTTTTGTGTCATGGTTGTCTCCGAAAAAAAACAGAGCTGCCCCATGATGCCGGAAATAAAAAAGCCGCCCATGAGGCGGCTCAAAAAATAGATATGAAATATCCTTGTGCCGCTCCGTTCAGGAACGCCACCAGCGATTAATAAGTGTTGTGCATCGATATTTCATACGCGCTGGATAGCATTCTCATACATGATGTGGCAAGGGGAAACGTGATGTAAAAAAGGAGATCTTGAAAGTCACGTAGATCAACAGGACGACACAATTATAAAGCTGTAATGCCGTTGATTTAGCCGGACGTACTTCTATTCTTGAACAATCAGTTTGCTTTCGGATGAAAATGAGATTGAGGGAGAATTTTAACGAGGGTGGTCGCTTCGCCAAGGACGGCGACGTGTCCTTGTTGAATGGCTTGATTGCGGATCAAGCCACGGCCTTTGGCGACGGCGGCGCGTAGATCCGGGTCTTGCTCGGTAAAGGAACCGCCAGCTTCCAAAGATGTGTTTTGAAAGGTGATACAACCAAGAATTTGAGCGCCGTTGCCAAGGGTTGACTTGCCAAGGATGGTCACGCCGCCGAGGTATCTACCGTAATCGCCGATATGAATTGTGCTGTCGGGGGAGTTCGCTTTGATGGTTACGCCACCTTCTGGACCAAACTGGTTGTTTGATCCTATGGTGATTGTACCGCCGCTGGCTTCCAGATAGGTCTGGGCATAAAAGGTATTGTCATTACCAACGATGATGGCGTCAGGCTTGTCAGAACGCATAACGCTATTGGGATAGAAAGTATTGCCTGTGCCAATCTTTGCATGCACTGAAATCAGAGTTGAAAAAGGGTCCAGCACTGTGTTGCCACGGGCAGTAAGCTCCATGGTTTCAGCTAAAGTTCTGAACCCGTTTTCCTTGCGTTGCGCATCAATACTGGCAAGTAGATCGTCGTTGGTGGGCATGTATCCATCCTGAGAAAATATTGCCCATAATATTGATTTATAAATGTTTATGTAAAGTTTTTTGACTGATGCGCTGAACGAACTTTAATCCAGTTCGTTCAGGGCATTAATCGCTTTCAATACCCGTTCCTGATCCGCAGCGTTTAGTGGCAGGATTGGTAAGTGTGGGGCTGCGTTAGAGAGTGACAGGATATTGGCAGCAGCATACATAACTCTCATGCCGCCAAATTCTTTAAAGAGCGTCCAAAGCGGTTGGAAGAATTGATCGATACGCTGGACTTCCTGTGCATCACCTGCTTGTGCGGATTTTGCCAATTTCATCGCCTGTGACGGGAAAAGACCACCGACCACGCTGTACCATGTATCGGCCCCGGCAAGAAGCCCAGCCGCACAACCCCAATCGCCACTATAGCCAATAGCAAAGCCATCCTTATCGGCGGTATTTTGGCGAAGTTGCGCCAGATCAGCCTCTATATTCTGACCTTGCGGTAAGGGCATCTTAACGGCTGCAATTGTTTCTATCTGTGAAAGACGTTTTAAAAGGTCCAGCGAAAAGGTGAAATGGGTTGTCCCCGGGTTATTATAAATAGAAATGGGGAGGTCTGTGGTACCTGCAACCGCAACAAAATGTTGATAGACTTCCTCTTCTGTCAGGGGTGTGTAAGAAACCGGGGCCAGCAATAGGGCATCTGCCCCGGCATCGCGTGCGTCCTTTGCCAATGTCTGTACGTCATCTGTTCTAAGCGCGCCAATCCCCACGATCAAGGGGACACGACCACCAATAAAATCGGCTGCTACAGCAACGGCGCGTTGACGTTCCGACCTTGTCAGATAGGCATAACCGCCCGTGCTGCCCAATAACCCGATAGAGTTAACCCCGGAAACAGCACTCGTATCGTTCTCTGAATCACCTTTCGCCTTTACAATTCGATCCAGCAAAAGACAAAGCGCATCGCTATTGATCCGACCATCTTTATCTGTCGGCGTTATGGGGAAGACAGAGAGTCCGTGAAAAAGTGACATTGTGGTTTCCTGGCTTTTCATGAGGCAAATCTGCCTCGGAGATTTATCAATAATTCTCTTTGTCTTATTGATTTATTTTTACGAGGCATAGAGCCATTAAATTTTCTGGCATAGGGCCAATGTAAATCTTGCAGGATGAGGCAATTTAAACTGATGCTGTTATAAACCGTGATTTGGTATAAGCCTTCTTGGAACCACAGTTCCGTTTCTAATCCTTTAGACTTATTTACCAATTATTATTGGTATCCCCATAAGTTAGTCTTAGAGCAATAGTACAGAAGTGATCAGACCCAACCGGAGCTATATATGTTTGGAATGGTGAACAGGCATATTATTAAAACGATACAGGTCACTTATGGTGAACGAAAGTGGCGTGAAATTATTGCCAACGCTCCTGAAATTCCCCATTTTTCACAACTACAACAATATCCTGACGAGATAACGTATTTGATTATCGAAAAGGCTGTCAAAGTTCTCGACATTGATATTGATAATTTACAGGAAACTCTTGGTAAAGGGTGGGTAAAGGAAACTGCTGATGGACAATGGGGGATCTATTATGAACTGTATGGCGACACAATTTTTACCTTCTTAAATAACCTTGATTCCCTTCATGCTGCATTAGGGGCGCAATTGACTGATATGTCCCCACCTTCATTTCTTTGTAAGAAGCTTAATTTAGATACTATTTGTGTCCGGTATATGAGTAAACGGCGAGGGCTCACATTTTTTGTCAAAGGAATGTTAAAGGGGCTTTGCGAAAAATTTAACTATCCTGGTCATGTGATCATTAAACAAATTCGTTCCGATCAAATCGAATACGATGAATACCTGATAGAGAAAATATGAAAACATCGATTGATAGCAATGCTTTACTTGAGGCGGTTGGATACTATTTTGTCTTTGGAAAAGATTTTTCTATTACAGAGCTTGGCGGGAACCTGGAAAAAGTTATTCCGGAAATTCAGATTGGAAAGAATGTTGACGATTTATTTACGCTAGAACGGCCTAGCATAAACTGGTCTTTGGAAAATTTGGATTTTATCTTAAAAAAACCGATTTCTTTACGCTCAATTTCAGAGAAAGTTCTTTTGAACGGGGCGCTTTACCCAAGTGGTGATTATGTTCTCTTCACCGGGTATCCGGTGATAAGTACAATTGATGAAATTATTGATTTAAATCTTAAGATGACGGATTTTGCCCCCAGCAATCCGCTGCATTATTATTTTGGAACTCTGCAAGCGAAAGATGCGTTGTTGCAAGATTTAAGCGAAATGACAGAAGTGTTAAGAAAGGCAACGGAAGAAGCTCAAGATGCGAATGCTGCCAAAACCAGCTTTTTGGCAACGATGAGCCACGAGTTACGTACACCGCTAAATTCGATCATAGGGTTTTCTGATTTATTACGAAACGAAATTAATGGCCCAATAGGAAGTCAGTACATTGCATATGCTGATGATATCAACGTTGCAGGTCACAACCTCCTTTCCGTTGTTAATGACGTACTTACTGTTTCTAGGCTTGAATCAGGCCAAATTGAATTACATGAAACCGAATGCGATATCGTTGATTTACTTAATTCGTGTGCTCATAAGATTAAAGCTTCCGCTCTGGAAAAAAATATTACATTTGATCTTCAGATCGACGACAATGTCTCATTAATTTTTGTCGATCCTGACAAGTTTAATCACATCATAAATAATTTGTTGTCAAACGCTGTAAAGTTCACGCAGAACGGTGGGAATGTTTCGCTAAAATCCTGTATATCAATTGAAAAGCAGCTTGTGATTGAAGTATGTGATAGCGGTGTTGGTATCGAAACGGATGATTTGAAAACGGTATTCGAACCTTTTAAGCAAATGCAAAAATTACATACGCGTGAATACGAAGGCAGTGGCCTGGGCCTTTATATTGCAAAGTCTTTCGTCAAATTACACAAAGGTGATATCACACTTAATAGCCAAGTTGGTTTAGGCACCAAAGTTGAAATTATTTTTCCAAACGAACGTATTCTTCAGCAATCGGTCTCAATATCTCATTCGTCTTAAGTGCATCGGCTACGACGATTGGGTCTAATCGGCTTGGTTTGTTTGAAGGGTGATTATGAAAGAGTATCAAGATAAAGCTAAGTCGGTGTCTGTTTTGCATGGTGTTTTTTGTTGGTACGGAATATTTTTGCAAGCATTCTTAGGAACCAAGAAATTTTCGGGCGGGCAATACGAAGTTTTTTATATGCATAACGATCTGCCTCTTCTTCTTGCGAGGGGACCTGACCGCCTTCTTTGTGTTTGTGAAAATGATGCCCTATTTCATGATAAAGCGTTTTTTGTATAAAAAAGTGATCTATAGGATTAAGAAACTTGAGCGTCTCAACATATTTAAACCAAACCAGATTGATAACTCCAATATAGGGCAGGTATTGTCCCGAAAAATCATATTGGGGTTTAAGGGGGATAATATAAATTCTGGGAATCCCTTTTAAATCTTCGTCCGGAATTATTTCCAACCATTTTAAAACAAAGCCTGTTGCGTGATTTCGTGGGTCCAGTGTTTTGTCTTCAAGAATCAAGACACCCCTATGTTCTGTTTCTGTGAAGTTGGCACGTTTAAATCTCAGGATTGAATCAAAAGATCGTTTGATAACAGGATCAGTTTTGGGAGTAATGGATTTCTTTACAAACTGTTCCGATAGCTTTTCATCAAGATCATGCAAAATGGTCAAGAAGCCTGCCGCGAGTATCGTATTCGCAGAATTATGCTTTTCAAAATCCAATAGCTTTAGCTCCCTAAGTAATAAGGGAATTGATTCAACCCCACTTTCATAAATGGCTTTATAGGCCATTGCTTGTGTTGGGTCGTGGTTACTGATTAATCCGCGCTTTAAACGATTAATTGTATTTTCAAGGTCGTTGTTCTTACCGTTTTGTGAAGACAAAATAACTCTCTAAACTCGTTCAGGATATTTCACGCCAAGATCCCACGTGTTGAGAAAATAGTAAAAATTCAGGAATGCAAATAACAAAATCAGGAAAATAACCACTTTGGAGAAATGCCTGGAATTGGAAAATACCTTTAAAACTAGCATATAGATCAAGGGTGTTATAAAGGGAAAGAGGTACTTTCCGCCCATAAGAATAACGATGAAAAGAGGCATTGGATAGGGAGTAAGAATGTTTGGTACCCCAAATAGTCTCATGGATAGAGAGACGAGGAACAAAAGTCCTGCGCGCCAAATAACCAAGCTCTTTCAGGCATTCTCATTGTTCCTTTAATTGGAGTATTTCAGAATAATCAACTTAAAGTGGTGTTGCGAAAAATCAAGTAAGATCATCACTCACTCTCAATAATGCCTTTCCGTTCCTTAATCCGTTGGACGAAGAAGTCGATAAAGGTGCGGATGCGGGGGACGCGGCGTAGGTCTTTGTGCATCAGCAGCCAGATGTCGCGCTGGCTGACGGTTTGACCGGGGGTGAGGCGGATGAGGTTGGGATCTTGCTCGCCGATAAAGCAGGGCAGGATGGTGGCTCCGATGCCAAAGCGTACAGATTCCAGTAGGGTAGCGACGGAATCACTGCGCAGGCGGCACATATGATCGGGAATTTCTGGGGCCAGTCTGGGCCACGTGGGTGTTGCTGTGCCATCGTCCCAGTTTAGCCAGACAATCTTGTTATGGTCGCCTTTTAAGCTGTCGAGATAATCCCGGGAGGCGTAGGAGGCAAAGGTGGCGGTTGCCAGCTTGCGTCCAAAGAGATCTTCATTGGGGGTATTGGTGGCGTAGAGCGCCAAATCTCCGGGCAATGGATTGTTGGATATATTTTTACCATCCATATCCTGCGTGCGAATGCGTAGGTTAATATTGGGATATTTTTGCAAAAATTCGGACGTCACAGACATCAGCAGATGGTTCGAGAGAATATCGGTTGTGACGATATGGATTGTGCCGCCTTGTTCCTCGCTCAGTCCGGCGATGTTCTGGTTGATATCTTCAACTTCTTTTTCCAGTCGGGCGGCACCCTCAAATATTCGTTGTCCAGATGGGCTTAGCGTGTTGCGCTTGGCGCTTCCAATAAAGAGGTTCAGGCCCAGCCTGTCTTCAAAGGATTGGAGCTTGCGCGATACGGTGCTTTGGTCCAGGCCGAGCTGTGCTGCCCCGGCTGTGATTGATCCACAGCGGGCAACGGCCAGAAATATACGAAGATCATCCCAATTTTCCATCCATGCAATATAGCATGATTTTCATGTAAATCTATCTATTTACGATTTTTGTGCATGTGTGTGACAGTGCTTTTACACATTGAACTCTGTTATATATTCAAAAAAGGACCCCTAACATGTCTGCATATTTTGTTGCTCATTTCGACGTGAAAGATCCCGCTAAACTGGCGACCTATTCAAAAGCTGCGGCCCCGATTATTGCCGCGTTCGGTGGTGAGCTGTTGTTCAAAGGCGGGGCAGATAAAGTTCTGATCGGAACTGACCCGCTACCGAGTACGGCGGTTTTCCGCTTTCCTGATCAGAACAAGCTGAATGCTTTTTACCAATCCCCGGAATATCAGGCTTTGACCTCCGCCCGCGAAGCGGGTGCAAACATGGTGCTGTCAGCTTTTGATGCTGCATAGGACTGATGCATATATAAGAAAGCCAGTTGAGATCATTCAGCTGGCTTCTTTTATGACCAGATGGCTTTCTTCCGAAAGAAATACGATGCCGCCAAAATCAAAAGACTTGCGACCCGAAAACGTAATGATGCCTGAAAACACAAGGATGCCTGAAAATACAAGGATGTTTGTGATCGACCTCACATATATCGTTCCGCTTGAAGCGGTTGATCCCTTGATTGATGATCACATAAGCTTTTTAAAAAAGTACTATGCACAAAATGTATTTATCGCTTCGGGGGCAAAGGTCCCGCGTGACGGTGGGGTTATCCTCGCGATATCGGATACCAGAGAAAAGGTTGAGAACCTGATCAAGGAAGACCCGTTTCATCAAAATAAAGTGGCCTGTTATGCCATTACGGAATTTTGTCCAACTATGATGGCCCCCGATGATTGGATTACGTGATGATTCGGTTAATAGAGGGCCAATGCCTATAAAATCATGCTCTTGACGGGCAAGGAGCGGCAAGACGGTGGGGCCAAAGGTTTTTATGAAAGTCTGGGTTTTTCTGATGAAGATAAATACGGAATGACTTTACGAAAGCTGCCCGCGCGTAAATAATGTTTTTGTTTTTTTGATACACCTTTTCCTTCTTCGGTCGTTTCCTTTTGTTTGTCCTGTTCATCTGGACCGATTGAATTCCTTTATTTCTATATTTTTTTGCCCTTCAATGCGGGGGTGTGAATACGGGAGTGCGCCTTTTGCCTTTTGATGCCAGTGAGTTACATGCCGTTGTTTTTGATATGGATGGCCTGTTGATTGATTCCGAAGCGATCTATCTGCGGTCTTCGGTTGATGCGGCCAAGGCATTGGGCTTTCATCTAAGTGATGATCTTTACAAGTCTGTGGTTGGCCTGCCCATGAAGGCGGGGGAGAGCATTATTCGCAAGGGCATGGGCTCAGGCTTTCCCTTTGATGAATTCAACAGCAAAATGCACGAATTGCTAGAAATTGAATTTGCGCGACAGGTTCCCTTGAAAGCCGGTGTCGAAGAGCTTTTGGCACATTTGGCGGAACGTGATCTGCCCATAGCGGTGGCGACCTCTACCAGTAGAAAACGGGCAGAGAGCCATTTGGAACACGCAGGGGTTCGGTCTTATTTTTCCACGATTGTGACGTCTGATGATGTGTCCCGTGGAAAGCCCGACCCTGAACCCTATCTCTTGGCGACAAAGGGGTTGGGCGTATCCCCCCAAAGCTGCCTCGCGTTGGAAGATTCCCACAATGGCGTGCGTTCAGCCCATCGGGCAGGCCTGCAAACCATCATGATCCCCGATATGCTGGCCCCAACCGATGAGATTTCTGAACTCTGCATCGCGGTCATGGAAAGCCTGCACAAAGTACGGGAACAATTTCTGGTTTCATAGTTGTTTGTTTTGATGTGGTGTGGGTATAAACATCAACCTTGAGGAGAAATGAGAGTTCAAAATGACAGCAATCCCGTCGACCATTCCTGCAAAACTTCCTGTCTTCGATACGTTGCTTGATGCTTTTAGTCTTTGGGGGCGTAATTTTTTATACTTTGCCCTAATCGCTGCTGTTTTTGTGACGGGAATTACTCTCTTTCCTATCGAAGAAGTCCCTGATTTTATCACCGGGATTACAAACGGGGAAACACGTTTTCTTTATCTTGCTGACGTGGCTATTACCCTGTTGCTTACCTATACACTCTATTGGTTGGTTTCCTGGCGTTGCTTCCATCAACTAAATAATGCGGACAGTGAAGAAACAGGTAACTGGTTTCCCAAAGAATTTTTGCGTTTGAACACTACGCTCCTAATCTTTTTGATTATTGCAGAGGTGATATACCCAGAGATTGAAGTGTATATCTATGATGCGTATACCTCTCATGTTTTGGTTGATCGTTTTCTGCGCTCTGATAATCCGGGGTCTATTCTAAGCGAATATTCTATCGTTTTGGACATCGCCCTACAGGCACCAAACTATATATTTGGTATTTTATTTTTTGTTTTTATACCGCTTTCCGTGATTGAAAAGCCAAAATTTATGAACGGGTTAAAGCGTACACTAGAACTCAGTAAGGGCAATTATTTTGCTATTCTGGGGCTGTTTTTATTGAACTTGGTTGTTGCAGCTGTTCTTGGGGCGATCATCTGGGCTTGTTTCTCTTTTTTGGCTGAATTTCCCGACCTCTTTGATTTGTTAGCTATTCAGTCAAAGTTTTTTGTTCAAATCTTTGTACCTTTTGTTCAATGGGGCCTGATGCTTACGTTCACGGTTGCGCTTTGGGCCGCGACTTATGCACGCCTTTTAAGGTTGAGAGGTGTTGATTTGATGTGAAATTAATGCTTTCTGATCAAAAATAGCACGAAAGTTTTACGATCGAATAACATCAGGACAAACGACTTCGGCGTGATAAAAAAGTTGGATTGACCTTGCCAAGTAAACTTCTTAAACGGCGCAAATAAGACAGGTTCATTGAAAAAATCATCATTCTTGTCGGTGATAAGAGAGACGTTATTAAAAAAACATGCTCTTTTAAAACCAACAGGTTATGAGGTGGTTAGATGTTCCAACGTCGAATTCCTGAATGGCTTCGTCATGCCCCAGTGCCGGGAGCAAAGGGCTTTGCTGTTCTGTCCGGTATTGAATCAATTTCCCGCGGTATTTTGATCTCTGTTTTCCCCCTCGTGATGTATCGGGCGTTTCAGGATACGTTGGTTGTTTCTGAAATATATTTCTTTGTGGGCATTATCTCGCTCGTTTGCGGGTTACTGGTGCCATGGCTTACCCGTTTTATTCCCCGTCGTTGGATGTATTCGCTGGGGGCTGTTCTTTTTATTGTTAGCTCTTTTCTGGCAATAGAGGGTTCGGCCATTTCAATCGCGCTGGCACTTTTTTCCTATACTGTTGCGGTGGTGATCCTCTTTGTTTGTTTTAATGCCTATGTTCTGGATTATGTCGCAAAGGTTGAGTTGAAGCGCTCTGAAACCTTGCGATTGTTCTATAGCGCATTGGCTTGGTCTGCGGGACCTGCGGGTGGTGTGTGGTTGCTGCAATGGTGGACGCCTGCACCATTTCTTGTTTCGGCCTTGGGCGCGACTGTCTTGCTTGTTGTCTTTTGGTGGATGCGCCTTGGGGATGGTAAGCTCATTACCAAAGCCCGCGCCCCAACGCCCAATCCCGTGGCTTTTATTCAACGCTTTTTTGTGCAGCCAAGACTGATCGCTGGGTGGTTGTTCGCGGTTATAAAATCCTGTAGCTGGTGGGTTTATATCGTTTACCTGCCGATCTATGCAGTAGAGACCGGGCTGGATGAACGTATTGGCGGGATTGCCCTGTCAATTTCGAACAGTCTGCTGTTTCTGACGCCTTTTATGCTGATGTGGATTGAACGAAATTCTGTTCGCCACGCAATCCGCGTTGGTTTTTTTATTGGTGGCGGCGTTTTTGTCGTGGCGGCGTTCAGTGCATCCTTGCCTTGGGTAACAGTTGGTTTTCTGCTGCTCGGAACACTGTTTCTTATTTTGCTGGATATCTGCGCTGGTTTGCCCTTTCTTATGGCGGTTAGACCGTCAGAGCGAACTGAAATGTCTGCTGTTTATTCCACCTTTCGGGATGTATCCGGCATTATTAGTCCGGGGGTTGCGTGGCTGGTCCTACTTGTTGCACCTATCTCGGCGCTATTTGCAGTCGCGGGGCTTGGAATGTTTGCTGCATGGGCTGTTGCGGGGCAATTACATCCAAGACTGGGTGTTCAAAAGCAAACTGTTGTTTCACAGCAAGATGATATCGCCCCAAATGATATAAGGGGAGACAGTCAGATTGTTACCGAAGGTTATCATACATAACAACAAAATTTAGCTGTATATTGGGCGGGCTGTCTTTTGCCCGCACCATATATAAGCTACTCTGCCACCACCTTGCGATAGAGATGCCATGTGGAATGCCCCAACACAGGCATGACCACGCATAACCCGACAAAGAACGGGATCGACCCGATCAGCATTGAACCCGCTACAATGGTGCCCCACACCGCGATGGGGATCGGGTTGGTCATGACAACTTTGACCGATGTTTGCACGGCCAAAGCGGCGCTGATGTCTTTGTCTAGCAACATGGGGAAGGAAATCACGCTGATGGCAAGAACCACAACGGCAAAGACAAACCCAACGCTACAGCCGATAAGGATCAGGTTCCACCCCGCGGGTGTTGTCAGGACCTGACCAATGAAGACACCAATTGACGTGATTTCAGTGGTGCCAAAAAGCGTGTTGAAAAGCATAAGCGCGGTGACCAGCCAAACCAGAAAAATCGCCGTGAGCAAAATCCCCAAGGCACTGATCGATCCGATGGCGGGGGAGTGGCAAATGTTAAAGACGTGACGCCAAGCCAAGCTCATCCCCTTTTCCCGACGACGGCTGAGTTCGTAGAGGCCTAATGCGGCGATGGGACCCAACAGGGCAAAGCCGGATACGATGGGAAAGGCGAGGGGGATAATGTCATACCCGGCGGTCATACGGGCGGCCAAAAGGCCGATGATGGGATAGATAATAGCCAACAAGAGAACATGGCTGGACCTGTGTTTGAAATCATTCAGCCCCTTGGCGAGAACATCCATAAGATCTTCGACGCTAATTTTATTGATTTTGGGAATGCTTTTTACGGCGTCCCTTTCCAGATGGGCGACGGGATCATATTGCGTTGCAGTCTTTGGCATAAGCTTTTCTCCTGAACCAATGGTTCGCGAACAGCACAGACAACTTGATACAACTTTACAGCTAGGCGACAGAAAAAACCGATCAGAAGGAAAGGAACAAACAATCTGCCATTCCTCAAAGACGGTTTATGACACCACCCCATAGGGCCGCTATCCGCTTATCTGTTGCGTATATTACACGAAAAGAGCACAGCCGTCACCTTGTGCGGGAGTGTTGGGGACATTGTTCAGGTGAAATCAACCTTGATGATTGTTTTCGGATCTATTTATAAGGCGCGATTTTATATGTTTTCTTCAATAATCCTAAAATCATCTTATTACCCATGCTTGTTCATTTAAGATAACGGATTATAGTGTTCTTTCTGCAGAAAGACGTGGGGGCGTGAAAATGCGATTTTTACTTGTTGGTTTGTTGATTTTATTGACTGCAGGGTGTGTAGCAACCAAACCAGCAAAAGAGCCATCAACCGATACGATAAATTCTAATCTGGACTGTAGTGTCGCACTTCCTTTGTCTTGTTTTACGCTTGGCAATAAGTACCGGGATGGAAAAGGAGTTGATCGGGATTATCTGAAGGCCGTTCAGGCATATGAGCTTTCGTGTGATTTTGGCTTTAACCCCGGATGCCATAGCCTCGGTGAAATGTATTACAGCGGGAATGGGGTGAAGCAGGACTATGTTACAGCTGCGACATATCTAAATGAAGCCTGTCTTTCCGGGTATAAATGGAGCTGTTTACGTTTGGCTAGCCTCTACGACAGAGGCTACGGTGTTGAGAGAGACGTGGATAAGGCGACGGCGTTATATAATAGAGCTTGCGACAAGAATTTTTCAGAAGGCTGCTTAACCCTCGGAACCCGCTATTATAATGGATATTATACTCAGCAAGGGGTCGAGCAGGATTATGATCAGGCCTATCTGTATTATAAAATAGCCTGTGAACAGGGAAACGGGGAAGGCTGTCATAATCTGGGTATTCTTTATGCTTTGGGCAAAGGTGTTGAACCGGATAAAGACAAAAGCTTGGGTTATTTTCAGCTCGCCTGCAAATCAGGCTATGAACCCTCTTGTCTAAAAACAAATGAACCCCAGCATAAAAAGCAGAACACAACTCCTTTTTATCTGAAGCAATATGTAAAGATTAATTATCAAGAAAAAGCCAAAAAACTAGAATTTTCATGTCAGGATGGGAATGCTCAATCCTGTGCTGATTTAGGTGCATTTTATACCTATGGAACAGGTGTGGCACCGAATAGGAAAAAAGCATTTAATTATTTTGATCAAGCTTGTTTAGCGGGAAATGCCAGAGGCTGCTCGGGTGTGGCTCAATATTATAATAAAGGAGTATTCGTTCCGAGAAATGTCGATAAAGCGGTTTCTCTTTTTAAAGATGCGTGTGATGCTAATTTTTACCCAGGGTGTTTGAAACTTGGTGAATTTTATGAGACAGGGGTGCGTGGTGCTCCTGAAAATAAGCAAGCGATAGCTCTCTATGAAAAAGCATGTGAGGGTGGTTTCCCTAATGGATGCATCGCCCTAAGTTTTGTCTATCAGAAAGATCAAATTGTAACGAAGCAACTAGCTTTATCCCGCGAGTATTGGGATAGAGGGATGTCTTTGTCCGAAGCATCCTGTGAAAAAGGTGACGTGGTATTCTGTTCTCAACTGGCTAGGATGTATCGCTATCCTCATCGAAAAACCCGTAACGGCGAAAAAGCTATCGATCTTTTTCAGTTTTCGTGTGAAGGCTCTTACGGATACGCCTGTAATGAAGCCGCTGATATGTATCGTTTAACCGATACAGTAAAACGCGATATGGGGAAAGCGACGCATTACTATAATCAGGCTTGCAAACTCGGTTACGCAAAGGGATGTCATAATCTGGGATATTTAAAACGGGTGGGCTTGCGCGTTGATCAAAATTATCCCGAAGCTTTGATGCTATACGAAAAGGGATGTTCAGGAGAGAACAAGGCTTCTTGTTATGACCTCGCCCGTATGTACGAAGAGGGCGAAGGCACCGACAAGAATATGATCAAAGCAAAAGAATTCTATACGAAAGCCTGTGATCTTGGGCATGTATATGCATGTAATAAATCCAAAGAGTTTTAGCGATCTTTGAGAGGGAATAAAGAATGCTAAGAACAAGGCCAGTTGAAAGCCGTGATCTGGATTTGATTTGTGAACATCGTCAAAAGATGTTCCAAGCGAGTGGAAAACCCCGTGAAGAGGAACTCGCGGCGATGGATGTTCCCTTTCGCGATTGGCTGAGGCCACGTCTGGAAGATCGTAGCTATTTTGGATTTATTGTTGAAAACGAAGGTGAGGCCATTGGTGGTATTGGCTTGATGGTTATTGACTGGCCGCCACACCCTTCACATCCGCAGGATGGTCGCCGGGGATATGTGCTTAATATGTTTGTCGAACCTGATTATCGTGGGCGAGGTGTTGCGACGGATTTAATGAAGGCGGCAGATATTGAATTTCAACGTCGAGGTATTCGCTATGCTATCCTTCACGCAACCAGCAAGGGGCGCCCTCTCTATGAACATTTGGGCTGGTCCGGGACAACAGAAATGGCAAGGCAATATTAATTCTCGGTTTGCATGATATAGAACCTTATTCTTTCATCCATTCAGCCTGTCTTTTGTTGTTAATGCGTGTTTTTAGTTCATTGGCTTATCGCTGACAGAAGAGGGGGAACGCAATTGTTCGCGGATAAGTGTGATAAAATCGCGGACGCGTTGTGGCGGTTTGGTGTCAAACTGATGCAAGGCATAGATCGGGGCGATACCAAGGGGAGATACTTTTATTAGAGAACTGATTGCGTCGATTGAGGTCGCCGTGATGTCTGGTAATCTGGCAATCCCTAGGCCACTTTGGGTCAGCTTGAGGATATCGGGCAGGCTGTTACAACGTGCACGTGGTAGAACTTTAAAAGATACCCCTTGCGGCAAACTATAGCTTACCGGGTTTCCCTGCCATTCATTGGCAATATGATCCCATTTTTCCAAAGCCTTCAGATTATTTGGAATGCCGCCTTGCGCTTTGATGTAATCTGGATGTGCGTAGAGGCTTTCGCTTAAAGTTCCAATCTTTGTCACGCGGGCGGTTTGTCCCGTCAGTTTGCCAACGCGAACGGCAAGATCGATATGCTCTTCGATCAGTTTGATCGATGCGTCTTCGGCGACCAGACGTACAGACATTCGGGGGTAACGATTCAGATAAAGCTTGATTGCGGGGGTGATAACAGCGGCACAAAGTGCGTGAGGGGCGGTAATGGAAAGAGTACCCTGTGGATCGCCCTTATCTTCCCAAATATCTTCCAATGCATCGTTGTAGGCGTTCTTTATGGCAAGGCAGCTGTCATAGAAACGTGCACCTGTATCCGTTAAGGTCAATGATCGGGTACTGCGCTGGAGCAAGCGGGTATTCATGTCTGCTTCCAAACGGGAAATTGCCTGACTGATCGCGGATTTACTACGCCCCAAACGGTTGGATGCCGTGGTGAACGAGCGTGTGTCCACAACCTCTATAAAGGTCAGTATGTCATGAATATTAGGCTTCATTGTTTAATTTTCCTAAACTATGAAATTATCTAATGTCATCTTATCGTCTTTGGCTTCTCATGCAATAAAGATCCTGAAATCAATCAGATGAAAACAACCCAAGTGGTCTAGGATATTTGGGTGAATTGAGGAGGTGTAAAATGACGACAGATCTAAAAGCAGCGGTTATCAAGGCGAGTGAAAAGTGGAAAACGGCCTTTAATTCAGGTGATGCCGTCGGATGCGCCGCCTGTTACGAAGCAGATGCGGTTATGGTTGCAAAACCCTTTGGGGCCTTTGCTGGACGTACTGAAATCCAATCCTTCTGGCAGAACCTGATCAACGATGGCTTTAGCGGTGTTGACTATCTAAATCCGGAAATCACGGTTCAGGATGAAACATCAGTTCTTTTAACCAGTGGCTGGAAGATGAACAAAGCGCATGGGGTTATTACTCGTGAACTTTGGGTGCTTCAGGCCGATGGCACGATGGCGTTGCGCGAAGATCACTTCGAAGCCCAGGGATAAATTCTTTTAGGGCTGGGGAGGTTGAAAATAGCAAGAGCAGCCTTAGGATTTGATTTCGATAGGTGTCTGGTTTCGTGTAAAGCCTACAGGGAGTAACATGGAGAAAACGAAGGGTTCATTTGCTTTTAAGTGAAGGTATTTCTAAATGGCGCACATAACAGGTATATATTTTCGAGTGCCGGATTTTTCAGGTATTTGTGAGTTTTACGCTGACTTGCTAGGGATGACCATTGTTCGCAAAGATGCAGACTGTATTGTTTTCAGTTTTGATCCCTCTAAAAATAACCTTGTATTTCAAAAAGCTGATGTCTCTGACTATTACGCTGGGCCACACGACTTTTATTGGAAAATAGGAATTACCCTCAAGAACCTGGACGAAGCCGTTAGTTATTTGCGGGGTAGAGGCCTTACCCTAAACGATCCCTATCAGTTCAGGGATATTGGATATATGACTAAGCTCACAGATCCCAAGGGCTTTCATATTGAGCTACTGCAACAAGGGTTTGAGGGGAATGAACAAGCGCTTGATCTTGGTTCCCTCGCGTCAAGCCATGCCATCGCTGATCAGGCTATTCTGGCGCATATTACGCTGCGTGTTACTACCCTTGTCGCGGCGCGGGAATATTTCGAAAAAAAACTGGGGATGCGTCTGATGTCGATCCAGCCAGTAAATGACAGAGGGTTTTGTCTCTATTTTTACAGCTGGAATAACGAAGCGCTGCCCGATCCGGATCTGAAAGCTGTGGCTAATCGCGAATGGCTTTGGCGCCGCCCCTATAGTTTGATTGAGCTACAGCACTGGGAAAATTCGGCAGTGCAGATTTCACAAACACCGATGGATCAAGCAGGTTTCAATGGCTTTTCTTTTGGTGATGAAACTCTGAATGGTAAGGCTGGTTCTGTTGAGCACAAAGTGACCTTAACCGACATGTCGATAATTTAATCTCGTAAAAGTATTGTTTAAAGCTCCTGACAAAATGCTGTCAGTAGGTCGGTGTTATAGATAAGCCCATCTTTTAATGGGAACCTTAACATGCAATTTGATGCCGACCTGAAGTCTGATCACAAAGATCTGTTCCTTTCCGCTCGTGAATATCTGCTTTCCTTTGCCGGGATGTTGGAAATCAGGAAAGAGCGCATTACCACCTATGCCTATAAAAGCCCAGATGCCTCATCTGTGCGTAACAGAGCCGCGGGTAATATTTGTCATATGCGAACCATGCCCTATGGCATCGATCTGGGGTTCTTAAAGGGCGCACGTATGAAAGATGATCTGGGGCTTTTGCAGGGTGCGGGGAAAGCCATGCGTGTTTTACCGCTTCACCAACTGAATAAAGATATTATCAGGTATTATATAGATCAGGCCATTCTGATAAATAATAACCGCAAAAACGATAATTAGGGAAAATTATATTGTTCTATTTTTGAGACAATGAGTTTGAATTTACCCGGCTTGTTCTGATTGTTTGCTGGGGTCATATTTCTAATCAAGAAAGGCGCTGTGGGTTGATGGCAAAAATAAAACCTCAACCCACAGCCAAATTTTTGAAAATGACTTAATCGTCGAACATTTTTTATCCACCTTCGGTTCTTATATCTGCTTTGGGTGAAATGGTCGGCGATATCGCAAAAGGAACTGGTAATATGCCCGGCAAATTGATCAATGGTATCTGGACCCGTGAAGAAGATATCAAGGCAGCCGAAGATGGTCAGTATCGCCGCGAGGAAACGTCGTTCCGTCATTGGATCGTGCCGAAAAGCGTTGGCCGTGATGAGACAAGTGCTGCTGATGGAAATGGGACAAATGAACAGGGCGCAAAATTTACACCCGAAGCGGGCCGTTACCACCTCTATGTCAGTGATGCCTGTCCCTGGGCACACCGCACTTTGGTTATGCGCTCGCTCAAGGGATTGGAAGGTGCAATTTCTGTATCAACGGTGAACCCGGTTTTGCAAGATGACGGATGGGAATTTACTAATGTCTCTGGGGATGTTGAGGGCGGATATCCCGAGCATCTGTTTGGCAAATCCTTTTTGCGGGAAATCTATACCGCGGCTGATCCAACCTATACAGGGCGGGTCAGTGTGCCGGTACTTTGGGACAAGAAGTTGAACACCATTGTCAGTAATGAATCAGCAGAAATCATCCGTATGTTGAACTCTGCTTTTGTCGGTGTTGCGGGCAATGATATTAACTTTGTTCCCGATGACTTGAGGGACGAAATTGATGCGGTCAATGATCTGGTATATCAAAAGATCAACAATGGTGTTTATCGCTGTGGTTTTGCGGGTACACAAGCGGCTTATGAAGATGCGGTAAATGGTTTGTTCGATACTTTGGACGTGCTTGAAACGCGGCTTGACGGCGCAGAATATCTGATCGGGAACCAATTAACCGAAGCTGACTTGCGCCTGTTTACAACCTTGATCCGCTTTGATGCGGTGTATTTTTCCTTGTTCAAGTGCAACCTGCGTCGCATTGCTGATTACCCGAACCTGTCTGCGTTGGTAAAGCGGATCTATGAACAGGGATCAGTTGCCCAAACGGTGAAGTTGGATCAGATCAAGATCCACTATTGGGGTAGCCTGCGCCAATTGAACCCCACGGGCATTGTGCCTGTTGGTCCCGAGAAAGTATTATGACCTGGCAAACCAAGGATCGGGATGGAAAGTGCGTTACGAACAACCCCGTCGTACTTGCTGTAACAGACCATGTGCCGTTGATAGAACAAGATCGTTACGAGGCACTGGTTGACGAGCTGCATCAGCTTTTTAAAACCGAGGATGGTTTCTTATCGGTTGATACGGTTCGTTATAATCGGGATCACCAAATGGAATATACGGTTCTGTCCAGATGGGTGGACGAAGTGTCTGCAAAGAAGTGGCGCGAAAACCTGCGGATCAAAAACGTGCTGATACAAATCGAAACCATCACCGGGGGCGTGGCAGATATGATGGTCGCATCAGGGGGCGGACTTTGGTTCGACCACATACGATTTGATCATATGGAGGGGATAACAGCAGAGGACACAGAACCGGGCTTGCCCCCAATCTGGAAGCGTTTCGTCCTGAGTGTGATTGGTGTTTATCCGATGTTGATATTGTTGCTTGAACTTATCGGCCCGATTATCGGCTTTTTACCACGGTTGGTACAGGACTTCATTCTTGTTGTTGTGTTATCCGCACTACTGACCTGGCCTGTTATGCCGTTTCTCAGTCGTATCCTGCGTCCTTGGCTGATGGTGAGATGAATGTTGTTATTGTTGTTGTATCGGTGGCTATCCTTTTTTACCTTGGCCCAATAGCCAGATAAAGAACAGGCCACCGACCAGTCCGGTTATAATGCCAATAGGCATATCTTCGGGGGCCATGATGGTTCGGGCCGCAACGTCAGACCAGATAACAAAGATCGCCCCGACAAGGGCTGATCCCGGCAGGATGTATCTGTAATTCCCGCCGACCAGACGGCGAAGTATGTGCGGGATCATCAGACCGACAAAGCCAATAATGCCGGAAAAGGCCACCATCACCCCCGTTACCAAGGCCCCGACGATAAAGATAATAAGCCGGAAGCGCGCGACAGGTATCCCAAGGGTCGAAGCCGTTTCATCTCCAACCGTCATGGCATTGAGATCGCTGGATTTAAGATAGAAATAAAGCCCGCCAAGCGTCAGGATGGTCAAGGGGTAAATCAGTTGTGACCATTGGGCAAGGCCAAGACCGCCGAGCATCCAGAACACAACGGTATGGGTTGATTTTTGGTCCCCAAGAAAGATGAGGATATTCGCCCCGGCCATAATGACAAAAGACACGGCGACCCCGGCAAGGATAAGCCGATCAGCAGATGTGGATGCGGTCATGCGGGACACCAAAAGCACAAGGCCAGATGCGGCCAACGCGCCAAAGAAAGCAAAAAGCGGAACCGTCGCCAGCCCCAAAAACATGCCTGTGTGTAACAGGGCAATGATCGCCCCGAATGCAGCACCGGATGAAATGCCCAATAGATGAGGATCAGCCAGCGGGTTTCGGGTCACTGCCTGTAGGGTTGCGCCGACAATAGCCAGTCCGGCACCGACAAATCCGGCAAGGATGGCACGGGGAAAGCGAATGTCCCAAACGATCGCCTCGCGCCCTTTGGACCATGTCTGTTCGATCGTGTCTGGAGAAATCTTGTTCAGAACAATGCCCCAAACCGTCTGGGCAGGGACAGAGATCGCACCAATAGAAACGGCTAAGGAAAAAGAGATAATAAGAAAAAATAACCCCAGTGTGATCATCACGGTCATTTTTCGTTCTGATAATTGGGATGATAAAACCGACACTCGGTTTCGGGGCTGTGTGGTCTTCCACGCAGAGTGCCCGTGAACCGTGTCGTCCCCAAGGGGGGATCTTTTACTCATACTCTCAAATTCCTTAGTTTGTTGCCCTAATGAAGGCAGCAGTAACGGATTCTTACGTCGTGATAGGGGCGGCGAATGGGACGGGCCAAAGGCGGGGGGGCAAACAAATCACCATCCCAAATACTTCGCCCAAATAGGGTCTGTAATCCCTGAACTTATGCTTTAGGGCATTGGGACTTATGACCCTTGGAAGCCTGCGGCAAGCTTCTTCACAGCTTTGATGTTACGAGGACCGGGGGTTGCTTCGACATATTCAAGAACAACAAAACGGTCATTCTTGACGGCATCAATATCTGCAAAGGCAGGGTTGTTTTTCATGAACGCGATTTTCTGTTCGGCTGTGACCTTGCCATAATTCACGATCACGACAACTTCCGGGTTGCGATCAACAACTGATTCCCAGCCGATTGTGCCCCAGCTTTTTTCGAAATCGTCCATGATGTTCTTGCCACCAGCTGCTTCGATCAGGGCTGTCGGCATCGCATAGCGACCGGCGGTAAAGGGTTTGTCTTCGCCACTGTCATAGACAAAAACACGCAAGGGTTTTTCCGGTGATTTCAGGTTGTCCCGAATGGCGGCCATTTCAGATTTGTACCCGGCGACAAGTGCTTCTGCTTTTTCTTCAATGCCGAAAATTTTGCCCAGATTCAACAGGTCGTTATACATATCAACCATTGTAATCTTTGGGCGATCGATAATGTGGCTACAGGATTCAGTTAGCTCATAAACATTAATGCCAAACGGGGCGAGGGTTTCTGGCGTTACTTCGCCGCCGACTTTCATGCCATAGTTCCATCCGGCAAAGTACAGATCGACATCGTGCCCGATCAGGGTTTCTTTGCTGGGGTGTTTGGCGGCCAGTTCGGGCAGTTCCTTAACCTGATGACGCATTTCTTCGTCCAGCGTTTTCCAGCCTGATACACCCGTATAGCCAACCATGCTATCGCGCAGGCCAAGGACCAGCATCATTTCTGTCATATTGACATCGTGAGATACGGCTGCTTTCGGCGGGCTGTCAAAGGTAACCTGTCGGTTACAGCTTTGGACCGTGACGGGGTCGGCAGTTGCCTGTACTGGGGTCAGAATAGCAGCAGCTGTCAGGGATGCAGACAAGATACTGCCTGCGACAAGACGGGAAGATGACAGTGAGTTTTTAAACATCATATTTTCCATTGATAGAGGTAAGTTTATGTAAGCTGTTCTGTGGAAACACAGAGGCGGTTATCGGGAAAGGTGAAAGGTAAAGTGAGGTTGATCACTGGGCATCAGACGCTGAATGCGACTGGTAATCCCAAAAGCTTGATCAACAAGGGGTTCAGTCAAAACCTGATCTGATGGGCCAAAGGCCAAACTGTGACCATTGGCGAGAACCAGAACATCATCTGTATGTTGCCCCACAAGATTGAGATCATGCAGGCTGGTGATGATGGTCATATTCAGAGTACGTAAAAGCGAAAGTACTTCGAGTTGATGGCGAATATCCAAATGGTTTGTGGGTTCGTCCAGAATAAGAACATGCGGTTCTTGGGTCAGGGCACGGGCAACCATCACGCGCTGTCGTTCGCCGCCTGACAAGGTGCCAAAGGATCGTTTGGCGAAACTCAATAGGCCCAAGGTTGTAAGGGCGTTTTCGATAATCGCTTTGTCTTCTGACCCAACTTGGGAAAACCCACGACGGTGCGGCGTACGACCCAAGGCAACGATTTCCCAGACTGTTAGGGCAAAATCAGTAGGTTGTTCCTGAAGAACAGCGGCTATTCTTTGCGCGGCTGAACGCGGGGACATGGCCCATAGATCTTCGTTATCTATCAATACTTGCCCGGTTCGGGGCTGGTGAAAGCGATAGAGCAAACGCAACAGGGTTGATTTTCCGGCACCGTTAGACCCGACAATGCCCAGAACGCGTCCCGGTGCTGCACGAAAACTGATATTAGACAACAAATCAGGTTGTCTTTTTGGCCCCCAGGAAAGGTCTTTGGCCTCAAGTAATGCAGCCTCAAGCATTGGGGCCTTATGAGATGTTGCCGCATGAGATTTGGGTTCATGAGATTTAAGCTCACGGGATTTTGGCCCATGAAATTGTGGCTCAGGGGGTAACGTTTTTCGTGACGCTGGATCTGGCCTTGTCGCTAAGTCAGGGGCGTCTAGATTAGATATGGTCAAACCAGATGTATCCTGTAGAGATGCACGTTTCATTTTGGATGAAAAACAATATGAATTGTTATGTTATAACGTTTCGATTTATTGTTTTCTACAGGGTATAATCCCGGGGCGCAATCCCTCGAAGCGCACAATCGTGCCCATAGGTTGATCGCGTTGAAAGTACAAGAGGCAAGAGCTGTGTTTTCGCTCTTCTATCCTTGTCTCCCCGACTGCCGATAATGTTGGGGCAATTGTTCAGAAAGTTGTCTGATGACTTTTGGGTCGTGTTCTTTTTCATAGCACCCTCCGTGCCTGGGCAGAGAGGGAGGAACAGCGATATCAGGTCGCGGCTTACAATGCCGGATAGCCATCTTTATCACCCATCCCGAGGCACCCCGCCCGGTTAGCGTTGATAACAAAAATGGCAGGTCTCCTGACTTGCGGGTCGAAGCAACATCTGAACCTTCCCGAACCCTATGGGGTCAGTGGTTTATCTCAGAATAGCTCGCCGCTTACAGTTGCGGGGGCAGTCACGGAATTGGCACCTGATGGTTACACCGCACCGTGTTCCCTTTTCATTCCGGACTCAGCTTTGAAATCCAGAAACCATCGCCGCAGATGCTGTCAAAAAGAAGGCGAATAATCAAGGTGAAAAATCTATGGTGACTTAAAAACGGATCGATCATAGTTTCATTCTTCTCTTCCTTGTATCGAGCGAGAAGATCAACTATTGCTAGAACACTGATTAATGTGTGGGTAATTATTTTTTAAAAGAACAGATATGAAATTTTTATACTGTAAATTATTTATAACTATTATAACCACTTTCCTCTCCTATCATGCGGCTTTTGCCGATCAACTGACAGATAATAAATTGGCTACGCTTTTTGACGAGTGTGATAGAGCCGACATGGATGCCTGTAACAATCTTGGTGTGTTGTATGCTGAGGGTAAGGAGGTTGCTATTAACACGAACCAAGCTCATGTGCTTTTCCTGCGCGCATGTGATGGTGGGCAAGGAATAGGCTGCGCTAATTTAGGGGAGTTATATTCAAAGGGAAAAAGTGTTCCACAAGATATGGGCAAGGCTGCTTTATACTATGAACGTGCTTGCCAAATGAAAACTGCCGGGAGCTGTTTTTCAATATCTAAATTGTACAAAACGGGCAGTGGTGTCGCCATGGATACTCAGAAAGCCTTTTCCTATTACGTGCAGGAAAGTGAATTGAGTTTGAAATCCGATGACTATCAATTTCCCTTTTGTCTTCAGCTTGAAAAATCGAGTTGTTATCAAGTCGCATATGAGAACAAGAGAAAAGCTGCTGAAAAAGAAAAGCTTAGAATTGTAACAAGGGTATGTAAACAAGGTATTCCCTGGGGGTGTTATGAGTTGGGGGGGCTATATAGAGAAGGCCGTGGCGTAGATAGAGATATAAAAAAGGCGCTATCATATTATCAGGGTGCGTGTAGTGAAGATAATCCACAACTTTGTGATGAGATTGAAGCTGTTTACCAGGAAAGTACTGGCATAGAAAAAAGTGACAAAAAAATAAATTCTTTTTATGAGCAAGCTTGTGCAGATGGTGATGGGCTAGGATGTTACGGTCTTGCCAACCTTTATTCCAAAGGGATACATGTTAAACAGAGTAGGGAAAAGGCGCGTATGTATGTTGAAAGAGCATGTGATTATGGGGAAGCGATTGGCTGTATCACTGCAGAAAAATACAATAATAAAAACAAGGCTCTTCAATAAGCTAAGGATGCAATTGCATTGTCTTAAGACACTAAGCTGTATTTTTTAGCATCAATATTTCTCAATAGGTTCACATGAATGATTAGAAATTCGTTCTTTCTTCTTACATGCATTCTTCTGTCTTTTAGTATGGCGAAAGTCACGAAAGGAGAGGGAAGCTCAGTAGTGTCGGGATATGTTCTTGACCAGTCAACTATGCAACCTGTCGTTGGCGCAATCGTAGAGTATCAAGAATGGAATGTGTCATCAAAGGCCAAAAAAACGAAGGATAATGATGGACCTAACCATGATAAAAAAGCATTTACAGATGCTCATGGGCATTTTGTTCTTACGTTTGATTCAAATCGTGTACTGAACTATTCAACTGAAAAAGGCGAATTTAACGGATATCCGATAAAGGTTAGTTATCAAGATAATACCTTATTTTCTATTCTCGATGTTTCTACTTCTGAAATGCAAAAAAAAGCGAGTAAGAAACAGGGTTTTCATAATTTAATTATAATTGATCCGGAATGGATTGTTGCTCCTCCCCCGACGACACCTGCATTTATCAGCTTTTTAGATCAACTCAATTTAAGTACGATCTCAGCAACAAACTGCGTTGGAAAAGGAGAGATTTATCAGAGGTCTAGGGTTGCTATATATGCTCTTAATACTGCACGGAAAGTAAGTTGGCGGTATAAAAGTCTTTCCGATTTTGATTTTCAAATAGTTACTCAAGCTTATTTAACTGTAAATCGATTGTGGCAGTATTTCTTTTACTCTTGTCAGAGTAGAAAAGGGATGGGGGCTGAGCATGCACGCTTTTTATCAGAAAGTATTAACAATGAGATTGCGCCCCATTTGAATAATTAAATAACTTTACCAGATTAGCGATGGCGACGAAATGTTCAAACTCCCCCCTTTGATGCTGGTAGTCGTTTTCTTAATGCCTCGATGACTTTGGTTTCTGCTGAGGCTGCGTAACCATCGTCCATAGCGGCCTGAAAGGCATCAAGTGTGGCGGCACCGATTTGTGGAGACAGGCCAAGTTTGTGGGCGTACTTCAAGCCATAATCCGTGTCTTTCAAGCGCCATTTTGTCGAAAAGAGAACGTTTTTTTCATGGGCTCCCTCAACCATCAACGGGGCGTTTCTGGCAACCTGTGGACTGCCAGATCCACTTGTGCCAAGGGCCTTTGCCACAAGGTTGAGGTCCAACCCGGCGCGTTCGGCGGTGATTAAGCCTTCTGCTGCCGCGGCGATCTGTATGGACCCCATTAAATTGACGATCAGCTTATAGGCTGTGCCAGATCCTATGGCGCCAAAATGAATCAGGTTTGATGAAATGCTTTCCAGATAGGGGTGGGCTTTATCTATGGTGCTTTGTTCGCCGCCCAGAAAGAGGGTGAGTTGACCGCTTGCCGCCGCATCGGGCAGCCCGGTCACAGGACAATCCAGATAATCCAGCCCTTTTGTCTTTGCAGCGGCTGATAGTTCTTCAACCCAATCGTGGGACAGGGTCGAACACTCTATCGCCAGTGTGCCGGGCTTAAGGTCAGCGTTCAACACACCGTCTGGTCCCATCCACATTGCTTTTGACGCAACGTCATCCCCCACCATAACAAAGATCGCATCGGCATCCTGCGCCGCCATCGCCGGAGACGTCGCGAGTGTGGCACCACGATCTACCAATGGTATCGCCTTTTCGCGTGTCCGGTTAAAGACATGCACATCGTGACCTGCATCGATAAGCCGCCCGGCCATCCCTGTACCCATCAGGCCAGTTCCTAAAAATGCAATACGTGCCATGGTTGTGTCCTTGAATTACGGTGCTGCGGAAGAAGTTATTTTTTTGATCGGGGGAAATAGTTATCTGTCATTGTCCGCAGCGCAAGGACTATCTTGTGATCATTTTGGTTGTTTCTGGTTGGGTTACTTGACCAGATGCGGAAAATTAGGCACAACTTTCTTCTGAATTCATTCTAATTTATATCAAAAAATAACCTGTAATCGCAGTCATCTAGTCATTCTTTGACCTTTGTTAGGTTTTGTCCCCTGATAGGTTGGGGAATTGAAGAATACGATCAAAAAGACAGATATCTGCGAGCGATGAACAAAGGCTTGAAAAAATGAAACTGAACCGTCGTGAAGCATTGGCGTTGATGGGGGGCACTTTGGTTGCATCCACTGTTGCTGCATCCACATTGGCAACACCTGCCTTTTCCAAGAACCGTAAAATTACCGTTGGTGCGTTGCGGTTTACCAGCCATGCGGCAAGCTTTATCGCGCTAGAGCGGGGATACTTTCAGGAAATGGGTCTGGATGTTGAACTGAAGTTCTTTCAGGCGGCAACACCCATGGCGGTAGCCATCGCTTCTGGCGATGTTGATTTTGCCGTGACGGCCATTTCCGGCGGGTTGATTTCACTGGCTGATAAGGGCGCGATCAAGGTTATCGGGGGCGTCTTGTCAGAAGAACAGGGCATTGATGGCCAGAAAATACTGGTATCTGACGCAGCCTTCAAGGCCGGGGTAACATCGCCGGACAAACTGGATGGCAAGACCTTTGGCATGACCACCGCCGGATCATCTTTCCATTACATGGGCTCTCAAATTGCCGCAAAGGAAGGCGTTGCCCTGAAATTCAAGCCGCTTCAAAAGGTTGGGGCCATTATCGGTGCGCTGAAAACCGGACAGATTGATGCCTGGTCTATTGTGCCACACATTGCCAAGCCTCTGGCTGGGTCTGGCGCAGTTCATATCATTGGCGATGTGTCAGACTATCTGCCGAACTATCAGGTTACGACTGCCTTTACCTCTGCCAAGAATGCGGCGGAAGAGCCTGAAATGACCAAGAATTTTATCGCGGCTTACAGCAAAGGTATCGCCGATTATAACGCAGCGATGGTTGATGGCACGCTGGGCGATGCGGGGCGCGCAGAAATGGTCGATCTGATCCACCAATATGTCTATGCCGATAAACCACGGGAAAAGGCGGCTAAGTCCATCATTAATGGATCTATGCGTTTGAACCCCGGTGTGGCCATGAATGCGGGTTCTATTGAAAAACAACTGAACTGGTTCAAGTCTGAAAATCTGGTAAGTGGTACGATTGGTCTGGATCAGTTGATTGATAGCAGTTACGTGAAAACCCTTTAAGGGCGTTATCCTCGTTTATGGGCCACTGATTTATGGGGCCGTGATTTATGGACCAGTGACTTATTGAATTGGGTTTTGCTCAACGGGATTTTGCTCATCTGGGATCTGCGTATAAGCGGCGGGGTTTTATACTCCGCTGTTTCTTTTTGATTATAACAAGTTAGTTCTATGATTTTGGAACTTTATGGGTATCAGGTTTATGGATATTAAGCGTTATGGATATTAAGCTGGCGGGCATTCATCATACCTACGGCGACCGGGAAGTCCTGCGCGATATAAATCTGGATATTGCCTCGGGGCAGATCGTTTGTATTGTCGGGCCGTCCGGTTGTGGGAAATCAACACTGTTGCGGTTGCTCGGGGGGCTGGAACGGCCCACTTTGGGCGATATTCTTCAGGTCGGGAATACGCCCGAGGGGTGCCTCAATCCGTTGACTTATGTGTTTCAGGACTTTGCCCTGTTGCCGTGGCGCACTGTGGCCGGAAACATTTCACTGGTTCTGGAAGATCACGGCATTGGTCAGGCCGAAAGCCAAGAAATTATCAACGATGTTCTTGCACGTTGTAAGCTCAGCGATTTTGCCGATGTCTTTCCCAAGCAGATTTCTGGCGGTATGAAACAGCGAGTGGCTATTGCCCGCGCGCTGGCGGTGAACCCCGCTGTTATGTTGATGGATGAGCCACTCTCGGCGCTGGACAGCCAAACCCGTGAACTTTTGATGGACGATATTGTCTCGCTTTGGACCCGTCAGCCCTTTACTGCTGTGTATGTGACCCACAATTTGGCCGAGGCAGTACGGTTGGGACACAGGATTGTGGTGCTTTCCCGTCGTCCGGGGGAAATCCGCGAGATCGTGAACATTGATAAACCCTTGTCAGAACGCAGACACGCCGACCCGGATTTGGAACAGCAGCAAAACGCCCTGTGGCAGATGATGCGGGACGAGGCCATGGCCGCAGATGCGGAGCTGATCAATGCCTGAGAAGACAAAACTTGAGAAGTCAAAACCCGAGAATTTAAAGCCTAATAATGCCAAACAAGCATCCGAACCGAATTCAGGAATGAATACGCGAGATACCAATGTTTCTGTGTCAAATATTGGTGCCCCAAATACACCAGTTAAAGCTCCTGAACAAATGAGCCAAACCAAAGGGCAGCCTGTCCCTTTTCGTGGTGGCGGCTTTGCCCCGGTATCCCGTCCGTGGATGGGATTTGTGGTGTTTTTTGCCCTGATATCTTTTCTCGAGGCCGGAACCCGCATCGGGTTTATTTCGGCCCTGACCATGCCCAAACCATCGGATGTTTTCAATTCCTTTGTCGAGCTTTATAATTCTGGGTTGTTGTGGACGCATTTGGTCCCCAGCTTTACGCGCTTTGTCATCGGGGCTGCTATCGGTAGTTTAATGGGCGTTAGTCTGGGCATTGCTATTGGCCTGTTCTCTTATGTCCGGGCGGGGCTGGTTCCCTTGATCGCGGCGCTTTTCCCTGTGCCAAAGATCGCGTTACTACCGCTTTTTGTGATCTGGTTTGGTATTGACGAAGCATCCAAATACGCCCTGATCGCCTTTGGGACTTTCACGCCGATGGTTGTGGCCACCTATGGGGCCGTGGACAATGTGGACCGGGGCCTGATCCGCATGGGACAGAGCTTTAACCTCTCGTGGTTTTCCATCGTTCGCAAAATCGTCCTGCCGGGTGCCATGGCGGGTATTTTGTCGGGCCTGCGTATCGGGCTTGCCATCGCCATTATCCTGTTGGTTGCCGCCGAAATGCTGGGCGCAGAATACGGCATCGGCGCATACATCCTGCAAGCCGGATCACTCTATGACCTTGAACGCCTTTTCACAGGTGTTGCCATCCTCTCGATCCTTGGCGTGCTTGTGAATTCTGCTATCGGATTGATTGAACGGCGCGTACTGCGCTGGCGGGGGTGAGGATCTTAGTGTTTAATGTCTTTATATTCTGAAATATAGTAATTTTGGATAAAAAGAATGAATTAGTAACCTCGAAAATATTGATCTCGTCGCGAATATGATGTGTGATTTTTCGACTGTTTTCTTTTATGTTCTATCGTTTGAAATTTTTATCAAACGCCATTTTAAATCCAAAATTCATCTATAAAAAAACATAAATAAGAACGAGAGTTGAAAGCTCTAAATTTCAATTTTATTCATTTTTAAGGTGTATTAAGTGATGGGTATTTCACTGCAAAATTTCCAAACAGCTGTTGGCATCTTTTGTCTGGTTATCGGTGCCTCATCTGCTGGGGCGGCGGATCGTATTGTAGAAACAGTGACAGGTTTGGAAGAAAGTATCGGGGGCCGTATCGGTGTTGCTGTTTACGACCTGCAGACAGGGCAAAGTTGGGAATATCGATCAGATGAAAAATTCCCTATGTCCAGTACCTTTAAACCTTTTGCCTGTGCCGCATTACTGATGCAGAACGAGAGAAAGGGCGAAACGCTGGAACGTATGGTTTCTGTATCCAAAGATGATCTGGTTTCCTATTCACCGGTTATGGAGAAGTATGCGGATGATGGAGAAGTATCATTACGAAAGTCATGCGAAGCAACTGTTTCCATCAGCGATAACACTGCTGGTAATCTTGTTCTGAAAGAAATCGGTGGCCCCGAAGGATTTACCAAATTCATGCGTTCAATCGGGGATAATACGACACGACTTGATCGGTGGGAGACAGCGCTTAATGAAGCACAGGTGGATGATTTACGGGATACAACAACACCAAAAGCCATAGCAATAAGCTTGCAAAAACTGCTTATTGAAGATGCTTTGTCTCCTGAATCTCGCGTAGAGGTAACGGATTGGATGCTTAATGATCAGGTGGCTGATGATCTATTCCGATCCAAATTACCCAGGGGATGGAAAATCGCTGATAAAACAGGTGCAGGTGGCTTTGGGTCGCGAGGCATTATTGCTGTCATCTGGCCGCCGTCGCGTAAGCCTGTTGTTGCTTCGGTTTATATGACTGGAAATGATGCAGATTTTAAAACCCGAAATGCTGCTATTGCAGAAATCGGTGCTGAAATTTTTGAAGCACTGGAGTGATATTTCTATATTCCAGGTCTGGTTCTTTTATCAGCTTGCCTGTTACTTGGATCACTCATCGACAAGTTCTTGCGATGCACCGTAGTTCGCTACACCAAATCCCAGATTGAAAAGCCCTGTTCTATATCTTGATCCTGATGGAGCAGGGCATCGGGTTCAAGCTTTGTTACTTCTGGCGGGTGGTAGCTGAGGATGTCGTAAACTTCGTGATGGGCAATCAAAAGATAATGGGTGGGGGCTCGTTTTTCAAAGCGGTTATAGCTTTCTTTGTCCAGCCACTTGAAGAACTTGGAATTTTCCACGGTAAAAAGCCCATAACCGGTAGAGGCCAGAAGTGAAGGGTCCATGGTTGCCAGCATCCGCAGGCGATAGCTTTCTGTGGATTGGCGATAACTTATGGTGCTGCCAAAGGTGATACAGTACCGTTCTTTTTGTGCGGTGACCGTTCTTTTTATTTCTTTTGTTTTTCCGTCTTCTCTGGCAGGGCCGGCTTCTCTGGTGGTTTCTTTTTCATAAAGGTCGCTTTCGACCAGCAGTGTGATTTTCTTGTTATTTTCGATCAGGCCGAGTGTTGTGATTTTTCTGGGCAATGCGGGGGTGGTTTCATACAGGGCGTAAATTTCTCGCTTTTTTTTCAGGACTTTGTTTTTAAAAGCAATACTGCTTTTGCGCGGCGATAGTTTTTTGGCACTTGATGTCAGAAAACTGAGAACCCCACCGTTGGATTGGCCATAATCATCTGGCACAGATTGGCTGGTCAGGCGCTTGAGCAACAGGCGAAAGTGGAACATTTCAAGTTCCATTCGGCCGCTTTCCTTGGGATCAAAAATATCAACAATGCCGACCTTGCGTCGGGTGCCGTCTAGCTTGATATCATAGAGATTAAAGTGGTGTTCGCGAAACCGGGGACCACGCCCTGAAATCATTTCATCGATTTCTGTCTCCAACAGTCGTTTGGTTTTTGGATTACATTCGTCGATTAAAAAGCGTTCGGCCAAATTTGGTTTCATTCGCGGGACATTCTTCTTGTCTGATTGTGGCTTTTGGTCTGGTTGTGATCCTGGTCAGACGAATGCCGATATCTTTTGGCATAGGCATCACGGATCTATCATGGCTTATTCCAATTTGGACAATAGCCCCGCATTATTACAGAATTGTTTTGTTTGAATAAAAAACCGACCCGTGAAGCGTTTTAGCTCTCTGTATCAAGTTTAACCGCCTTTTCAGGGGCGAGAACCAGCAGGATCTCTCTGTATAGCTCATAGAGATCGGAATAGGGCAGCGTGTATTGATGGCTTGGGGTTAGGGTGTAGGGGCATGTTTGCTTTGATACGTCAAACAGCTGAATTAGCATGCCGCCGTCGACCAGAATGCGGTCAGGTTTTTCGCCGTTAAACCAGTTTTGAAAGCGCCCCCAAAATGTTTTGTCCCTATCAATGATTTCACGCATTGCCTCGAGCTTTTTTTCGGTCGCGATGATCAGGTTGTCCGGGCTATAGGTTGCGGTAGCAAGAAATTCTGTAACCCCATGCGTAATCGCATCTCTGAAACCAGAGTTTTCGTGGGGGTCATTATATTTTTTAATATTCATCTTCGAATATCCTGTTCTCAGGATGTTGGCGAAGTTAGTTGTGATGCTTTATTGTAAAGTGTCCTTAACTCAACATGATCAATTTCATAAAGCTTTTGTCGTTCAATAGTGATGATGGGGGTTTCCTCAACTGTATCGTAAAGTTGCTGGATCACGGTACCATCCAGTGTAATGATACGAGGGTTATCGCCAGCCATTTTGTTGTAGATACGCCCGAATAAAGTATTTTCTCTATCCCGAATTTGGTCAATCTGCTTTAGTTGATTGGACAAATGGATCAGTAAGTTTTCCGGGCTGTATTCTTGGGCGCGAATGGCTTGGGTATAGCCGCGGACAACTTTCATACTTAGTGGCTCTTCCAAGGGTGGTTTCCCAAAGAGAAGTAGCCAGCTTTTGGGTGAAGCGTTTTGCCAATAGTCCCGCCAATAGTTAAACAGAAATGTTTCCTGTTTCTTTGCTTTTTTCATCGGGCCTTCGCTTATCTATTTTGTGTGGTGAGAGTTTACGCTTTATCAAAATTTTGCGGATCAAAGTCTTGCGGGGCAAGGTTTTGGATAAAGTAACACTACCATAGCCTGTACCAGTCACAAAAAAATATCTTGTTTGTGACGTAGATCAGATCAACACACCTCGTAACACAATCAGACAGATTATGCCGGATAGCACACTAACCACGAGTGGGTAGCGCAAGGCGACTAGCCCGCCCACCAATACAGCGATCGCTTCGGCGGGACCGTTGGTGATCAGTGACGGGGCAACCAGTGCGGTTAAGACAGCGGTTGGCACGGCCTCTAACGCGGCCTCGAGACGATAATGGGTTGTGCCAAAACGCGACAGGATCAAATGGCCCCCTGCGCGGGTGGCATAGGTGGCAAGGGCACAGGTAAGGATTAGAAGAATTGTATCAGACATTGGCTGTGCTTTCCTTGGGTGTACTTACAGCTTTGTGCTTGTTCATGTCTTGGGGGCTCGTGTCTTGGGGCTTGCTCAAGGCGGCGGCGATAATCAACCCGGCGATCCCGCCAAGGGTAATGTGCCAGGGGCTTCCGATTGTCAGATAAGCCGCCAGTGATACTCCTGCACTTGTGATCAGGATCAGAACAAAATTTGGACGTTTGTGAAAGCCGGCAACAAGGCCTGTGAAATACAGTGGCAGAATAAAATCCAGACCATAGGTGGCAGGCGAGGAAATAAGAGAGCCAAACAGAGCACCGATGGCATTCGCGGCCATCCATGTTCCATAAATCATCAAGGCATAGGAAAAATAATAGGCGGGCCTTAGCCCCGATTTTGAGGCACGGGCTTCGGATGATGCAAATTGGGGATCAACCAGTAAAAAGAAGGCGAGGGCCTTTTGCCAAAATGAAAAAGTGCCCATTGTCCGACCAATAGAGGCGGAATAAAGCACATGCCTGAAGTTCACGGCAAAAACGGCAAGCACGATGGACCAGACAGGCACACTCTGTCCCATTAAATCAATCATCACGTACTGGCTGGCCGCGGCGTAGATTGAGAGCGAGGTGACCATGGTCTCGCCAAAGCTCAACCCGCTCTCAATCGCAACAGCACCAAAAACGGCGGCAAAAGGAACAATGGCAATCAAAATTGGCAGGACATCTTTGATGCCATCTTTTATGTCCGATGCCATAACCGGATTTGGGACCGTTTTTGTGCTGTTTTCCCCAGAGATAATCCCCGAGGGAATACTTCTCGCTTCGATGTTTTCTGGTTGCATGTCACCAGAAGGAATTTCGTCCGTATATGTTTGGCCGCTCATACGACTGTCTCCTGACAAAGCTTTCAGAATGCGCCTTGGAAAAACGGATGCTACAGATATGTAATCTGTCCAAGGACGCTTGTTCTCGGTCGCTCTTTCGGAAAGTACGGTCCGAAAATCCGTAGATGGCCCGAAAATCCGCAGGTAGATAGAAGCAACGAGAAAGCTGAAAGCTTGACTTTTGTTCGTTAAATAAGAATATTGTTCTGCATAATGAACGAATGAGGCATGTTCGTCAAATAGAACATTCGTTTTTTATGACGAACATGGGCGAAAGGTAACAGTTAAGAATATGACCCCGGTTTCTCTGATCGCACAGGCAATACAGCGTGAACGCACCCGCGCAAGAATGAGCTTGTCTGCCTTGGCCTGTCAGGCGGGTGTTGCCAAATCAACGTTGTCCCAGCTAGAGGGCGGGCAAGGTAATCCCAGCCTCGAAACCCTTTGGGCTATTGCCTCGGCGTTGAATATTCCGCTCAGCTTTCTATTTGAAACACCCAAATCTGATTTCACCATTATCCGCGCCGATGAAAAAGATCAGCTTTCGTCTGATCTATCGACGTTATCTTCGACACTGTTGGCTGATTGCCCTGTGTCCTGTCGCCGAGATCTCTATCGGGTTTACCTTGAAAACGGATCGGTAAGAGAAGCCGAGCCCCATACACAAAGCACGGTTGAACATGCTTTTGTTTGTCGCGGACAGGTTCGTGTTGGTCCAGAGGACAATTTACAAGAACTGTCCGAAGGTGATTATTATCGCTATCCCGCAGACAGCAAACATTCCTATGAAGCACTCTCAGACAAGGCAATGCTTATCCTGATTATGGAAAGCCCGGGGTAGGTTCGGGGATAAGTCGGGGCAGTGATGCGCGTTGGGTCATGCCCCGTGAGAACCAACTTAATCTGTCTATAACTAATTTAATAACCAAGCGTTAGGTAGCCCAACAAATATTAATACCCTGCACCTTGTGTGATGCAGGGTACTGTATCTTGAGGCCTCAACCTAAATCTGAGACCTGGTGAGCGATTGCTCTTATATTATTCTACAGGAATAAGCGTGATATTTACCGGGCTTTCGTATTGGTTGTCCGCACCAGATGCAGAATCAATTGCACTACTGATCCCGAGTGTCAGGACAACGTCCAGCGCAATGCCGGCTGCCCCGGAACCACTTTCCCAGCCACTATCGTTGAGATAGGTCGCTGTCTGGTACCCATCTTTATTACAGGTAATTGTAATATCTTCTTTGGTTCGCGTAATATTGACACTTCCCGGTGTGTTGGGAACTCTGCCAATTTCGACGCCTTTGCGCTCTAGAATGCAGCTCGCACCGGATGGATTTGTATTGATGGTAATATCCTGATCAGTACCATTAACGATAGAAGAACAGCCATTTAAGCTGAGGCCAATAAGCCCCATTACGATAAAACGCCCCATAAGCATTTGAAAAATATCCAAGAAAATTGATTGAGAGAGCAACCTAACAGAGTAGAAAAACAAATGCATCTACTAATATAAGCTGTATTACCTTAAATTCTCGCAACAAAAGGTGATGTTGAATTACAATAAACAAATCTCGTTTCAAAACTCTGTTTCATAATGTAAATTCAATCTGTTCGGGGTGGTTTTTATGGGAACAGGATGAAGATCGGATACGTGCGGGTGTCGGGTGAAGGGCAGAATTTGGATCAGCAGGTTGCGGCGCTGAAGGATGAGGGCTGCGAAAAGGTTTATTCTGAAATTCTGGCGTCTAATCGGGTTGTCTGCCCGGCTTTGGAAGAAGCGTTGGCTGAATTGGGCGCGGGCGATAGTCTTGTGGTTTGGCGGCTGGACAGGCTGGGGCGTCGTACGGTTGATCTGATTACTTTTCTACAGGATCTTCAGTCGCGCGGGGTTTATTTTCAATCGTTGTGTGAGGGGTTGAATTCGGGAACGCCGCTGGGGAAAATGTTTCATGGTTTTATTGCGGGCCTTGCGGATAACGAGCGCGATTTGACCATCGAACGAACGCTTAAAGGCCTTGAAGGGAGCACGTCTGGGCGAAAAAGCAGGTCAGGAAAATCAGATAAATCCAGTATATTGTCCAAACATGATATTGAAGCCGCAGTGCTATTGTTATCTTCGTCAAATACCTCAGGAACCAAGAAACCAACATTATCGGCAGTAGCAGAGGCCTTGAATACCAGTAGGACAACTTTGTCCCGTCGCCTTAAAGAGCTAAAACTTGATATAAGCAAATAGGTTAAAGGGTGTTTTTGAATTCGGTTTAGTTTCACGGGCAAAACAAAAAGGCAGCAAAAGCACTGCTTTTCTGATTATTTTTCTTTTATCTTCTGCTATTCTCTTTTGGGTTTTGGCGATAATATTTTACCGATAAAGCCAACCTTCGACCCTTTATTTTTCACGTCTTATGGCGTAAATGACAGAGGTTAATGGCTTCGCAACTCTGAAATAAGATGTTGCATTTCACCTTCGGAAAATTCAAATTCCGGCCCTTCTTCCATGGCTGTCAATTGCATCAATTTACAATCGAGATACCGGGATAGTTCCCTGCGGTGATTATTATGAATTCGCCCGGCTAGTTTTGCAACTTTGCTCGCCCGATAACCATGTTCCATTTCCTTACCTAAATCTTCGCTTAGATTTTTTGCGCTATAGGCCACAATCAGAACTCCTTTCGGTCCAGACTCTTTTAGAGTGAGATTAAACACTGGCAACACAATACTTGAACCGCACTGATTAAGGCCCGTATTCTTCTGTCTTTTGTTGACGTGACAGATAATTATTCCGAGCCTTGCGAACATGGTACTTCATCTGTTTGATGAGTACGAATATATGCCAAAAATGACATAAAATAAGATGTTCTTAGAGGCTTTTTTTACCCTTAAGAAATCATCCTGATTATCTGACCTTTGGAAGTGCGCTGTTCGTAATGCACCGTTCGGGTTCCGAATTTTGCGGTCAGCTTTCCCTAATATTGGTCAGTATAGGGAGCAAAATATTAACAAAATCCTTAATATTTTTGCGTGGAATCAACGGCATTGTTCTCTTGATTCTTCGGGCGAAAGCGGGGGTAAATATCAAGTGTTTGATTTAATTTAATTTTGAAGATTATTCTATCTTTTTGGCGAACCCGTGAAGGGGGAATTTTATTTTGTCCTCGTTCTAAGCAAATTATAGATCCTGTCCATTTAAACGTTTTCTGTGCGTGAATTCACAAAAATGCAACATAAGGGTCACATAAGAGGCGTAGAGTTTTTACGTTGAATAAAAAAGATCATAGCCAATGGTCGTTATAGACAGAGTAGATCCGGACAAAATAGATCCGGACAGGTATAAGCTGAGCTGATAAGAGTAGGTGAGGACAAAATGTTCTGGGATGAAACATCAGATAACGCTGCATTGGTGCCGTTCTTGCCGTTGCGAATTCGTCTGGCGAGGCTTTGGTCCAAGTGGAAGGCTTCTTTTAAAGCTCAACCCGATAGTCCTATATCCAAGAATTCTGTAAAAATCCCTGATTGATTAGTCCGATCAATTAACTGGTGGACACATAACCCGGCTGATTAATATCATTTGTGATTAATCGACGTTCTTCAGGGGCAAATCCGAGCGTTTATCCATCTGCAAACCGCAATGAAACCTATCCGCGTTTGGGACCAAGTTTTTTTGGTCTAGCGGTTCTGTTGTTGCAACCATTCGTCGGCAACATCCCCAAGTGTTTTGGGCGCAGGCGTTATGGGGCTGCCATTTTTGATCCAGCTCATAAATGCCCTGTTAAATTTGAAATGCTCTCCGCATTCCGATTTCATAAAACGCCGCACATTTTGCGTGTGCCGATAGTCTTCTGTAATCGGTGTGTCGCGTGTTAACGGGTCTGAGTGCCAATCGATTTTATTCTGGTTTTCTCTCATCTGCCCAGCTTCTCTACTTATTAATTTTATGGTTGTGTTCGCTGAATTAATCTCCTTGATTTCTGACTTGCCTGTCTAGTTAACGGGGCGCCAGCCACAAACAAGCTTTCCATCCGTAACAAAGCCAATTCCGTGATAATGGGCCACATCGTCTTTTAGCCATGTCGCATGATAAATTTCGTCCCTTTTGGTAATAATAAGATCCCACGGGTCGCTTTCCTGCCCATCTGGGCCTGCGTAGGTGATTTCATAAGCTCCGACAAAGGGATCATGGTTGGTTTGATCCCCTTGTCGGGTCTTGTTATGTTTTTCTTGGATAGGATCACAGGCGATTGCCGTTCCCTTGCATATTACATTGACGTCTTTTTGCGCACTGAAGGCCCACTGAGCATGTAGGGTGCGCCCCAAATTGGTCCCATTATTATCTGGGATCGATGTTGTATCTTGTGTGACAGGAGCATCAGGGACATAGATCACAACGCCGATCGGGTTGTAGAGCATATCGGATGATAGGGGCATGATATCTCTCTGAAAGCGGGTGGATATTTATCTATACCTGAAAGGGCCAGAAATGAAATAACAGGACTTGGTTTCTTTTTGTGGCAAGTTCTCTACTATAGAGCAGATTAAAATATCTTATAAACAGGTTTTGTAAGAGGCAAAGAAAAAGGCAGAATTCAATTCAATCTCTTTTTTTGCGTACCTGTTTATAGGCCATAGCTCCCGATCAGGTGAGGTAAATGACAGATGAAAAAGCAGCAAAATATAATGCTGACGATGTTCTTGAATACGCGACAGACAGTATTCTTGTTACCGATTGCAACCTGGAAACTCCGGGACCAAAAATCATCTATGTAAACCGGTCGTTTGAAGAAATGACGGGCTGGTCGCGGACAGAAATTCTGGGGAAATCCCCCCGTATTTTGCAGGGGCAAAAGACCGACCATCGTATCTTTGACAATATGGCAGAAATCCTCACCCAAGGAGATGTTTGGGAAGGGCAGACCATTAATTACCGCAAAGACGGTTCTGAATTTATGATGGAATGGTCCATTTCGTCTGTGTTTGACCCAGAGGGGAAGACCAGTTGTTATGTTGCTGTACAGCGTGACATAACAAGACGCGTTGAAACCGAAAACAAGTTAATACAGGCCCGACAGGACGCCGCCGAAGCCAATCGCAAGCGGATCAATCTCGCCCGGTATTTCTCTCCACAAACGGCGGAACACCTTGCGGATCATGATAATCCCTTGGGACAGATGCGTCGTCAAAATATTGCGGTGTTGTTTATTGATATTCAGGGCTCAACGACCATTGCCGAAAAGCTTGATCCCGAACGTGTTGTGGCCATTCTACAGTCTTTCTATAGCCGCATGGCCAAGGTGATCGTTGCCTATAACGGATCGATCGAACACTTTGCCGGGGACTCTTTGTTGGCCATCTTTGGAATGCCCAAGGTGGGGGTAATGACGCAATTAATGCCCTGAAATGTTCGTATGACATGATAAAAGAGCTGGATCGCTGGAATGAAAAGCGCGTGCGACAAGGGCGTGAAAAGATCATCGCAGATATCTCGGTTCACTATGGGGAAGTGGTTCTGGGGGATATCGGTGTTCGAGAGTCCATGAGCTTTACGGTGATTGGCGATACCGTCAATACCACAAGTCGATTACAGGAATTGTGCCGTAAGCTCGATAAACGGGTTTTGGTGAGCGAAGATATTTTACAACAAGCCGAAGTCGAGGGGCAAAAAAGCTGGCAAAATTACTATTGCTACGAAGGTATTCACAAGGTCAGAGGCCGTGAAGAAGCCATCAGTGTCTATGGAGCGATCGAAAGCGGGATTGATTCCGAATAAGGGTGTCACATGGCTCGCGTGTCTATTACCTAGGTTATTCTTAAAACTCATGAAGTGATGAAAAGATATCGTTTTTCTTCGCATCTGCACAAATGCTATCTCCTGATCTTATTATAGGTTAAGGCTCGTTTGGCGAGTAAAAGCAATCATGGTTGCGTTCGGAGATAAAGTAATGACAAATGATAACCTTCAGGCCAATGGCTTCTTGGCTAAAAATGAAATCCGCGCCCAGTTTTCGCAGGCAATGTCCGCGATGTATAAGGAAGAGGTCCCAGCCTATGGCGCGTTGATGGATCTGGTGGCTGATGTCAATGCAGCGTCTTTGGAACAGAACGCGGATCTCCGGGATCAATTGACCCATACCGACGGGCTGGACCGTATTACCGAAGAACGCCACGGGGCCATTCGTGTTGGCACAGAAAAAGAGCTTTTTACCCTGCGCCGTCTATTCGCGGTGATGGGCATGGAACCTGTCAGTTACTATGATTTGTCAGTTGCGGGTATCCCTGTGCATTCCACGGCTTTCCGTCCGGTTGACGAAGCTGATTTGAACCAGAACCCTTTCCGGATCTTCACATCTTTGTTGCGTCTGGAACTGATTGAAGACGAAGCCCTGCGGGCTGCGGCACAAGAGGTTCTGGATAGCCGTGAAATCTTTACCACTGCGGCCTTAAACCTGATCGATCGGGCCGAGGCACAAGGCGGATTGAATGCTGAAGATGCGACACAGTTTGTTACTGAAGCACTGGAAACTTTCCGTTGGCATAGCAAAGCCAATATCGACAAAGAGCTTTACCGACGATTGCATGACGAACACCGCTTGATTGCCGATATCGTCAGTTTCCACGGCCCGCATATCAATCACCTGACCCCACGGACGCTGGATATTGATACCGTTCAGGCCGGAATGCCCAAACGTGGTATTGACCCTAAGGCCGTTATCGAAGGGCCGCCGCAACGCAAGTGCCCGATCTTGTTGCGCCAGACATCGTTCAAAGCCTTGGAAGAAAAGGTGTTCTTTAAGCAGGGTAATGGAAATTGGGCAGGAGAAAAGTGGGAAGAGGGATCACACACCGCCCGTTTTGGTGAAATCGAACAGCGTGGTATTGCCCTGACCCCGAAAGGTCGCGCCCTTTATGATGAGCTGTTGGATAAAACCCGTGTGCGTGTCCGCGCTGGTGAAGGGGCTTATCAAGATTTGTTGTTAGAAACTTTCGCGGCTTTTCCTGATAACTATGAAGAATTGCGCGCCGAAGGTCTTGCATTCTTCCGCTATTCCCTGAGCGAAAAGGGCGCGGAAATTGCCAAATCTGTAGGGGTATCCGGCACTGTTGATGGCTTGTTAAAAACGGGTATTCTACGGATGGACCCTATTGTGTACGAAGATTTTCTGCCTGTATCAGCGGCGGGTATCTTCCAATCCAACCTTGGGGATGGCGGAGCAGAAGTTGTGTACAGCAACCCAAGCCAGTCAGCGTTCGAAAAAGCCTTGGGGGCGAAAGTGCTGGATGAACTCGCACTCTATGCCGAACTGGAACAGGCATCATTGATGGATTGTTATGAGAAACTTTCGGCAAAATCTCTGAAGAGTGAAGCGTCTGTCGCAGCTTAAAGTTGGCGGCATAATAAATCATAGCCATGTTATACATCTCTGCTTATAACATGGCTCTACATCTTATTGGGGCCCTGATACATGTCCTGCCTTATACATGTCCTGTCAGGGGCACTCCAAATATTTAAAAATCAGAGTTTATTCACATGACAAGCCCGACCCCACAAGACCTTGACACCCTGAACGATATTGTTGGTGAAAAAGGACTGATACGGCCCGGCGGTCATGGTGGGGATGATCTGGTTCCTTATGAAACCTGTGTGCGTTATGGTTCTGGACAGGCAGCCTTTGTTGTGCGTCCGGCAACCAGCGTAGAAACATCCCGCGTTCTGGCCTATTGCCATGGGCGGGGGATTACCCTTGTGCCGCAATCCGGCAACAGTGGGCTGGTTGGGGCTTCAACACCTGATAGCTCTGGCATGCAGGGTGTTCTCAGCTTTGATCGGCTGTTAGATATAGGAGGATCAGAAGCGTCTTCGCATCAGCAGATAATTTTTGACGAGGAAAACCGCTCGGTTACGGTGGGGGCTGGCGTTCGTCTGTCTGACCTCAATGCTTTTTTGGAACCCAAGGGTTATGTGTTTCCCATTGATCTTGGCGCTGATCCACGTATCGGGGGCATGATTGCGACCAACACAGGTGGGGCACGTTTCCTGCGGTATGGCGATGTGCGTCAGAATACGCTTGGTGTGAAGGTTGTATTGGCTGATGAGGTGGGAACCGAGCTTAATTTCATGTCCGGCCTGCGCAAAGACAACACGGGCATCGACTGGAAGCATCTGTTCATTGGAACCACAGGCACGTTGGGTGTCATTACCGAAGCCGTGCTGAATGTTGTCCGCTTGCCACAGCAATCAACGGCGGCGTTGTTGGTCCCTCGTGACGAGGCGGCGGTGCTTAAGCTGTTGCTGGAAATGGAAGAGCGCTGTGATAGTAACCTGACAGCCTTCGAAGGTATGTCGGCCGAGGCGATCCGTGCAGCCTTTGATCATGTGCCTTCGCTGCGCAATCCCTTTCCCGGTGGTGAAATTCCGGATTATGTCCTGTTGGTCGAACTGTCCCGCACTTGGGTCAAACGTGACAGCGAACAGAGCCTGGACGAATTGATGGAAGTGGTGTTGGCCGAAATCTGGGAAGACGAAGATGCGCCGCTGGACAATGCCTTTATTGGTCGCCCCGAAGAAATGTGGGCCTTGCGACACGCCCTGTCCGAAGGGGTGAAACACGCGGGTAAACTGGTGGCTTTTGACGTGTCATTTCGGCGTGGCGATTTGATGAAATTCCGGGGCTTTATGGCGAAAGAATTGCCGGAAAAATTCCCGAATGTGCGGATTTGTGATTTCGGTCATGTGGGGGATGGCGGCCTGCACTTTAACCTGTCGATCCCACAGGATGATCTTCGTCTAGACGATGAGAACTTTATTCCGTCCTTGCGGCAATGGGTGGTCCAGATTGTGGTGGAAAAATACAACGGCAGCTTTTCTGCCGAACATGCCATCGGACGGAGTAATCAGGGATTTTATGATAGCTACACCCCAAAAAAGGTCAAAGAACTGGCTGCGCAGATAAAGAACGTTTTGTCGCCGGGTTACCTCGGCGATGTTAAATTGGGCTAGAAGGTTTAAGCCTCTTGTCTGGTTGCCTTTTTCTCCTCTAAGCTGCATCCTATGATTGCTGATTGGGGGCGTGATGCAGATCCTTTAAACGCTCAGGCTATTTTCGACAACCCGGTCGCTGCGTCGGGATGCGATTAGGATTACCAACGCGACTGTGATGATCACGAGCGATAGCTGGATGGCTGTTTGATAGTTGTAGGCACTGGCGATCAGGCCCATGGAGACGTTGCCCAACATGCCGCCGAGGAAGAGGCTGTTCATATAAAGCGAGGTGGCGCGGCCCAGACGACCGTTAGCAAAGCTTTGGACGAAGGTGATGCTGACACCTGCGAAGATGCCATAGTATAGGCCTTCTAGTGCGGCACCTACCACCAACTGGGGCATGCTGTTCACTTGGGATAGAATATAGAAGGTTGGCATGGCGATCAGCGTTGCGGCATAGAGTGCTGTTCTGGCGCTGAATTTTTGCATGGCATAGGGAATAAGAAGAATAACAGCGACTTCGGTCAGGCACTTGATGCTAAAGGCCAGACCTGGCGCATAGGTTGGCAGTTTGGCTTCCTGCGTAAAATAGAGCGGCAAGGCAGCACTGGTCAAAATATGCGCCCCGGCGATAAAAAGACAGGCGGCTGATGCCAAGTATAATCCGTGATTGAGTGATCTGGATTGAGATGATGCTTGTTGCGAAGATGGTTCTTTTGCCGCAGCAGTAAAGTCGCTTGGTACGACACAAAACCACAAAACAACCCAAAGGATGGCGAGGGAGGCTGCGGTATAAAAAACGAAAGAGTTTCCCCATTGTCCCGCAATGAAAAAGGAAAGCGCCGGGGCAATCATCCAACCGAGTGAGGTCATGCTGCGCAGATAGGAGTTGTAGGTGGTAATGGCCATGCCCTGTTGTTCCGCATAGGCCCGGCCAAAGCTATACATGAGTGAGGTTGAGGCATTTGAGAAACTAAAACAAATACTGATAAAGCCAATAATCACCCAATAGGCCGGATAGAGCGAGAGTGTCGCGGTTGCGGTTAGAAAAGCGAACGCGGATATGGCAATGAGTGGACGGACCCGCGCCCCCTTGTCAAAGCGTTCCCCGAACTGGCGGTTCATCAATAGGGTTAAAACACTGACAAGCCCGACATATATACTAATTTCCCAAGGATCACGCCCGAGTTCATCGATGATGAAAAAACCCATGAAGGGCACGATCATGGCGTTACAAAAAACCCCGGTAAAAAGCAGAAGAAGGATAAGATAGGCTTGCCTGTTAACGGGGGTACTATCTTGAGTTTCTTTTTCGGGCGGTGTCGTTGTCGCAGGTGCGTTTGTAGGATGTGCTTTTTTAGGGGGTGTATTCTTTGGGTAGGTCATGGGGGGCAGCTCATCGGGGGGCGGGTCATCGGGTGTTCGTTTCTACAAAGCGGCGTTATGAGCCCTGTTCTCAAAAATATTCACGGCATCGCGTAACATGGATGCGGCGGTAGGGACAGGTTCGCGTTCCCAGAGTTTGTGGTACATGATGCCATAGATGTCAGTGTGAAGTTCCACCGCCATTTCCCACCCTGTGCAATGGGCAAGGAAACTGTCTTGTGGCAGGGCAATGGGTTCAACCGAGAGCTTGTCATTTTCGTATTTGGCAACCAGCTTGATTTGTTTGCCTTCAGTTTGGGCGGTTTTCAAATTGGCTTCGGTAATCTTTTCGATGCCAGTAACATCAACATCCTTGAGGGTGACAGTCTGACCTAAAATACTATTGGCAATAATGACCAGTTTGTTCGCGGTATCCCAGCCACCCACATCAAGGCTAGGGTCTGCTTCGGCAATGCCGCGTTCTTGTGCCTCGGCCAGTGCATCGTCATAGGAACGCCCCGTTGCCATTTCATCCAGAATAAAGTTACTGGTGGAATTGAAAATACCTTGAAGCTTGTTGATGTCAGCGGCGATCAAATCGCGTCTGCCGATATTGAGAATTGGCAGGCCGCCGCAGACCGTCGCACTCATTTCCAAGGCTGCGCCAGATCCCCGTGCGAGGTTCTGTAGCTCTTCATAGGCAAGTGTCACCGGCCCTTTGTTGGCAAGGACGACAGAAATACCCATGGATAACGCTTTGCGGGTAATGCCCAGTCCGGGGTCACCGGTTTCTAAATCGACGGGGGAGGCTTCGAAAACCAAATCAATTTTGGTGTCTTCCAGAACATCCTGAATGGACGCGCCTTTTCTGAAACCCTGAAAAGAAGAAGCCCGTTCACCAGCATTTTTGTGGTTAATGATGGCCTTAGCTTCAAAACCAGCCGGATTAACAGCAACGCCAGAACTATCGGAAACGCAAACAATCTGAAAACAAATACCGTGATCGCGGTGCAATCTTTCTTGTTTATTGATCAGGATGGTCAAAAGGTTTTTGTTCACGGAACCAAGGCCAACAAGGGCCGTTTTGATAATCATGAAATGTGCTCTCAAAGAAATCTTGTTAAATAATACACTGTGTAAATAATATACTGGGAATGAAGCACTTTAAAAGTATTCTTTGCAAGCTCTGCGTGTGTGGTTTTTGTTGAAAATAATGAAAACAGGACCATTTTAGAATGAAGCTCGGGGAGGCACTTAATTTGGAAGGCATTATTTCAACCCTTTTTATAATTGTAATCGTGGCTTTTTGGAACGTTATCAGAATGGCGGTTTTCAGAATATTTTACCAGATCATCATTCTGTCGATCTGGCAGGCTTTTAAATGGTGGGGAGAGCTTTGGATAAAGGGCGTTCGCTTTGTGTCGCCTCAAAGCCTGCGAACGGCAATTTATTGCCCCATAATAACAAAGACATTGGGGTGCTTATTGGCGATTGCCATTAATCCGATTTCTATCAGCATGATTGTTTATCACTGGCCCGATATCCGGCCTTTGATTGCGGGGTAATCAAGGGTGATTTTTCACAAGTTCCCTGAAAAAGACGCAGTGAAAGATACTGTGAAAAACTCTGTAAAAATCCGAGATCTCTATGGAAACCTCTGCGAAGATTTTTGTGGAAACTGATAGGTTTTGAAATCGAGCCTCTGAAATAGAGAAAAAGATCTGAGAAAATAAGATAAAGCTGATAGTATGTAAGGTGTAGGACAAGATTCTAACGTGAGGGGTACAACACGACGTTAGGAATCTGGCATGAATAGCAATGCGAGCTGGTTGAATATCAAAAGCGGTCTAAAGCAAGCTTTACGGCGCTTATGTTTGGTTGTTGGCTGTTGTCTTGCGGTCCCGTCCTTGTCGTCTGTTTCTGCTTTTGAGCAAAGCAAAACATCTTCCCCGGTTGGCGAACCGTCTTCTGAATATCCCCTTACGGAACGCAAGCTTGTAATCGGTGTGTCCGAATGGGCGCCCTATATGGGGTATGGTTTACCTGATCATGGTCTGGTTGTTGATGTCTTGAAAATCGCCATGAAACGCGCAGGGATCGATGTAGAAGTGAAGGCTATTCCTTGGTCACGTCTGCTCAAGGAAACTTATGACGGCAAAGTCGATCTGATTCCAGGACTTTGGTATCAACAGGATCGGGGTGAGAAGATTGCCTATGGTTCGGTTCTCGCTGAAAATCGATTGGTTTTGATTTCACATAAACGCGACCCGCGCCGTGTTAATACCATAAATGATTTGAAAAACCGTTATGTGGGCATTGCTCAGGATTATGCCTATCCAAAGGCCTTTGCCCAAGCAACACACTTTAAACGTGACGTTTCCAAAAATTTGGAAATTATTCTCAAAAAATTAGAAGATGGTCGGGTTGATGCTGCTCTTGCTGATGAACTCGTCGCGCGTCACACTGCGAATTTACTCTTTCCCGGTCGCACAGTATTTTATTATGGCACCGAAGCAATCGACGTCAAAAACCTTTATATCGGCATCTCGCGTAAAACCCGCGGATACGAAGCGATTTTGCAGCTGATTGATAAGCATCTAAGCGCGATGAAAGCGGATGGAACCTATCGCAACTTACTAGTCAAACACGGTTTGTTGGACCTCAACAGTCAGTGACTGTGCGTGATTGAAATCATAAAAGCTTAAGGCCGTGAAAACCAAGGACTTGTCGATCCAATTTGTAGGGTGTTTTGAAATCGCAAGGGTACCACCAGCTATCGTTAATCTGATCAACGATAGCTTAGATGGTTTTTACCCGAGGGTTCAATATAATCCGCTTTAAGTTAGACAGAACTGGTTTTTCGACCTGATCTGTTTCCGGTTTGGTTTCCGGCTTTATTACCCGGCCGATTTCCGGGTCTGCTTCCGGGTTTACGATTTGGTTTGCCCGCTGGTTTTTCGGATGTTCTGCCCGCCGGATTACCAGCTGGCCTGCTGTTTGCGTTGGTGTTGGTTTTTCCCTCAGCATTTTGTGAATTTCCAGATGCTTGTTGTGACCCGGAACGCCGATTTTTATTACCCGTTTTATTACCCGTTTTATTTCCGGCTCTGCCTTTTGGTGATCCGCCACGGGCGTTTCTGCTTGGGCGTCCGCCACGGTTATTACTATCTTTTTTTGCACCAGCGGGGGCGGCGGCCATACCTTCTTCGTGGTAAGGGTGCTCTTCAAAAACAGGCACGCTTTGGCGGATATTCTTTTCAATATCTTTCAGATAAGCACGTTCTTCATGATCACAGAAGGAGTATGAAATACCAGTGGCACCTGCGCGGGCTGTACGTCCTATGCGGTGAACATAACTATCCGGTTCATTCGGAAGCTCAAAGTTGATGACATGGGTGACACCATCCACATCAATGCCGCGCGCAGCAACATCGGTGGCGACAAGCGCACGGATCGCGCCATCACGAAAGTCAGCCAAGGCACGTTGACGGGCGTTTTGGGATTTATTGCCGTGAATAGCGGCAGAGGTAACGCCCAGTTTTTCCAAAAACTCTGAAACGCGGTTCGCGCCGTGTTTTGTTCTGGTGAAAATCAGAACCCGTTTAATCGCATCGTCTTTGAGGACATGTCCCAGCAAGTCACGTTTGCGGCTTTTGGGCACCATCATCACATGCTGTTCAACCTTTTCAGCGGTGGTGGCCGCAGGGGCAACCTCTACACGAACGGGGTTGATCAGAATGGTGTTGGCCAGTGTGGTAACGGATTTGGGCATCGTCGCGGAAAGCAGAACTGTTTGCCGTTTATCAGGCAGTTCCTTGATGATCTTCTTGATATCGCGAATAAAGCCCATGTCGAGCATCCGGTCGGCTTCATCAAGAACCAGAAATTCAACTTCGTTTAGCTTGATATGTCCCTGAGACATCAGGTCAAGCAAGCGGCCGGGCGTTGCGATCAGGATATCAACGCCGGGGGCCATTGCTTTGATTTGTGGTTTTTCTGACGCGCCGCCGAAAACAATGGTGCTGCGCAGGTGCAGATATTTGGAATAGTCGCGGACGTTATCTGAAATCTGAATGGCAAGTTCGCGTGTCGGGGCCAGGATCAGCGACCGTGCTGTCTTGGCCTTACGCTTGCCTTCGCCTTTGAGCAAATACTGGATCAATGGCAATGAAAAGGCAGCGGTCTTTCCGGTTCCCGTCTGGGCGACACCAATCAGATCTTTTCCCTCCATAATGTTGGGAATAGCCCGTGATTGGATCGGGGTCATTTGTTCATAGCCCCCTTCCTTAATCGCACGAAGAATAGGGTCACGGAGGCCGAGATCGGAAAAGTTGCTCATTATCGCCAAATATCAAATTAATAGAATCAGATTTCACTATAGCTGAATAGCCCACCTGTCAATCAACGATCCTGCGGGGCAGCCATGTCAGGAGACGTATTTCAGGCTGAAAAAGAACCCGCACAGGAAAGTTGCGTGTTGTGAGGGCGTAAGGATAAATCGGATAGGTAAAGAAAGGGAAAAGATGAATATCTGGTTTCCTAAAGCGTTGCGCTAAAAGTGATTTTATAGCTGCGAAAAGAAAATTTCCCGTATAACTGTTATTAATATCAATTATTTAGGTTGAGTTTCTACGGTCGTTATTAAAGTTTTTCTTGCGATGGCTGACTCAAAAGTGTATCCCTTTAGCACTACCCAAAGGGATGCACTTTTAATGATTTGATTTGTTCAAGTGGTATTCCCAAAGGGCATGAATAGAGTATTTTGTTGAATTGTATTAGGAATTTTTTATGACATATATCACCATGGGCGAACGTATCGAGGCAGCACGTAAAAGTAAGGGATTAAGTGCATCGCAGCTTGCGCGCCGTGTCGGTGTTAAAGTCTCAACCATGAATAATTGGGAAAGTGATCGTTCTGAACCTCGCGCGAACAAGCTTGTTGCGCTGGCAGGTGTGTTGAGCGTTAATATGATTTGGTTGCTGGAAGGATCAGAAGATAATACCAGCTTGCCGCCAAATGTAGAAGTTGTTGAGACCGCAGATCTGCAGAGCAAGATTAACCGCCTGCAGTCGATGCACGAACGTATGGTACAACTTCTTTTTGAAATTTCCAGCGAAGTAAACCGCGTTCAACGTGGCATCAAAGAAGATCAGGCCGAGCAGGACGCGGCCCAACTTTAAAGTATTGTTCTATAATTTTTAATTCTGAAAATTGAATTTATAAAAGTGGATTGTTTAATTTGGTTTAAAATCGTGTTCTGATTTTCCGAATAAAACGATCCACTTTTTCTTTGCTTAGGCTTTCGCTACCATAAAGAGAAAGCATCTGAAATCGGCATTTGGGCGCACAGGTGCCTAGGATCGCGGTTTTAAGGACACGTCGAACCGGTTGTCGTAAAATCAACAGATCAACCCATCTGGGTGAGCCAAGGGTAGTAATGACCTTCATCTCAACCAGGTTGTCGAGCTTGGGCAAAATAGCCTTGTTGTTATCTGCGTGATCATAGGCATGACCCGGCGCCCACACCCGATCAAACCACCCCTTGAGGATGGCGGGAAAACCAAACCACCAGGTCGGAAAGATCAGCACAAGGCTCTGTGTTTCTTTGAGCTGTCTCAGGTCACGTTCCAAAGCACTACTATCAAACTCTTCCGTAAAATAACTTTGCCGCTCAGCATGGGTCAATGCAGGTGAAAAGCTTTCCGCATAGAGATCCTTGACCGTAATCTCGTACCCCTTGGCCTTCAAATGCGCAATTGTCTCCTTCGCAAGATGTTTGCACAAACTATCCTCTAACGGATGCGCAATAACCACCAGACATTTCACGGCATTTTCCTTAGCTCATAAGTTATTTTAATTTGGTATCTATACAGTATTGCAACTATTGATAAGTTTAAAGAGTATGGTGTTTTTAAGTTGTTGTTGATGTTGTTATCAAAGAGTTTAAATCTGTTTTTGTCAGGGACGATACCTGTTGTTGACGATTATTGAGGGCTCAAATCATTTCCGATTAAGTTTTTATGGTTTAAGTGCAAATGCAAAAGATATTGAAAATATTGTTAGTTATAGCAGCGTTTGGTGTTTTCTTGCCTGTTAGCTTCGTTTTGTTCGGCTACATAGTACTTTCTATCCCGCCATTCAGTCATGCGGTTTTACCCGATTATGGTACATATATTGCGGTTGGTTTATCTGTGTTACTTAGTCTTCTCGTGTCTTTATTTCTGTCCTGGAAAGTATACAGGCGATTGATGAAGAGAGAGCAAAGAAATGTTTGATGAAATGAAAAATGCCCTATTGCGAGGAAGAGGATGTGGGTATTCTCATTGCTAAATGAGTGACATACGATGATTGATACAACAGCTAATGGTGAAACGCGAAATGTGTCATTTAATGTTTCAACTATTGATGATCATGACGAGTATATAATTGAAACAAAAAGAACGTAAATGTTAACTGAAATTACAGAATATACAGAGCTACTTGCATTACACAAAGCGCTATTGGAGGCAAAGTTCTGTGCTTTACCATCTAACCCAGACGTTGCCCTAAGCCCTGTTGTTTCTAACTTGCATCAGAAGATTATTAATCAGCTAATCAAATATGAAATAGAGGTTGGTGGAGTTGAGGCAAAAAGTAAATGGGATGAATGGTTGCTTATTTCTCCTCAGCGTTTGGAGTGGAGAGCGGCAGTTAAGAGAGCTGCTGAGAAAATAGATTGGGATGACTTACCTCTTAATGAAAAAGAGAAGTACAGCAAGATTTTAGTGGTCCCTTTTTTCCTTGATAACGAAGAACTCGGTATTTTTATCGATCACGCTAGTTTATTGCATCAGATATATAAAAATGATCAAAATTTTACATCTAGTTCAGATAAGTGGGCAAAGGCAGTCGCATACGTTAAATATGAATCCAAATGGGAGAAAATGAATAGAGAAGAACAAAAAAATTATTTATGTGAATTAACGTTACTTAATTCAATTTCTGACAGTGAGTATGAAGATTTTAAAAGTGAAATTTCTATAGCCTCTAAACTTGATGGTAACAGTCTTAATCCAATAGATGCCCGTTTGAAAATCAGCACTCATGATACTCAATGGTCAACTGTACTTTGCGCTATAAAAGAAAACCCTTTCTGGGAAAAGATGTATTTTTTTGAAAAGAAAAGATATGTCGATAACCAAATATGGCCTTATGAAACCTCTTTTGAGCAAATTAAAGAGATTAATGACATTGTATCAAAAGACTAAGCAGGTTTGTTGTTTGTATTTCTAATTATGAATTTTCTTAAAGTCCAAGAGAACCTTGAGTAAAGAGTTTAAACATGTCGATATTCTCCATCTCGTTATCGGATACCCCAATAATTCATTATGATGAGCCCTGTGCCTTGGGAACCATCAAGATTGATAATTTCCAAGAGGATTTTCATGCCCCACTTACATACTGGAGTATCGATGATTATCGAAAGCAGTGGGCAAAAGCATGTCAGGAGTTGTTAAGTGGTAGCGACAAGGAGGCTTTGATGGTGACCATGTATGATCCTGAGTATGCAAATCTCCTCATGACATGGTCGATGTATAAGGTGGAAAATATGGTTTATATTCAGAATACGATATTGTTTCTTGATCAAGTATCGTTTGATGAGGCTAACATTGCCAAAAGTATCTCAGACCGAGAAATCATGTCTGAAGATGGTGAACGAATTTCTGAATGGTCAGTCTCTATTGATGCCATAGAAAAATTTGCCAGGTAATTTAGGATAGGACTTATTGGATCAGATGCTAATTACGAAGAATGAGGTTGTTGATATATTTTCAAAACTTCTAGCAGGAAAGATTACCAGAGAAGATGCTAATTGTTGGGCATGTGAAAAAATGTATGCATTTGATTCCGATAAACTTGAGTTTTCTCCACCTGAAAATAAAGAATTATTATGGTCAGGGGGGATGGATCTTATGTTAGTTGATAGTCAAATGTCACCTGACGAGTATATGTATTCTTTAGAAGAAATAGATGAAGTTTATCGAAAAAAATGGGTAGATAATCTATAGCGGAATGATCAACCTCAAGAAGATCAATTAACTATTGTCTTTATAGAAAATAATTTCATTTTTTTGTGGAAAAGGCCCATCAGGATAAGTTCCTTCTGGGCCTGCTTTTCAAAACTCTTCTAATTTGTCCCTTCGCCGGAACTGGTCCAGTTATTACAAGTGTGATCGTTTTTATCTTCTGGGAAATAGGCTGTGCCGCCGGTCTTTAAACGTTGCTTACAATGCCCTCAATTGAACCCAGAATAGCCTCTACTTCCTCGGCGGTGTTATAGTGGGCAATGCCAATGCGCAAGATGCCTTCGTCCATTGGAATACCTAGGCTTTCAACCACGCCGATGGCATAGTTATGACCACTCCAGACGAAGATGTTTTCTTCGCTTAAAGCCTTTGCGAGAGGATCCGGCTTTACTTTGTTGTGGCGGATAGACACGGTGGGTACACGTGCTTTCATCTGGTTCTGTGCGGTGGGGCCAAAGATTTCCACGCCGTCAATTTCTTGCAAACCTTTGATCAGTTGGCTGGTCAGGGTTTCTTCGTATTCGATTGCGGCGTTGAAAGCCGTGGTCATCTGTGCGCGGCGAGATCCGGTCTGACCCAGTTCGCCGCCTAGCCACGCGTAATAATCTATGGCGGCGGTCAGGCCAGCCAAGAGTTCTATAGCCGGTGTTCCTGTTTCATATTTGGTCGCCAGCGTTTCCGGCACGCAGCGGCATTTATAGGCGTGCATTTTCTCGAGTATTGATCGTTTGCCCCAAAGAACCCCGATATGTGGGCCAAAGAACTTATAGGACGAACAGATCAGGAAATCACAGCCCAAGTCTTTGACGTCAATTTGGTGGTGTGGGGCCAATTGAACGGCATCGACATACACCAGCACATCTGATTTATGGGCTTCGGCAATAATGGATTTAACGTCGTTGATGGCACCGGTCAGGTTGCTGGCATAGTTCAGGGCCAACAACTTTGTTTTATCGGTGATCAGGCTTTTGATATGTTCCGGTTCGATCTTCCAGCTTGCCTTGTCAAAGTCGGCCCACTTGATCACCAGATCCAAATCCTGCGCAATTTCTAACCATGCGGCAACGTTACCTTCGTGATCCATCCGGGTGACGATAATTTCATCCCCCGGTTTGAAGTCACGACAGATACTGCGCGACATGTGCATGGTCAGTGTTGTCATTGTGGCACCGATAATGATTTCGCCGGGATCATCAGTCCCCATGAAATCCGCCATGGCAAGATGGCAATCATCAACGACCTTTTCTGCGGCAATGGATGTTGGGAAGTATCCGCCAAGGTTGGCATTGGCATTGAGAAAACAGTCCGAAACAGCCTCAATAACGCGCGATGTTACCTGTGTTCCGGCGGGATTATCCAGATAGATCCGCCGTTTTTCTTTGCCGTTCAGGGTGTCCGTCAGAGACAGAGAAGGGAATTGTGCGCGAACGCTTTCGATTGGGAAGGTCATGTTGTAATCCTCAAAAACCACTTTGTTCTATAAGGATTGTTGTCAGGCCTCTTTTATTTGAACAATCATCCTAAAGGATGAGTTTGGGGGAGCTTTCCCTCAAAAGAGAGAATGCTATGCCTTGTGATGCCTTAGTGATGCCCTTTTTGGGGGGGGCGAGAGGACATATGGGATGACATGAGCGCAAAAAGCTCTGCCTGTGATGAAATACCGAGCTTGCGATAGAGATTGCGTCGGTGGGTTTTAACTGTTGGCAAGGCTATGCCGAGGTGAAGACCGATGGCTTCTGATCCGTAGCCAGAGAGGATTAAATCCATAATATGCTTTTCGCGGCGGGTCAGAAAATCTGGCGCAGACAAAAGCGGTTGACTACGTGTGGTGTGCCCCGGTGTGGTGTGATTTAGTGTCGAGTGACCTAGGCCAAGGGTTTCACAATGCTTTTTGATGGCGCTGATGATAATGGGCACCAATTCTTGTGACTGTTCAAGCAAGGGGGCGCCTTTGTCGGTGTGATCAATCTTTTGCGATAGAGAAATTTCGATCACATCATCACCGGGCAGAGGAACCGCCAGCATAAGTTCCTGCATGCCCAATGGCCAGCCATCGGTGACATAACCGATTTCTTCCTTGTGATCCGGCCGCATCTTGTAATCGGCGTTGGTTCTGGTTTTCTCTGTATAGAAACGGGCTTGAGCTTTCCCTGTTTGGACTTTTTGGGCTTGAGATTTTCTGGTCTGGGCTTCCCGTGACAGGGCTTCCATCGTATGCAGGCCGGGTTTAAGGCCTTCGCGACAGGCGTGGTAAAAGGGGTTGATCTGCCACGTGCTTTGTAGGAAATTTTTCAAGCCTTCCCGATACCCCAGCGGGCTTAATCCATCATAGAGAACCTGTGGGCGATGTTCCTTTTCATATTGAAAAATAATACAGAATTCGTGCGGAATTACCTGTTTCATCTGTTCCGCGATCCATGGGAAAAAATTGGCATTCCCAATATTATCAATAAGCGCACTGACCCAGAGAGAGGCATTGAAATGTGTATCGCTCTGTTCAGGTTTGAAGCCTGTTGATCGTAAAATCTCACCTGACATCTTTGGTCTTTCTGACGTATGATTTGTGCTGATCGTTGATAGCTTTGCTGGATGGTGTGTTGGATTATATCACCATTATTGACGCTGTCGATTGGGTTGCAAAGTTGGTTTCTATAAAGTTTCCTGAGGCGAGTTTGACCGCTGTCTGGTTGTTAGAGAACGCGGTTATGTTGACGTTGCATGAAGTCAGATTTTTCTTGATACTTCTTTGATCATATAACTTGCTTAATTATTCAACCGGGGAAGAACCAATGATCTTTACCCAAAATGGAAACGAACAGTGATGCCTGATACTTTATCCGATAGCCAAAGGATGACACCTGCCGGGAAAATGAGAGCTGCGGGGTTAGGGTTAAAGTTTCCAGGCGAGCCGGGGCCAAACAATGCGATCACGGATGTTGCGGGGGTTAGCGTCGGTTATACCACCCTGATTGATGGTGATGGTTCTTTGAAGGTGGGGCAGGGGCCTGTGCGAACGGGAGTGACGGCTATTTTACCCCGGCCGAGGGCAGATGTGTGTACGCCGGTTTTCGCCGGGTACTTTTCCCTGAACGGTAATGGTGAACTAACCTCGTCTCACTTTCTGGAAGAAGTGGGACTGATGTCGTTGCCGATAACGATTACCAATACCCATGCCTGTGGCTTGACCCGTGATGCGACCTTGCGATGGGCTAATCGGGCTTTCCCGGATGAATTCGCAGACAGTTTCGGGCTGCCCGTTGCAGCGGAAACCTATGATGGGTTTTTAAATGACATCAATGGCTTTCATGTTACCAATGACCATGTATCCCAAGCCATCGAAGCTGCAATAGATGGCCCGATTGAAGAAGGCAGTGTCGGCGGCGGGACGGGAATGAAAAGCTTTGATTTTAAAGCTGGGTCTGGCACGGCATCTCGACGGGTACAGTACGGTGATGTGGCTTATACTGTTGGCGCTTTTGTGCAATCAAACTTTGGCAAACGGGATGATTTGACCGTTTTAGGGTCCCCCCTTGGCAAAGAGCTTTCCGAACCCAGAATGGTTGAGAAAACGAGAAGCACTGAACTTAGTTCTATCATTGGTATTATTGCGACAGATGCGCCTTTACTGCCTCATCAGCTCAAGCGTTTGGCACGGCGGGGCGCATTAGGAATGGGACAAACCGGGGGAATTGGGGCCCATGGGTCTGGCGATATCTTTTTAGCCTTTTCCACAGCCAACCGTGATGTACTGGTAACGAAAGAACAGGCTGTTCAAAACGTTTCTTTTATCCCCGATACGGATTTGGATTTTCTGTTCGAAGGGGTAATTCGATCAATGGAAGAAGCCATTATTAATTCGATGGTCGCCAACGAAGATATGGAAGGGCGCGATGGAAACTTTGTTCCTGCGCTACCGCATTCGGCCCTGAAGAAATTGGTTAAGTGGCTTCAGGAAAGGGCTGAACGATAAGGGGATAGAAAAAGGCATGTCAAAAGGTCTTACGTAAAAGACGTCGGCTGATCCTGTATCAACTGGTTGGCAAGTTTCGTCCACTCGTCAATCAGGGCTTTTGCCATAATAACCTTGCCCATGTTTTCTGGCGCGGGCGCGGGCGCGGGCGTGTCTTGGGCAACAAGCCCTTCGATAATGGCACGAACCTGTTCCGGGCTTACCTGTACCCTGAAATGGTCCGTGTTTCTGTTGTTGATATCCTGAGCTGATTTTTCCAACGGCGTGTGATGAACGACGTTGCGGATTGTCAGGGCTAGTTCAGGATTCTGTTTACGCAAAAGCTCATAAGTGAACATCAGGCTGCCGCGGCTAAAGACATCGGGGGTATTTTCAACATGCCGGGAATTTGGATCAGAGGAACAGGGGGAAGAAATTTTTAATGACATCGGGGTATTTTCCTCGCTATCCTGTTTAAGTTATTATGTTTTTATCTCACCGTTCCTGTAATTCTCTGCTATATCTTACGCGCAAAGAGTTAATGAGTATTCAATTCTTTTCAAAGAACCCGCGACACCGTGATTGTTCATTGTAAGTCGAAGATCTAACGCCCTGATTTGAGGACGGCCAGAATGATCTGAGATACCAGACATACCCGTAGGCTCATCTATAAACAGCTAAACGCTATAAACGTAAAATAAAGACAAGTGCCACGAAGCAAACTCATAGGAAGAAGAGAAAGCATTCATGATATTTTTGAAGTTGATTATGGGAGCCTTGATCGGGATCAGTCTTCTTTTGCTGGTTGCTTTGGTCTTTATCGGCCGGGATAGGGGCCTCGCGCTGTTTTTTGGTCCGGTTGACGAACAAAAAATTGATTTTGTAACGTTGTCGCTGGCGCCAACGCCAAATCAGTTTCTGGTCTGCCCCAAAGGTTATTGTAATGCGCCAAGCGATCTTGAAAGCCCGGTGTATAACCTTTCGGTGGATGCACTAAAGGCCGAATGGATGGCACTGATGAATAAGCAGCCGCGAATAGAAAGAGAGGCTGTGGATAGCGAAAACCTTCAGTACGATTTTATTCAACGAACAAAATGGATGCGTTATCCCGATAGCATTACTGTTCGCTTTATTCCTCTAGGGCCGACAATCTCTACTCTGGCGATTTATAGCCGTTCTCACTATGGGAAAGATGATTTTGGGGTGAATGAACAGCGGATAAAGAACTGGCTATCCGAACTGTAAGTCGGGCTATAAGCTTGGTTATAAGTTTGTCGGTTCGATTTTATGGGAGCCAGAAACAGGGAGCCAGAAACAGGGAACCAGAAATAGGGAACCAGAAACAGGGAACCAGAAACAGGTTTAAATGATTCTTAATGCCTTGGCCATACTATCATATGTTTGGCAATCTATGGTTAGATTTTTGGTATTTGAATTGCACAGGATCTGAATGAACTGACGCAGACCAGACTATACACAGAAATATGTGGCCATAGGAAAAACGTTTTGGGAAAGGAACGTTATGAGCATGTTTTTCGGTTTTCTGTTTAAGAAAACAAAACGATTAGCTGTTACACCTAAATTTGGATTTCGCACCAATGTCTGTGCATGTTTACTTGCGGCGACTATTTGGGGACACCCAGTTTATGCTGAAACGACAGCCCCTTCAAAAAGCCTGATTGATGATGCTGCGGTTGAAACGATTAAAGAGTGGCTTAAAAATGCAGTCGTCGAAATTTCTATTACCGCACAGAATAAAAAGTATGGTGCAATCTCTCAGAGTGAAGTGGATACCCTGGATAAGCAGTGGCGCGCAGAGCGGGATAAAGAAGATCAGCCACTGATCGCAACAACATTGAGTAGCCCGCTATCAAATTATCTTACACAAATTCAGGCTGGGTCCGGCGGGCTTTTTACTGAGATATTTATTATGGATGCTAAGGGTCTGAATGTTGGGCAATCAGCCATTACATCGGATTTTTGGCAAGGGGACGAGGCAAAGTTCAGCAAAACTTATCCAGAAGGACACGCCGCGATCTTTGTGGATGATCCTGAATTCCACGAGGCAACGAAGACATGGCGAACCCAGGTAAATCTAACAGTCTCTGATACTGGCAATAAGCCAATTGGTGCCGTTACTGTTGAATATAATCTAACTGAATTGGCGCGTCGGCGCGCGGGTAACTAACTTTCGGTACAGTTAGCCAATCCGTTCAACGAAGCCTAAAAGGATTTACCCCAAGAGGATTCACTAATGCAATTTTTCCGTAATTTAAAAATCGCGCATAAGCTCATTCTAAGTTTTTCTCTGCTTGTCGCAGTTACTCTTTTGATGGCAGTGGTTGCCTTCTCTGCGATCAATGATATCAAATCCGCTGATCAGGAAATTGAAAAAGCGAACAAGCTGGAGCTTGCCTTTAATCATTATAAAGAATCATTTTCTAATCAACGCCAGGGGTTGCTTTATTACCTGTTAACGGGAGATCGTTCCGGGTTACAGCAGTTTAATGATTTTGCACTCTCAACTGAAAAGTACTTTGCAGAATTAAAAACACTATCTGCTGGGCAAGATCAGGTAACAGGTTCGGTACAATTGTTGTCAGACCATTATCAGAACTGGGTCGATAAGTTTGCAAGTTCCCAAATTCAGTTGATGCGAAATTACCTCACGGTTAATCAGGCGCGAGCGATTGAAGTCTCGGGGTTGCCACAGGAAACAATTGCAGAATTTGATGCTGTGGCGTTAGAACTGAATAATCAGTTGAATCAAATTTCTATTGAGGCGGCTTCTGTCAAAGAAGGAGCATTTGGCAAGTTTACAATAACAATTATCGTCTCTATCTCGGTATTGGCTTTGGCGGCCATTTTCTTGGCCTTTACCCTTACCCAAGCAATTTCGACCCCGCTAAGTCGGATAACGCAAAAAATGAGTGAGCTAGCCAGCGGAGAGCTTGATATTGAAATTCAGGGTGCCAACCGTCAGGACGAAGTCGGCGGCATGGCAAGGGCTGTTGAGGTGTTTAAAGAAAATGCTATTGAGCAACGCGAAATGCGTTCATTGGAAGAAGCCAAGCAAGAAACGGAAAGAAAACGCCATGAAAGCATGGAGCGTTTAACGAGAGAGTTTGATGCAACAATGGGGAGCGGTTTAGAAGTGGTCTCCAAATCAGTTTTAGACGTTTCTCAATCTGCGACAACAATGGTTGGTAATGCAGCACAAACCGGAACCTTGTCCCAAGAAGCGTCGGGGGCGATCGAAGAGGCATCAGCAAACATTCAGACCGTTTCTGCGGCGACCACACAGTTGACGTCTTCTATTAGCGAAATTTCACGCCAGATGAACCAGACATCTGGGGCTTCACAGGCCGCTGTGACCGAAGTTGAGCAGGCCAATTCTAAGGTTGTGGAATTGAATGACGCAGCAAAAAGTATTGGTCAGGTCGTGCAAATCATTAGTGATATTGCCGAGCAGACCAATTTACTTGCTTTGAACGCAACCATTGAAGCAGCCCGAGCAGGTGATGCCGGAAAAGGCTTTGCCGTTGTGGCGAGTGAGGTCAAGCACCTTGCGACGCAAACGGGGCAGGCCACCGAGGAAATTGGCATTAAAGTTAATGAGATCCAAAACGAAACCGCCTCTGCTGCCGATGCCGTACTGGGTATTGGCGATACAATTCGCAAGATTGATGAGCTGACAGGGGCAATTGCCAGTGCTGTCGAAGAGCAAGGGGCCGCAACCAGCGAAATTGCCCGGAACGTGGAAGAAGCTGCGCAAGGGGCAAACGAAGTCGCCAGTGTTGTTCAAAAAGTTGCTCAAGCGGCAGAAGAAACAGGTAAACTTGCAGAAAATCAGCAAAGTGTGATCGGTGAAATGGGCCGTAATAATGATGCGTTAAAACAAGATATCTCTATCTTCCTGACAGAGGTAAAGGCTTTGTAATTATCGCGATTAATTTCGGAGATAAATAGGCTTTGCGAAAGATATTTGCCACTCTTTCTTTTGTTTGGTGTTTGCCGCTATCACCTAGTTCCGCCGCAGACGTAAGTGATAATGCCATTAATGTCAGAACGCATCTGCACCCGCCCTATCAGCTCTTGAAGGATAAAGAGCTGACGGGAACGGGGGTACAGGCCATGAGGTGCGTTTTTACGCAGATGGGACGCAAATACCAAATCATGCTCTCGCCACCTAATCGAAACCGACACTTGATGACCGTGGGGAAAGTGGATGGCCTTTTTCTGAAAATTCCCAATCGTGAATTAAATAAAATGGGAACTGCAACAGAACCACTTGCTGTTGAGAGATGGAAATTTTTTCGTCTTAATGGGCCATTAGATAAAACCGGTGGTCCAATTCCCAACGTTAATGACAGGATTGGTAGTGTTCTTGGATCCAACGAAGGGAGCTGGCTGAGAGAACATCAATTTGAGAAGCTTGCTTTTTCAAGTAATATGAAAAGCCTGATCAAAGTCCTGTTAAATAAACGGGTTGATTATGCCTTGGCTGATGAGGCCGCTTTTTTGCAGGCAGCTAAAGAATTAGAATTTGGCTTGGAAAATATCAGATCGTCTTTTGTGCGCTATGTTCCGCTTGTTGCTTATTTTTCTCATAACTTTGTAGAAGATAACCCCGGCTTTCTAAATGATTTTAATCGTCGGATCGATCTTTGTCCCACAGACGAAAAACAGCCAACTGCAGCCGAAGAACAAAGGCTTGCAGACCTTGCCGAGTTATATGTTTCATTTGGGGATCTGCAAGCCGTCATTGTTCAGCAGGCCCTAGAGAACAGGGAAGGCAATAGTCAAACGGATAACGAGCTACTTGATCGTAAGAAACAACAAGATGCAACCTGGATAGAAGTCCGGAAAAACAACAAAAAAACCGAAACCCCTTTTATGGCTTCTATCCTAGGGAATGGCTTGTCCAAAGAATTGAAACGCATAAAGAAAAGATCCAAAGGTATAATATCTGAAGTTTTTGTTTTTGATGATCAGGGGTATATTCTGGGCCTTAGTGAGATCACATCGGATTATTGGCAAGGTGATGAACAGAAATACAACCGTATTTTTAAAGATAACAAGCGGATAAATTTTTCACGAATTCAATTTGATAGCTCAACCCGGAAGTTTCAAATATCGGTGACAATGCCAATTTTTAATCCGGAGACAGGGCAAAAAATTGCGGGTATTACTTTTGGCTTTGATGCCGATACTTCTCTTAGTGATTATACGGCGTCAAAACCACTCTGAAGAATAAAGCAGCGTATCCGCAATTCAGTTTTCCGCAACTTATGTCACCGATAATTCTGGTTATTGGTAATTCATGAATGATGTTAAATCTATTTTAAAGACTCTCTGACAGACTAAAATTTGTTAATAAAGTGTGCTCTTTGATAAATTTGCTCGCAAGGTAATGGGGTGTTTGGCTTTGGAAATCAAAGTCCAAACAGCTGTTCCCCAAAAGACTGTTCCAAATTACTGGATCTGACAAAAAGCAAAATAATAAGGAAGATCACAATGGTACTTTTAAAACCACTTATTTCTCTTTTAAGAACTATAGGGCAAATTTTTGATGGACCTAAATCAAGAATACCTTGCCGTGTTCGAGTGAAGCCACAGCCACAGAAACGAAAATAACGCGATCTGTGTCTGATGTTGATTTCTTAATTTTAACCTGCTGTATCTAGTGGCGGCTATATTGGCTTTACTCTTTGAAATCTAATCTGAAATGGGTGTTCCATCTGACTTAAAATAAGTATTGGGTTTGTTTTTACCGCCAAGGGAATCAAGGAATAAACGCGCGAAAATCTTTATCATTAAGCTGATGGGGAATTTAGGTGCTGAACTTTCTGCTTTGGGCATTTCCGTGGATGATGTGACAGGTGATTTTATCGCGTCCTGTTCCATAACGGAATAGCGTACAGGCCCCAAACTTTTGTCGCAGGCATTATCTTTGCCCATAAAGGTGTGGACGATACCCAAGAAGGGAAGTTTGGGACCAATCATGTTTCCAGCGGGTGTTTTACAACAGTCTGTATACCAACGATAAATCCCCTTTTCTGACAGTTTTAAGTAACGCAGTTGATCCTGTCCTTGCGTGATTTCAACCTGCGATGGGGTGATTTGAAAAATCTCGGTGCCCCCAAAGGCATTAAGAACATCATCTGCGCGGTTAAGCTTTCTGGCAAAATTCTGACAATCCTCACAGTAACAAATAACACGTCTTGCTGTGCTTGGTGATATATTGCGTGCGACGCCCTTTACCTTGCCACAGGTGCATTCTAACCCGATGTCAGCCATTATTTTACCTTTGTGAAAAGTCCTGACGACTTGAATGAAATCTAACTCGGGAAATAATACTGACTTGGTGACGGAGAACAATAGTTTTTAAGGCTGCTTATTTTATTCTCATAATAAAGCTCAAAAAAATCCCCGGCTAAGGGAGGCCGGGGAAGTTAGCAAGTTGACACAAACTATACTTGCTCAGGGTAGGGAGGTTTTATGCTTTAAAAAACGATTATGGGGAGAATGGCTGTGAATACGGGGCTTTTGGGGGAAAGCCAAAAACTGTGATTGAGGGCGGTAGTGAGTTTGAAGGAAATTATAGAAAGCAAAATTTTTTAAAAATAAAGCTCTGGTCAAAGAGATGTTCTTAAAAATAAAATTTGTAATAAATGCATTGGAAAAAGGAAGCCAGAGTGAGCTGGTATTGGAAGTGTTCAAATTCTGATCTTCGTCGTCGGGATATCTGGCTTGATACCTTGTATGATCAGTCATCTTGGTGTCCCCCTAGTGGTTTCGCTAAACACTTAGGTAACGCACTCACGTCAACAACTTTCCAAATACTATAACCTGAAAATACTTCTTTTGAGAAGCAAAATTTCACATAACTGTAATAGTGGTTGTGTGGAGGGGGTTTTTAAGGGGCTATATTTGGGGTTTCTCCGTCTGGGATATAGCTTTGGAAGCGTTGTGGGTTTTTGTTGGAATTAGATTAAACAGTCAAAATTTAAATGTGGAAATTTTTTAGTTTACACACTTACTATCATAGATAGTACCATAAATGACAGCCAGTTATTTAGTTAATATTCGCAATGGTCTAGCTATATTCTTGCGATTTGATCAGATAAATTAAGATTTGTATCCTGGTATTGTATTCAGCGACTGTAAGGTGAGAATAGTTTTGCCGACCTCTACATCCTCTTTTCGGGTTAAAGAGCCTAACCAAAGTTGATCTTGCGGGGCATTAGACAGTAAGTTTTGTCTCCGATCATATCAGTACGCCCTGAAACCAGAACCAGAGTAGGAATATCAATATTGTTTATTTGATCCAAAAGCCCAGCTTCTCTTCGTCTTTTTGGTACTTTTTAGTAACGAGTGTAAAGTGCACTGGCATGAAGACGCGCCTATGAGCTGAATAAAGACGCGCCTATGAGCTGAAATTTTTGATCTTTTTTCTCCTATCATGCATAAGCTTAACAAGAGCAATTACTTCCCTCGATGCTTTCGGAGGACTTCAAATTTTCATTGTAACTTTGTGTCAATGCCGTTAGAAATACCTCAACAGGCTGAGCCCCTGATATGGAATACTTATTATCGAGCACAAAAAATGGAACACTTGATACGGCCATATTTCTTGCTTCCATAAAATCTTGCTTAACTTCATAGTCAACCTTATTTGAAACAAGTGCTTCGCGTGTGACTGTTTTGTCAATTTCAAGCTGCTCGGCCAAAGATATTAAAAGCTCGGGATCCGCAATATTCATCCCATTTTCAAACAAAGCTTGAAACAGCAACTCTTCCATTTCACTGTTTTTGCCGTATTTCTTAGCAAGGTGCAGTAGTTTATGGGCTAGGAATGTATTAGCGACATATGTTTTATCAAAGTTAAAATTCACCCCTGAACTTTCTCCCATGTCTGTCAACTGCTGAAGAAATTGACCTTTCTTCGAGACAGAAAACCCTTTCCTTTCCATTAAATACTGCCCAAAATTTGTGCTTCCAGAAGTCTCTTGCAGTTCTGGATCCAACTGATAGCTTTTCCATTCAACCTCGATTTCTTTAGCAAAGGATAACTGCTGCATCGCTTTTTCAAAGTTTTTCTTCGCTATATAACAAAATGGACACATAGTATCTGACCATATTTTTACTTTCATTATCTCACCTATTATTTTCTTTTTAAACGAGCATTACGTCTCTTCATTTATAAAAATTTTGATAGATTTTTATATGGTTTGATGCCATGTGACACCTTGTGGGATAATTACTCTCATTCATTAAAAAGGTGTGTGCCGTGAGTTACAGCTGCACCTGCCCTTAAAGCCGCAGCAACATGAACAGTTTCTGCTATTTCCTTTTCATTTGCGCCCGCCTCATAAGCCGCTTTTTTGTGCAACTCAAGACAGTAAGCACATTGTGTTGTCAGAGCGACAGCAATCGCAATCAATTCCTTATACTTTTGAGGCACGGCACCATCAGCCATAACCGCTTCATTATACGTCCAAAATGCAGAAGTTGCCTTTTCTGCGCCCTTACTTAACTTTGGAAGTTTTTTTAGATTATCCATTGTATGCATCACTTATCCTTTCAAGATGAGCTTATTCAAATTAATAACGACCCACCATTACGATACGGTCTAGTTTACTATTATCGATATTGCCTAGCATCAGCTTGAACCCCGTAAATAGTAGTGCTCGCTAATTATTAACAACAATTTCTCGTTCATTTTTTTTAAAGAAACAGTATTTCTATCTAACGATAGATAGGCAATTGAGGTTGTATACAAGCTTGCATATTTCATTGTCAATAGCTATCTATCGTTAGATAGAAAAGGTGAGCTAAAAATATGCAACGAAAAGAAATGGAAATTTTAAACGCCGCTGCGGTAATGGTTCGTGAAGGAGGTTACAACGCCTTTAGTTTTAGAGGTATAGCTAAAGAGGTTGGGATCAAAAGCTCTTCTGTACATTATCATTTTCCAACAAAAGAACTTTTGGGAGTCGCTGTTGTGGCTTATTACACAGAAAGTTTTTTTGAAGCTCTCGGCGAACCTGAGGACTTAATTGCAGCGCAAAAAGACCCTATAGAAATATACATAGACGTTTTTAAAGCTGCTTTAATAAGAGATAAACGAATGTGTTTATGTGGCATACTTGCTGCTGAAGTTGACAGTCTTCCCTCATCAGTAGCGGAAGAAACAAGAATATTCTTTAAGCGTAATATTGACTGGCTATTTCGGTCTTATAACCTTAAAGGTTTTAACAGTACTGCTAAAATTAAAGCTCTCCAAACTTTAGCAACATTAGAAGGTGCCATGATTACTAGCAATATTTTGGATGATCCGGATACTTTTAGTTCTATTGCCAATCTTATCTTGTCAGATTATTCCAAAGCCTGACAAGCTACATATCTCTTGATCAGGCAGAGTATGTCACCTTCTTGTAACTCTGATTTTTGGTCTTTTGTGACCTGTTCCCCCAATATGTACTCATTTATAAGTTAATGGGGTTTATATTTGGGGCCTTTGAGTATTGTAATCCATTCCCTGCATTTCTACCAATTCCCCAGCATGACGATAGCTCGTAAACAGATCTTATCTCGGTTCCGTTTCTCTGATCACCATGCAAGGGTAAACATGGGACTCTGCAATCGACCAAAATGTCTGATACGAAGTCCAGAATTCAACGCTGGTTGCACCCTTGCAGGATCTTTATTAGGGCTCTCGTTCCCAGGTCTCAAGGCTCGCTTCCTGCCACCACGCTTGCGTACGGTCAACTTCTCCTCCTTGTATAAACGATAAATCTTATTCCAATTCAGTACCCAACCTTCTCGTTTAAGCAGAAGGTGGAGACGACGGTACCCAAATCGCCTGCGCTCTGATGACAGCTCTGCTAGTCGCTTACGCAGCTGTGTGTCATCTGAACGCCAGTTGTAAAATGTGGCATTGCTTATACAGTCCTGTCTGCAAAGATCTCGGGCTGACATATCTGCCTAGTAAGATTTCAAAATACCGATAATCTGTTCTTTGCTGAAACGTGATTTTTTCATGTACCGTCTCCCTTGGTGGAAAAGGACTAACTTAAAAGCGAGGAATTTTCAGGGGAGAATAATCTTGCTTTGTGAAGTTTGAATATCTGATTAAACATCTTTAGCGAGAGAAAAATAATTTCAGCATTTATTCTAGCGAGTGTTTGTTCACTTTAAACGTTAGGATAAAATGATGACCAAGTCTGTTATTGATGTCGCTATTGTTAAAGGTCTTGATGAATTGGAACTGGCCTATGCCATCAGGCGGAAAGTTTTTATGGATGAAGGTGGTGAACCCGAAGAAGAGCAGTTTGATGGCAATGATCTTTGTTCTGTTCATCTGATTGCCAAATGGAACGGGGCTGTTTGTGGGACAATGCGCATTCGCATTATTTCTATGGATGAAGGAGGAACAGCAATTTGGGAGCGATTGGCTGTTGAGCAAAATGCACGAGAGAAAAATCCCTGGATTTTTCGTTCTTTGCTCTTAAATGCTAAACGATATACGGAACTACTGGGCCTGAAAACGGTTATTGGTATTGTTGAAAATCCCAAGTTGATGCGGTTCTGGAAACTTTATGGTTTTAAGCCGACAGGGGAAAAGCCGTTGAATTATCGCGGTCATGAATATGTTCCGATTAAATTGTCTTTGGCGGGCAGGAAAAACGAAGATACCATGGACCAAGAAGTTACGTTGCGACAGGCTGTTCGTGCTTTTCCCGATGTTTTTGCCCAGGCACAAGAATGTCAGGCACAACGATATCAGGCATAAGGATAAGCGTAAGTGTGAAAGAGTTGAAATTTGCCCAAGATATTCTCCAGGCGGAAACGCCTGGAGAGACCAAAGACCTGATTATTGGTCTAGGGTTCAATGGTCTGTTCTTTCAACGTTGGTACCCGGATACGATGGATAACTGGGAAGGTCATCTCGCCGAGGGGTTTCAAGAACACTATTACGCTGCACAAATTTACCGTTTTTGTCCGGTCGCCAAGGCTATTCACCAGTGGTGCAGAAGTTATACCTTTGCCGAGGCACGGGATACTATTTCTATAGACCCGGAACAGGCTGTGATTGCCGAAAACTTATGGTCGTTTTTTGGAATGGACGATGGTGTTGTTATTTTTTCCGGCCGTTATAACTTAAAATCAGCCTTGATCCTGACAACAGAGGGGCCGGTTGAAAGCTTGTACCGCAAGTATGCCGGGCTATTGGCTTTGGCGGCGGAGAAGCTGGATCAACAGCTTTACCCCGGACATGCTTCGTTGCGACAACTAAGCCGAGACAATATTACCCTGTCGCCAATACAGCAAAAAATTCTGAAGTTACAGATTAATCATCCGGAATTATCCAACGCCGCCATGGCTGAAACACTGGGCATTTCGGTGAATACTTTATTTGCGCACCACAAGAAAATTGCAAAAAAAGAAGGCGTGACAACTTTTACAGGTGCCATTGTTAAACAGCTTGAGAAAAAAGTGGCTGAATAGATCCGCATAATTTTGATTAGTTTAAATTTGACCAGAATAATTTGGGCGCCAATCAGCAAGGTCGTTTGAACGCTGGTTCTAGCTGATGTGACGCTTTGGAACTTAGACTGCCTTGCTTTGTTGGCCTTCAATAAAATTCTCTAGATGATTTATGGCTTCCAAGGCTTTGGATAAATAGCTTTTTTTACAAGCCGGAGCACGTTTTTTCGTGTTGACGATGCTGGACACGCTGACCCCGAGTACATTGGCTATATCTTGTAATAGGGGAGGGAGAACTTCGACTTGTCCTGTTTCACATTGATGAATATAGGATGATTTGACACCGATTTTGTGTGCAAGATCATCTTCGGACATATTTTTCAATAGTCGGGTATAGCGAATGTTGACACCAATAGTAGTATTGCGTGTGGGAATATCGTTAATATTTGGCACGTAAAAATTCCATCAGCCATCAGCCAATCGGGATGATCAGCAGTAAAAAATAATGATGAAGCCGAAGGTTGAACCAACGGATTGTTATTATGAGGCAATCACATAACAATATATGCATTAGTATATTTATTATTTTGAAGTTACACAACTTAAAAGTTTAACGTCGGGCCTCGTTCTCGGAATGATTTTTTATTGACCGGGAATTAAATTGAACAGAAAATTATTTCTGGACTCATATTCTAAGTATAGACTATATGTCTATTTATGGAAAATTTTAATAATTATAAATCGATGGCAGATGGGGTTGCGGCATTAATGCATCCCCATGCTGAAGTCGTGATACACGACCTGAAAACACAAGAGATTGTTTACCTGGCGAATAACTATTCCAACCGTGAAATTGGGTCACCGTCCCATATGGACGAGGTGGAATTTACCGGAGGCGATCGTGTGCTCGGGCCATACCGCAAGGTGAATTGGGACGGTAAAATCCTTAAGTCCATCAGTGTCGTCATGAGAAATAGTAACGATCAGGCCGAAGCTATGATCTGTATAAACCTGGACATGTCTGAAATGAACCGGATGCATCAAGTTCTTGGCATGATGCTGGGGGCGCCGGAAGAAGGCCTAAAAGAAGGTAAGCCCGAAGAGAATAATGGAAAACAAAGTGAAAAGGTTGACGCGCTGTTCCGTGATGATTGGCATGAGCGGATCAATATCTCTATTCAGGATTGGCTAAAGGAAAACGGGCTTAGTCTGCAAGCTCTTGGCCGAAGTCAAAAGCGTGATTTGGTTATTGCGTTAGAGACCAAAGGGGCTTTTCAGGGGCAGGGATCAGCCAACTATGTTGCACGCTGCTTAGGACTTGGACGTGCCACCGTTTACAAATATCTAAAAGAACAAAGGGGATCGGCATGATCATACATGATCGCAATCTGGTCGAGGAAATTATGGCTGCCAATCAGCGTATTAAGGCTGTGGATGGCGGTGTACGCGAAACGCCACTGGACGAAGCGCCATCCTTTAGTGAGCGAACGGGTGCAACCTTTTTGCTTAAGGGTGAGCATTTGCAACGTACAGGGTCCTTCAAAATGCGCGGGGCGATGAACAAGGTTCTGACCTTGTCAGAAGAACAACGGGCAAAGGGTATAACCACAGCATCAACAGGAAACCATGGAATGGCAACGGCACAGGCCGCCAGTGTTGGGAATGTCGAAGCCACAATCTATTTACCAAATTCAGTTTCCCCCCTGAAGCATGGAAATATCACCAGAATGGGGGCGAAGACCGTTTTGGTCGAAGGCACCTGTGTGGATAGCGAGCGTACGGCAAGAGCGGCAGCAACGAAACAGGGTATCACTTATGTTTCAGCCTATGCTGATCTGGATGTTATTGCCGGACAAGGAACAATCGGTTTAGAGCTGGCTATACAATGTCCTGACCTTGCCGCCGTTTACATCTGTGTCGGCGGTGGAGGGCTTATTTCCGGCGTGGGAAGCTATCTCAAATCACGGTTGCCCGATGTGGATGTTATTGGGTGCTGGGCCGAAAACGCGGCGTCTATGCATCACTGTCTGGAAAAGGGCGAGATTTATGACGCGTGGGAAGCCGACACGCTTGCCGATGGATCCGCAGGTGGTGTTGAAGAAGGCACTATTACCTTTCCTATCTGTCAGAAAGTTATTGATCGTCATGTGTTGGTGAGTGAGGACGACATCGCACAGGCTATGCGTGATGTCGCTGCGAATGAACGCTTTATTGTTGAGGGTTCTGCCGGGGTTGCCGTTGCTGCGGCCCTTAAAACCGGAAGTGATTATCAAGGCAAGAAGATCGCGGTTGTGATCTGTGGACGTAACATCGGCTACGAAACATTTTGTGATGTGATTAACCCATTAGAGGGAGAGAAAAGAAATGCGTAATTTTTCACTGGAAACTTTCTTTTCTGACTGGGAGTTCAAAGCCAGATACCATATGACGGCGTCTGATATTCAAAGCATGACCATTAATGAACTTTTGGTAATGGCAAACGAAGAAGACCGCGAAAAGTTTTATGATCTCTCGTTAAGTTATACGGAAACCTTTGGGCATCCCCTGTTACGGCAAGAAATTGCCAACACCTATGACGGGTTAGCGTCGGAAGATATCTTGTGTTTTGCCGGTGCAGAGGAAGGCGTTTATGTGGCCATGCGGGTTCTGTTGGAGCCCGGGGATCATGCGATTGTTGTGGTGCCTAATTATCAGGCGGCAGAAACACTGCCTCTTGATATCTGTGATGTAACGGGTGTTCCGCTCGATCCGGATGATAACTGGTCGCTGGATATGGACGCTGTGCAAGATGCAATTCGGCCCAATACTAAACTGATTTCTATTAACTTTCCCAACAATCCGACAGGGGCGATTTTAAAACGCAGTTCTTTTGATCGTTTGATAGAGCTTTGCCGTGCTCACGGAATTTATCTGTTCAGTGATGAAGTCTATCGGGGGATTGAACGGGACGAGAGCTTGCGATTGCCACAGGCAGCAGATGCCTATGAAAAGGCTCTGTCGTTAAATGTGATGTCAAAAGCCTATGGGTTGCCAGGATTACGTATCGGCTGGATTGCCTGTCAGGACCGGGATCTTCTCAAACGTTTGGAATGTTACAAACACTATCTGTCTATATGTAATTCCGGGCCGAGCGAGTGGTTGTCGATTATTGCTCTGCGCGCGCGGGAACAGATCTTGGCGACCAATCGCAAGTTGGTCAAAGAAAACGCAGGCAAGTTAACAGCATTTTTTGATGAATTTCCTGACCTGTTTGATTGGCAAGTGCCAGATGGAGGCTGTGTTGGCTTTCCAGCATACAAAGGTAAGGGAACAACGGATGAGTTTTGTGAAGACTTGATCAATAAATCTGGTGTGTTGTTGTTACCGCCGCGGATTTATAAATCTGATCTGCTCCCCGTGACCTGGAACCGTTTTCGGATTGGCTTTGGGCGCAAAAATATCGATGAAGGTCTCGCTGCTTTCCGCGCTTATCTCAAGAGTAACACATGAACACATTGCCGATCATAACGCTGGATGAAATTCAGGCGTGTCTGAGCGAGGATGATATCCTCTCGGCTGTGAAAACGGCCCTGATTTCACATGGGCGAGGGGGTGTGAACTCGCCGCCGCCGGGTATTCTAGAGCTAGATAATCCGGCAGTTGGAGAGTGTCACATTAAATACGGCCACCAAAAAGGGGCGGATACATTTGTTGTGAAAATCGCAAGTGGTTTTCGAAATAATGGTAACCTTGGTCTGTCCCCCAACAGTGGCATGATGCTGGTCCTCAGTGCACAAACGGGGGCACCTGTCTGTGTTTTGGATGATCAGGGGTGGCTCACGGATATTCGCACCGCTGCGGCGGGGGCTTTGGCGGCACAAGCTGGCGCCCCGGATAAGGTGAGCGCAGTCGGGATTATTGGTACAGGGGAACAAGCACGGCTACAGGCACATTGGACTTGTCGCCTTTTAGGATTAAAGTCAATCGTGGTTTATGGGCGCAATCCCGAACAGGCGACAAAGTATGTCACTGACATGACAGCGCAGGGATATGACGTAAGTTCTGCATCAGAAGTCAAAGAACTACTCGGTCAATGTAATCTTGTCATTACGACAACTCCATCGCCAACAGCATTGGTGCTGAAAGGTGATGTGCAACCGGGCACGCATATCGTTGCTATGGGGGCGGATAATCCGGGAAAACAGGAACTGGATGCGGTATTGTTCGAACAAGCTGCGGCTATAATGGTCGATGACCTTGCGCAATGTGTCCATCACGGTGATCTGGGCCATGCAGTTCGTGGTGGTTTAATCTCGCAAGATCGCGCTGTTTCACTGGGGCTGGTTCTGGCGGGTGAACAGCCGGGACGCTTAAATGCTGATGATATTACCATCGCCGACCTTACCGGCATTGCCGCAGAAGACATCGCGGTGGCATCACTGGTTTGGGAACGACTGAAAATCAAACAGGGCACGGCTTAGACTGTAGAGGATATAAAAGACTTGAAACCTTGAAGGGAAGGTTGCATTCTCGTTAGATAATTCTACCTCTCCCAGTCTTTTATAGGCTATCTCACGGGCAAAGGGTTCCCTGATAAAGGGTTTAGGGTAAAGGTAGTGCTACAAATTTGATTCTGTTGCGCTTCTCGAGACCGTTATGACACTTTTAAATGCCAAAGATCTGGGCATTACCCTTGGTATGCCGCTTTTCACAAACCTGAATTTTTCCATCAACAAGGGTGATCATATTGGCTTGGTTGCTGCCAATGGACGTGGAAAATCCACGCTGTTGAGCTGCCTTGCGGGCGGATTAGAGCCGACCGAGGGGGATATCACCCGCGCACGGGGGCTAAAGGTCGGGTACGTGGAACAAAATGTTCCCGAAGAACTCATGACACAAACCCTGTATGATGCGGTGCTTTCGGTATTGCCGACAGAACAGGCAGAATATGAAAGCTGGCGTGTGGATGTTGTGCTGGATGATCTGGCGGTTCCTATCGAATTGCACAGTCGTCTGGTTGGCGAACTGTCTGGTGGCTGGCAACGTGTGATGCTGCTTGCCCGCGTATGGGTGGGGGAACCTGATCTGTTGTTAATGGATGAACCAACCAACCATCTTGACCTTTCACGTATCGGTTTTCTTCAGAACTGGCTAGGCACTGTGGCGCGGGATACACCTGTGCTGATTGCCAGTCATGACCGTGCTTTTCTGGATGCGGTAACCAACCGAACGCTTTTCCTGCGAGAAGATCAATCACAAAGCTTTGCGCTTTCCTATAGTCAGGCTCGATCAGCGTTGGATGAAAGTGATGCGGCGAAAGAACGTCAGTTCGAAAATGATAGCCGCAAGGCACAACAGCTAAGGCGTCAGGCTGCGAAGCTCAAGAATATCGGGGTAAATTCGGGTAGTGATCTGCTGATCACCAAGACTAAACAGCTCAAAGAACGTGCGGACAAGATCGAACAGCAATCTCAAGCGGCTTATAAAGATAAATCTGCCGGGGCGATCAAGCTTGTCAATTCTGATACCCACGCCAAGGCTTTGATCACATTGGAAGAGGGGGAAGTCACAGCCCCTGATGGCAAGGTTTTGTTCAAGAACCCGCCACTTTGGATCAAGCGCGGGGACCGTATTGTTTTACTTGGTCGAAACGGAACCGGGAAAACCCAATTGATCCGCATGGTACAACAGGCCGTTCTGGGGGAACATCCGACGATCAAATCCACACCAACCGTGGTCATGGGCTATTCCGATCAGGCATTGTCCCAACTGGATGACAAAGCAACACCGCAAGAGGTTATTACAGAACGTTTCGATGTGGGGGACCAGCGTGCGATTGCTTTACTGGCGGGGGCTGGCATTAATCTGGATATGCAGAGCAAGCCCATCGGGGCGTTATCCGGTGGACAAAAATCACGCTTGGCGATGCTGGATCTAAGACTTCGTAATCCGAATTTTTATCTGTTGGATGAACCAACAAACCATCTGGATATCGAAGGACAGGAAGCATTGGAAGAAGAGCTCCAAGCCCATAACGCCAGCTGCCTTCTTGTCAGTCATGACCGAGCCTTTGTGCGCAACACGGGCACCAGATACTGGCTTATCTATAATAAACAGCTTACGGAAATTGATGATCCGGAAGATTTCTTCGCGGCTTCGCTGGGGGAGCAGTTATAGAGTAAGAAATAGAGTTTATTGGGATTGGCGAGTGTTCACAAAAAGCCACTCTCTAATCTACTGTTTTGATTTAAAATCATTTTGATGAAGAGATATATTTAGATCTGGAAAAACTCAAAGCGATGTTTAAGGATTGAGACTGCGGATTGATAGGTTGCTTTCTTGACTTCGTCTAATGATTACTGGGTGTTTATATTCCAGAGCGAATGAATATTCTTTTGAAGTTGATTAGTGCTTTAAATTAATAGTGTTCATTTGTTGTGAATTTTAATTGTGAGCTCGTCAGTCACAGTCTAGTTGACGATTGAGCGCAATATGTTCTCGATCTCTCGAGAAGCAAAAAATAATATGATATTTAAATATTAAATTTATCAGCTACTTATCTGACTCATTTGATGTGAAAATTATAATTGTATACAAATTGTATTTTTAATGTATAAAGGTGGTTGAATTAATAGCTGACACGAAAGAACAGGTGTATTGCGAAATGAGTGTACCAGATGAAAGATGATGCCAAAAACCGGAAACGAACGATGTCAAACGTTCTCAAGCGAGAAATATTGACCCTCGTGAGAAAGCCGGGATCTGATTTGGATGAGGTACAGCTTTCTGAGGAATTCTCGCTTTCAAGAACACCGCTTCGTGAAGTTTTCCGTGAACTCGCTGGCGAAGGTTTTGTGGAGTTACGCGAAAATCGTGGAACAAAAATATCTGATATGAGTCATATGACATTGCGGGATTTTTTTCTTGCCGCACCGATGATTTATAGTGCTGTGATGCGCTTGGCAGCCCGTAATGCCTTAGCAGATCAAATTGAAAAATTAAAAGGGGCACAGGAACAGTTCCGAGAGGCCTTGCGCAGCGGATCAAGTGCTGACAGGGCTTTGTCTAATAACCGCTTTCACGAGATTACCGGTGAAATGGCTGATAACATATACCTCAAGCCGAGCTTTAATCGTTTGTTGATTGACCATGCCCGCATTGGGATGACCTTTTATCGACCGCAAGATCATAAAATGGTTGAGAACCTGACGGCGGCTAGTGATCAGCACGACGCTATTATTTCCGCGATTGAAAACAGAGACGAAGCCTCTGCAGCTGAGCTGGCGACTGATCACTGGAACCTTTCTCGCCATCAAATAGAACTTTTTGTGATGCCTGGTCAGTTAGATATACCACTTGGCACATTTTCTTAAAATACATGTGAGGATGCAATGACCCCGATTATGCAGTTTGAGGGTATATACACACCACTCGTAACGCCTCTCTATCCGGACGGACGTGTGAATTATGATGCCATGTCTGAGGTTATCGAAAACTTGATTGCGAAGGGTGTGCATGGGCTTATCTCAGGTGGATCAACCGGTGAGAACTATGCGCAAGATGTCAATGAACGACTTGAAATTGCACGCTTTACCAAAAAGCAAATAAAGGGGCGCTTACCTTTAATTGTGGGAACGGGTGCCATGATGACACCAGACTCTATTGCTCTTGCATCAGGGGCTAAAGAAATGGGGGCTGATGCTATTTTAGTTGCGACGCCGCCCTATTCCGTTCCTACAGAGCGTGAGAATGCACTCAATGTTCTTGCGATAGATAAGGTCGCTGACCTGCCGATCATGCTCTATAATTATCCGGGACGAATGGGTGTCCATATGGGGGAAGAGTTCCTTGACCGTGTTGGACGATCTCGGAATGTTTGCGCGATCAAAGAAAGTTCTGGTGATATTAACCGTGTACACCTGCTGGCGCGTGACTATCCGCATATACAAATGGCGTGCGGTATGGATGATCAGGCACTGGAATTTTTCGCTTGGGGATCAAGAAGCTGGGTTTGTGCGGGGTCAAATTTCCTACCGGATGAACATATTGCACTGTATCAGGCCTGCGCTGTGGAAGGGAATTTTGATAAAGGGCGGCGCATTATGTCCGCCATGATGCCGCTGATGCGGGTTCTGGAGCAGGGCGGTAAATTTATTCAATGTGTAAAGCACGGCGTAACCCTTGACGGGATTGATTCTGGGCCGATGCGTCCCCCCCTTAAGGGATTGAACAAGGATGATAAGCGCACCTTGGAAAAGGTTATTCAGGTGCTGAAAATAACTATCGCAAAAATTCAGGCAGAGGACTAATCCATGAACCTGTTAACGACAGAAGAGTATAAATCAATCGCTTCAAACCTGACTTTGCCGTGTAATGCTTATATCGATGGTGGATTTAGGCCGGCTATTTCTGGAAATAGATTTCAGACAATAAACCCGGCGACGGGCGAGTTTTTAGGTGAAGTTTCTGCTTGTGATAAAGAGGATGTTGATTTTGCTGTCTCGAAAGCACGTGAAGCATTTGACGACGGCAGATGGTCTCGAATGTCACCATCGGATCGCAAGGAAATCCTGATCCGTTTGTCCATCCTCTTATCCAGAAATGCGCGTGAACTCGCTGTGATGGAAAGTCTGGATAGTGGGAAAAGTATCTATGACTGTGAAACAGTTGATATTCCGGAAACCGTGCAGTGTATTAAATGGCACGCTGAAGCAATCGATAAGATATATGATCAGGTGGCCCCTGCATCAGATGATCATCTTGCCATGGTGGTTCGTGAACCTATCGGGGTTGTTGGTTTGGTGTTGCCATGGAATTTTCCGCTTCTGATGCTCGCCTGGAAAATTGGCCCTGCGTTAGCTGCGGGTTGTTCTGTTGTTGTTAAGCCTGCCGAAGAAACAACACTGACAGCACTTTATCTTGCTGAATTGGCAACATCTGCCGGTTTACCAAAGGGGGTGTTGAACATTGTTCCCGGTAGTGGTCTGGAGGTTGGTGAGCCGTTAGGGCGACATATGGATGTTGATATGATCTCGTTCACTGGATCAACACAGACAGGTAAACGTTTTCTGACTTATTCTGCTGAATCAAATGTGAAAGAAGTCGTTCTGGAAATGGGGGGGAAGAACCCTTGTATTGTGATGGATGATGCAGAAAATCTGGATAGGATCGCAGAGCATGTCGTTAACGGTGCTTTTTGTAATATGGGTGAAAATTGTTCGGCTATATCACGGTTGATTGTTCACCGTGATGTAAAAGAAGAATTGCTTTCCCGGGTCGCAATTCATGCACGTCATTGGAATGTAGGCGATCCTCTTGACCCTGAAACTCGTATAGGGTCTTTGATCTCAAAGGCACATTTTAATAAGGTGTGTGGATATCTTGAAAAGGCTCAATCAGAAGCTATTTATCTTGGCGGGAAAAGTCATGAGGGTATGTTTGTTGAGCCAACAGTTATTAATCTTAAAGATCACGATGATGTACTGGCACGGGAGGAAATTTTTGGCCCTGTTTTATCGGTAATAAGCGTTTCAAGCTTTGATGAGGCTATAAAGCTTGCCAATGATACGGATTATGGTCTTGCGGCATCAATCTTTACGGCAAATGCCAAGCGTGCCCTTCGCGGAGCAAGTGCCATTCGGGCAGGGACCGTAACAGTTAACTGTTATGGTGAGGGAGATATCGCAACGCCCTTTGGCGGTTACAAACAATCAGGATTTGGTGGCAGAGACAATTCGCTTCATGCACATGATCAATATACGCAGCTTAAAACCATTTGGCTTGACTTGGCTGATGATAATGATGACGTGGTGGATTAGCTAAGAACATGACGTGCGAGTAAGATAAGGTGATTATGAAAGCTTATCAGGCGAAGCAACTCCCCAAACATAGAGGGAAGGCTGCGTGGCGGGACATATTGCCACCACGTCAGTCTGCTGCGCCTTTAACGCAAGACATTACGGCTGATTTTGCCGTAATTGGCGCTGGTTTTGCCGGACTTTCTGCGACACGACGCTTAACCCAGTTAAATCCTGGTGCTAAGATTGTTGTCCTAGAGGCTGGGGAAATTGCCGAAGGGGCTTCTGGCCGTAATTCGGGCTTTATGATTGATCTACCCCACGATTTATCATCCGATGATTATGCTGGACAGACACAAAGCAGCGATTTGAAGATGATTAGCCTTAACCGAATGGCAATTAATTTCGCAAAAGAGGCTGTCGAAGAGTACAATATCAATCCAGCTTATTTCGACTTGGCGGGGAAGGTAAATGGAGCGGCCAGTTCATCAGGTGTGTTGCATAATTTGGACTATGCAACGCACCTAGAACGTTTGGGAGAGCCTTCTCAAATACTGGATGCGCAGGAGATGGCAGAGCTTACGGGTAGTCGCTATTATCTGTCCGGGCTTTATACACCAGGCACAGCAATGTTACAGCCTGCTGGGTACATTCAAGGACTGGCTGATGGCTTAAAACGTTGCTCCAGAATATTTGAAAACACGCCGGTGATCAGCTTTTCTAAAGTGGGTAAGGATTGGAAACTGACAACACCAAAAGGAACAGTAACAACACCCCGGATTGTTATCGCTAACAACGGGCATCTCGAAAGCTTTGGTTTTATGCGCGGGCGATTGATGCATATCTTTCTCTATGCCTCAATGACACCAGAACTGGGTGGGGAGGATATTAAGTCACTAGGGGGACTCTCTCGTTGGGGCATAACGCCATCTGACCCCATGGGGACAACGGTACGCCGGATTGATACGGCGCTGGGAGGGAACCGAATTATTACTCGGACGTGTGCGAGCTTTTTGCCCGAGATGAAAGCATCAAAAGCAGGGCTTTCCCGTGCTTTAAGTGTGCAGCAGGAAAAATTCAATGCCCGTTTCCCTACGCTTGCTGGTATGAAGATGCAGTACAGCTGGGCAGGACATCTTTGCTTGAGCAAAAATAATGTGTCGGTCATGCGCGAGATTGAACAAAATATCTTTTCTGCCTGCTGCCAAAACGGTCTTGGTACTGCTCGAGGAACTATGACTGGTATTGGGGCCGCAGAACTCGCCAGCGGCCACGCCAGTGAAATTACACAAGCTTTTGGAAGCGAAGCTAGGCCTCAGAAACTTCCGCCGCGACCCATTTCGACAATTGGTGCCAATGCTTATTTACGTTGGAAAGAGTGGCGTGCGGGACGGGAATAAATTCTCATGATCGGAGGTTGTTTTTGTCGCTCTGATCTATAATTAATGTTGCGCTTGTTATCTTATTATTAATAGTTATCTGTTTGATTTATATTATTGTCTCGCCATTCCGGCAAAACGAGTATAATCTCAGACATTATATCTTGGCGTCAGGAATACGCCCACTAATACGCACTGCGCTCTTTAAATATTGTGGCAGATCCTCTTAATAAAGTTAGATGACTGAAGGGAGAGACGATTATGTCTTCCATGTCCAGAACAGAGGAAGATCTGCTCTTTATGTCAGATTTACAATCTGCCGAGCTTCGCAAGGGCCGTAAGGCTGCCTATGTCGTAACGTTTCTCTCCTTTTTCTTTTTTACGACTTTGTTTATCTGGGCATCCCTAACCGAACTGGATGAAGTCACCCGGGGCGAAGGTAATTTTACGCCAGCCCAAAAGACACAGATTATTCAGAATCTTGAAGGCGGAATTATTTCTGAAATCCTGGTGAAGGAAGGCGATACTGTCGAAAAGGGGGCTATTCTGGTTCGGATTAATAACTCGTCAGCTCAGGCAAGTGCGGATGATCTGGAAGGCCAGCGGAGAATACTTTCTATTTCGGTTATACGAATGATGGCTGAACTGAATGATACGCCGTTGGAATATACCGCCGAACAAATGGAAACATCAGCCGATGAAGTTGATGATCAGATGTCGCTTTATACTGCGCGAAGTAATCAACAGTCTTCGCAAATACAGGTGATTGAAAACCAGACACGGCAACGGGAACAAGAAATTTCCGAGGCAAATAGCCGGATAGGGCAGCTGAGGAACTCGCTTGGTCTTGCCCAACAAGAACGTAACATCACCAAGCCTTTGGTGGATAAAGGGGTTTTGCCTCGCCTACAACTTATTCGTCTGAACCGGGAAATCGTGGATTTGGAAGGGGAGATCAAAACGCTTGGGGTTAGTCTGCCACGGTTACGGGATGCGGTTCTTGAATCAAAGCAACGCCGCGATGAAATGATCCTGACAACCAAGGCTGAATTGTCTGATGAACTGAACCGGGCACGGTCAGAGTTGAAATCTGTGACCGAGAGTATGGAAGCCGGGGCGGATACCGTCAGACGTACGGATGTGAAATCGCCCGTTCATGGTATTGTCAAGGAACTGAAACGCAATACCGTTGGTGGTGTTATCCGCGGCGGCGAAGATATCGTCGAAATTGTTCCATTGGACGATACATTGATTGTCGAGGCTAAAATCCGTCCTTCGGACCGCGCGTTTTTGCAAAAGGGTCAGAATGCGACGATTAAGGTTTCTGCGTATGATTTTTCTGTTTATGGCGGCATGAAAGCCAAGCTGGAACGCATATCGGCAAGTACCATCAAAGACGAAGAAGGGGAAAGTTTCTACCGGATTTATCTGCGGACTGATGACAATAAAATCATCAGTAAGGGTAAAGAGCTGGAAATTATTCCGGGGATGACCGCCGATGTAGAAATACTGACGGGTAAGAAATCTATTCTGGATTATCTGTTGAAACCGATCTTCAAAGCCAGAAAGTCCGCAGAAGAAACAGCGCAACCGAAAGAGGTTGAAGAGGACGCCTAAGGTGCAATCGTAAGCACGTAGTTTATTTACCGATACCGGTATAAAATGCTAAGGGAACATTTAATGGAATCTTAGTGAAAAATTGTGTGTTTTTACATTATGGTATTATTCAACAAAGTTAAGTTGTTTTTGATTTTTGGACTTGTTATTTTTCTGGGGCTCTTCCCACACTATACAAAAGCGGAAAGTAAAAAAATCACAGCCTGTTACGATGGTTGGGAACCGTTTTATTATGCAAATTCCGAGTATGAAGCAGGCGGCGTTGTTGTCACGCTTTTAGACGAAATTGCTCGTGAAACGGGATATGAAATTCAATTCCGCCTTTTGCCCTTTAAAAGGTGTATGAAGCAAGTTTCTCAGGGCAAGATTGACATTCTTATGGTTACTGGTTTTACGACAGATGTTCTTATGGGGCGTACATCATTGGTAACGTGGCAAATCGGTGCTGTCGTTAAAAAAGACTATCCCAAAAACCATATTACTGGCTTGTCAGAGTTCAAGGGAAAGAAAGTTTTACAGTCGTTAGATTATGAATATCCTGAGAAAATAAGGAACTTTGCCCCTTATTGGAAGGTTTCAAAAGTTGGTTATTTTAACGGCGATAATCCTGATGTTGTACCACATGCTTTTACCATGGTTGAAAGGGGGCAAGTTGATACTTTTCTTGAAGATATTATCTTCTCGGAAAAAATTATTAAGGACAATGGTCTCAACCTTAAAGTTTTAAAGCCAGCTGTTGCATTTGAGAAAAATTATCTGGCTTATGCGTCGGGGCGCGAAAATCTATACCGGAAGTTTGAAAATGCTTTGCGAGCGCGTGCAGAAGACGGCCGGCTGGATCAGTTCTATAGCGATATACTTGGACAGAGTTGGTCTGATCTGGGAAATGAGGTTGATCAAAAAACGGAGCTATTTTAGGTAGATTAGATCACAGTCTTCTGATTTTTTTATTCCCGAGTATTTTTCTTTTGCTTTGCCATAAAGCGTTCCAGACGTCGTTTTGAAACTTCGATACGGTGATCTTCACGTTCCAAATCGCGGATAGCTTGCTGGACGTAAGCAAGGTGATCTTGCGATGCCTTTTGGGCTTCGTCGGGGTTGCCAGCCATAACAGTGTCATAGATGGCGTGATGTTGGGCGAGCAGACGTTCACGTGACCCTTGATGGGTATAGAGCTGCTTTCGACTTAGGAAGACGCCCTTTTTCAGAACTTCTACGAGGGAACGGATAACGTGCAAGAGCACGACGTTGTGCGCTGCTTCGGCGATGTTCAGGTGAAAATCAGCGTCGATACTGGCTTCCAGTTCCAAATCCCCTTTTTCATGGGCCGCATCCATGGCCGCTATACAGGCGGTGAGTATTTCCCGGTCGGCATCGGTGGCGCGCACTGCGGCATAATAGGCGGCATTACCTTCGGAAATAGCCCGGAATTCCATAAAATCATTTACGGTGTCAGGGTGGTTTTGAAAGATCGCGGTCAAAGGGTTGGTGAGGGATGGCCCTAGAAAGTTTTTAACCAGGGTGCCACCACCCTGATGGGTTTCCAGCAATCCCTGAGCTTCGAGCTTTTGCAGGGCATCGCGGAGAGAGGGGCGGGAAACATCCAATTGTTTTGCCAGATCACGTTCAGCCGGCAGGTACTCACCCGGCGGCAGTACGCCTTCGAGAATATAGTTCTCTAGTTGTTTTGCCACAGTATCCGATAGTTTTTCAGATCGTATTTTGTTCAGTGCCATCTTGCCCAAATATTTATTGAGATATTTTGGTAATAATAATTTACCACTTTACATAATTGGTAAAATTATTTATCCAATATGTCAATATTTCATCTGGTCCCAAGAAGATGGCCCCAAAAATGGCCATCAGCAAAGGGGAAAAGGGATAAGGAAAGCGTGTCATGGTTCAGGTTCTGGAAATTGGCGATCTAAAAAAACTGGCGCAACGTCGTGTGCCAAAGATGTTTTTTGACTATGCAGATTCAGGGTCCTGGACCGAAGGAACCTATCACGCTAATGAAAGCGATTTTCAAAAAATAAAGTTCCGTCAACGGGTTGCCGTGGATATGACCAATCGCACCCTCGCCAGTGAGATGGTCGGGCAGGATGTGTCTATGCCTGTTGCGATTGCCCCGACGGGGCTGACAGGCATGCAGCGCGCAGATGGCGAAATTTTGGCGGCGCAAGCCTGTGAAGAGGCTGGGGTGCCCTTTACGCTTTCGACCATGTCAGTTTGTTCTATTGAGGCCGTTGCCGAGAAAACAACTAAGCCTTTCTGGTTTCAGCTTTATGTCATGCGCGACAAGGATTTCGCCGGGCGTTTGATTGACCGCGCAAAGGCTGCGGGCTGTTCGGCGTTGGTCCTGACCCTCGATTTGCAAATTCTGGGACAGCGTCACAAGGATTTACGAAACGGTCTGTCCACGCCGCCCAAGTTTACGCCTCACCATGTCTGGCAGATGGCAACACGACCGGGCTGGTGTCTTGGAATGTTGGGTACAAAGAACCGTACCTTTGGTAATATCGTTGGTCATGCACAGGGCGTTGAAGATCTTAGTTCTCTGTCGTCATGGACGGCAGAACAGTTTGATCCCAAGCTTTCTTGGGATGACGTGGCGTGGATTAAGGAACGCTGGGGTGGGAAGTTGATCCTTAAAGGTATTCTTGATCCGGAAGACGCCAAGATGTCCCTGAAAACCGGGGCCGATGCTATCATTGTCTCCAATCATGGTGGCCGTCAACTCGACGGAGCGATTTCTTCTATCGAAGCATTACCAGAAATTGTCGAGGCCGTTGGCGATAAAGTCGAAGTGCACATGGATGGCGGTATTAGGTCCGGGCAGGATGTGTTGAAAGCCGTGGCCCTTGGCGCAAAGGGAACCTACATCGGCCGACCGTTCCTTTATGGTCTGGGCGCGATGGGCAAAGAAGGTGTGACCAAGTCGATAGAAATTATCCGCAATGAAATGGATATCACTATGGCCCTGTGCGGCAAGCGCGATATCAAGGACGTGGATCGGTCAATCTTGCGGTAATGCTTGTGTGTTGAAAACGAGCTCACAACACAAGCATTACAACTGGTTTATAAATCAGGTTTATCGTGACTAAGGCAGCCTTATGAAGCAGGCTCATCAACCAGGTCTGTCAGGATGTGGTTGCCGCTGTTGTCAAATTTGAAAACGCCGTATTTCGCATTTTGATAACGGTCTGCGTGGCCTTCTTGAAAAAAGAAAGAGTCCGGAACGATCTTTAAACCGTTATAGGATCGATGGTAATAAAGCCGCTTTTCATTCTCAGCTAGTGGGGTTTCATCATCAAACCTGACAAAGCTGGCTATGTGTTGTTCATTGACGCTGACGATCATGTAACCACTTTCGACATCAGGTGCTGCACTGGCTTCGTCGGCAACTCTTTCTATAACATAGCGCAGACGCATATAATCCCCTTGGATTAGTGAGCGCGGGTCAACCGGGGCTAATTCAAGCAAGACGGACTCGCCCTTGTCGATAATTTCTTCCTTTTGATAAATGCTATAGTTCAGGACCAGAAGGATAACAACGGTCAGGCCTATCATGATTTTCAGGCGCATGATGTGTCTCCTTGTTCTGTAGCCTTGTTGTTCAAGGTTACGTCTTCATTTGAGAATTGTGGCGCTGTCCGATCCCACCCCCTAAATTTAAGATAAAATTTCCCGGCAATCATAACGCCACCGCTAGCGACCAGAATGATTGATTTTTGAAGCAGGGTAATGTCGAGATTATAGTAATAAAGCCAGAGGAAAACAGGCAGAAGTAAGAAGCCAAGCAAGGTAAAGAGCTTGTCATGGCGCGCGTAGCCAAAAATCATCAAGCCGAGGGACAACAGGATACCGGGTGCAGATAACAAGGCGAGTAGTATTGTCCCGATAATGGCGACAATAATTGGTTCTCGTTTTATGTGTTCTTTCCCGCCAGCGGCCCAGATAATCAAGAAGATAAGGGCTGCCGCAAATAAGATGTTACTAGTGGATGAAGAGATAAAGAGCGGATTGTCCAGATAGTTAAATTCGGTGTGTGATGACAGAAAAAGGACCGAGATTGCGAGGCCAGTAATGAGGGCCTGTGCCACGGGCTGAAAGAAAGCGGCTACTTTGGGGTGGAGCAAAAGACAGCCCGCGGCGACAAGCTGAATCAGTATAAACAGGTTGAAGGCTATGTCGGTTGGCAGGCCGAGTTCATCTTCCCAAAGAATGTTGAGCAGGATAACGATCAAGACCCCCGTACAGGACATGAAGCGTTCGACATGCAGCCGATAAAAAGGATAGGTCAGTGCCGTGATGAGTAAAGAGGACAGGGCAATCGCAAACAGGTTTTCGCCAAAAGCTTCCAAGGTTGCAAAGACAAAAAGGAACTTACCCGTACCCATCAGGGCAAAGGAAACCTGGAGAAAGAAGTTTTTTTCCGTGGAGTTATCATCTGACGTAGCGGTGTACAGCCCGATTGCTACAACAATGAAAATAACGCTGGTGGTTAGTGCACCCACGGCGTTGTTAAAGCTAATGACTTCGATCAGGATCAAAAAACCAACAAAACAGATAGAGGCAATAAAGGCCCCGATGCCCGATAGAATTTTGAGGTAGATTGGAATGTCCGGCGTTTGTTGCTGTGCTTGAATGAAGCTGTTAATACCGTTTGGATCAGTAATCAGGTTCTGGTTTGACAGATGATCAACAAGATCTGCTGCAGACATTTTCTTTGGGTGTTGTTCCGTCTTTACGTTAATCATTTGAGGGCCCCGTGTCTTCTGTGGTTACACTTGTTGCTGTATTCTTTGCGGGGAGCGTTGTGACGGATACTTTATTTTCGTGCTGCAGCGTACGGGTAAGGTACCGCAGATACATGGTAAATCCCGTGATAATGCCGATGGTAACAATGCCCATCAGTAAAACGCCAAGCTCTTCTTCGTCCATGAGTATTTCAAATAGCACCCGGATTGTGAGGATTTCGACAATGATCAGGGCCGAAATGGTGATTGCAGCCAGTGACCAGATATCCTTTACGATTTTGCGGTAATAGACATAAACACAAATATGTCCAATTGCCCCGACAAAAGAGCCAATGAAAACGCCTTCATAAGCCAGATCAGGAGAAACAATTAATAGAAGGATGGGAATATTTAACAGGGTGAGGATCGGGATCAGAATGATCCAGCGGGTCCATTTTGCGCTCAACCAGTCATAGGCAGAGGCTGATCTTTGCGATAAGAGTTCACGTGTACAGAGAACAAGGCCGTTGAAACAGGCAAGAAGCGGTAATATCAATGGCGACCAGTCTGGTCCAATCCATGATCTTGCAGTCGGGACCTGTTCCCACCAAAGACCCAAAAAGACATTAAAAACAACAAGCCATAACACCCAATGAGCCGCAAATCTGGAGAGGATCGTCCAGCCCAGTATCAACAATGACCAGACCATGAAAAGCTGATAGGCGTCGGCCCCGGTTTGATAAATTTGTCCAAAAACAGCCAGAAAAACCCCGACAAAAACACTTGCAGATATAAGCGCAAGCTGCCCGGAAAGACGGTTCAGTCCGCAAACACAGGCGGCGATAATGCTGGCGATAATCGCAAACTGGATGCCCCCCAGCTTATGGGCGGGTAACAATTTAGCCCAGTTAAAGGCAAAGAAATATATGACGCCGGAAAGGACCAAACAAACCCCAAGCCCCAACAGTAACCTAGATGCCCAAATGCCCCATTGGGTATGAGGGATCAGGTGTTGCAAAGCTGCGTTACGGGTCTGCCGATTGATTTTGCCACAGCTATAGAGCTGATCAATCAAGGCGCGCGTAGCTGGAATTTGATCCAGCGACTGCTGGGGATCTTCAATTTGATCTGTGATGCTCATATGCTTCTCAAGCTTTGATAATCTATCAAGGGCTGTACCCAGTATTTCGTTGGTATATGTTGTTATTAAGTCGCTTTAACTTGATGACACTAGTTTATATAGATAACTCTTTTATCATCGGTGGTTGCAGAAGGAAGGTCAATTTTCTTTTTGTATCAATGTTGTCTGTTGTTTCTGAGAGGGAAAATGAAACGTAATAGGTCTTTGTTTGTTTTGTATATGCTATTTATCGGCGGGTTCTTGTCCGCTTGCTCTCAACCTAAGAGTTTTTTGTCGGATATTTGGTATTCTTCGCTAACAAGCACTCCAATACCGACCTATTCTAAAGACAACAGCTCTTCACAGTTTGCAACTTTCAGAGACAATCAATTATTAAAGGCAGAACAAAAGCTTGAAACAAAAATTACATTGCTTATTGAGCAGTATGATTTTCAAAGTGTAATTCTCAATTTAAAAGAAAACTCTTTTGTTTGTGAAGAGTATGAAACAGAAATAGCTGATACAGAATACACAGGTTTTGCGGTTTGTGTCGCATTATACTCTTCGGGATATGATCCTAAAAGTGATTGGAGAAGGCGCACTCCGCCAGCTATGATTTATGGAATTGGACCTCTAATTGTATCTAATGACGTTGAGTGGTCAGTTATATTGTTTAAGCGTAAAAATGGAATTGATCAGTACGTTTCTGTGAAAGATCTTGCTGTTGATGAATTTCATGAAGCATTAGATGCTAAAAAGAAAAAGCGATAATGTACTTCGATGCGAAGTGGTGTTGAGAATATGTATAAATAATTTCGATCAGTATTTTTAACGTGTAATTTTTATCGTAGATTAATTTATGTAAATGTTAGGAATTAAATTTTGGCGTGTGTTTATTTGATTGTCGGAAACACGGGGGCAGGGAAAAGCACCTATGCGGCGAAGTTGGCCGAGCGGGAAAATGCGATTATCTTTTCCGTAGATGAGTGGATGAAGACCCTGTTTTTTATGGATATGCCGGACCCGCCGCTTTATTCTTGGGCGCTGGAGCGAACGCAGCGGTGTGAAAGCCAACAGCTGACTGAAACGCGTAAGGTCGTGAGTAAAGGCGTTCCGGTTATTCTCGACTTGGGTTTTTTCGGTAAAAGTCAGCGCGAAAGGGTTGCTGACTTTCTGAAAGATCATGGCTGTGATTATCAGGTGCACTATCTGGATGTGGATAAAGAAACCCGCTGGGATCGTGTGAGCCATCGCAACGAAGCGCAGACGGAAACCTTTCAGTTCGAAGTCTCTCGCGAGATCTTTGATTTCTGTGAGACGATTTTCGAGTCTATGGATGACGAAGAGCGCAAATCGGCCGTTATCGTAGGGTGAACTCTGGGATCAAAACCAAGCGATATAGGGTGAATAAGGACTTCTGGAAAAATAAAGATAGAGGCCAATTACAACAAGACCTGCCCAGAATTGAAGGCCGTTATTTTCCCGATGAGCAATCGTGGTGTTTAGGCTTTTATCCCATGAGGTTGCTTTATCCATCGTCAGATCAAAATAGCCGTACATTTGGGTGATGAGGGACAAGACGGGCAGACCAAGCGCAAAACCTTTGGTGTACACTAAGGCCTCACGTTTGGCTGTCTGCTTCATGGAAAGTCGTAATCCGTCTTTAGAAAGAACTTTTATCCCAAGAAGGTACTTGCCAATTGTTGTACCGAATATTCCGGTTAAAACCGTGTTTATGATGGCAACAGAGCTAAAAAAGAGAACAGGTATCCCAATCAGGATTGCGACTAAATCAATAATGGAAAGCTGTTGCATATATTGGTTAAGGTCGTTCGGGGTAAAGTGAGCCATTGCGGGGGAAAAAATCAGATTGGCATAGATTGATATATCAACCCAGCGGGCAAAATATCTCCGCCAGGGATGTGGGGAGAGATCATTCCAGATGCCTTTTCGGTTGTTGTTATCTTGTGCCCTTGAAGCTGTTTCGGAAGCTGTTGATTGTTTGGGGGCATCTTCACTTGAGGCTTCGTCATTTAACTCTGAATTATCTAGCTCTGCCCCGTTTAATTCATCCCAAGTGAAATCACTTCTACGGATCTTGAGTTCTTTATAGGCAAGCCATGTGTCGCTGTCCTGTGTTTCTGGGGCATGCGGACGTACAAAGCTGTAGCCCGCAATAACATTGGCTTTGAAAAGCTTATAGAGTTCCAATTTCGTTACAGGGCCAAATTCCTGATTATCTGCCCAGTAGTACCATGTTTCCATAAACAAGCCTGGTGTTGAACGTTAGTGTAATCGTTACATGTGATGGGGTGATTTATGACGGATATTTGCCATTTTGACCAGCGTTAGAGATTTGCGACATCCTTTGAAGCATCGACGTTAAATATTTTGACGCTTATAACTTTCTTGATGGCATCAATGTTTTAGTATGCCCTGATTAAAGGCTTGGTAAGCTGGGTCAGATTCCATGGCCAGATAGTCGGCTTCGGGCACAAGATCCAAAATGTTTAAAAAATATTTGCAAAATTGCCATTGTTTTGCGTTTTAGAAGGCACCTAATATCGCAGTTGTTTCCCTGTTTTACAGCTAGCCAGCGCACGTGGATAGGCGCGCTCTATGCTTCTATAAGCGACGTTGAGCTTCGCAGACAGATTCTTTGTCGCGCAATCACATGCTTCTACTGATTGAGTATCTAAACATCTTTTATGATGACGATCCATTTTGTCTTGATAGTCTAAAGCCGTTAAGCCCAAGCGCACAGAAGGTGAAACACCCTGCGTCTTTGCAACTATTTCCATGACTTCTTTATGGGATGTATTGCATGCCTCAACAGTGCGCTTAACCTCTTCTTTTGATGGTGGCGTGCCGTTCATAGATCGCAGATAATAAGTATCTGATGCGGAACAAGAATGTATGCACGTTTTATAAGCCGGCACCTCAAGGTCTTCAATTATATAACGCTTAGCGCGACACTCATCACTCTTACGCTTCATCTCATTCACTGTTGTTTCACCGCCGTTTGATTGTGCCTGTACAGGCGTACCAAACAAGACCAGACCTGTAATTAAAACACTGAATAAAACGCGCATAATATAGCTTCTCTATAATAAATTTTCATTATAGAGATTAGACAAACCTTCAAGATTGTTCCAGTCTAAAAAAACAGCATGTGTTCTTTAATTGGCGCATGAAATTTTCATTCATATACCCGTTTTGATTGTTTTGCTATTTGCCATGCCAAAAATGGTCTTCCATTTTCTCTACCAGATTTTTGTTGAATGGAGGGCACATTTACACCCGCAGGTTAACTTGAGATCAAGCGAAGTAGGTGGTCCCGCCATAGAGCAACGATTTTAAATGAAAAATAAGAGTAGAGAGAAGTACCATGCTGAGAGATCTACAGGGAAATTTCAAAGCATGGCATCAGTAATTGAGACACCGTGAGTTCGGGGCCTTTGAGTTTTGATCCTGTGTTTGGGGCTTGTGGGATCAGGCTAGTTTGAACCAGAAGTCCAGATCGACGCTTTCTGGATCAAAAATATCCAAAAGTTCCAGACAGGTATCATCCTGAACATAGCCGTTACAAATGCGTCGTGCCATGCCGAGGTTCTCAACAAAGGCTATTTCGGAATAGGTGGTTTCATCAACCTTACTCATGAAATGAGCCCGTGGTTCGTCAAACTTGCTCAGGTATTTTTGTTCAATCCGGGCAGATATTTCCAGCATGGATTTCTCATCAAACTGCTCAGGTGATTTGGGGCTGAAGGTGCCAAATTCAATACAGGAAAAATCTGTCGGCACACCCACATTTTCCTTGAGGATCATATTGGGGGTGAGACGAATGCTGTCTGGCTTGAGTAACGCCATGAACTCTTGAGAACTTTTGGCTTTGGGGTGGGCTTCGCACATCGACATAAAAGACTGATGGTCGTTTGCCATAATGGCATCGGCAAAATGCCCTTTGTCATTCCCCAGAAAACAATGCATGGCGATGCCTTTCTGGGTGGACAGAAAATCCTGTCGCCAGTTCAGGGCCGCTTCGATGATTTCGGCGGTTTCGACACCGTCGCGTTTTTCATAGCGGGCAAAGCCCATTGCTTTGAGGGGGCCAAGATCTTTTTTGAACATGCCGTTTCTTCCATTTCTATCGCTATAAATTTTATATCCGTGGCTGAATTGCCTGTGTTTCTTGCAGCCATATGCGAACAGAAGTTTGAGCACAGAAGTTGGCATATGGGCTTACAATCCGACTTATACTGGATACTCCTGACAATTTATGTCAGGGTGGTTTGGCTACGTTGGAAAAAATGATGCGTGTTCAAAGACTCTTCTCCATTCTCGATCGCTTGCGGGCAAGGCGACAGCCTGTCTCGGCTGAAAGTCTTGCCGAAGAACTGGGTGTTTCGTTGAGGACAATCTATCGTGACATGGTGACTTTACAATCCATGGGGGCACCAGTGCGCGGTGAAGGAGGCATCGGGTATCAGATAGAAAAGGGATATTTTCTGCCGCCCCTGCATTTTGATGCGGATGAACTGGATGCGATCATTATTGGAATGCGGCTGGTTGCAGCACGCGGGGACAAGCCGCTGGCAGATGCGGCAACACGGGCATCCGCGAAAATATCGGCAGTGCTGCCCGAAGATATGGAAGACAGCTATTACGATGCGCCATTGCTGGCCTATTCCGTGCAGCCAAAGTCCGAAGAAGAAACCATTGATTTTCTTAGCCCCGTAAGGACAGCCGTTCGCGACAGAGCTTTGTTGGATATCAAGTATCTGGATTTAAAAGATCAATCGAGTGAACGGGTTATTCGCCCGCTTGGTCTAACAGCCTTTGACAAGGTATGGTTATTAACCGCGTGGTGTGAAAAAAGCGATGATTTCAGATCCTTCCGTATCGACCGTTTGCAAAGTGTCGGGCGAACAGGGGAGAACTTCCGCAGAGAAGCAGGCAAGGAATTCCGTGATTACCTCAAACAGTTATGATTTATTTAATGGGCATTTCATGGCTCTCGGCTTAGTGATTATCTCTCTGTTTCCAAAAGGGATATTTGTGGATAGCATGCTAAACAATTCAAATGTTGTATGACGATAAGCGAAAGAAAATGGGATGAAATATTTACACACCATGGTCCGGGTCACTGACCTTGATGCTTCTATGGATTTTTATTGCAACAAACTGGGCCTAGTCGAAACCCGGCGTTTTGATAATCCCGAAGGGCGTTTTACCATTGTCATGCTAGCGGCACCGGGGCAACCAGAAGCAGAGCTGGAGCTGACTTACAATTACGACCCAGAAGAGCTGTCAGGTGCCCGGAATTTTGGTCATCTAGCCTATGCCGTCGATAATATCTATGATTTTTGCCAGAAACTCATGGATCAAGGGGTGACAATCAACCGTCCGCCACGGGATGGACGTATGGCCTTTATCAAATCACCTGACGGAATTTCTATTGAGCTTTTGCATGTCGATGGATCTCTACCTGCTCAAGAGCCTTGGGCATCTATGGAAAATATTGGCAGTTGGTAAGTCTTGGCTCGTCAGACAAAGGGTAGTGACCTTATTCTTGATATCTAAACTTTCTACCTGAAAGCCCCGGTATGGGCTTTTTCTTTCGGCGCAGATATTTGTCTCTCGAGATTCCATGTTGATCGCGATGATATGAAGCGTGGTGTTTTTGTTTATGAGGTACTTGACTTCCTTTCTTTTTGGGTTCTTTGCTTAGGTATGAAAATCTGACAAGAAAGTGTGAAGGTATGTTTGATATCGCGATAAACCTAAACCTGTGGTTGGCTTTTGTTTTGGCTACAGCAGTATTGGCAATTATTCCGGGACCTATTGTGACGCTGGTTATTGCGAACAGTCTTAATCAAGGAACACGTGCGGGTGTCGCCAATGTCATGGGCACCGTTTTAGGGAATGTGGTGCTTTTCCTTATCGGCGGTTTGGGGATGGCGTGGGTGCTAAGTGCGTTGTCGAACTGGTTTGATGTTCTGCGGCTTGCGGGGGCGCTTTATCTCATATATCTCGGTATTAAGTCGTGGCGCAGCAAAGGGCAGGGACTGGAAGATCAGGTTGCAACAAAGCGGGGAAAATCGTTATTTTTACAAGGGGTTGTTGTCGCGATCACGAACCCGAAGACAATTATTTTTTATGCTGCCTTTTTCCCTCAGTTTATGGATCCGGCCTTACCGGCACCCGGACAACTTTTTGTTTTGAGCATTACCTTTCTTGTCGTTGCAGCCTTTTTGGATACGACCTACGCTTTTCTGGCGGGCAGTTTACGGCCCTATCTTTTGGGCGCGCGTCGCGCCGCCATTAGAAATAAAATAACAGGTGCCTTGCTTGTTATTACCGGGGTAGCGTTAGCGATGACTAAACGAACATGAGCGTAGGTTTACTAGATTGTTTCTAAACATCATAGGGATGTAAAAGCCTATTACACCAAATATAAATTACAAACTGGCATAATACATTTGTGAATTGATACATCAGGACAAAACTATTGATTGACCACATAGACTCGCTTAGCACCCATGCTGGCTATGATGCTAAGAAATACGCCTAATATAAGTATAATTACACCAAAATATGCCAAAACACTGAATACTGAAATTTGCACAATACTGCCACCAAAACCATAAAGAAAATTTGTTGCTCTAAAGTTTTGGATAATTAAAAAGAGGCCTATGCATATCCCTATAATCATAAGAATAATACCATTTAAAATATCGCCATTTTCTGCAATTGAATTTAAGCGCCATTCATTACCAATCAATAATAAACCAACAGCAATTCCAACTATTATAAATGAAAGCTTTGTGAAAAATTGGTATCCGAATTTCTCAGTACAGTGATTATTAAAAGTTAGAAAAGCCCATAAAACTCCAATGAAAACTGCTAACCCACCAAGTATTTGCAATACAAGCATATTCATCTCTCCGCTAGAATAAATGCGAAACTTCTTTTTATTGAAAAACATATAAATAATTAAATTAAAAGTTGCAAATTCAAATTTGTAAGGTCAGTAGGTTGGGTACGTATTCGGCCTTGCCAAATACACATTTGATAAACCTGTGTTATTTGCAATGTTACTTTGCGGAGATAGCATGTCCGTATATTATATGACGAAAAACCAAAAGGCCCGAGCAAAGATCTGCTCGGGCCTTTTGATTTTAGATTTACGCAAACTGTTTGAATGGCTCGTCTAATGGTGTCTCTGCCAAGTGGTTTGTGTAGTTGCTGATCACTTTTTGAGAAATACCAAGTACAATTTCCAGAAGCTGTTTGTTTTCATAGCCAACGGTTTTGAATGCCTGAACATCTGATGGAGCAAGACGACCACGGTTTTTTACAAGGGCCAGTGTTGTTCTGCGCAGGACCTGAAGCTTTTCCGTCGGCAAGTCTGTTTTGTTTCGCAGGGCATCAATAATGCCGGCATCGACCTTCATCATGTGGGCAATCGCTGTGTGCGCAGGCACGCAATAGTGACATTCGTGCTCAACATTGATGGTCTGCCAGACAACGGTTAGCTCTTCGGCATCAAAGCTTGTCTGCTGAAAAAGAGAATGTAGGGTTTGGTAAGCTTCCAAAGTGGCCGGAGCCTCAGCCATAACCGCAATTAAATTTGGCACCATGCCAAATGCTTCAATTGCATTATCAAGAAGTGGTTGGCTTTGTTCAGAGGCAGTTTCTTTGGTGTGCAGGGTAAAGCTCATCTTTTTTGTCCTTAGAAAATAGTAATATTTGTATTCGATTTTTAAATTAGTACCAATCGGTTTTAAACATATTTAGACCGATTGTTCTATTTTCAATGGGGGGCTTTTAAATAAATCAATGCCTCACACTTTTGTGAACACACACTGCCAAAACTGAATAGCGAACAGAGAAAAAGACGTGGGTAAATAAGGATGTCGTATTTTTTTGAGAACTATCATTTTTAGGGCATACATGGTTTTATACTTTGGATAGAAATATGCCAATTGTGAAGAATGCTATGTGCAGTAATGTGCTGGATATTTGGGAAACAACCGCAGTCAGCAATGACCAGAGCCTTATTATTCCCGACGGCTGTTGTGACCTTATTTTTAAATTTCGAGAGGGGCAGGCACCTGTATGGTTTCTGTCTGATTTATCCGATACCAGTCAAATTGTGCCTGTCTTCAAGGGGGACTATTTTACGGGGTATCGATTACGACCGGGGACAAGGGTTCAAGCCGCGCAGCTTTTGAAATCTGTTAGGGGACATTTGCCGGGTGGCAAGGTCCTTGATTTGATTGATCATTATACAACCCATCACCTTCGGACCGAGGATGCTTTAAAATGCTTGGCTTCTGGCGTTGTAACCGTCAATCATGCTGCGTCTGATCTGGGGGTGTCTCCCAGAACGTTGCAACGCTTTATTGTAAATGAAACCGGAAAGTCCCCGGTTTTCTGGCACAGGTTGGCCCGTGTGCGCAGGGCCGGACGGGATATAATAAACGCAGGATCGCTTGCAGAATTTGCTTTTGATTACGGCTTTTCAGATCAGGCGCATATGACCCGTGAATTCCGGCAGTGGTTTGACCTTAGCCCACGCACCTTTGCCAAGGTATCCCGGCATCAGGAAATTTTTCAAACAGGTTATGGGTGATATTTGTGCCTAATGGGTTGTTCCTGCTGGTACATTTTGGGAGGATGTCATCTTATTGAGGTGGCTAAATTAACCCTTTAAAAATATCAATTGTTATTGATATTTTGCATGAATTTTGTCGTAAGTTCCATCCGCTTTAATTGCAGCCAGCCCCTTGTTGAACTTTGTTAGTAAAAAATTGGATGACGGCCAACCTTGACTAAAGCAGAGATGATATGATGTTTGCTTCACGTCAAAATATTGTATTTGTGACGCGATTATTTTACCCGATGTTATGTATTGGATGAATTCTCGGGTTGTGTAGAAAAAATCAAAATCTCTTTTTAACAAAACATTGAGAGCAGCTGCATCATTTATCACCGCGTGATAGGGAATTCCGGCATTTTTAAGTTGTAGCTTGGTCGTGTACCCGTCAACAACAGTAATTTTTTTGCCGCGGGCATCCTGCAAACTTCGAGGGGCTTTTCCCTCATAGTTTTTTTTTGCAACGAAGCTGTGGGTTGCGCTGCTGATGGGGGGTGAATAGGAAATGAAATGGCCTCTTTTTTTTGCTTTGGCGCAAGATAATGCCGCAGCTATTTTACCTTGTTCAGCCCTCAACATAATTCTGGCCCATGGCATATATTCGACGGCGGCGTTGATGCTAACCCTTTCAAAAGCTTCTACGACGACCTCTGCATCAAAACCCCTTAGTCCGTCTTGCTTTGGGGTTTCAATAGAATAGGGGGGATAGTTCACAGCATAGATTGTGATTGTTTCTTGTTCAGCAAAAACGGCGGTAACAAACAGCCCTTGTAAGAGGGCTACTATAAAAAAGGTTTAAAAAAAACGTGATCTAATCTGCATTATATCCGGGTGACAGATATAAAAACTGTGCACCCTGTTTATCCTTTCCCCTTAAACGATATTTCGCAATGAACTTTATACGGGAAGTATTGATAATTGCTAAATTTGTGCTGGATTTTTGATTCCAATAAAATCAACAAGTTATTAATGAATGTTTAGAACTTGGTAAGGTAAAATTTTGTAACCACAAAAAGCTTTAGGTATTTGAACAGGAGCATTAATGTTTAATCGATTAAGTTTTCGAATATGTATTTTCCTGTTCATGATGAGTGGTGCGATCGGGAAAAGCCAGGCATCTGAAAATTTTGTTTGGTTGGATGATTCCGATTATGAACCCTTTATATACAATGGAGAAGATAATCGTCCAAAAGGTTTGTTTATAGAGGTTATTTCAGAAGTTTTCAATCGGATCGATAAACCGTTGACTATTGAATTGTACCCCTGGAAACGGACGCAATCATTGGTTAAGAGCAAGAAGGGGGACGCAATGTTGACAATAGCAACTCCTGAACGCTTATCGTATCTGTCCGCTAGTGATCCGGTCTTTACATTTACCTGGCGGTTGTTCGCAAATAAAAAAAATCCAAATAAAAATATTTTGTTGAAAGCGCGAACGGCAGCTGATCTTCGGGGCTATAGGATTTTGTCCTATTTGGGAAATGGTTGGGCGGAAGAAAATTTAAAAAATCTGAAAGTGACCTATGCGCCCAAATTTACACAGGCCTTAATTATGTTGGTTCAAAGAGACACATCTTTTGATGGGATGATCGAGCACGACTTTATCTTGAAATATAATATAAATCGCCTGATCAAAGAGGGGAAGCTTAACCAGGAACACAGTGAAATACTCGAAGAGGGCACCTATCCCTTTGACGAAGTTGAATTCAGATTTCTTATTCGAAAAGATTCTTCTTATGCTGACATTTTACCCGCTTTTAATGCGGCGTTGTCCGAGATGCGTGAAGACGGAACGTATCATCGTATCTATAATAAGTACCTGCAATAAGAGATACTTATTATAGATGATAAGAATTGAAATTTTTGTCGCAGATTAAAATATTCTGATTTAAGTCGGTGTTTGTGATTACTACATTATTATTGGCGTACAGATTTCCACCAGAAACCCGTTAAGATCGCTTACGTAGGCTGTTGTTTGCCCCCATGGCATTTCTGTTGGTTCTTGAACGGATACTGCACCAGATTTCAAAGCGCGATCAAATGCTTCTGGGACATTATCCGTGGTGAACGCAACCTCAAAACAGGGATGTTCTTTTTGTGGGGATGACGGGTTCTTACCCAATTCCTTCATGAGGGAAAGAGACGAGAAAGACAGGGTTGTCTGCCCCGTATCAAGTTCGCCGTAATCATTACTTTCGTGAAGCATTTTCTGCTTAAAGCCAAAGGCTTTTTGGTAAAATACCAATGTTGCGGGAACGTCCTGAACATAAAGAATAGTATAGGCGAGTTGCACTTGTTTCTCCTTTGATCTGATGTTTTCAAATAATGAACAAGCAGATTAAGGGCGTGTTTTCTTTCGGTCTTGAATATTTCGGACAGGTTTTCGTTTTAATGATTAGCGGGTAAAGCCGTCAAGGCAACATCAATAAAGTTGCTCAACTCTTTTTCGTTGGTACCTGTTCGTCCCATAACACCCAGAGCAAGGGACTGAGCCGCAAAAAAATCTGCGAGTGCTTGGGCATTCACTTGGGTCGGGATTTCGCCGTTCTTCTGGGCATCAGCAAATCGTTGGGAAAAAACATCCCGGCGTCTTTGATCGTATTCTTTCCCAATTGCTTTTAATGCGGGATGTTGCGAGGCACCTTCGATAAGACTGTTCACAACAAAGCAGCCGCTTGGGCAGCTCTCATCCAGCATTGAATGGGCGACAGTTTCCAAAAAGCGACGGACGACTAGGGGTAAGGGATCGGTCGAGTGTTCCAGATCATCGAGCAGCGGCGTGCCGAGATTATTAAAATATCGAGTTAAAGATTTTTTATAGAGAGTCTCTTTATCACCAAAACAGGCGTAAAGTCCCGGTTTTGCCATACCGGTCGCGCAGACCAAGTCGCTCATCGATGTGCCTTCGAAGCCTTTGTTCCAAAAGACTTTCATCGCTGTGTCGAGCGCTTGTTCCGGATCTGTTTTGCGTGGTCGGCCGCGTCCCATTGTCATCTCGATCAAATATATATACCGAATGGTATTTTATCAGGTAAATTTATTTCTTCAAGTCACAAATAGAGCGAACCAAGACGAATCTCAGAGTCGCCGCAGGCGCGCTATAACGTTGCGATTAAAATTAATACCGCTTGGTATTTTAATTTGACATTTAGTTGTGTGTTCTTATTTTAATACTTATCGGTATTTAATTTGACCTATATAATAGGCATCGTTTTTGAGGAAGAGATAATGAGTAATATTAAGGGTAAAGTTGCGTTTGTAACCGGTGCTAACCGTGGCATTGGCCGTGCTTTTGTCGAAGAATTGATTACTGCCGGGGCTTCCAAGATTTATGCCGCAGCGCGTGACGTAGATAAGTTGTCAGATCTAGTGAAGCAAAGTGAAGGCAAAGTTATTCCGGTTACTTTGGATGTGAACCAACCTGATGCAATCAAGTCCATAGCGAATGATTTTAAAGATATTTCTTTGCTGATTAACAATGCAGGGATTGCTCGTTTTACCAGCTTTATGACCGCACCGTCGCTTGATGATGCGCGGGATGAAATGGAAACAAATTACTTTGCACCTTTGAATATGATCCGTGCCTTTGCACCTGTTTTGAAGGCAAATGGCGGTGGCGCAATTGTTAATATTTCATCCGTTGCAGGGTATCTTAATTTTCCTGCTCTTGGGTCTTATTCAGCTTCGAAAGCGGCTGTTCACTCTCTTACTCAAGGGGTGCGCGCAGAACTGGCGGCACATGGAACCCATGTTGTTGGTGTATATCCCGGACCGATTGATACGGATATGACGGCTGGTTTACCATTGGATAAAACGGCCCCGAGTTCAGTCGTTAAGGCGGTTCTTGAAGCTGTAGAAAACAATATTGAAGATGTTTATCCCGATCCGATGGCTGTTGAATTCCATGCTGGCTTCTTGAGCGATCCAAAGGCGTTGGAAAAACAGGTTGGCGAGATGTTGCCAGAGTAAGTAAATTCTCTTGGGAATTATGCTTTTAAGTTCCTGCTAAAATTTTGGAGTGGTGGACTGCGTAGATCCGTCCATCACTTCATTTCATTCCGACTGATGTATACGCTTTTATCCTGCCTGCGTTTGCCCCTCTGGTTTCGATCTTTTCCGGTTCAGTCCTCGCGGTTTCGACGATCGACTTGGTTCCAGTCCTTCAGAGCACTAGGGATCATCAGGTCCATTAGCTCGAAAGAGTTAAGACAAGCGCGGTGCAGGTTGGCTTCGAAATCTTCGCTGGCACTGTCGGAAGAGGAATCAGATAAAGCCCGGATAACAACAAATGGCAGGCCGTTAAGGCGGCAGGTCTGTCCAAAGGCTGCTCCTTCCATTTCTGTCGCAAGTGCTGCAAATTCACGTTGGAGCCAACGGAGTTTGTCGCGGTCCTGCACAAAGGTATCGCCGGACGCAATCGTGCCGAGCATAAGGTTCGGGGCGTCTTCGACATCTTCAAATGCAGTATCAAAAGCTGTGGTAGCTTTGCCGACAAGATCGGGATCACATTCTATCAGCCTTTCACGCCCGGGGGTTTCGCCGTGTCGGCGTCCAAAAGCCGTCAAATTCATATCGTATTCCACGACATGACTGGCAATGATAATATCACCGGCTTGCATATTGGGAAGCAACCCACCTGCTACGCCACTGAAAACCAGTTTCTCAGGCTTAAAGAGATCAATTATCATTTGGGTACAGATCGTGGCATTGACCTTGCCAATGCCCGATTGTGCTAGGGCTATATCTGTTCCCTTGTAATTTCCCATGGTTACGGTAATCCCGGCATGGATACTTTCGCTTTTATCGTTAAGTTGACCTAGTAAAAGGCGGACCTCTTCGCTCATTGCGCCAATAACGCCTAACATGGTGATCTCCTTATACGGACGGATTGCTGATTCCCCGGAAAATAGGCCAATAAAAAGGCCTATAAACACACACACCAAACTAGGGATGAAGAGAGTCTAAGATATCAACCTAAAGGAATAGTAAAGCAGCGAGTGCTTGAAAGCTTGTAGAACGACAGGGGGTGTACCGTTTTGACCTTTTGTTCAGGAAACTTGAATGGGGGGGATGATAAAAAGGGAGCGGCGATCATAATAAGTCGTTATTTGCTAACAGGGGATGGAAAAAATAATTAGCATAATTCTATCGGATCACTGGTGCGGCGTTAATGGTTTCTTTGACACTTCCTACCTGTATTATCTTTGGACAAGGATAGGTGGTTCGGTGCTATTTACTGTTGTGTTTTAAGTTTCTGAGGGAGATTTGATATGTCACCAACACAAGAAGAAAAATACCTGGCATTTAAAAAGCTTCATGAAAGACCGGGGGCCTTTGTTATTCCCAACCCATGGAACGCGGGGACAGCAAAGATTTTATCTTCTCTGGGGTTTGAAGCGCTTGCAACAACATCTGCCGGGATGGCTTTTGCGACGGGACGCAAAGACGGCCTTGCAGCCCTTAATCTTAAAGAAACACTTGCGAATTGTCGTGAAATTGTTGCTGCGACGGATCTTCCGGTGTCTGCTGATCTGGAAGATGGTTTTGGCGCGGCACCGGAAAACTGTGTGGAAACGATAAAGGGCGGCATAGGGGCCGGGCTCGTGGGTGGTTCTATCGAAGATGCCACGGGCGATCCTGAAAATCCGATTTATGATTTTGATCTGGCTGTTGAGCGTATTCATGCAGCCAGTGAAGCCTGTCGAGGGCAGCCATTTTTGCTTACCGCGCGGAGTGAAAACTTTATCCGTGGACGGCTTGATCTGGATGATACCATCCGACGGTTACAGGCCTTTGAACGTGCGGGGGCAGATGTTCTCTTTGCGCCGGGATTACCCGATCTGGACGCGATTAATACTGTTTGTGAGGCTGTATCAAAACCTGTGAATGTGGTGATGGGGCTTGTCGGGGCGACCTTTAGCGTAGACGAACTTGCAGATGTCGGGGTGAAAAGAATATCGACGGGTGGCTCAATGGCCCGTGCTGCACTGGGCGGCTTTATGCAGGCCGCAACCGAAATAAAAGAGCAGGGTACATTTACCTATGGCGAGAGAGCCTTGTCGAACAAGGTGGCGAATGATTTGATGTCCTAGCCCTTAGGGTAGGGGGGATGGCTGACTTGCTCGTTGGCTGTAAATCACAGCGACCATAATCACAGTGCCCCCGATCATAGCATGAACAGTTGGGGTTTCAAAAAGGATCAACCAGGCGAGTAAGGGGGCAATGGGTGTTTCAAGCGAACTGACCAGTGCGGCTTGACCCGATGGAATTAGCTTGGCGCCTTCGGTCAAGGAAATAGCCGCAATTGCAAAGATTAACCCAAAAACGGCAAGCAAAAGCAGTTCGGAAAAATCAATGTGCTGGGGGGATCCAAAATAAAAGCATACGGGAATTAACAATAACGACGACAAAGCTGTTGGTCCGGCGGATGGCGTATCGGGATAGCGGCGATAAATCACCATAATCAGAGCAAGTGAGCAGGTCATGACAAGGGCAAGCAGGTCACCTTCTAAATTTATTTGTCCTAGCGACCCACTGACCACAATCAGAACCCCGGTAATAGCACCCAAGCACCCCCACGCAACAGGCTTGGTAATTTTCTCTTTGAGCCATATCCAAGCAATCATGGCTGCGAGTAAGGGTGCGGCGGCATAGATCAGGGAAACATTGGCGACAGAAGTTAGCTTGAATGCGGATAGAAAAGCTGCTGTTCCTAGTGCACCGATTATAGCGACCGAAAGCCCGTTTCGGCCCATTCGCAGGAAGCTGCGGGTAAAGCTTTTTTGATAGCCGATCCAAAGAAAGAGAAAAAGAGCTGCGAAAATACCGCGCCACGCTATGATAGACCACGTTTCTGCCTGAATACTTTTGGTGAAAATACCAGCCAGACTGAAAAGGGTAGCGGATAAAACAACAAGAAGAATGCCCCTTTTAATACGAGCGGTATTTTCCTGATCTACTGCGCCGCTGTTGTCTGCTTTTCCGGTGTATTGATTGGAAATGGTCCGAGGTTTTGAAGTCGTTGCTTCTGACGTGTTTTGAGTTGTCATAGGTGGGTGCTTTTCTATGCGATGGTTGTTTAATGTAAACACCATATCACTTGCTTTGTCGATATGTTTTGGATAAAACCGAAATATGGATGTGGAACCTTCTATGGCCTCTATCGGGGCGTTGATCGGATCGCCAGCACGATCGGCAATGTTGGCGCTGCTTTTTGACGGGCGCGCCTTGACAGCGACAGAGTTATCGCAAGCTGCGGGTGTTTCTGCTGCAACGGCAAGTGAACATCTGTCCAAGCTTGTTTCTGGTGGCTTACTGCTTTGTGAAAAACACGGACGCCATCGGTATTATAAACTGGCTGGGGACGAAGTTGCCGAAGCGTTGGAACCGCTGATACATCTGGTTCGTCATAAGCCTGTACCCATCCGGCAAGTATCAGTAGAACAGAAACAGGCCAGATGCGCACGGCTGTGTTATGACCATATAGCGGGTGAATTAGGCGTTTCAATAACGACAGCGTTGGTTGATCTGGGGTATCTGATCGAAGATGACCGCCACTATGATGTGACGAAAAAGGGTGAAAACTTCTTTGATCAACTGGGCATTGATCTAGAGGACTTACGGAAAACACGCCGCCAATTTGCGCCGCAATGTCTGGATTGGAGTGAGCGAAAGCCCCATGTGGCCGGGGCATTGGGGGCTGCGATATCGGAACTGGCTTTTAGGTCGAAGTGGATAGAGCGAACCAAACATCGCAGAATTATCAAGCTAACGGCTTTAGGTCGTCAACAGTTTGAGCATAAGCTTGGGGTGAAACTATGACCGTGACAAACCCTGATGTCATTATTGTCGGGGCCGGAATAGCAGGGGTGACAGCCGCCAGAACGCTGATGCAACACGGGGTGTCGGTGCTCGTTCTTGAAGCACGGGATCGTATCGGGGGCAGGGCTTATACGGAACAGGAAACCTTTGGTGTGCCCTATGATCATGGCTGTACCTGGTTGCACTCTGCTGATGAAAATCCTTTGTCTTCTTTGATCCGGGATCAGACGGGATATGATACCTTTGACTTTGGGGCTAGGGAGCCAATTTATTTTGTGCAGGGGCAAGGCGAGGGCGGCAGAGGCGCGCGCCGAGCAACTGAACAGGAAATTCAGGAGATCGAGAAGGCCGAGGACGCGCTTTATGATGATCTCTGGGCTTATGATGTTGTTACACACGGTGATACTTCTATCCACAATCTGCGTCCGCCAAAGAATAAGTGGGATGAGTTGGCACAACTTCGGAAAGGCCCGTTTGAGGCCGGTGTGCATTCTGATCGCTTGTCGGTGATCGATTATCAAACACAGTATGAAACCGGAACAGAGTGGATGGTTCCGCAAGGCTTTGCCGCAGGAATTTTTAAAGCTCTTGGGTCTGTGCCCGTAAAACTGGGAACTGTTGTCGAGAAAATTGATTGGCAGGGGCAGGAAGTTAAAGTGCGATCCAATCAAGGGACGATGACTTGTCGTGCTGTTGTCGTAACGGTACCGACTGAAATTATTGCCGATGAAACACTGAAATTTTCCCCGGGATTACCACAAGACAAGATGGCTGCTTTTCACGCGTTGCCGATGGCTTTATTGGATAAAATCAGCCTTCAGTTTGATTTGGGCTTTAAAGCACTTATCCCTGATGCGGATACAAATGAAGCCTATATCGAAGCACCGCAAGGCATGGACCAGATCGACAGTTGGCACAGTCATCTTCTGTGCCCCTTTGGGCAGGCCATGAGCACGATGTTTGTTGGTGGACAACTGGCGCGCGATCTCACGGAAAGTAACCAAGAGGCGGTACAGGATTTTGCTGTGTCGTCGCTGGCGTCTGTTTTGGGAAATGATGTCAAAAAGCTTGTTGGCAAAGGACATGCAACAAAATGGTTGGCTGATCCTTTTGCACGCGGGGGATACGCCTATTCAAGTATTGGTAAAAACCATCTAAGGGAAGTCGCACGTCAATCTGTGGCTAATCGTTTATTCTTTGCTGGTGAAGCGTTGCACGGTAAATGGGCAACCATGGCACCGGGGGCCTATCTGACAGGGCAACAGGCTGCACATGAAATTATGGATCATGTGATATTATAAATATTAACACCGATATTATCACCAGGTGATTTGGGGAATGTCGTGGACTTTTTTTGATAGAGAGCTTATGACTAAGAGACTTGTTTTAAGCTATTGAAAGTTCTGGAAAATGTCCTGGTTCGTAGAAGGTATTCACCCTGAAATTCGGCAATCTATCCGCCGGGATCAGGTTCTTTTCGAAGGGAAAACAGACTTTCAGCAGGTCGAAATTTTCGCAAATGATCTGTTGGGGCGCGTGCTTGTACTTGATGATGCTGTTCAGATTACAGAACACGATGAAGAGATCTATAGCGAGAGCATTACCCATGTACCGTTGCTATCCCACCCAGATCCAAAATCCGTTTTGATTATTGGGGCAGGGGACGGCACCGTTTTACGGGAAGTATTAAAGCACAAAACAGTACAACAGGTGACAATGGTGGAACTGGACGGTGTCTTGGTCCAGGTTTGCCGGGATCATCTGGCAACGCTTCTTGATGGGGCATATGACGATCCCCGGTTGAATTTTATTATCGGGGACGGCGCAGAATATTTGTCATCCAGTCAAAATCAGTACGATATTATTATCATTGATTCCACAGATCCTGATGACAATTCAACCAGCCTGTTTACAGATAATTTTTACCAAAGCTGCAAGGGCCGACTGGCCGAAGGCGGAGTTATGGTTGCTCAAGCGGGGTGCCCGTCTTACCAGCCTTCTATTCTAAAACATATGCACGAGCGCATGCTGTCTTTGTTTGGCTTTGGTGGTTTTTATCATGCTGCAATCCCAACCTATGTGGGGGGGCTTCATGCTTTTGCTTGGGCGAGTGACAGAAGTGATCTGTCAAAACTGGCCGAACAAGATGATCCGGGTTTTCGGAAAGCAGAATTCCCCACACGCTATTACAGCGATCGGATGCACAAAGCTTCTTTTTATCTAGAGCCAGCTAAAGCCTAAGTTTGATGGTTTTAAGGGGCTATTTTGGTGCCCCAATCGTTTGCCCCAATCGTTTGCCCCAATCGTTTGCCAGTGACCTGCCCAGCAATTTGGCCCAGTAATCTGACCCAGTAATTTGATCCAGTAATTTAGTCTGTAATCTTTATCAGTATTTGGGGTGGTTTTGGCCCTTTTAAATCGATGTAAGGGCTATTGCGTTTCGGCATTACCTTCGTTATTGGCAATCCAGTCCTTAGCTGCTTTTTCAGCTTGTTCTATTTCCTCGGGTGTCATTTCTTTGGCAATGTCATTTCGCATCTGTTTGGCAAAGAGCTGTAGTTTCTTTGCGCCTTCAATTTTTCGTAAGGTAATCACATTTAACCATTTGTGGGCTTTGACTAATTCATTGGTGATCAGGAAATAGATACGTCCGACTTGAACTTGAGAAAGCAAGTGCCCCTGATCCGCTGCTTTTTCGTACCAGCTTGCCGCCGTTTTAACATTCTGCTCTGTGCCCAGACCTTTGCTATACATTTGCCCTAAAGCATACTGAGCTTCTTGGTTTTCCTCTTCCGCAAGGGGAAGATAGAGGCTAAACGCGGTATTGTAGTCGCGCTGTTTAACCGCTGTTTCTGCGTCTTCCAAGTTATCTGCAAACGCAGGAAATACCAATGTTAGCACCATCACTAGCGATAATATAAAACGTGCAAATAAGCGGCCCAAGTCGGCTCTCCAGTAGTTCTTTTATGTCGTTTCCTAATTTGATTAGGCGTTTATAAGGGGATCTTGCCTTTATCTTTGGTAGAGATCAAATACTCTTTTTCCAACCCTTCTTAAGAAGCTACACGATGCTCTTTGAACCTAGTCCTTGGATGTGGCTTGAAGATAAGGCGGTCGAGAAGAAGAGATAAATTGTTGTTATGCAGGATAAAAATTCGACGAAAATCATATACGAAAATGATATGATGTAAAACGAATCGATACATGTTTTGTTTGACATAATTAATGTAAAACGATAATTAGTTTTATATTAAATGAATATGGAATGTGAGTATCATGATGTTTTTAACAAAATTATTAGCACCTTTGTCCCGCGTGCTGGCGATACTGTTTCTAGCAATAAATATCGCGCTGTGGATGAGCCCGGACCTTGTCGAATTTCCTGCGCGTGCTTATTCGGGCATGGTCGAGACTGAATTCAATGTTGCCATCAGCAATCGGTTGTTCGGCGGCCTTATTTCGACAATTCATCTGGGGATATTGGCTGTAGGTTTGTTGGCCGTGGCGCGGATCTTTAAACAAATTAACATGGGGGAATGGCATCTACCTTCTTTCAGCCAATCGCTAAGGCGGTTTGGATTGTCACTGGTGGTCTTTACGCTTCTTATCCCCGTGGTTCAGGCGTTGATGAGCATTGCGTTAACTTACAATAATCCCGTGGGGCAGCGGATGATTACATTAGATCTGGATGCTGCGACGGCCCCAATCGCTTTTGTTCTGTTGTTGGTTGGTGTTCTTTTGTCCCTTATGGCATCTGTTATGATCCGGGCGGGAGAAATTGCCGAAGAATATGAAAAGATTGTGTAAGAAGATGGATAATGAACACAAAAGTACGGATGGCTCGCAAATAGAAATCCAAAAAGAAATAATTGTGACCTTGGATGTGATGCTGGCGAGGCGAAAGATGCGATCAAATGAACTGGCCGCGGCCGTTGGCATCACAGTACAAAATCTATCTCTTTTAAAGTCTGGGAAAGTCAAAGGGATACGGTTTAATACCTTGCAAAAAATCTGTGAGGTTCTCGACTGTAAGCCCGGTGACATTCTGGACTATGGGTAATGGTATATCCTTGTACACTAAATTAGAAGCAACAGTTCATGGTATGTTTATGTGTTAATTTTCTCGCATAAGTGGCTGTTTTCTGTTATGGTACGTATTCATTTACGCCTCATCGTTTAGTGTAAAGGTCAAATCTGTTACGAGGCCTGTTTTTAGAATATTACGGGACTGTTGTAAGAATTGAAGGCGGTATACATGTGTTTGGGGTATTGCCGATTACAGAATTCAGTATTAAGGCTTTGGGATAAAGTATTTCTGAAATTTTTCCTTTGCCTATTTCTGGTTATAGGGTTTTCAGCAGGGTTACTGGGGCTTTCTTCCTCGGCACTCTGGGCGCAAACATCAATTTCCCCTAAAAGCAAAAAAGTTGTTCATATCAGTGTCGGGTTTTCGGTGCCGCCCTATGTTATTGCAAGTGAAAACCGTGGGGCCGAGCTAGATATCGTTCGAGAAGCCATGGCCTTGGAGGGATACAATATTATTCCGTTCTATGTCTCGAACAAACGCCGAAATGCTGAATTTCTTGACGGGGTGACTGACGGGGCCATAACCGTTTCTTCGCAGGAAGAATTGGATGGGTTTTATTCCAAGAGCTATATCACTTATCAAAACGTTGCGATATCGTTGGCCGCTAATAATCTGAGGGTTAACCGCCTTACGGATCTGAAAGGAATGCGGGTTGTCGCTTTTCAAACTGCTTCAAAGGTTCTGGGGCAAGAGTTTGCACCGCTGATCACGACGTTTGAGTTCTATCAGGAAGTTGCCAAACAACGGGAACAGATTACCCGACTGTATGCCGGGGATGTTGATTTGGTTATCGGAGATAAAAATATCCTGGCATGGTTTGTCAAAAATGCCCGCTTTCCCACCGGGATTGATACTTCACAAGCTATTGCTATTCATCAGGTGTTTTTGCCGGGCCATAAATATGCCGTTTTTCGAGAACATGAACTGACCTTAGCTTTTGATCGGGGTGTTGAGATTCTGAAGGAAAGTGGTCGATACGATGAAATTCTTTCGGAGTATGGTTTTAATAATTCGAAAAATAACGACCCGAGTTAATTTTTAAGAGCTAGTTCTTAACTTATTTACACCCAGACTTGATCACATATTTTAGTATTAATAAGTCATATCAGCGTTTTACATGTTGGATCGTTATCTTTGATTCACTGTTTTTTCAAGATCGCGTCTATGGCATTTTGTCTATTCTTCCTTTTGTTGGTCTCGCCCCTTTTGTCACAGGCTTGAAAGGGCCGTGACAGAAGCTTTGTGCTTTATTATAACAGCAGGTGAATCCGATCTTTTACTAATAAAATGATGACTGTTTGAACATGATCAAAATCTTTGGCCATTTGGCACCTGACACAGATGCGACATGCTCGGCCCTGATCTGGGCTTGGTATCTTAAAGAAATCAAGGGGCAAGCGGCGCAAGCCTTTGTTCTGGAAACGCCGAATACAGAGGCGCAGTTCGTTGTTAAGCGCTGGGGCTTTGATGTGCCGGCCCTATTGGGTGATCTGGATGCAGGTCAGGACGTGGTTATCGTTGATACCAACAACCCGGCTGAACTCCCGGCCAATGTCAATGATGCCAATATTATTGAAATTATCGACCATCACCTGTTGGTTGGCGGCATTAAAACAAAACAACCGATCAATATTACCATTAAACCCTTGGCATCTACCGCAACGATTATGATCGGTATGATGGGTGAAGATATTACAAAAGCGCCAGAGGGCATTAAGGGGTTGATGCTGTCATGTATTCTGTCTGATACATTGGAATTCAGAAGCCCGACAACCACAGATGTGGATCGGAAGCTTGCGGCTGACCTTGCGAGTGATCTCGGGCTGGACATCCCGACCTATGCTGGGGAAATGTTCGCGGCAAAGTCGGATGTTTCACATTTTTCGGATGCTGAACTACTTCGCCTTGATAGTAAAAAGTATGAAATTGGCGATACCAAATTCCGCGTTTCTGTGTTGGAAACCACGAGCCCTGAAACGATTTTTGCCCGTAAAGACAGCCTTATGTCTTCTATGGGGGCGGTTGCCACCGAAGATGAGATTGATCAGGTTCTTCTTTTTGTCGTGAATATTCTAAAAGAAGAAGCGACTTTGTTGATCGCGAATGACTTGGTGAAACAGGTTGCTGAAAAATCTTTTGGGGTAAAGGTGTCTGGCGATAGTGTTGTCTTGCCGGGGGTTGTATCCCGTAAAAAACAGATTATTCCAAATCTAGCAATTTGAAATCCTGTTGATTGATGAATATGAAAGGGTGTTGGTCAGGCACCCTTTTTTTGTGGCTAATAGTAAAGTTAGCCTGACATCTTGAGGTCAGAGCGTTACTTTGGGACGCAGGATCGTGTTGGCGACCAAAAGCCCCGCGGCAATTGCCAGCGCTACAACGAACATTTGAATGAATTGATCAATACCCTGATCTGTTTGTCCCGCAGCGACAACGACCAATCCGCGAAAGCCGATAGAGCCACTGACGAGAACAGTAATCGAGGGGATAAGAACAATGGATGTTGGTCGTCCGGTTGTTCTGGCCCAAAGATTAGCAAAGAGACCTGCGGCTAAAGCCCCAAAAAGAGTACCAAGGTTTGCAGATAACAAAGTGCTACTTAAGTTTACGGCACCAAAAGATAAGGCGCAGCTGATCACAACCCAGGTAAAATCCCTCAGCAGCGTTTGATAAGCAAAACACAGACCTAGAAAAAGCATGGCAATATAAAGCCAGATCTCGTTGCCAATATTGTAAGAGCCGCTGGCCCCATTTTCAGAGGACCAGAGCAACCCAATTGTCGCAATACCAAGCCATGCCCCTGTGAACTGTTTAATCAGATAAACCAGCCCCCCCATCAAACGCGCGGACCCTGCGACAACATGGTTTTCGACAATTTCAATGATACCGGCCGAGACCATAAAACCAGGAATAAGAATAACGATCGCGGAAAGGGTGACGACTGTGTGGTTGAGTTCGGGTAAAAATAGCTTGATGGCGGCGGCACTAACCCCGGCGAAGTAGGCGGAAACAAAAGGTAAGGCGTCGGCAAAACGTCCCCCGATTTTATCGGCGATCACGACAATAATATAAACGGCCAGACTGAGAAGGCCGGATATCGCAACATCCCATAAATTACCCTGAACAAGTCCGGCAAAGCCAAACCCGACGAGAACAAAGCTTAGGGCATAGGTCGTAACACCCCAAGGATTGGACATGTTTTCGATTTCGTCCAACCTGTCATAGGCTTCTGATAGGTTATATTCTCCGGATACCAGTTTTTCGACCAGATCGCCAACGTAGGCGAGTTTGGCCATATTATATCCACCCACTGGCACGGGAGCGATATGTGTTCTTTGCCAAAGTTGACCGGGTTTAGAAAAGGCAAAGGTTATTTCCGAAGGCGTAGATCGGAAGACCCCCTGATACCCCAAAGTTTCTGTAACGCCATTGAGGTAAGCTTCAAGACGCGCCGCAGAGGGACCATAACTATGAACCGCTGTGCCCAGCTTGATGATAAAACGACAGGCATCATTATAGGCGGGATCATCATCCCGGCGTCTGGTCATCGTATTGTCTTGGTATGGTTTGGGAACAGAAGGTATTTCTATGGTCACGGTTTTCGTTTGCCTGTTCGATCATTATTCACACAGGATAACAGATTTTATCAGTTCTGTGATGCGCTAAACATTTTTGGTTATTTTGTTAAAGCCCGCCAATCCAACATAGCCGCGCAACAGAGGCAAGCAAAACCCAGTAGTTCCAGGGTTAAGTAGTAATCAAAATGCATTACATAGTTTACAAGCCCACAGCCAAGACCACCCATTACCACTGGCAAGACATGTTTATGACGGTAAAGGTTAGCAAGCAAACCAAGAATAGCTAACAAAGAGGCAAAAGTAATGGCGCCAGCCCAGAGGGTTTCGTTGACAGTGATGTCAAAACCCATTTGCCCTAAAAGGTTAATGAGCATCAAGGTACCGTAACAGAGAATAATGGAGCAGGTCGTCGCTGTTGAAGCAATAAGGTTTATTCGGGGACGTTTATGCCCTGTATATGCCGGGGTATATGCCGGAGGTTGAGAGAGTGTCTGTTGCGCAACATCATTAATTGATTTGCTCGTTAAAGCAGTATGTTGGTCGCTGCTGTTATCAGGGCTCACGATAACCTATCCCCCGGGTTGATCTGGTCTGAGTATCAAAAAGTATGTATAGGCAAATAGCCCTAGAAATCGTTATGATTTCAAGAGCTTGTCAAAAACTGTTCTTGGTGGTGCTTTTATTATGTGCCTTTGAAAACAAGCTTTTAGTTGCGTTATGTTTCGCAGTAGTTTTCTGGCTTCTTATATTGTGGCGGGGATATTACAGTTAGAATAAGAGAAAAGTAAATCCCATTATTCAACTATGACCTTAAAATATTTTAGAAAATTAGAACGTTTGATTTTAAGTCAATGATAAATAATGAGTTTATGGTGATTATGAAAGTTTCATAAGCATTATTTTATGATCTTTGTTCGCGCTAATTGGAAGGGGTTTCTGTGTTGGCTAGGGTTGGGGCCTATGGGACTAATATGATTCTAACGTTACGATGATAATTGATGAGAAAGTTAACATTGTTGTGAAATAAGCTTTCTACAGATCGAAACAAGAGGAGTATTGTTAGGAAAACGACGGTTTTCTTTCAACTGGATGGGTGAAAACACAATGCGATTAACAGCGATATGTGTCTGGGTAAGCCTCTGCCTAATGTTAAGCAGTCATATAGCCCAAAGTGGCGATGGCCCGATAGAACGTTATGTGAGATATGAATTTAAAGGACAGGCACACTACGGGATGCTAACTGGACAGATGATCACACGGTTAGAGAAAGGGCTCTTTCCTTTGTCTGGACTGTCGAATGATACGGTGGCCTTAAAAGATGTTTTGTTATTGCCGCCGTCAGAACCTGAAAAGGTTTTTGCTGTGGGAATGAATTTTGCCAGCCATATGTCTTCTTCTACTGATGCGCCGCCACCACTGTTTTTGAAATTGCCGTCTTCTCTTATCGGTCATGGTCAGGACGTGTTTGTGCCTGATGATGCTAGGAATGTTCATTTTGAAGGGGAGCTGGTTGTCGTTATCGGTAAAGAAGCTAAAAATATTTCAGAAGGAAAAGCCAAAGAGTATATCTTTGGGATTACTGCTGGAAATGATCTGACTGAAAGATCGTGGCAAGGTCGTGATCTTCAGTGGATGCGATCAAAGGCAAGTGACGGTTTTGGTCCGGTAGGCCCTGTTCTTGTTACGGGGCTTGATTGGAATAATCTTTTGCTGACAACCAGATTGAACGGTGAAATCGTTCAACAGGAAAAAACAGCCAATATGATCCACAAACCTGCAAAAGTCGTTAGTTATCTCAGCAATTATTTCACCCTTAAGCCCGGTGATCTGATTTTTATGGGCACGCCGGGAAGAACATCTGCCGTTGTTTCTGGTGATGAAATCTCTGTTGAAATCGAAGGGGTGGGGTTATTGCGTAACAAGATCAAGTGGCCTTGATTTGCGTTAAGGTAATGGATAAGAAAGAAATTTATATGGATAATATTGTTGTTTTTGGTGGTTCAGGGGCTATTGGCGCAGCGTTGGTGCAGCAGCTTTCAAAAGAAAATCCATCAGCACAGGTACATGTATTTTCAAGGCGTGTGCCTGACTATTCTTTACCTCAAATGACATACTATTCATTGAATTTTTCGAACGAAGCGCAGCTTGAAGAGCACGCTCGCATGATTAAACAGCCTATTGATCTTCTTATTGTTGCGACGGGCACACTTCATGACAACGATCATAAACCTGAAAAATCCTTACGTGATCTGACACCTAAAAACCTGATGGAGCTCTATACCGTGAATACGATAGGGCCTGCGATGATTGCCAAACATTTCTTGCCAAAGTTAAATCAAAAGTCACGGTCAGTTTTTGCTGCGATATCTGCACGTGTTGGGTCCATCGAAGATAATCGTTTAGGGGGCTGGTATGCTTATCGAATGTCAAAATCAGCACTGAATATGTTTCTTAAAACGGCGAGTATTGAGCTGAAGCGAACACATAAGAATGCGGTGGTTATTGGTCTGCATCCTGGAACGGTTGATAGCGACCTTTCAAAGCCCTTTCAATCAAATGTCCCAAAGGGCAAGTTATTTACGCCGGACTATTCCGCAAAAAAACTACTGTCAGTTCTTAAAGGCGTAACATCGTCAGATAGTGGTCAAATCTTTGCGTGGGATGGGCAGGTTATTCCCTATTGAGTTTATAAGCCTCCTTTAATCACCTTCAAAAATGCCGGTGGGGTGACCGTCAATGCTTTTGACATTTTTGCGCCCCCAATACTTTGCCACTCCCTCTGATCCCATTTCTTCGTAAAAGGGGAGTAGTTCTTTTTCTGCACGGCTTTTGACAAAAGACATTTCCGGGACACCAGTTCCGCATGATGTCTGCACAAGATCAATGGTCATGTCAAAAATCTGGCGACTGCCGGCAACCTTGGGGAAAAGAGCAAGTACTTCGTCCCATTGGTCGTCGCGGGGGTGAATTATCTTGGCCTGACCATAAACGCGTAAAATCAATGCATCGCCTTCGAAGGCACAAAACATCAGGGTCATTCGATTGATATCACGCAGATGCGCCGCTGTTTCGTTGCCGCTGCCGCTGACATTAAGCCAGATAATACGATTTGAATTTATGATTCGAAGACTATCCAGACCCTTGGGGGAGACATTAACGCGACTGTCTTTCCCTGCGGTTGCGACAAAGAAAAGAGGTTGTTGCAGGATGAACTCTTTATGTTTTTTTGAAAGGGTGTGCATTTTAGCCATATCATATCCCATAAACGAGCTTGCGTTGAACGGATTGGAACATATAGTGAACGTAGTAAGTGGCTTTAGCAACTTAAATGTAAGTACTTGGGGGTAACTATAATTAATACACCTAAAATGACGCGTGGTAATACTTGCGATGTTGTGGTGGATATTATGCAGTGCTTATATAGGGTGACTAGTCCCTACATGAGGGATTGTTTCGGGTATAGCCGAGTTTAATTTATAATTAATGTTCAGGTTTTAAATAATGTCGTCTGAAAGTATCTCTATTTTGTGGTTTCGCCAGGACCTTAGGCTGGAAGATAATCCTGCTTTGTGTGCGGCGGTCAAATCAGGGCGATTTTATCCCATTTATATTTTAGACGATGACAGTGCCGAGGACTGGGCCATGGGGGCCGCCAGTCGTGTCTGGCTGAATAACTCGTTACAGAAACTGGACCAGTCGCTCGATGGTAAGCTCTCTCTTTACCATGGAAAAGCAGAAGAGGTGTTGCCGGAACTGGTGAAGCGGTTGGGAGTAAAAAGTGTTTATTGGAACAGATGTTATGAACCCTGGCGCATAAATCGTGACAGAAACATCAAAGAAATTCTGACTGATGTAGATGCCGCGGTTAAAAGCTTTAATGGGTCTTTGCTGTGGGAACCCTGGGAAGTTCTAAAAAAAGATGGCACACCCTATAAAGTTTTTACACCTTATTTTCGGGCCTGCCGTGCGGCAACGTTGCCCGCTAAACCTGTTCCTGTTCCCGAAGGAATAGACGCCATAAAGGATAATGGATCGTTAAATTTGGCAGAGTTGCCTTTACTGCCCAAACAGAAGAGCTGGGTAGAACAGATGTGCTCTTATTGGTCTATGGGGGAAAAGGCTGCACACCTTGCGTTGGATGAATTTATCTCGAACGGCTTGAGTAGATATAAAAAGGGGCGGGACTTTCCATCCGAAAGAAGTGTTTCCAGAATGTCGCCCCATTTGCACTTTGGGGAGGTTTCGCCAAATTATGTTCTGAACGTGATTTTGGAACAAAGCGCTGGGGAAAATAGGGATCATTTTTATTCCGAGCTCGCTTGGCGTGAGTTCTCTTACTACTTGCTGTATCATTTTCCAAAGCTTCCAGATCAGAATTTTCAGCCTAAGTTTGATGGCTTTGAATGGTTTGGATCTGATACTGATCTGAAGGCCTGGCAACGGGGAATGACCGGGGTTCCCATTGTCGATGCTGGCATGCGTGAGTTATGGCAAACTGGTTACATGCACAATCGGGTAAGAATGATTGTCGCGTCCTTTTTGACCAAGAACCTAGGCGTTCACTGGCGCGAAGGGGCAAGGTGGTTTTGGGATACCTTGGTTGATGCCGATCTCGCCAGCAATAGTGCCAGTTGGCAATGGGTGGCGGGGTCAGGTGCAGATGCTGCCCCTTATTTTCGAATTTTTAATCCGGTCACACAAAGTAAACGTTTTGATGGGGATGCGGATTATATATGTACGTATGTTCCCGAACTTGCCAAGCTACCAGTACGTTATATTTTCGCCCCTTGGGAGGCCCCGGAAGAGGCCCTTGATGCTACTGGGTTTAAGCTGGGTCGGGATTACCCGAATGTGATTACCAGCCTTAAGTCATCAAGGGAAAAAGCACTGTTAACATATAAGAATTTAGGCAAGAACTTAGGCGAGGGATTGGGGTGATTTTTTCTATTTGATGAAAATGATGTGCATTTCTTCATTCTTTTTAAAGTCCTATGTCATAAAATTTCGAAGTGTGTTTTGGGTTTTCTCAAGGGGGCAAGAGTAAATATCGGAGAGCAGCTTTTTGGCAGAAAAAAGTAATGCGGCTGAACAAGATAAGGCCGGATATAAAACAAGATATGATACCCTGAAAACGCAGATACAAACCGTTTTCAGGACGGGATATTTACGCGGAATATTTATCGTCTCCCTTTTAATCGCGGTCACCTTTCCTATGGCGGATTATTTTATTGTACTGCCAATGTTTTCCGGGTTTGTTACACAGCATACGGAAGAAGAGGCTATACGCGCTGCTAATCATCTGGCCGATGATCTTATCATACCGAATAATGAAGATTTTTCTTCGGGCTCTTTATCGCAAGACATGCATCAAAATGCCTTAATTGTTGCGAAGGGTATGGGGCTTTTGAAGTTCAAGCTGTTTGCCCCGGATGGGACAACTGTTTATTCAACGGATGCAGAAGACATCGGAAAAATTAACAAAAATGATTACTTTCATAATATTGTGGCCAAGGGAGGTATTTATACGCATCTGGTCCGCGATAATAAGATAAACCATGAAAATGAAGTTGTTGTTCAGGATGTCGTTGAAACCTATGTTCCTTTGATGGAGGTTGACGACCAAGGGCATTTCCGTGGTGCTTTTGAAATACATTATGATGTTACAGAGCGAATAGCAGAGATTGATCGCCTCATTCTGTTGTCGACACTTGTTTTAGGCAGCGTAGCTCTTGGGTTACTGTTTATTGTTTTCCTGACGCTTCGATCTGCGGTTCTGGTTAGTATTCAACGGGATATTTCTTCACAAGCCTTGCTTGATATTAATAAGAACTTGGAAGCTCGGGTCGCAGAGCGTACCGAAGAGCTTATGCTTGAAAAGGACCGTGCGGAAATGGCCAGCCGTGCCAAATCTGAGTTTTTGGCGAACATGAGCCATGAATTGCGAACGCCCCTTAATTCAATCATCGGTTTTTCAGAAACCCTGAGCCATGAGATTTTTGGCCCGTTGGGTAGCAGCAAAAATATAGAATACGTGGATGATATCCAGAAATCGGGTAAGTTTTTATTAGAACTGATTAACGATATCCTTGATATTTCTCGTATCGAAGCTGGCGAGCTGGAATTGGATGAAGAGATCATTCCCGTAGAGAAAACTATCGAAAAGGTTCTTTTCCTCGTCAAAGATCGGGCGGAATCTGGCAGAATAAAGATTGTTACCGAGAATAAAACAACTGATCTTTATGCTTTGTTGGATAGACGACAATTCAAACAAATTCTGCTTAACCTGTTAACCAATGCCATTAAATTTACCGACCCCGGCGGGAAGGTGTTTGTGCGTCTGGAATGCAATTCACAGGGCTTTCGTGTGCAGGTAGAAGATACGGGGATTGGTATTTCCCCCGAATATATCGAACGTGTGCAAGAAGCTTTTGGGCAGGTTGCTGAAAGTATGACGCGTAACCACGAGGGTACGGGGCTGGGCTTATCAATTGTCAAAGCCTTGATTGCCAATCACGACGGGCAATTTAACCTGGAAAGTAAGCTGAATAAAGGAACAGTTGCTACTGTAACTTTCCCGGTGGAAAGAATTGTTCCTAAACCAGATAATTGAAGCTGTTCAGTCAATTAAGAGAAAAGCCAATCTAGTATAAAAAGAGAGAGAAGATCCCGGCTAGATAAGGCGTCGATATCTTCTCTCTTCGAAATTTCTATTTTGCCGAAATTGAGGTCAAAAATTTCATTGCTTCATCTGACGTATAAAGGTCGCCTGTTTTTGAACGACAGAGAAAACCTCGTAGAACACCGTTTTTATTTCCATGACCGGATAGACGGCCAGTTTTGTTTAGATTTCGATCAAACCATAAACATTCTGCAAAATCATCTGGCATTTTAAAAGAAAAGCAAGTGTGGTCTTTACAAGATATTTCCGTAATATCACTCAATTCAACCTTCTCAAAAATTGTCCAGTTCTTTACATGCTTTTTTTCAATTTTTGGCCTTTTTGTCCAGTATTGATTGCCGCCGATTGGCTGATAATAAATACTGCTAAAAAGGGATTCTTCTTTGGATACCCATGAACTGAGGTAATAGTGACTTTTATTATCACTTGCCGTATGTTTTACGCAGGATTGACGTGATTTTTTTTCTACAAATTTGCTGTCTACCTGAACCGGGCAATCAGCCGGCGAAATCTCATTCGCACTTGATGTCGCGGCATTGCCAATAGTTGCGATGCCAAAAAAGATGAGTGCAAGAACTGGAATATGGTTTTGAATTTTTATCATGATTTTCCGTAAATAAGTTCAACTTCAATGTTGCGAGTGCTTTCTCTGTCTTGGTCATACTTTATGTAATAAAATCAATCAATAGTATTGTTTGTTCACTTGTTTTTGTTGTGTGAATACTATGGTATTCGTTTTGAAAATTACTCTTTTTCTTTGAAGTCGTTACGGCAGTATTTAATGAAAGAAGTAAGGATTTCAGGCTGTAATATATTTTGTTTGTGGGCAATCACAATTTCGGTCGGATTGATGCTTTCTTTAATTTTAATTGGAACGACAAGGTGACCATCATAGGTTTGTTTCGTTTGTGGACGCATTGTAAGAAGGGAAAATCCCAAGCCATGTCCGACAGCACTGCGGACAGATTCCAGTGACGTTGATTTAAAAGCAACTTTTGGGGTGATTTTATGTGCTGAAAAAATAGCAAAGAAATATTCGCGACTACCAGGAGCGTCGAATAGTACGTAGGGTTCATCTGCTAAATTTTGTAAGCTTAACGATGATTGGTAGGCCAGTGGATGATCTTCTGGTAATAGAATATAGGGTTGTGGTCTAGTAAGAACGTGCCAAGACAGTTCAGAAGGGTCTAGATCTAGATTATAGAGGATAGCCAAATCTATTTTTTCTTCCAATATTCCAGAAATAAGTTCTTCTTGTAAATGCTCTTGGGCATCAATCCTTATTTGGGGCATATGTTTGCTATAACGACTGACCAGTCGGGCGATGTGGAATGGGGCAATTGATTGAAAGCAACCTAACCTGATCGTGCCTTGTAAATTTGAGGCAATGTTTTCAGTACTTCGATTAAGAGCTTCGGCATGTTTGAGGAAACCGTGAATTTCTTTAAGGAAACTCCGCCCGGCGATGGTTAGTGACATGCCCTTTGCATGTTGTCTGTCAAACAATTGAAGTCCGGTAATTTCTTCTAATTTGTCAATTGCTTGGGCGATTGCCGGTTGCGAGATATTTAGGACACGGGCAGCTTGGGCAATACCACCTTGTTCTGCGACGATCGCAAAATAATGACATTGTTTGATTGTATATCTAACCATATTTTTCTTTCTTTTTGGTAAGATTATACAATGTTTTTCTTATTCATAAAATGCAATAGGGTAATGCAATAACACTAAATAAAGGAACGCAGGATGAGTGTGGCAAATATAATCGATTTACAAAAACACCCAATTTCGGATCAGGCTTTTGTAAAGTCCTGCAGAGAAACGCTTGATCAGGATGGGGCCTTGGTTCTGGAAGGTTTTTTGTTACCTGATGCTGTTACTCAGATAAAATCAGAGGGCGAGCGAAGCGAAGGGCAAGCTTATTTTTGCGAGCAAAAACATACTGTATATCTGAGCCCTCAAGACCCGAATTTTGCGAATGATCACCCTCGAAATCGTCTGGTTACTTCCTCTAAGGGGTGTATTACAGATGACCAAATTCCCCCGAACTCGCCTTTGCAGACGCTTTATCATGATACGGAATTTCAAAAGTTTCTGTGTACTGTATTAAAAGAAAAGGCGTTGTATGAATACGCTGATCCTCTGTCGTCGATTAATCTGCATTATGCCCGGAAAGGTCAGGAGTTGGGGTGGCATTTCGACAATTCGTCTTTTGCGACAACCCTTATGATACAAGAACCCGAAGCCGGTGGTGCTTTTGAGTATGTAGAGAATTTACGCGATGCCGATCGTGGGGAAATGAATTTTGATGGTGTTGGGAACGTTCTTGACGGAGAAACGCCCGTTAGCCGGCTTTCGATGGGGGCCGGTGCACTTGTTCTGTTTCGTGGTCGAAATGCTATTCATCGGGTTGCCCCGGTCGAAGGTAGTCGTACCCGTATGTTAGTGGTATTGGCCTATAATTCTGAGCCGGGAATAGCACTTTCAGAGTCCGCGCGATTAACCTTTTATGGCCGCCTTGGGTGAGAAGCGACCCAGTCGATTAGTTAAATTGCCAAATTCAAAAGGCCACCAGTTCATTAGGTTTTGGGGGTAAGCTAAAATCAGTAGATCACGTGGGGGAGAAAGCGGGAGCTATCTTTGGTAATGGGGGAATTGTCTTCACGTATGCCCATGCCGCAAGGTTTACTCGCGACAAGCCAGGACCCGATCACAGTGTGATTGCCTTCAAATACTGGCAGGGGGTGCAACGCTTGGACGATGTGGCCTTCTTCCCCATATGGGCCTTCTATTTTTAGGGGCTGTTCTCCCTCGCGCACCATTTCTATATTGCTGCCTTCGCGGGAAAATAGTGGTTTTTTGACGTAGCCACCATCAAGATCTACAGCGCGGGGGTCGTTGGCGAAAAAAGCTGGCAAAAGGTTAGGGTGATCTTCGAACATTTCCCATAACAGCGGAAGCAGACCTTTGTTCGATAGAATTGATTTCCATGCTGGTTCGATAAAGGTCACACCGCTTTTGGGAACAGCCTTACCGAAGTCATCGGTCATAATCCATTCCCATGGATACAGCTTGAACAGGGTTCGGATGCCCATATCGTCAAGGTCGGTGAAGTGGCCGTTTTCATCTATGCCGATTTCTTCCATATGAAGGAAGCTGGTTTCAAGTCCAGCCTGGACGGCGCATTCCTCAAGGTAACGAACAGTTCCTTCATCTTCAGGTGCGTCCTGGCAGGACGCGAGATGTAACTTTCCATCAATGTCTTTGTTGCGGTGAAGATTTTGGAAAGCCTCGACAAGTTGTTCATGAATGGAATTGTACTGATCACAGCCCTTGGGAATCAGATCAAGCTCCATTGCCTGTTCAAGCCAAAGCCATTGAAAGGCAGAGCTTTCATAAAGTGATGTTGGCGTATCGGCGTTATATTCCAAAAGCTTGGCGGGGCCTTTCCCATCATAGGAAAAATCTAGACGACCATAGAGGTTCTTTTCCTGATTAAACCAGCTTGCACGTATGTAGTCCCAAAAGTTTTCAGGAATGGCCAGCTTGGTCAGTATTTCTTCTGAATTGATGGCTCTTTGAACAACTTCGAAACAGAGGTTTTCAATCTCTTCGCTTGGATCTTCGATGTCGTTTTCTATTTGCTCTAGACTAAAGCGATAGCAGGCGCCCTCATCCCAATAGGGTGCATCGTCAATTGTGTGGAAGTTAAAACCAAGACTTTCCGCTTGTGTTTTCCAGTCTTCGCGTTGTTCCAGCGAAATGCGTTGCATTTATTCTATCCCTAAAATTTGGGGGCCTAAAATTGGGTGTGCCTAGTGATGTGCCTAGTATCGGACGTTTTGTACAAGGCGAGAGTAGTCGGGTCTAAGAGCTTTAAGACCCGAAAATATTAGAGTCGAGGGTGCTGAGGCGCGAAAAGCCTTAGCCACCAAAGCTGCGGCGTGAAGATGACATCTTGGGGGCACTGGCACCAAATCCGCCACGTCTGACTGTACTTGTCTTCGTTGTGGGGGCTTTTGCAACATTGGCAGGAACTTTTGAAATGCCTGTTTTCCCGGCAACTTTTTGGTTATCACCTGTTCTGAAGCTTTTCGGGTCATCCGCAGATCTATAAAGGGGTTGTGTTGCAACACGGGACCCGCCGCTGAGCATGTTGCCCATCATATAGCCCATCATTAACGGCATAAATACTGAACCGCCGCTTGATGTCTGTACGGGTGCAATTTCACACTGTGTTGAGCCAAAATCGGCTTCGCAATCTTCTACGGATGTATATTTAGGCGAAACTCTCAGGTGTTCGTCTTGGGCCAATTTCATGTTTTCTTCGCAAGCAGAGCGATCAAAACCATCTTGCTGAGAACATTGGTCGACGTTCTCAAAGATAGCGACATCCTGGGGTTCTTCACAGGCACTTAGAGCCAGAACGCTTGCTCCCATCAGGGCAAGTTTTAAGGATTTTGATCTTTTCATGAAATGAAATTCCGCAAAGTTATTTATTGAGAGTTATTCGTTGTTGTTTATGCCTGTCAATGTAGGATTTACAGCCGTAGTTGCAAGGATAAAATCACATAATTCCCTGTGAGATATTCGGGCAAATGTGAAATATTCAGATAAATTCGTCTTAAGCGGCTACTTTGTTACGATATTAGTGTTTTCCCGCATTAATTCTTTGCGCTTGATCTTGTTTCCGAATGTGTTCAGGGCATGAAATTTTACATTTTTACATAGGGGCAAAGTGTTACTGACTTTGTGCCTAAGTCTCAGTAGAGGCTGTTCGTTGGTGGCACACAAATTGCTTGTTACGTGGTGTGTATTTTCTATTCATACTGATGGATAAGAGCAATGCTGCTAAGTAGAACAGACGCTGTGATAGAGGCAAACCGCAGGGTTAGCCAAGTCGAAGAGCAATTGAAGTTAACAAAGGTTCAAGCCGCCAGAGATTATAACCTGGCAAAAACTGCCTACTCTTCGAATAAGAGTGCGGCAGAAAGTGTAGCTGAATCTTATAAAGATCTTACCGCGCAGAACATTGTGGGGGGTAAAAATGACCCGGTTGCGACAACAACCGATGCCATTAACCTTGCCGGAACACAGACGTCGCAAACTCTTTTCTATGCCCAGCAAATTGCATCGGCTGTGCCGGATGCCGATGTGAGCCAATATCTAAACCCAGCGGCACCGGACGAAGGGCAGTACGAACAATCAGTAGCGGCTTTTAAAGATATCATCGGGCAGACACCGGGTGAGCGAATGCGTGCCCAGGTATTAAGGTCTCTTGGATTGACCGAAGAAGATCTCAAAAATATGTCACCGGAAGACCGTAAAAAGATCGAAGAGAAAATTGCCAAGCTCATAGATGAAAATGTTAAGAATTCAGTCGCAGAAAACTTTACGCCAGCAAATGAGACTGATGTTGAAAACGGTGATAGCAGTCAGTTACAGGCGAACCTTAATCTGGGTAATGAATTGAGTGACAAAAGCTTAGCAGGCGGCGAAACCAAGAACCTTTCAGTTGATGAGCAGCAAAGGGACGGTATTCGTAAAGCTATTTTACAAAATATTATCTAAGGTCGGGGTGGAGTACGATACCTGACCTTTATTTAATAATAGCGATGCTATTTAATAATAGTGATGCAACCCTATAGTTGAATTTTAACTTTTATAAAATCCAAATATTACCTATATTATTCAAAAAGTGGTTCTGTTTTTTTTGGGTGGCATGGGATTTCATTGTGGAACAATTCGCTGATCTTGATAATTTGGCACCTCCGGTTCTTGGAATGTACAAGTACTGGCTGTCTTTGCCAAAATGCGCAGAATTACCGTTAAAGTCTTGTCTCGATCCTGTTGATATACCAACAAAACTTTTACCCCATGTCTTTCTTGTTCAGTTAGAAGCAAACCCTTTTGCCGCTTTAATACGTTTGCAAGGTACTTATATTAATCATTCTCTTGGGGAATACTTCACCGATAGATATATTGATGAAAGTACCTTTGGTGATAGCGCCTCAGCTATTTTGGCGGGGTACGAGGAAGCAGCACAAAAACGTGTGGCCTATGTATCCCACGAAGAGGTTTATGGTTTATCCGGGCAAACCATGCTCATCGAAGCCATTCATTTGCCTATGGTTGATGAAGAAGGGCACGTTAATTATTTTCTTGGGGCTTTATCTCGGATTTCCGGGGTGACAAACCATGATCATGAATTTAGAGGGCGTCGTTGGGACGTCAAGGCGATTAGTAACATCGCATAATCCCTGAGTTATTAAACTTTATTATTGTAGACGCCAAATGAACCTTGAGGCTAACCCTTAAAGGGGTGAGGGCTATGTTTACTTTAAGTTTCGTAATATCAATCGCTTATTTCTAAAATGTTACTTTTGGGTAGAAATCTTATTTATAGTTAATACTATATTGTAGTATACTGTCACATCGCCCGAAACGAAAAGTGATTGCAGGACGTTGCTTCGTGGAAAACCCCAATAATATCCTTAAACTGACGCCCCCTGTGAAGGGTATTTATGATTATTGGCGATCTTTACCGACCTGTGAAGGCTTACCCCTGAAATCTGCGCTTGATCCCGTTAGGATACCGTCGGGATTTTTGCCACATATTTTTCTTGTACAGCTGGAATATAATCCCTTCGCTGCTTTTGTGCGGTTGCAGGGGACTTATCTGAATTATTCTCTGGGACAGTATTTTACAGATAAATACGTTGATGAGAGTACTTTCGGGGATAGTGCTGCAATCATTCTTGCCAGCTATGAAGAGGCAGCAGCCAAGCGTATGGCTTATGTTTCTCAAGAAGAAATTCAGTCATCTAAGTATCAGTCAATTTTGATTGAAGCTATTCATCTGCCAATGGTTGATGACGTTGGTGACGTTAAGTTCATACTTGGGGCCTTATCCCGCATTTCAGGGGCAGATAGTACTGACTTGGAATTCAGAGGACGTCATTGGGATATTAAAGCCAGAAGCCAGATTGCTTGATGATTTTAGCGTGACCTACTTAGATAATAGGCTCGTATGCACATGTCCTGGGGATATGACATTTGATTTGATGCTGGTCGACGTTATGGTTAGTTCTAATTGTAGCTAAATTTGCTATTCAGCAAGTGTTCACAAACATTAAAATGAGTATGAGAAGTAAGCGAGTAAAGCAAAATGAAGAAGACTTCTGCCCGTCCAGAGATAAATCAATCTATTGTTTTTACCTATTGTGATGATCTTGATATTGCATCGAAATTCTTTCGCGAAACGATGGAACTGGAATTTGTCGTTGATCAGGGGGCATGTCATATCTATCGGCTGACTGATTTAAGTTTTCTGGGGGTCTGTTGTTTGCCTGATCGACCGCGTTCTCAGGTAGGAGTTATGATTACGATTGTGTCCAGCGATGTGGATGGCTGGCATGAGTTCCTGACCTCAAAGGGCGTTAAATATATCAAAGACCCCGGACATTCAGAGAAATTTTCAGTTTATAGTTCTTTGTTCGAAAGCCCCCATGGTTACAAAATTGAAATTCAGAATTTTGATGATAAAAATTGGCACAAAAGAAATATTGGTTTGTAAGTTTGAATAGACTGATCTGACCTTACTCGAAAGCAATTGCTTCAATTATTGTTGAGACAGGTTTCTTAAATTCCTTTCTCGTTTTTTTGTCTCGGGCCTTTGTCTAGGGCTTTTTTCAAGTTTTGTTGCCAAATCTTTCTTCCAAGTCTTTTTCCAAGGCTTTTGCAGTGGGGGTCATTGCCAAGCCACCTTTGCCCGTACAACGCAGCTCGCAGGGCAGGGACTGTCCGACCTTGTGCATTGCGATGATGACTTCATCAAGGGGGATAAGATGATCAAATCCTGCCAGCGCCATGTTGGCTGCGGATAAAGCGTTGCCAGACATCATTACATTTTTACCAAGACAAGGGGCTTCGACGCGATTTGCAACGGGGTCACATATAAGACCAAATGTATTTTGCAAAGCCATGGACGCAGCAGCAATACATTGTTCCAGAGAACCATCGAGCAAAGTGACCAATCCAGCCGCTGCCATGCCAGACCCGGACCCTGTTTCAGCCTGACAACCGCTGATTTCAGCAGAAAACGTGGCCATGCGAGCAATGAAAACACCAATAAGCCCTGCGGATAGCATGGCTTTGACCTTTTGGTCTTCGTTCATGTTCAGGGCTGTGGCGATGCCAAGACAAGTACCGGGAAGAGTGCCGCAAGATCCTGCGGTTGGTGCCGCTACAATAACACCCATAGAACTTTTAACATCCATCAAGGCTGTAACCGCAAGAATTGCATCATTGTACAGACCCATATTGAGGAAGCTGTTACTTGATTGTTTTTCTTTGAAAGCGGGGGCCTGTGCGGGATAAATCCGATCCATGTATTGTGTGCCCTTGATACCGTCCGCGATGGATTTTTCGAGTATGCGAACAATGTCGCGCATTTTCTCGAATACTTCTTCTTCAGGTATATTGCCCCGGGCACTTTCATACTTTAGGGCCAGTTCCCAAAGTGAGAGATTTTTATCTTTGTTGTAGGACATCATCTCTTCACTGATTGTGAAGGGAAGATCCATTTTAGTGGAGCTACCAACAGGCAGAATAGGTTTGAGATTTTTTAAGGCTTTTATATCTGTTCCGACGGGTAAATCTTGTGCTGAAACGCCTCTTTGTCCTTTTATTTGCAGGACACGACCTTGCAGTCCTTGGTGCGTGTGAACACTATCTACATAGGGCAAGTCGTTTAGATATTGATCAAGGGTCGTATCTTCGGTCCAGATAAAGGTTTCATGGTAATCGCCATAGAGCGAAAGTTTGATATTATCAATGGCAATAATTTCAATAATGCCGCCGCCGATTGAAATCGCCAAAATACAACAGCTTTCAGTATCATTTATCAGCGTGAGTTTGTAGGTGTTGGGGTGTGTTGCGCCATAGTCTGTTATGGCGATTTCAACATCTGTACCTGTAGATTCAAGATGTTTTCTGGCATCAACCATGCGGTCATCGGTAATGTCCCAGCCCATCAATCCGGTAAAGAGCCCCATATCAGAGCCTTGACTGTCATGGGTGGGTTCCAGGGAACCGTTAGGGTCGTATTCAATTAGGACTTTGGATAAATCGCCATTCATATAATCGCGGCCCAGCCGGCCAATTCTATAGGCTGCGGCAACGTGGGAACTGGATGCGCCGCGCATAACAGGGCCGATGGCGTCATTGAGAATAGAGGGAAAATAATTATCCATGATATGACCTGTCTCTGACCTGATTATGCGTGTGGGTTTCTCACGAACCCTTGGCAAATGGAGCGATTTTATATATCCGCGTTTTGTTATGTCGTTATTGTATCTGAATTGCGTCTTTTTTTTATACTGATTTATATAAAAAGGTGCTGGACGAGACAGCAGAACTCGCCCAGCCAAGTTACTCTCAACAAGTTACCTCAAGTGATAGGGGGACCTTGAGAATAGATATTTATGCGAGAGAAGGAAGTTCCGGACGGCAAGCAATAGCATCGCGGATAATCTTTTCTGCTCGTTCACGCTGTGCGCCAATCAATGGCATACGTGGCATACGACAACGATCGTTAGAGCCGAGTTCAATCTGTTCAGCGAGCTTGATGTTCTGAACAAGGTACGTGGAAACATCAAGATCAAGCAGAGGACGGAACCAACGATAAATTTCAAGCGCTTCCTGATTACGGCCAGCCTGCATCAAGCGGTAGATCGCAACTGTTTCTTTCGGGAAGGCAACCACAAGTCCGGCAACCCAACCGATTGCACCAACACTGAGAGCTTCGTAGCCAAGGTTATCAACACCTGTGAAAACATCAAAACGGTCACCGAACTTATTGATGATTTCAGTCGTGCGACGAATGTCATCAGAGCTTTCTTTGATCGCAACAAAACGCTTTTCATCTGCCAGCTCTTCCATGATTTCCGGCGTTACATCAACACGGTAAGCAACACGGTTTGAATAGATCATGATCGGCAGATCGCTTGCTTCGGCAACCTGACGCATGCTTGCAACGGTTTCGCGCGGGTCTGTGTGGTAGATCGGGCTCGGGACAAGCATAATGCCATCTGCACCAGCTTCCTGCGATGCTTGAGCCATAGCACAGGCGTCACGGGTTGCAGCTTCGTTGATGGTCATAATCGCGGGCTTGTCACCTGTGGACGCTTTTGCTGTTTTTAGAACGGCAATTTTTTCGTCCTTGGAAAGCATAGAGCCTTCGCCAAGAGATCCTGCGACGATCAGGCCATCACAACCTGCATCCATTTGATAATCAAAGCAGCGTTTCATTTCTGCATGATCTAGATTATCGTTTTCGTCAAATTTTGTCGTGACGGCTGGGATAACGCCTTTCCACATGGTCTTATTCCTGTACTGATTATAAAAACTGTTAATGGGTGGTGTGTCCGAAAGAAGAATACTCCCTATCGGACGTTCGCTAAAAACTTTTGTGTATGAACTGATTGGGGGCCAGCAAAAATCTGTTCTGGTGAACCCACTTCTTCCATGACGCCCTGATGGAAATAGGCAACACGATCAGACACATCACGGGCAAAGCCCATTTCGTGCGTGACACAAATCATGGTCATACCTTCTTCGGCCAGAAGTCGCATGGTATCCAGAACTTCACCTACCAATTCGGGGTCCAATGCCGACGTTGCTTCGTCAAACAACATGTATTCTGGTTCCATAGCCAAGGCACGGGCAATGGCCAAACGTTGCTGCTGTCCGCCAGATAAAGCAGAGGGATAAACATCCAGCTTATCACCCAGACCAACATGCTTGAGTTGTTTTTCAGCAATGGATTTTGCTTGGTCTTTTGATACTTTCTTGACGATCTTGGGGGCCAACGCAACGTTTTCCAAAGCGGTGAGGTGAGGGAACGAATTCCATTGCTGGAAAACCATGCCCAAGCGTTGGCGTAGCTTGTTTATGTCGGTTTTTTTGTCATGAACGGTGGTTCCGTCAACGACAACCTGACCTTGCTGGATTTCTTCCAAGCCATTGATACAATAGAGCAGGGTTGATTTTCCAGACCCGGAAGATCCGATAATGCTCAGAACTTCGCCTTTGCTGACATTCAGGTCGATCCCCTGTAGGACATGGAGAGCCCCGAAATATTTATGGAGTTGTTTGATCTCTATCATGAGGTCCAACCTTCTTCGAGCTTTTTGGAGTATTTGGATAGCGGGTAAGACAAGGCAAAGTAAAATGCCCCGGCACATGCCAAAATTATAAAAGGTTCTTGAGTTCTGGTGATCAAAATTTGGGATGCGCGCAGCAATTCCAGATATCCAAGAACAGATACCAACGCACTATCCTTGATTACGCTTAACGCAACGCCAACCCAAGATGGGAAGACGGCCCGTAATCCAATGGGCCAGACCACATATCTCAAATCCTGCCAATAGGACATACCCAGTGATCTTGCCGCACGACGCATGGGGATACCAACGGCATCAATGCCACCGCGAACAACATTGGCAACAAGGGCTGCGGTGTAGAGGCTCAAAACAAAAGCACCAGCCGCAAAGGGACCCATTTTCCACCCAATGATGGGGAAGAAGTTGTAAAACAGGATTAATTGAATAATCAAAGGGACGGATCTGAATACGTCCAGAATAGTTCCAATAGTTGCCTGGGCAAACCATCTTGATGCTTGAAGCGCCCAGCCAAAGATACAACCAAGTATTGTGCCGATAGTGATTGATACGGCTGAAATGCCCAGTGTGCGACCTGCGGCTTCTCCGAGGAATAGTAGGTCTGTTGCCTGGAAGTCAGTGAAAAAGGATGCAGAGTTACTCATCTATTTGTCCTTTCTCAATATTTGAACAGACGTCGGGCAACGAGGTTTGATGCCAGAAGAATGATTTTGACGATGACGTAGTAAATTACGGCCGTCACGGCGAAGTATTCGAAAATGCGATAGGTCTTAGAAGCAAAGAACTGCGTTTCCCCAGATAGTTCGCGGAAGCCAACCAGCATTCCAAGCGAGCTCATCAACACAGCCCAAACCATTTGGTTTGTCATGGGGTGATAAACTATTTTCAAAACCTGTGGGATGATGATGCGTACGTACGTCTGTACCGCGGTCATACCCAATGATCTTGCCGCGCGAACCTGTGTTTCCGGTACGGCAAGAAAGCCACCGCGAAAGTTTTCTGCCAGATACCCGGCATTGTTAAAGGTCAATCCCGCCAAGACAATTAAATAGGGGGAGAGGTGTAGGCCAAATGCGCCCAAGCCAAAGCCAAAGAAAAACAGCTGAAAAAGGGCCGGTGTATTTCTGGCGATCTCAACCCAGGTTGTTGCAATCTGGCGCAGCGGAGTTGGTCCTTTCATACGAAGAAGTGCTAATCCTAGCCCGATCGTGATGCCGAGCACCATTGATAGAACTGCGACTTCCAACGTTAAGAGGCCAGCTTCTAGCAATTCCGGTAGTTTTCTGAATACCGGACGCCAGTGAAAATTATAATCCACAAGTATTACTCCGACTATTTCCGGGGCGATTATCGGGGCCAATCCCGGCAAAATACCGATCAATCACACTCAATCTTGTTTTTCCTGAATGTGAGCCAAAATCTGGGCCGAAAAGAAAGTCAAGAAGAGGGATGTCTGGTGTGTAATCAGATATTGTCATGATAGCCAAACATCCCCTTAGATCACATATGTCAGATATAAACAGGTTTAGTACAGAACGCCGGGGATGCGGAGTTCTGGTGCTTCGCCACCGACATAAGTGTTCCACAATTCCTGATAACGGCCTGAACGTACCTGATGGGTCACAAAAAGGTTCAGATAGTTAAGCCATGTAACGTCCTTGCGGGGGCCAACAACCGATGTGTAGTCCGTGGTCCACGGCATACGCGGTCCTGCGGAAATTGTGTCATACTTTTCAACAATGGGCTTAACCGCCGTATTTGTTGTGATGCCAACGTCTGCTTTACCCTGGGCGACAGCCAGAAAAACTTCGTTTTCGCTTTGGTATCCCTGATAAAGATCTTCTGTTCCCCATTCTTTTGCAATTTTGAGGAATTCCTGTTCCGGAACCGTACCAACCGCAGCGGCAACACGTTTGCCCTTCATGTCTTCGAAAGTTTTGATGCCGGTGTCTTTACCTACAACAGCCTGTGCAAAGTAAATTGCATAGGGAATAGAGAAGCCAACGGTTTTGGCACGGGCGAGGGAATCAGATGTACCACCAAAAACAACATCAGCAGAGTTGGTTACGATAACAGGCAAACGTTCTGCCCATGTTACCGGTAAGATTTCGTGTTCAACTTCCAACGCAGCGGCGAGGTCTTTGCAGTATTCAACATCGAAGCCAGCTGGTTCGTTATTGGCATCGCGGTATCCAATTGGTGGAAAGTCTAGAACAACACCACAGCGCAGAACGCCTTCGTCGATCACGTCATCCAGTTTGTCTGCGAGTGCCGCGGGTTGAGCAACAAATGCAGCCAGGCAGCCGCCGAGCGCAAGTGTCTTCATCATATTTTTAATCATTTCTTTCTCCAACTGTTGAGCTTGTTTCTTGTCGTTATCTTTTTAAGTCCGGTTAAATCCGGGGCCTTTAAATTCCGAGTTAAGGCCCCGTGTGTCTGTTGAACTTCCTTAGTAAGGCCGGGGCCAAAATAAGGGAGAGGCCTGATCCAGATCTTTTTGGCTGGTTTTGGTGACCTACACATTGTATAATGCAGATTGTATACAATATTCAATATAAATTTTTATATTGTCCTTCAGGTTTGAATAAATTTGGCCAAGATTTGACCAAAATTTGGTGGGTGAAAATGAGAAAAATAAAAATATGCCTTTGTTAAAAAAGAGATTTTTGGCGGCACAAAAAATAATTTCTGGAGAGGAAAAAAGATGAAAATTTTTGCGACTAATTTGGCAAAAACAGCGTCTTCGTCGGATATTATTTACGATGCATTGCGGGATTCCATTATTAGCGGACAGATTCAGGCCGGGGAGTCGATGCGACAGGCGCATATCGCAGAACTGTTCAATGTATCGCGTATTCCGGTTCGTGAAGCATTAAAGCGATTAGAAGCACAGGGGCTTGTGCAATCGCTTCGGTATAAGGGCTATGTCGTATCTCCGTTATCCCACGCTGAAATGGAAGAGATTTACGAGATCAGGGCCAATCTGGAGCCAATAGTGATCGAAAAGTCCGTTGCCAATATGAGCGAGGAAACACTGGAAGAGGCTAAGGAGTATTGTGATAGTTTCTCAACCGAAACAGATGCATCAAAATGGGGAGAGTGGAACCGTCTGTTTCATGAAACTTTGTATAGAGATGCCGAACGTCCTTATCATCTAAAGCTGGTTGGCGAGGCGATTGATCGGGTTGATTCCTATTTACGTGCGCAATTGGTTCTGACCAATGGGATGGAGGTCGCCAGACGTGAACACAATGATATTCTGGAAGCTTGTTTACAAAGGGATGGCGCTTTGGCGGCCAAAAGAACCAGAGAACATATTCTTGGATCTTACCGTGTCCTGATGGATTACCTTGGAAAACAATCTAAATAAACATAGGATAAGCAGTCCCAATTCCGAAAGTTTCAAAGGCGCCTTAATTTTAGGGTAATAAAATTCAAAGATTTTGATTACCAGCCTAACTGGGGTAATTAGGCTAAAGTATATCCAGACCTATGACGAACCTTTGGTTTGTAGAACAACGCTGAGAAGTAGGCGGTCAACATTAATTCCATTTTCCGACAAGGGCAGCATCAGGCGTGAATATTTGATGTAATCCTTGTCTAGCCAGTTCGCATCAAGGTCGTGCAATGTTGGCTCTTTGTTATTTACAATATGTCTGAACTGTTCCGTGACTTGATCATAAACGGGGCCGAGAAGGACATCTTCGACAAATTTTCCTGTGTAATCTACGCCCCATATTTCCACGACTCTTGTCCCCATTAACGTAACTTCATATCGTAAAGGGTTTCTGTGAATTTTATAAATGCAAAGATTGGGAAGAAGGTGAGGGAAGTCGATGGGATCGATGTCTCCTCTGCTTGGGGCAAAGCGATCCTCGCGTTTTGAATTCCAGTAATCATAGAGTTGTTGTTGTTCGGGGTAAGAAAACTCTAGCATCTGTATCCTAAATATGAAGTACAGTCATAATAACTGTAAGGCTTGATAATGACACAAATGATTTGAATTGGAAATTCAGTTTGTGTCAGATCTATACAAGAACTTGTGATCAGGCATTAGGGGTGATATTTAAGCCAAATCATAACCGGGATCTGATGTGGTGACACAGATACCCTGTGCAAGAATACAATCTGTAGGGATATCATCGCGATGGGTGACAAAAATCGGGACTTTCAACAGGCGCTAGTAAATAGGCTTACTGACGCGACTTACCCTGAGCTTCCAAAGCACTATCAAGGCAAGGTACGTGATGCTTATGATCTGCCGGATGGTCGCCGTATTATGATTGCGACGGACAGACAGTCTGCTTTTGATCGTATTCTTGCGGCAGTACCCCACAAAGGGCAGGTTCTTAATCAGACGGCCCGTTTCTGGTTTGAACAAACTGAAGATATTTGCCCTAACCATGTGATTAGCTTTCCAGATCCTAATGTTGTGATTGGTCGCAATTTGGAAATGTTGCCGATTGAGATGGTTGTACGCGATTACATGACGGGGTCCACCGAAACGTCTATTTGGCCCATGTATCAACGCGGCGAACGCAAGCTTTACGGGCATGATTTTCCTGAAGGCCTTAAAAAGAACCTGAAGCTGCCGAAAACCATTATTACCCCGACAACAAAAGCCGCGCAGGGTGATCATGATGCCCCGATTACGGCGACTCAAATTGTTGAACAGGGGATTTTATCCAAAGATGTTTGGGACGAGCTGGCGCGTTTATCCCTTGCTCTTTTTGCGCGTGGTCGCGAAGTCGCCGCGAAAAACGGATTGATTTTGGTCGATACAAAGTATGAATTTGGCGTTGATCAGGATGGCCGCATTACTTTGGCGGATGAAATCCACACGCCGGATTCAAGTCGTTACTGGATTGCAGAAAGCTATCAGGAGCGGATGGATAGCGGGCACGAGCCGGAAAGCCTTGATAAAGAGTTTCTGCGTTTATGGGTTAGTCAACGTTGTGACCCTTATAAAGATGATATCCCTGCAATTCCCGACGATACGTTGGAAATTTTCAGTGAAAAATACATCAATTTGTTTGAGCGTGTAACTGGTCAGGCATTCAAGCGTGAAAGCTTTGATCAGCCTTTACGGGAACGCATCCGGGATAATTTGGCCAAGATTTTGCCCGAATATTTCTAGAATACAGGAAATCATTTAAACTATTTTGAAGGCTGGGGTTTTTGTCTATGCCCAACAGGTATCAGAGATTCCAGACAAGTATAGAGTTTGTTGCGCCATTCTACGGTGAAGGGGGCGTATGATGCCCGAGCAGTCATATTGTTATATATGGGAATTTATCGTCAAAGATGGCGCGAATAACCATTTTGAAGATTTTTACGGTGATGAAGGGGATTGGGTACAGCTCTTTACCATGGGCGCTGGCTATATCCGAACAGAGCTGGTTCAGGATCAAACAGACCCTCAGCGGTATCTGACGGTGGATTATTGGAATACGGAAGAAGATTTCCACGAGTTCAAAAAAATCTTTGGTAAGGAATACCTGGCCCTTGATAAGGAATGCAATGGCCTGATCCTAAAGGAACGAAAAATTGGCGAGTTCGCTAATCTGAACACTGCTTTTCATTAAATATCTCGCTAATCTGTAACGGTTTGCAAACATCATAGCTTGGGCCTGAGTTTATTCACTAACCTTGTCATCTTGTGTATTACATCTATTTGTTTTGGAACTAGTGCAGCAACTGCACGGGGCAAAGTGTAACCTCGTCCTGTGCAATCGTTGTTAATTGTTAGGTTCTAAGCAGCTTTTACCTGATCAATGAAACTTGAGACATAAGAATTAAGCTTGCCTGATTCTCCCGACAGTTCGACCGATGCCTGTTTGACTTGATTAGCGGCGACTTCACTTTCTTTGGCGGTGTTACTGACATTGTTGATATTATGGGTCACAGTTTCAGTTCCACTTGCTGCTCTTTCAACATTGCGGGCAATTTCCTGGGTCGCAGCCATTTGTTGTTCAACTGCCGCAGCAATAGCCGAAGCAATTTCATCCATATTCCCAATGGTTTTACCTATAGAGCCGATGGCTGCAACGGCATCACTGGTGGCATTTTGAATACCCGTTATTTGAGTACCAATCTCGTCCGTTGCCTTGGATGTTTGGCTGGCAAGATTTTTAACTTCAGATGCAACAACGGCAAAACCTTTGCCAGCTTCGCCAGCACGCGCAGCTTCGATTGTTGCGTTCAGCGCTAAAAGGTTAGTTTGTTCTGCGATATCGTTAATAAGGGAAAGAACTTCGCCAATTTTTTGAGCAGATTGGTCCAGTCCCTGAATCACAGTATTTGTCTCGTTGGCCTGGGTAACTGCATCTGAAGCAACTTGGGTTGATTTGCTGACCTGCATGCCGATTTCTTTAATGGAGGCTGCCAACTGTTCTGATGCCGAGGCAACGGTCTGTACATTTGCAGATGCTTCGTTGGCGGCATTGGCCACGGCAGTGGATTGTTGACTGACCTGATCCGCGGAATTGTTCATTGAACTTGCCGTATCTTCCATTTGATGAACCGCACCATCAACAGATCCAAGTATCGCTTTTATTTGGGCTTCAAAGTCTTCGGTCAACTGGTTAATACTATTGGATCGTTTCAACCGCTCTGCTTGATCTGCAGCCTGGGCAATCGCAAGTTCTTCGGCTTTAATCATATTCTCTTTGAAAATAAGAACAGCTCGGCCCATTTCGCCCAACTCATTTGTTCTTTCTGTTATGGGAACGTCTGTTTCTTTATCGCCGCCGGCCAACTTTGTCATGCTATCTGTTAACAATTGAAGTGGTGTCGTGATGCCTTTGCCGATAATCATTCCAACTGCAAATACGATTAAAGTAATGACAACGATCATTGACAGGGTTTGGAATTGACTGTCGGAAATTGCGGTTGTTCCTTCTTTCACAGCTTGATGAAAATTTTCTTGGGTGTAGTTGAATACGATATCAAAGTGCGGGGCCATTTCCGCGAAAATCGCACTGAGTACTTTAATGTCAGCCTCTGTTTGTAATCGTGTTGCAGCCAATTCTTTAAAGTCAGTAATGTATGATGAAATGAGCTCTGTTAGCTCTGTTTTGGCATTAGCAGGGATATCTGCTTTTGCCAGATCGGCGCTGAATTCTTCGAAACGTGTATCCATACGGCCGATGTATTTATCTTCTAAACGCAATAGAAAATCTTTTTCATGACGTCGCATCATCAACATGGTTACAAGCAAGAGATCGTTTTTAAATTCTTGTAGTTTGGTTTCGACATTACTTACCGAATTTCTAAGCTTTCCGCGTAGCCCTTCTTCTTCGGTGAGGCCCATTTTTTTCCAGTCGTGGGTGACCGTTTCGAACTGTGTTTGATATTTTTCGATGCCCTCTTGGGTTTTGTCGAGTTCTGTTCGTACTTCTGGTGAATTAATCAGTCCCTTAAGCTCCGCCAATTGGGTACTTGCCTTGGTAATGACCTCTGCATGCTGACCAATGTATTTTTCATCCAACCTTATCAGGAAATCTTTTTCCCGACGCCGTGCGTTCAGGAATTCATACTTAACACTGGCGACCAGTTCCATGGCATTGGATGACCGAGTTTGTGTTTCCTGTGAGGAAAGGATAGTTTGTGAACTGGTAAATAGAATGCCACCAACAATAATAAAACCGATTAAGGCAATAATTCCTGTTAAATTGACTTGGTAAGCCAGCTTTATATTTCGTAATGACAGTTTTGACAAAGACATGAAATGACCTCTTTTAAACAAATTAAAAGACAACTACGCATGTTTGTGGAAAAGTGGGGGAACAACTGTCTTCAACCCCAGTAATGAAAAAATAATACCTTTTTTTACTGGGGAATTCAATTCAAAGTGTTGATCTGCCTGACCAGAGAATATTTTTATCTAGTTGAAAATTATAAAATTGATGATTTATGGCTGTAAAATATTTTTGAAATACGATCATGGGGGGTAATAATAATGAAAGCTTCGTTTTCTAAACTTAGGGCCTGACATAAAATTTTCACGTAAATCTATTGGGGTGTCGTGTAAGTTAAATGAGTTATTCTCGAATCAGAGAGGCTTAAAGGAGAATTTGGTTATGATTAAGTCCGTAGTGGAGATTGTGACACAAGCAAAGAAGCAAGTGCCAACAATTAGTCCCGCCGGGTTAATGGAAGTATTAGGTCAAAGCAACGTTGTTGTTATTGATGTCAGGGATGCACAGGAACTGAAGGCAACAGGTATCGTGCCGGGGGCGATTAATATTTCCCGCGGCATGCTGGAATTTAAGGCCGACCCTACAACGCCGATGCATCAGAAAGAACTAACCCATGATAAAATGATCGTACTCTACTGTGCATCAGGCGGGCGATCTGCGTTGAGTGGTAAGGTGCTGATGGATATGGGGTATGAAAATGTTCGCAATTTGGGTGCGATAAAAGACTGGATCGATGCTGACGGCGAAATTGAAGTGGTTGAGTAATTTTTCCCCGATTATATCTATACAAAACCTTTGATGGTCAAAACAGGCCAAATTCATATGATTTGGCCTGTTTTCTGTTATTATTTACCTTATGAAGCTCTCAATCCTTGAATGAAGTTATCCACTTCAGATCTGAGTGTTTCTGATTGCTTTGAAAGTTCACCCGCAGCTTCGAGAACCTCGTTTGATGACGCGCCGGTCTGCTCCGCAGCTCTTTGAACGGTTGTTATATTTGTTGATACTTGTTGCGTACCAATGGCTGCTTCCTGGACATTTTTTGATATTTCCTGAGTTGCACTTGTTTGCTGATCTATTGCTGCGGAAATGGATGTCGTGTTTGTACTTATGTTCTTGATGATTTCGGTAATTCCTTCGATAGAACGTACGGTGCCATCCGTTGCATTTTGCATCTGAGTAACTTGAATTGAAATGTCTTCTGTTGCTTTTGCCGTTTGATTGGCAAGAGACTTAACTTCACTGGCAACAACGGCAAAACCTTTTCCAGATTCTCCTGCTCTTGCCGCCTCTATCGTTGCATTTAAGGCGAGTAAATTGGTCTGTTCTGCAATATCTGAAATTAACCCAACTACTTCGCCAATCTTTTGAGCTGCGTCTGAAAGCCCCTTAACATTTTCATTTGCTGTATCTGCATCATTAACCGCCTTTTGTGCAATTGTTGTTGATTCTTCTATCTGGCGATTAATTTCTCCTATCGAAGCTGAGAGTTCTTCCGTTGCAGATGCAACAGTCTGGACATTTGAAGAGGCATCCTCTGAAGCTGAACGAACAGTGTTCGACTGCGTATTTGTTTCATCGGCAGTCGAAGACATTGATTGAGCCGTATGTTGCAGCTCGGTAGCCGCAGAAGATACTGTGCTGATAATAGATCCCACACTACTTTCGAACCTATCTGCCATTTCGTTTGTTCTACGGTTATTTTCTTCTTCTATCAGTTGATCCTGCTCTATTTTTTCTGCCTGCATTTTTTTCACAGCAATGGCATTATCCTTAAACACTTGAACAGCTTCTGCCATATCGCCAATCTCGTCTTTTTGGCCGACCGCTGGAATTGCAGTTTCAAGGTCTCCGTTAGCTAGTTTGTTCATAGCAGAGGTCATGTTGTTAACTGGGCCTGCGATCATCCGTCCTGTTAAAAAGGATAGAATTATGCCGATGACAATTGCGCCAATTGAAATAATTGCAGTAATCAATACTGTTTCGTGCATGGATTTTAGCGCACGTGGTCCGAGCTCGTCTTGGAGAGCTTTGTTCTGTAATTTAAGCTGCTCAGTTTCGTCCGCAAGAGCAGGACCAATTACATCTAGAGTTCCTTTGATTATGGTATTGCGCTTGCTGATAATAACAACAGTTTCCTTGAATGTGACAAGATATTGGCTTGCTAGGTCTTTTACTTTCTGGGCTAATTTTCTTCGAGTTGGATTTTGAAGCTCTTGTAGCATTTTTTCTGCTGTGGCGTTGAAGCTTGTCAGTTCAGATATAGAACGTTCTGCACTAGCATCGGTATTATCAACGAGATAACGGGTTGCATATAGTCTCGCGAGTAATAAATGTCTTAAGGTTACGCCGGCCATATGGCTGGCAGAAGCATCCCCATCTGCATAAGCACTTTCCATGATGCTTGTCAGGCTTTTTTCTGACAGAGGCCCAATGGTGTTCATTTTTTCAACATGATTATTCCGTTTATTAACGTACTCTCTGACTTCCTGAAATGAACTTTGATAGGTGAGCATGTCTTTTTCGGCTTGCTTCATCTGCTCTAAAGCTTCAGGACGGTTGAATAGCTCGCCAGAGTCTTCGATTAAGTTTACTGTTGTCTGAATACGTTGTGAAACTTTCTCGGCAGAGGAGTCTTTGTTCGTTTTAATGTAATCTTTTGCGAAAAGCCTTGCTGTAAGGAGGTTGGCCTGAATTCGTCCCATTTGATTAGTTTGTAAGGCGTATGAACGATACTCTGAAAAATTTTTCTCAGCTTGGGATGTTCCGTAATAAGAAATGAAACCAACAACAGCGAGAAGAAAGAGGGTAAGGGCTGATCCCAATCCTATTTTCTTGCCGACTTTCATATTCACAAAAAAGTTTTTGCTGGAAGAGTGGGGAAGAGTTGATATTTCTATCTCTCTGTTTTTAACGTTATCGGTAGTCATGTATTCGCCCTAAATCAATTTCTACTAAAATTCTTACATACCATTGTATGCAGAAGTGTTAATGTAGATTTAATCTCAACAAATTTGATTTGTTTGGGTTTGTACGGCTTCTTATGAAAATATTTACGTAAACACCAGCTAGGGCCTGGACCCTAGTTATGTGCAAGTAATATTTACGGAAGTCCTATGTCTTAAAATATAAAAGTATGTTTCTGCTCAGAAGGTTTTTTTGGGATTTGATTCTCTTCATGCTGGTGAGCTGTGGCCAAGAATCATGTCCGCGAATCATGCCGGTGAAAAAACTTTTAAACCAACAATGCCTGTTACGATTAACAGCAGGCAAATGATGCGCATGATGTCGTGACTTTCACCAAAAAGCATCATTCCTAAAACGGCTACACCAACAGTACCAATACCAGTCCAAACCGCATAGGCAGTTCCAACCGGAATGGTTTTCATTGCGGCAGATAGCAGCCAAAAACTAATTGCCATGGCGATAATTGTCAGAAGAGAGGGAACCAGCTTGGTCCATCCCTCTGAGTACTTCAGGCCAATCGCCCACCCACATTCAAAAATACCGGCTAAGATCAAATAAACCCAAGGCATTTCTGCTATACTCCACAGTATTATGTACAGATTTTTATTATATTAGGTATTTCATTGCACGGTGTTATCTTTGCTTCAAGTCGATTTTTTTTGGATGTTTCTAAAGTATAGGTTTATAGAGGCATCTGTTTCAGGTAGGGCAAATCTGATACTTTATTTCATTGTTAGCAACTTGAAGCCAGCAAATCCAAATATCAACGCGGCTGTACCTTCTATCCAGCGTCTGAATGAACGATAGAGATCAATCATTCTTTGTGTGGAAAAGGCCAATGCGTAACCTCCAAAGACAAAAACGCCCAAGAAAACGCAACCCCCAACGATTATAAAGCTAAGATCCGTCGATGCGTCGGGTGTGATCCCGATAGTTATGATGGATAGCCACGCGAAGATGGATTTTGGGTTTGTCAGGTGAATACCCAGACCGAGAAGAAGATATTGTGTATTGCTCCGGTTTTTATCCGTTTTCATCGCCTGTGGTGTTTGGGACCCCAAAGCGGATTTTAATGACTTATATCCAAGCCATAACAGGTAAGTCCCGCCAACTATACGAAAGGCTGTCATCAACCAACCAAAAGACGACAGTAGTGTTGAAAGTCCAAATGCGGCGAGAAGACCCCATGTCATTGACCCGATAATAACGCCGCATGCCATCATTAGTCCCGGCGTGCGTCCTTCGCGCATAGAGGTGGACATGATTGCCAGATTGGCGGGGCCGGGGCTTATTGTCGCGATAAGATAGGCAGCATAAGAAACCGCGATGGTCGAAAGATAAGGGGGTAAGTCTTGATATGACACTACATAATCCTGCTATTGAGACATAATCCTACTATAGGGCATAAGCTTGATGATGGGTTGTTTGTTTCTTGGAAAAGCTTATTCGGTGCCACGAACATTCGCGAGTTTGGGCATGGCTGGTTCAGTTGAAACATTCTTTTGTGCAAAACGTTTGGCCCCGGCAACACATAGAACCACAGCCAGTGTTACAATCATCATTGCCAGATTAACGGTTTCGTTCAAAAGAAGCGCGGCCAAGATCAGGCTGAAAAACGGTTGCAGTAGTTGGAGTTGACCGACAGAGGCGATCCCGCCTTCGACCAGTCCGCGATACCAGAAGATAAAGCCAATCAACATGCTAAAGAGGGACACATACGCCAAACCGATCCATGCTGGTGTTGTAACACCTACAAAACTGGTGGGCATGGTGTAGAAAGTGATTGGAATCATAATTGGGAGAGAGAGCACAAGCGCCCAGGAGATTACTTGCCAGCCCCCAAGTCGCCGTGAAAGTTTTGCTCCTTCGGCATAGGCAAGCCCACAGAGAACGATTGCGGCAAACATCAGAAAATCCCAAAGGCTGAATGATCCGACACTTTCGATAAGGGCGTAACCGGCAACCAAGCCGGACCCGAGGATTGAAAACAGCCAGAATATCGCCTGTGGTTTTTCATTCCCGCGAAGAACGCCAAAGATAGCTGTGGCAAGCGGCAACAAGCCAATAAAGACAGTCGAATGTGCGGCTGTGACATGTTCCAACGCATAGGCCGTGAGCAGGGGAAAGCCAATAACAACACCAAGAGCAACAATTAACAAAGAAAGCAGGTCTTTTGCCTGTGGGCGTTTTTCCCTGAACATCAAGAGAAGGGAGAGACCGAGTAATCCTGCAATGCTTCCCCGGGCCAACGTCAGAAAGATAGGGTCAAAAGAACCAACAGCAGCACGTGTTGCAGGCAGGGAAGCACTGAAAATTGTCATGCCAATAAAGCCGTATAGCCAGCCTTTGTTTATGTTCTTCATAACCTAACATCCTAACAATTGTTGACCCATGAGGAATTGGGGGCCGAAATGCAATTAAGGGGGATAAGGGTGTTACCCGGGCCTCGGTACTTATGTAGGTTGCTAAAGAAAAGTGTACCAGATACAGTTAAGTACAGTTTGATTGAACTGTACTGGTTACAGAATAGGTACAGATATGATGTTGGTAGAAGAAACGACACTGGTTGAGCGGGTCATGGATGCGATCAGACAAAGAATTGCGGGCCGCACACTTGCGCCGGGGGCCAAGTTACCCTCTATCCGACGGTTTGCTGATGATATGCAGGTTTCCAAATCAACGGTTGTCGATGCCTATGATCGTCTTTCTGCCGAAGGAGTTATCACCTCGCGACCGGGATCAGGGTTTTATGTTGCGGGACAGTTGGCACCTTTGTCTTTGGCAGAGATCGGCCCGAAACTGGACCGTGAGGTTGATCCCCTGTGGGTATCGCGCCAGTCGCTGGATGCCGGAGGGAACTTCCTGAAACCGGGGTGCGGGTGGATGCCTGCATCGTGGATGCCGGAAACGTCTATCCGCAAGGCGCTTCGTTCGTTGTCGCGGGCAAATGATACGATCCTGACTGAATATGGATCTCCATTGGGATTGTCAGAATTGCGCCAGTTTCTTGCCAGACGGGCAGGGGGATATGGTATTGATGCCAGCCCGGATCAAATAATCCTCACAGGGTCGGGCACCCAGGCTATTGATCAACTTTGTCGTTTTTTGCTGGAACCGGGGCATTGCGTGGTTGTCGATGATCCCTGTTATTTTAACTTTCATGCACTGTTAAGGGCACATCGTGCCAAGGTGGTCTCAGTCCCCTTTACCCCAAACGGACCTGATGTGGGGGCATTTGAACAGGCGTTGATTGAACACAAGCCAAAGCTCTATATCACCAACTCTGGTCTGCATAACCCCACGGGGGCAACGTTGTCCCCTGTTGTGGCTCACCGGATTTTAAAGCTTGCTGAGCAACATGATCTCACCATTATTGAAGATGATATCTTTGCAGATCTGGAACATGAACACGCGCCGCGCTATGCTGCCTTTGACGGATTAGAACGTGTTGTTCATATTGGCAGTTTCTCTAAAACACTCTCTGCCTCTGTACGGTGTGGTTATATTATTGCGCGGCCGGACTGGATCGATGGTCTGGTGGATTTGCGTATCGCTACGTCTTTCGGTGCGGGGCATTTTTCTGCCGAGCTAGTGTTATCTGTTCTGAAAGATGGCAGTTATCGCAAACATCTGGATACTCTGAAAACAAAGTTGGCCGATACAATGGGCACCACGGCTGCCCGCCTGACCAAGTTTGGGATCAAGCCGTGGATCGAACCGCGTGGGGGCATGTTTCTCTGGTGCGAACTGCCCGAAGGTGTGAATGCAGCGGACTTGGCACAACGAGCCTTGGCCCGTGATGTCATTCTGGCACCAGGTAGTGTTTTCAGCATCACACAGTCGGCTGATAATTATATTCGTTTTAATGCAGCGCAATCTCAGAACCCAAGAATATTTGATGTACTCGAAGATTTACTTATTGATATTAAAGATTAATTGGTTTCAGGGGCTATCATATTATTTTACGTTTTATTTTCTAACGGATGTCTTTGAGTAGGCAAACTATAATTATCGTTCAAGTGGTAAATTATAGGCATGATTTTTCATAGCGACGGGTTTTTATATCGCAGACGTTTTAACTCTATACTCATAAAAAGAGAGGCGTCTTATGAAGCTCTATCAAGTTATCTTACCAGCAACCGCATTACTTTTATCCAGTCTTGTCAGTAATGTGGCAATTGCGAAGCCCGCTAAGGGCAAGCATGTCCAAAAACCTCATATTGTGAAATCTCACAAATATGCTCCGCCTGTTCAGAAGATTAAAAAGTCTCATCGTGTAAAACGAAAGCGTCCCATTAACATTATCTATACACAGAAAAAGTTAAAGCAGAGGCATTTTTATCGATTAACTTCGTTACAGCGCGCCCGTTTTGAGAGCGCCTTTATTTCAGCAGTATCTATTTCAGATGGACGAGCCTTTTACTGGAATGCGAATGGTGTATCTGGTGCGATAAGCGTGTTTAATGACTCTCATCAGAATAATGGGTGCAGATCTTATCGACACACTGTGAAAATTAATGGAAAGTTAGAGAGGATCGAAGGTCTGGCATGTAAACAGGTTAATGGCAGCTGGGAAATTATCTCGTGATAAATAGGTCACCTATAAGATCACTGCATATATAGAATCATTTTCTATCGCTACTAATTTGAGTGAAGACACATCGCCTTAATATGATAGTTGTGATGATATACTTGGCAGATTGGAACATGTGGGCAAACTTTGTTTTGTTGCAATTGTTATCAACTTTTAGAGCCACCGAATAGATTTTAGTTCTTGTATCTGGCTTTGTCGTATTCAGGAGCAAGGGATCAAGACCAGCCCCTTCGTTCTATATTATTTTTTCCATTGTGATATCCGTGGTCTGATAGCCAAGCGATGCATATAGGGCGTGTGCTGTTTTGTTAAAGGCAAAGACATGCAGACCAATCTTCTTGATGCCGAGTTTCTTTACTTCAGCCTCCAGCGCCAGCATGGTGGCTTTGCCCAGTCCTTTGCCGCGTTCAGCTAGATTGATTTCAATATCATAGATGAACGCGGTTTTTTTTCCGTAATGTTCTTTAACGGCAAACCATAGGGAACCGACGGGTTGTTCCGATGAATTCATAATTGTGAAGATGTAATTATCCGGGGTGTTTAATCCCTCTGGTAAGCCTGATGTGTATGACTCTTCTGATAGTTTTAAGGCGTTCTCGGGGCTGTATCCCGATTGTGCCTTGTCTGCGGCAAAGGCTTTTATGCCATGATCGCGCCAGGCCGGGTAATCTGCTTCTGTCATGGGGACAAGAATAGCTGTGCGGCCAGTTAAAATACTCACGTTTTTATTCCTTTATAAATATAAGTGCACTTTAGTATATAAATTTAATGCAGGTAATTAATTATAGGTTGTGTTTTTAATATGTATGGAATGCAGTAAAATGAAAAGGAGCCACAATAAAAATTGTAGCTCCTGCAGCATTTATTCAGATAATCGCACATGGCCTGATTTAAGGTTATCAGTCCTTTTTAGGTGCTTTTTTCCGTTTTAGTGTGGATGCACCTGCTTTATCACCAGCTGGTTTTCCGCCTTTCCCTTTGAAAGGTTTAGCACCCGACTTTGGGCCTTTGGCGCTATCGCGGAACGGTTTTTTACCAAATGGCTTTTTGTCACCTTCACTACGCTTGCTATCCGAACTGTCGTCAAACCAAGGCTTTTTCCCGCTATCATCTTGGGGGCCTTGGAACTTGCCATCAGCCCCAAATTTGCCTTTAACCTTGGTTTTAGCTTTGGGATTGTGATCCTTCTTTGCGTAATCCCGCTCACCCGCTTTGCGGTCACCAAATTTCTTTTTGCCGTAAGGTTTATCGCCAAATTTACGATCTTCCCGTTTTGGGCCGTCAGATTTTCGCTCACCAAATTTATCATCCCGGTCATTGGTGTCTTTCCCTTCGGCCGCGCGACGGCTGTATTCTTTGCTGCGATCGCTGCGGTTAAAGTTATCCCGAAACGGCTTTTGTTTGTGCTTTTTACTCTCGCCTTTTCTGCTTTCTCTGGGTTGGCGGTGATAACCTGGGCCGTCTTTATCGTCGAGGGTATCTTCAGGCAGGTCCGGAATACCTTCCAGACGTTTGACAGTGATGGTTTTTTCTATCCGGTCGCTGCCGCCAATGGTTTCAAAGAACTTTTCGGCACCTTTTGGGGTTAGCTCTACATGGGTTTCCGCCATGTGAATACGAATAGCACCGATTTCTTTTTTGGTAATACAGCCTGCGCGACAAACCATAGGCAATAGCCACTTGGGATCGGCAGTGTGTTTACGCCCGACGGTCATGGAAATCCAGACGCCGTCTTCGAAATCAACACGCTCTTTACGCGTGCCAGGGGAATTGTTTCGTCTGCCGCCGTATTCGTAATCTTCATCACGATCACGGCCACGATCACGATCTCTGCCGCCACGATCTCTTCCATCTCTGTCACGGTCTCTTTCCCGTGATGGTCTTTCCGGGCGGTCAATCAATTCTTCCGGTGCTGGGCGTCCGGCACTTTGGGTGCGGATCAGAGCAGCGGCAATTTGTTCTGGGCCATGCTTTTCAAGAAGTTCTTTGATGAATGCCTGTTCTTCTTCTTTTACAGGCTCGATCAAAGTCGGGTTGGCAAGGAAGCGTTCACGGTCACGTTGCAAGATTTCTTCAACAGATGGCGGTTTGGCCCAGGTTGCTTGAACCTTGGCACTTTCCAAAAGACGTTCTGTGCGTTTGCGCCAGTTAAAAGGCACAATAAGGGCTGAAACACCCTTACGACCAGCACGTCCTGTTCTGCCTGATCTATGCAACAACGGTTCACGGCTTTTTGGAATATCGGCATGAACCACAAGTTCCAGATCGGGTAAGTCGATACCGCGCGCGGCAACGTCTGTGGCAATACAGACTTGTGCCCGACCATCCCGCAGTGCCTGTATGGCATGACTACGCAGGTTCTGGCTTAGTTCACCGGACAGGGCAACGACAGAAAAACCGCGATTGGAAAAGCGGCTGGTCATGTGGTTTACAGTGGCACGAGTGGCACAGAAAACAATCGCATTCTTTGGCTCATAATACCGAACCAGATTGATGATCGCATTTTCCTTGTCGTTGGGGGCAACGGTCAGGGCGCGGTATTCAATATCGCTGTGTTGTTTTTCTTCGGCTTTGGTGCTGATCCGAACGGCATTACGCTGGTAACGTTTCGCAAGCATGGCAATAGAGCGCGGGACAGTGGCCGAGAACATCAGGGTACGACGTTCTTTTGGTGTGGTATCCAGCATGTATTCCAGATCGTCCCGGAAACCGAGATCAAGCATTTCATCCGCTTCATCCAGAACAACGGCCCGTAACGCACTAATGTTCAGGGAGCCGCGCTCAATATGATCGCGAAGACGTCCAGGTGTACCAACAACAATATGCGCGCCACGTTCCAACGCACGCCGTTCGCTGCGCATGTCCATACCACCAACACAGGTGGCTGTACGTGCGCCTGTATCGCCATAGAGCCATTCAAGCTCTCGCATGACCTGTAGGGCAAGCTCACGGGTCGGGGTAATGATCAGGGCAAAGGGCGCATCGGCGCGTTTGAAGTGATCTTGCCCTTCCAACAATGTCGGGGCGAGGGCAATACCAAAAGCAACGGTTTTACCTGAACCTGTTTGCGCAGAAACCAACGCATCCGCATCGGCCAGTTCCGGATCAAGAACGGCTTTTTGAACGGGGGTTAGTTTTGCATAGCCTTTTTTCGCCAAGGCTTTTGCCAAGGGTGCAGCTACGCCTTCAAAGGGATCATCTTGTTCTGGTTCGGCGTCTGGTTCAGCGTTTGGGGGGGTGTCAGTGTTGGCCTCTGCATCCGAACTGGTTTTTGTATCCGCGTCAGTATCGGTATTATGCGTTTCGTCTTTTTGATCTTGTGTTGAAACGTCAGGATTGTTTTCTTCAGCGCTGGTTTCTACAGGTGTATCAACGGAAGCATCTGTTGCGTCTTCTGAAATGTCTTCTGTTACGTTTTTTGGGGTGTCGTTGACGGGTGTATCCGAATTGGACATCTTTAATCTTTCTGATTATTTAGCCGTAATATCCCATATGGATATTCTGGGCAATGTTCTGGCTGCGCGGCAAGGGCCATCAAGAAGATAGCTAACGAACAGGCGCGGCAGGTGTAACGTGAATGGGGACCTCAATCTCTTTATCTGTCGGGTCCACCGTACATACTTACCGTACATACTTAACAGTAAAATACTTAAAAGCTGGCGTCCTTGTACGTTGTGTTGCACAGAAAGTAAAGCATACAGAGGTTAAACAATTGCCCTATTCTCGCTGAACAATGCTGATTTTAGGTGTCAGAGTTAATTTGCTATATAAATTAAGTATCTTTACGCCAACAAATTATAAAATTATCAAACGATTTTCTGACCTAGCGGTCTTGATAATTGTGATATCTAAACAGGGATAAATACTCAGAGCCACGTATTGCTGTTAATGCACGCCTGTTTGAATGCAGTGATATCGAGGGCATCAAAGTCCGCAAATTCGACGGAGCTGATACCTGGAGTTTTATTGATGAGTGAAATGTTTAATTTGTCGTGCAATGTTACTTGGGGAATTAGGGTAAGAGTATGAGACATTTTATATATTTAATTTGTGTATCTATAATAACTTTAAGCCTAGATATCGGTAAGGTTGATGCAAATGCGTCATCATCAGATATAGAGCAAGAGGCATTATTTAATAAAGCAATTGTGGATCTTCAAAATGGAGATAGAGATTCTGCTGTGGCAGGTTTATCCGAATTGGCAGAATTAAATCATATTGAAGCGCAATATGAACTGGCGACTATTTTTTTCAAAGAGCGAGGAGGTTCCAACGGAAAGCAAAAAGAGGCTTTTCGGTGGTATAAATCTGCTTCTAAACTTGGTCATGCTAAGGCTCAGCATAAACTCGGATTGATGTATGCAGTTGGGATACATGTGTCTATGAACACGAGGGAAGCAATAAAATGGTATCATTCTGCTGCTACGCAGGGGGTAGTTCAAGCACAACACGATCTTGGGGTTTTTTATGTTAAATACTACACTCGAAACTACATAAATTCTTATGCTTGGCTTTTAACTGCATCAATGAATAGTTTTGAGGCGGCTGATAATAAACTCAAAATTTTGAGACCCCGAATGGCTCCGCACCAAATTAAGAAGGCAGAAAGTTTAGCGGAAATTTATGCATCTACTGGTATTTGGCCAATACCTTCTGCCAAATTGCTGGATTGGCAATTTAGTAGTGGTGTGACGATGTTTCGTCAGAAAGAATATAGCACTTCATTCTCTATAATCTATCCTTTGGCACAGGAAGGATACCCACCAGCACAATACATGATCGGTATTCATTATGACACAGGATTAGGTGCGCCTACGGATCATGTAAAAGCCCTTGAGTGGTACAAGAAGTCTGCACTTAGGGGATTTCCTGCTAGCCAATATTCACTTGCGGTTAAATACGCTAAAGGCATCGGCGATAAAAAAAATTATGCTGAGGCTTATAAATGGCTATTTATATCAAAAAAGAACGGACAAAAGGGAGATAAAAAAATCATAAATGATGTTAAGAATAGGGTATCGGTTAGTCAGAAGAGACAAATCGAAGAAGAAGCTTTAGAATGGCTGGATATTCATCCCAAATATATCTCTACTAAAGAACCAAAAGCCCCACGTCGCCCTAAGTTTTGATGTTTTGAAATGCTGATAAAGCCTTGTTAATAAGTTTTATGTCCCACAAAAAGTAGCATGGACAACTTCTTCGGGCTTTGGAGGCAGTTCGTAATGGGCGTTGTCGGGTTGTTCGGTAAATGGGGCTGACAAGACGCTGTGGAGCTGCTCAAAAGGTGTGTAATCACCTGCAACGGCAGCTTGGATCATGGCTTCGACCTGATGGTTTCGGGGGATGAAGATCGGGTTTGATGTGCGCATGGCCTCAAGGCGTTTTTCGGTTGAGGTTTCATCCTGATCTTGCCGGGCTTGCCACTGTTGGAGCCATGTGGTTAGGGCCTCAGGCTCTTTGAACAGGTTTTGTAGTTTTTCTTTATGGTTTTGGTCACTTTGGTCTTCGGCACCTTGGTCTTGTCCTAAATTAGATCGGGCATAGCCCGTGAGATGGCGGAAGAAGAGAGTGAAATCGACTTCGTTATCTGACAAGAGCTTAAGGCTGTCGCCAATAAAATCTGGGTCGCTGTGCTGAAAAGTTATTAGGCCTAGTTTTTTGCCAAAGCCTTCGAAGTAATAATCGCTGAAAATATTCTGAAATTCATCGATGGTCTCTTGGCCAATACCAACGGCAACCTGAGCGTCTTCGTGTAAAATTGGCAGCAAGGACTGGGCAAACTGAGACAGGTTCCAGTGCGCCATGCCAGGTTGTTTAGCCCATGCATAACGGCCTGCATGATCAATAGAGCTAAAAACAGTGCCGGGGTGGTAGGTATCTATAAAGGCACAGGGGCCAAAGTCGATGGTCTCACCCGCAATGGACATATTATCGGTGTTCATGACGCCGTGGATAAAGCCAACTTGCATCCACTTGGCTATTAATCTGGCTTGTCTGTCCATCACCATTTCAATCAGCGCGCGATAAGGGTTTTGTGCTTGTTTGGCTTCGGGATAGTGGCGCTCAATGACATAGTTCGCCAATATACGCAGGTTGTCTTTGTTGCCTTGGGAATAGTGATATTGAAAGGTGCCGACCCGGATATGGCTTTGGGCAACACGAGTGATAATAGCACCGGGCAAAGGACCTTCTTCGCGGAGGACTTTGTTGCCCGTTTCAACGGCGGCCAGTGCACGTGTCGTCGGAATGTCCAGTGCTGCCATGGCTTCACTAATGACATATTCTCGCAGGACAGGCCCCAGCCATGCACGGCCGTCACCACCACGGGAGTAGGGGGTGCGCCCCGATCCTTTGATGTGAATGTCACGGCGAACCCCATCTGTCCCAATGGTTTCGCCAAGTAAAATCGCGCGCCCGTCGCCCAGACGTGGCGACCATCCCCCAAATTGATGCCCTGCATAAACCATTGCCAGCGGCGATGCGCCGTTGGGCACACTATTCCCCGCGAGCATTTGAACACCGTCTTCGGATTTCAACGGAGCAGGATCAATGCCCATAAGTGTGGCAAGACCTTCGTTCACCTTAATTAGTTTGGGGGCGGCAACTGGGACAGGGTCTTGCCGAGTATAGAACTGTTCGGGCAACTGAGAAAAGCTGTTATCAAAGGGAATGTTTAAAGTTGAGGTCATTGGTACCAATTTCTGAGAGCGGATCGTGCTTTAAAAATAGGGATAGTCGGCAGCATGAACAATGGGAAATGATGTTTTGGGATATTTAACAAGGCAACAGTCTGGCGTTCTCTATTGCCTGTGGAATGGAAGGATGGAATGGAAAGCTATTTTGACAAATTGAAAAGTGGTATTCAAGAATACCTATGGTGTAGGCAACGTTGACGCTTTTGGTATTGAGATTTCAACCTGAAAACCCGTTTCGTTGCTGAATTTCAAGCTGCCATTATGAAGATGGATAACTGCAGAAACGAGGGAAAGTCCCAGACCGTTACCGGGTAAATTACGGCTTGATTCCACCCGGTAAAATCGTTCCAGAACTTTTTTGTGTTCTGCTTCGGGAATGCCATTTCCTTGGTCATGGATGGACAATGTTACATGGGTATCCGAATTATCTATACGGATGGTTATTGCACTGTTATCTGGACCATATTTGATGGCGTTATCCAGTAAATTTGATATACATTGGGCGATGAGATCGCAATCGCCTGATATTAATGGCTTATCTCCGGATGAATATGAGCTTGATGAGTGTTGGTTGGGGACGGCGTCTTTAAAGATAATCTGTTGCCCCTTATCTTCGGCAAGGGGTTCGTAAATTTCAATGGTGTCTTTGACCAGATGAGACAGCCGTATCGGCTTGAAATTCGTTTCCAGTTCACCTGTTTCCAAACGCGATATACTAAGCAGGGCCGTGAAGGTCATCAAGAGTTGATCAACCTCGGCGATGGTTGATTCAACCAATTGGCGGTTTTTGTCGCCGGGTGTCAGAATAAGCAGGCTTTCGAGGCGACCATGAACGCGGGTTAAGGGGGTACGTAGATCATGGGCAATGTTGTCTGTCACATGTCGAATGCCGTCCATCAGGGTTTCAATACGATCAAGCATTGTGTTTAGTGTGTGCGCCATTACATCGATTTCATCACTTGTGCGCGAGACAGGAATTCGGTGTGAAAAACGACCCTGCATGATTTGGGTACAGGTGCCAGAAATCAGATCCAGACGGTTTTTTAGGTTGCGGTGTAGAAAGAACCCGGCTGCACAGCCTCCGGCGATACTAAACAGGACGGCACCCAGAAAAATCAAAAAGACATAATCTTCCAACTCTTCTTCTTTGAGTGTATCCAGGCCCAATAACAGGTGATATTTATCATCAAGGTTTAAGGCCAGAAACCTGTATTCATTGGGATTTTCGTCCGTGTCTTCGACTTCTGTCCATCCTGCTATTCTGGGAACGCTTTCCGGCCAGTGATTGATATTACCAGACAACTTTTGAAAATCAGCATCTGCCAGCAGGTAAATTCTGTTTTGTGAATCTGATTGTGCCGCGCGTTTTTCAATTAGCTTGGTCAGTAGATCAATACCCCCAAGTTCATAGACGCCCCGCATGTCACTTATTTTCGTCTGGAGCTTACTGTCGACCTCTTTTTCCATGAAGTATTCAGATGTTTCAGAAACGACGGCTTCGAAGACAAGGGTGCTGATGATAAAGATCGCGCCAAAGCTCAGTGCGAATTTTAAGGATAGAGAAAGGTGGGGGGGCTTGATTTTCAAAACGTCATTCCGGTCGGCATTGTTTGGGGTCAGTCTTCGCGCAGGCAGTATCCTGCCCCACGAATTGTATGTAACAACTCGTTCGGATAGCCCTTGTCTATTTTGTTACGTAATCTGGACATATGAACGTCAATTACATTTGTTTGCGGGGCAAAGTTATAATCCCACACCTGTTCCAGAAGTATGGTGCGGGTGACCACTTGCCCGGCATGACGCATCATGAATTCCAAAAGCTTGTATTCTTTTGGTTTTAGGTCAATTTCAACACCTGCGCGGCTTGCCTTTCGCGACAAAAGATCAATTTTTAATTCGCCAACAGTTAGTTCTGATTCCGCATTTGAAGGTATTGTCCGCTTTAGAAGAACCTGTACGCGAGCCAAGAGCTCCGCGACGGAAAAGGGCTTGACCATATAGTCATCACCACCAGATTTTAGCCCGTCAATGCGGTGGCGCACATCCCCCAGGGCAGAAAGAATAAGCACAGGCGTTGTGATCTCGGTTGCGCGTAAGGTTTTTAAAACGGACAAACCGTCTTTGGTCGGAAGCATACGGTCAAGAATGATGACGTCATAGTTTTCGTTCGCGGCCATAAAAAGACCATCGCGCCCATCATGTGCGGTATCTGTGACAAATCCTGCCTCTTTCAAGGCTTGCGCGACAAAGCTGGCAACCTCGTGGTCGTCTTCGATTATTAATGCCCGCATCTAAAAATTTGATCCTAGTTGTCGCTGTATCGGTATCTATGCCCGTTCAGCGGTGATGTGTTGCGCCTTGTCAAGGGGCAGATACTAACACGTTAAAAGGGGAAATAAATAACATGAACAAAAATTTAGAATTCAGACACGCTGACGATAAGTAGAAAGCCTTAGTTTAGCTCTGCCAGAAAATACAAGTTACCTCAGACAACCCTTTTTCCCGTTGATTTTATCAATGAAAGCAGAGCTTTAAGTATGTTGAGAAAACATAAATTAAAAACCGTTCTATCCTTGTCGATTATCCCTCTTGCTCTTTTGGGATGGATTAAATCGGAAGAAGTCAGGCATACCGCGCTTTTGGTCCATACGGATATCACCAAGGGGTATTTCTTATCGGGATTTTCTTTGCAAAAACCAGCTTGGTTTGTTGCAGACAAGAATGCAATGTTCACCGAAAAGTCTGAAACGCTACAGATAAATAAAGGGAATTGGGATATTTCCGAACCCCTTATCCTTGACGGGGGCCTGACGATTGAACCGGGTGCTGTGCTCAATTTTTCTAAAGATAGTTATGTGATCGTAAATGGCCCGCTTAAAGCCGTTGGCACAGACCAGATGCCGATTGTGTTTCAGGGGAAAGATAGTCAACTCTGGAAAGGGATCTATGTTCACAAAGCAAAGAGCCCATCCAGATTGGAGAATATTGTTATCTCGGATACGGATGCGATGGCAAGCGATCGTTCGGAGTTAACGGGAGGTGTAACCTTTTATCGGTCCAATGTTTCTATCAAAGACACGCACTTTCAAAATTCTCGGGCGGAAGACGGGTTGAACATCATCCTATCCGAATTTGAAATGGTGAATACGCGGTTTGATAAAATGTGGTCTGACGCGATCGATAGTGATTATTCCAATGGCGTTATAAAGGATGGTTCTTTTTCGAATATTGGGGGGGACGCGATAGATTTTTCTGAAACAAGGGGCTGGGTTGAAAACCCTCAAATTTCGGATGTGCACGATAAAGGAATTTCGGCCGGTGAAAATTCTGTCGTCAGTGTCATGGGGGGCGTTATTAAATCTGTTGGCGTTGCTGTGGCTTCGAAAGATGGAAGCGTTGTTGATATTATGGAAACTGAGATCAAGGATGCAGCGCTTTTTGGGTTAATGACTTATGTAAAAAAATCGTCTTATAACCTGCCTGAACTCAACGCCTATAACCTTTTCTGGGGGGGAGCAGGGACCAAAGCCAGCAACAATAACTGGATACGACAAAACGGGACCACCTTGACCATAAATGGACAGGGTGTACCGGAAGAATCACTGAATGTTAAAGCTCTTTACCGAGGCCCCGTTATGGCCAAGTAAAGGTTAGTTCGTAATTTTTTACCGAGAAGGAATAGAGGTTAAAGCTCTATTCCTTCTTCTTTGGAGCGTTTCGTAAGTCTTAACATTATCTTGGTATATGTGGAAAAGAAGAGATGGTCAGTTATCCAAGCTCAGTCGATATAGAGAATACGCGCAGAATAGCGCTTGAACTTCTGAAGGTTATAATGAGTAAACTGTAATCTTTTTGTTCATTGGTTTTGATTAGATTAGGAATTGACGAGGAACTGTTCTCAAGTTTTTAAAAGAGAATAAATAAATGGCACGATCTTCACACCATAGATCTGATCTGACATCGGATTTAGAGCAAACTGTCAGCCGTGCCCAGAGCGCTGGGCTTAAGCTTGCTATTACGGGACGTACGATCGCGTTAGTGATTTTGGGGGTCTGGCTTGTTTTATCCCGCTTGGACTTGCCCGGTGTTTCTTTAAAGTTTGGTATATTGGTTCTGTTTCTAATTTCCCTTGGGCTTATTCATTATCGTATTATTGGATCACGGTGGGATAAGTTCTGGGTTAAATATCTTTTTGTGGCTATTGATGTTACAATACTTTCGGTCTTGATTGCGACCCAGCCTCTCTATCAGACAGCTGATTTGCCTCAGGTTATGGTGTTTCGTAGCCCGTTGTTGACCTACTATTTTATTTTGGTGGCTGTGGTCGCGTTTAGCTTTTCTCCCCAACTTGTTTTGTGGGCCGGAGGCATTGGTGCTGCTGGGTGGCTTGCTGCCTACGCTTGGGTTGTAAAGCAGGACGGTGGCGTACTCGATTGGGGAGACGTTCCCAGTAATCCAACTGCCGAAGACGCGATAAGTGTTATTCTGGATCCTGCATTTGGTGGCACAGGCAGTCGTATTCAGGAGGCCATCATCCTTGTCGTCGTATCTGTTTTGATCGCGATTGTGATGAAAAGGGCGCAAAATACCCTACGAGATAAATTAACTGCAGAACGTGACAGGCAATCCATAACAAATATATTTGGGCGATTTGTACCGGAACCAATTGTCGAGGCAATGATTAATGATCAGGGCCTTCTTGCGCCGCTGGAGAGAGAAGCAACCATTCTCTTTGCTGATGTCGTTGGGTTCACCAGTCTGACAGAGCGACTGGGGCCGACCAAAACGGTTAATGTTCTCAATAGCTATTTTGACGAAATGACGGACATCATCATGGAGAACAGGGGGATTGTCGCCACTTTTCACGGGGATGCTATCTTGGCTATTTTTAACGTGCCGCTGGAAGATACCAAACATGCGGAACATGCTTTAAAAGCTGCCCAAGCCATGCTATCGCGTGTAAAACAAGGAAGCTTTGCCGACGAGACACTTTCTATTCGTATCGGTATTAATACCGGGTCTGTTGTCGCGGGTAATGTCGGCGGTGGTGGCCGGCAAAGTTACACTGTGTACGGCGATGCCGTGAACCTTGCTGCCCGTTTGGAAGCCTTGGCCAAAGAAAAAAATCAATCTCTTCTTGTGTCCGGGCATACACATGCAAAGCTAGGTACATCGTCGTTATCTCTGCATGGAGAAGCAACTATTCGGGGGCAAACCCAGCCTGTAAAGTATTATGGTATTCGTGACTAATGTCCGTTTAACTCCATGAACTTATTACAATAATGAATTACCCGCGACCGTCTTATCCATTCGTAACAATATTGAAAAAAAGCTGAACGTATATTTAACCACATCGTTTGCTGTTGCCGATAATACCTATGTTCTGGATTGGTTTGCCAATGGAGAGCCCGCTGAAGGCATTGAAGGGTGGCAAAAATACGCATCAAAAGTACAGCAGCGAACCAAGGCGTTTAATGTTTCTTTCGTCTCGAATGTTTCTCGAAAATACTATGACCAGAATGGTTATAACGAAGGTGCGAGTGGGGCGATTAAGTTTTGGTTTGATGCATTTATCGACAGTAATCAACCCTATGAAATGGTTTTGGATAAGAATGAAACCACTGGCAATCAATGGAAAATGTTCACGAATGTCCGGGTTGATGTGAACGGCAAGCTGGCATCGGTGGGCCTTGGCGTTGGGGCAGAAGAACTGGCTAAAGATATTGCAAACATCAAAGTCGGAAAATCTGGATTTGTTTATCTGACAACGGCTGATGGGACAATCAAGCTCCATCGAGATGCTGAGCTTATTGGTAATGAAAACATAACGAAGTCTTTGGCGATATTACGCAGTCAATGAAAGAGATTGCCCTTATCGTATTGGTTATTCTTGCTGGTGCCGTTTTTGTTGTTTTCTTAATTGCGCGTCAAATTTCATCACCAATTAACAGAATAACAGCCGTCGTTGGTCAGTTAACCCAGGGTAATACTGATGTTGAAGTTCCCGCCCAAGAAGGTAAGGACGAAGTAGGTGCAATCGCACGTGCGGTTGAAGTTTTCAGGCTCGGTATCATTCAAAATACCAAACTTGAGAATGTACAAAAGGGAGCCGCAAAAAGAAACGAAGAAGAAAAACACAAGCTTATGTCAAAAATGGCGGAAGATTTTGAGAACAGTGTTGGGTCTGTTGTTGATTTTGTTTCCAATGCGGCTGCAGATCTTAAACATACGGCACAATCAATGTCCGCAATCTCAGAGCAAACAAGGGCGCAGGCTTCTACCGTTGCCAAGGCTTCGAGTGAGGCGTCTTCTAATGTTCAGACTGTTGCTGTGGCAACGGAAGAACTAACATCGTCCAGTAACGAGATCAGTCAACAGGTTTCACAATCGGCAACCGTTGCCCGAGAGGCGGTCGAGTAGGCGACACATTCCAAGAATAATATTAGTGAACTTATTAATGCCGCGGAAAAAATTGGTGCCGTGATTAGTTTAATTACAGATATTGCCGAACAAACTAATCTGTTGGCATTGAACGCAACGATCGAAGCTGCAAGAGCTGGCGATGCAGGAAAGGGGTTCGCGGTTGTCGCCAGTGAAGTCAAAAATCTGGCTAACCAAACCGGCAAAGCAACCGAAGAAATTCGTGGGCAGGTGGAAGGCATTCAATCTTCTACCCGGCTTGCGGCTGATTCCATTGATAATATAAGTGAAACCATTCAGCAAATTGACCAAATCGCAGCCTCTGTTGCTGCTGCTGTTGAAGAACAGACCGCTGCGACACAGGAAATTGCACGAAATGTTGATCAGGCAGCGGCGGGAACGCAGGAAGTCTCTGCAAATATTGGCGGTGTTACAGAAGCTTCTGGTGAAGTTGGTAAAGTTTCAAATCAGGTTTTATCTGCCGCGGATGAATTGGGAACAAATTCAGACCGATTAAAACAAGAAGTTGAGAACTTTCTAGCCCAAATCAGAACAGCATCATAACAGCCCGTATATAGATCAACTGGCATGTTTCTTACGAATATTAGCAAGAGTTAGAAGTATGATTTCTATGATCCATTTTGGCGGTTAATTGTTAATTGGATAGGTATCTTTTAGATAGTTGTAGAGCCATTTTTTTTCTTGTTCATTAGCAGCAGTGGCTAGATTAATTCGGTTTCCATTTTGATCAATAGTTAGTCTGTTACCATTCTCAGTATTACGGAGCGTTAAAGTTGTTATATCATCAAGTGAAAAGGTGTGTTTTTGTCTTTTTTGGAAAAGCATTTGGGTCTGTTTTATTCGACTAAGTTCGTCTAAATCAAAAGGTGGCAAGCCTGTATCAAAAATTAGATAAGAGGGCCCGAGTATTAATTCTTCTGGGGTAGAAGGAGACATTACCCTTAGAAAGAGCAGTATCAGGTACAATTTACCTATTAAAATTAAGCAAAAAAATATTAGGAATATGGGGCTAGCGTTTGTACTTAAAAATTCGAGTAATGTTATTAATGCTAAAATAGTGGCACCAACAATAAGTGCACTTGAAAATGCCGCATGAAGGTATTTTTTTATCCCGAATTCTTGATAGGGAATGATGAATTTTAATGGGCCGTCTGCCATATTATTTTGTAGAGGACTATCTATAGATAAATCATATTTTATCAAATTGTTAGCGCTCATTTTTTTGCTTCTAGTTGTTACATTGAAAGTTTGAATATAAAGCTTAGGAATAGTTTTCTTTCAGGAAATTATAAAGCCATTCTTTTTGGATTTCAGTTGCACCTGTTGCAAGGTCAATTCTGTTTCCATCATGGTCAATAGTTAGTCTGTTGTTGTCGGCAGTATCGCGCAAAGCGAGTGTTTCTATTTCCTTTGGCGTAAATTGATAGTGTTTTCTTTTTATAAGAAGGCTTTTGAAAATTTTATCATAATTTTTTGAAATACGGTCAAACGGTGATGGATGCGGTGCTCTTCCACTATCAAAATTTAGATAGGGTTTGTTTAGAGTTATTTTCTCAGGAATTTGTTTCTGTAGCATTTTATAAAAGTGAGCGATCATCGTAATGCAAGCCAAGGTCCAGACAACTACCCAAGCTAGGATAAAAAAAACTATTCCTGCTTTTAGGTTAGGAAGGGCTGCAATGGCGATAATTTCTATGAAAATCCAGATAATAAGCCATAAAATTACAAAGGGGAAATGGATGTATTTCCTGATCCCAAGCGATTTATGGGGAATGATAAAGCGTAAATTGCCATAAATCATATCATTCTGTAATGGGCTATCAACTGTTAAGCGATCCTGCATAATACGACCTTGTTGTGGATATGAAATACTGTTTGGGATACTGCATATTTCGTTTGTTTGGTGCAATCGAAGAGTGAAAATAACTATTCTTATTTGATTTCCTTTGTTTCCAGTACCTCTTATTGAACTTGACATGATACTAAAAGGTATTACTATTAAATGATACCAAATAGTATTATGTTGAGGTTTGACGATGCATATACAAGAAACATTCAGGGCACTTGCAGATCCGACGCGGCGTGAAATTTTGCTACATCTCAGTCGGCAGCAAATGACGATTGGTGAGGTGACTGAGAAGTTTGATATCACCCGCGCAGCCGTGAAAAAGCACTTGAACATACTGGAAGAGGGGCAGCTGATTTCAGTGCATGTTCAAGGCCGGGAACGTATCAACCGCCTAGAAGCACAGGGGTTGTCAGCCGTTTCCGATTGGATTGGATATTTCGATCAATTCTGGGATCAGCATTTGGGAGCTTTGAAAAATGCTGTGGAAAATTCTGAAAACGCTAAGCGACAAGCAATTAAGGGAAAGATATAGATCATGACAACATCCACTATCACGAAAACGGTTTTCTTTAATGCAACCCGGGAAACTGTGTGGTCTTTCCTGACAGAGCGAGACAAGATCGGTCTTTGGTTCCATCCCCCGAAAGAGGATCTGGCCGAGGGTGAAGACTATGAACTGATCTTAACCCGTGACAATGGTGAAAAGGCAAAGGTTTGCTGGGGGCGTGTACTGGAAATGCAGTGTCCGGAAAAAATGGTTTGGTCTTTTACTGTAAATCCATTGAATGGATCGTTAACGACGGTCACTTGGGTGCTGGAAGAGGTTCTTTGTGGCACAAGACTAACGCTAACACACGAAGGTGTTGAGGCCGCTGCGGGAGAAGCAGCAATGGACCTCATTCTGTCTTTCGATGCCGGGTGGGACGAACATTTTGCTTCTATGAGAAAAGCGCTATCCTAAATTGTATGATAAATAATTAGGCCGAACAGGTTTCAAATACACGGCGTTTTATATGGGCAGGTTACTGGTTATATAAGACAGGTTAATGGGTGCTCTCTGTTACCAGAAAAGTTTAGTCTGATCAGAGAGCACATTTTTGTCTGCGTATTTTGTTCGTAAATATTGATGCGCGTTCATGTACATAGAATATCTGGTAATGCTGAACCTTGTGTTTTTTATTAGGCTGCGTTTGCCGATTTTTCATGGATAAGACGTTTAAGGGTTTTAAGAAGGTCATCCATGTTTAAAGGCTTTGAGCAAGTCGCGTTCATACCACATGCAATATATTCTTTTAAATTACTGGTTTCGATATCGGCTGTTAAAGCAATAATCGGTACAGTTGATTTGGCGGTATCAGCAAGAGCACGTATTTGCTTTGTCGCTTCTACGCCATCCATATCTGGCATGTGAATATCCATCAGGATAATATCATAATCATTCTTGGTTACTTTTTCGACGGCTTCAAAACCATTATCTGCAGTGTCCACAGACTGACCACTTTTTTCGAGTAAGGCTTTTGCCATGATTTGGTTCACCTTAATATCTTCTACGAGTAGAAGGTGAAGGTTTGTTAGATCATGCTCAGGAACCTCTTCCTGAGAACGGAAGAGGGCTTTGGTTTTGTCGAGCGTAACTTCAAACCAGAAGGTACTGCCTTTTTCTTCTTCGCTATCAACGCCGATCTGACCATCCATGGCCAGGACAAGCTGTTTGTTAATTGCTAGACCTAAGCCAGTTCCACCATAATTTCGTGTTGTTGATACATCAGCCTGAGAAAAGGCACTGAAAAGAGCTGACTGTTTCGATTTCGGGATACCAATCCCTTGGTCCGAAACTTCAAAACGTAATTTTTGAGTAAACTCATCTTCGGATTTTAGAGAGACACGAAGAGTAATTGTACCGTCAGTGGTAAACTTCACCGCATTAGAGAGAAAGTTCATCAGGATCTGGCGTAGTCTGACGCTATCGCCAAGTACCCATCGATGAATGTTATCGGGGAAGGTAACATCAAGAGTATTGTTTTTTTCCCTTGCTGCGAGAACCATCATACTGCTGGTCTCTTCAACAAGTTCTGCCAAACTCAGGGCACTTTTTTCTAATACCAGTTCACCAGCTTCGATTTTAGAGAAGTCCAGAATATCGCCGATGAGATCCATCAGATGATTACCCGAGCTGGAAATAGTTTTAATATAATTTTGTGTTTCTTGCGGAAGAGCCTGAATGTCTTTGTCACCAAGTGCCAGATCTGCATAGCCCAGTATTGAGTTAAGAGGCGACCGTAGTTCATGGCTCATATGGGCCAGGAACATGGATTTGGCTCTGTTTGCAACTTGTACTTCTTCGATCTTGTTTTTGATTGCTTCAGACATACCTTCCATATCACGGGCTAAATCACCCAGTTCATCATTTGAAGTGACGTCAATACAGTCTATGGGTTCTTGTTTTGAAATGTGTGCTGCTGCTTTTTGCAGATGGTTAATAGGTTGTATTAAAAGACGACGGGTTACGAGTGTAAGTAATCCGCCCATCAAAAGAATAGAAAGAAGGGATACACCGATTGTCACAAGCTGAATAATCGAAACCTGTTGAGTGACTTCTGCCTCGGGACGAGACACAAAAATAACCCAATTCCAGTCTGGTTTATCGAATGCTGCAGATGCATATAGTGTGCTGATGCCGTCGCTGGCCTGAAAAATTCCAAAGCTTTGCCCTTTTTGCGACTGAGCAAGTTCACGCCATTGATAGAGAACGCTTGGGTCTTTGCTATCGCTGCAGTAAATAGGAGTGCCATCTTGGCCGATGATAGAGTAGCGTCGATTGGTAATAGTCGCTAAACTACCTAATTCATTGAATACTTCTTCCTGATAAGATTCAACAAATGCTGGCATGTCTGTCAGACCAGCCTGTTCCAAAAGATCATACCGTGAAGATATAATATGGTGCACAGCTTCGTTAAGAAGCAGGTTCATATTTTCTTCTTCGCTTTTATAAAGTGCATTTCTGGAATGTGTATAAGACCAATATCCAAGAGAGCCAATACAAATCAAAATGATTGGCAGCATAGTCAAAAAGTACTTTTGGTATAATCTCATGTCAGGATTCTATCGATAAATGTTTTTGCCAGCGAGCTTTAGAAGAGCAGAGGGAATAACGGTTCCCAGTTCTGTCGCTGTTGTAATATTAATACTAACGAGGTAGCTATTTGGACGTGTCACAGGGATTTCCCCTGCGTTTTTACCTTTGAAAATTTGGTCAGCGATTTCAGCAGTTGCTATGCCATTTACTTCCGAGCTTGATATCATCGAAAGCATGACGCCAGATTTAACCGCCTCAATATTATTGGCAAAAATAACAGGTATTTTCTTTTCCTTGAGAATTTTTAAAATCTTGTCATCATTGCCCATGGGGCCCGTGGCCATCCAAAGTACATCAAAATTAGAGCGATTTTTTTCGATGATTTCCAATGCATTGTTGCGTAAGGCATTGCGGTTTTCCTGACCGGGAAGGTATTCAAAATTCAAGTCAACAAAGCTTAGTTCCTCAATATCCTTGTTTATCTCCATGATCTGGGCAGCTTCACTCAGGGCAGAAGGGTAGGTAGAGTTAAGAATTCCTATCCTCATTGGAGATTTTTTCGTTAGGGATTTGAGCGCTTGTCTCACGACCTCTACTTTTGCCTGGGGGGGGATAATGTGTGTTTTACCTGTAATATTTGTGCCACTTGCCTCTCCAATGGCACCGACAAACCCTTCTTTTTCAGGATAAGATACTAAAATAAAGACCAATGGAGTGTCTTGGTTCTTTAAAATTTTATAAGATTCTCTCGTTGCAAGGGTTGCGACAGATACAACCATGTCGGGCTTTTGATTGTTTAGCTCATTTGTCAGAATAGCGGATGATGTTTCCGGACTGCCTTCTGCATTTAGAATGACATATTCGATGTTTTTACCTTCGAGATAACCAAGATCGCTCATACCTTTGCGAAACCACTTTGTTGCATCTTGCAGAACGGGAAGAGCCATGGTTTCAATAATCACCACTCTTTTGGGCTCTTCTGCTTTTACTTGTGATATTACGCTAAGGCCAAGAATGGAAGCCAGTGCAACATATAAAGCTATAACCAGTTTAATGAATTTATGACTTACTTTGGTAATGCGAGCGGAAAACGGCAAAGCTGAGACCTCTTAAAGTCTTTATTGTTTATAAGTTAACCAGGCTGTCTGTGTGTGATTTTTTATGTTTTCAATATACAATCTGCGTCACAGTTATTCCCTTTTTACAATAACATCTGTTAACAAGGGGCTAATAAACCAGAGGTTTCTGCTTTTCTTATAATGATCAAATCGTCTGTAAGTTTATAAATAATAATATGCAACTTTTGTCTGTCTTGATTGTTGATTGACAATTAGCCAATGAAGTAGAATGTCTGGGGAGATATAATTAATTGAAAAATGGTAGCAAATTTAGGAAAGCGATTAATGATTCGTGTTTTTTTGAATCGATTATTTGGTTTATATGCTGGAAATAAAGCGAAATCGCGACTTAATTTTTTGAAAGTTATTTAAGATGAATGAAAATTTGTTTTTAGAAAATTTATCAAAAGCTCAGGTTTATGAAGATAGAATTTTACACCTTCTTGATGCTGCTGAATTATCAACTTTTTTTGGGTATTCGTTAGAGTTTGGAGTATACAAGGGGCGGACACTTAATTGTTTGTCGCATGCATATCCAACGGAAAAATTTTGGGGGTTTGATTCGTTTGATGGGTTACCAGAGCCTTGGTATCTTTCGCAGGATAAGGCCATTGTTACCCCGGAAAAATGGTTTGCGTTAGATAGAATTCCAGAAGTTCTCAATACTGTAAAACTTGAAGTCGGCTTATTTGAAAATACAATTCCTGAATGGTTAGAACGTTATTCGGGTCCGGTATCATTTATACATGTTGATTGTGATTTATATTCGTCAACGAAAACAATATTATCTCTATTAAATGATCGGATTGTTGAGGGTACCGTACTCGTTTTTGACGAGCTGGTTAATACGCCAGAAAATGAATATGAAAACTGGCGAGAGGGGGAGTGGAAAGCCCTCAACGAGTGGTGTGATCAAGACAACCGAGAGATAGAAATTCATTCCAAAACAACAAGCTGCCAAGTAACAGTTCGGGTTCTGAGATAACGTTTTCTGGGGTATGAGTGATTAATTCTAGGTAACCTTTATTCCCCCGACCCAGCGAGCTGAGGGTGTTAGATCCTGATAATCCAGAGCGCCCGATAATAGCTCTTTACCGGTGTTAGTAATACTAATTAATCGTTCAGGCCAAGGCTGAGGGGCTTGTGTTGTCTCGTACTGAATTAGGGGGATTTTGCATTTCATGATCTGGCCTAATTCGTACCAGTACATAAGATCGCCCAGATAGGGGAGAGGCTCATATTCTTTCATTAATATTGAAAATAGATCTTTGCCTTTTATCGGACCTTTGTCTGCAAGAATACGCAGTGTCAGTTCGTGTGTGAGACCAAGCCCATTATGGGGCGATGGTAATTCTTTTAGATGCCGCTTTAGGGCATTTTTCATTAAAGGAAGGGCGGGGGTACCTTCTGTAATGATTGTTGCCAACTTATCTGGTGTTTTCTGTTTTAGTGCATTCCAAATTCTTTCACCCAATAAAAGTTGATTGTCGGTTATGGGCGTACGTTGATTTTCCCACAGCCATATCAATAATTCAGGGGCGAGTTGGCCAAGACCGACGAAATCGGGAACGCCTGGAACGCTGTCTATGCAGATTAGTTCTAATCTTGGGCGCGAGGTAAGTGACGATAGATGATCGAGTAAAAAGGCAAGAATGAGTTGATCATAACTATCGTGTTCGAACCATAAAACAACACGATCATAATCCCAAAGTTGATCGAGCTTGTCGTAAGCAATAGCCTGGTTTGCCGCGACCTCATTCAACGGAATGCCGTAAGAGGAAGAGATAAACTCTGATCGTTTCTTTCGGAGTGTCGCTGTATTTCCCTTAGGGATGGGGCCTTGACAAAAGGGGTCGCTGAATTCGTGAAACTCACCAGTAAATCCAGTAATATTTAAACTGTGCTTGATGTCTGAACCACAGCGAATATGTAGGGTGTTTGCGTCATCCAGGTTTGGAATATGTCCTGAACGTATCCGGGCTTGTTTAATTCGAAGCTGATCACAATGGGCTTTGAGTTTTTGCCATGATACGAAACCATTTTCACGTGCAATACAAAGTTGGCAATCAGTAAGGATAGTGTTGTTTATATCTGCTGTTATCTTAGATGCTCGGGGGTGATAGCGTTCTATCTTTTCTAATGCCTTTTGGTCATGTTTTTTGACAGCTTTTAAAAGCTCTTTTGCTCGCTTTTTTTGCTGCCCGTAATTTAGAGAGCCATGGAACATTGTTCGGGGAAGTTGTCGCGACGCCAAGTCAGATTCAGGATGAGTATTCATACGATTATCCTCTGTCTAAAAACCTGCGTCCGCCATTCAGGTTAGGAAATCGTTTATATAAATCATAAACTTATTTTTGGGCGCAGCCCTTTCCGCGAACATGGAGGCTTAAGAAAAGCCAAGGAATTTATGCCATGTGCGAAAAGGGGCGTCAATCCTGGTTATCTTTATGGGCTAAGGGTGAGGGGGCGCCCCGCCAAAGTTTTTTGCCAGATATGCTGTGATTTCTATCGGATCAGTTATACTTTCACGTTCATTTAGAATGAGCACTGGTAGCCATTGATTTTCTTTGCCTAAGTATTGAATAATTTCTTTTCTTGGTTTCGCATGAGAAATGCGTTTGATTTCGACATGGTTGCCCCAATGCGGATTGATTGCAAGTGCGCCTTCGATCATTGCACAGTGAGTACAAAACCAGCCGTTATTATTTGGTGAAGGGATTTCTCGATCTTCAAAAGGCATCTTGAGTATAAAGAGCACAGGTTTGTCCATTGCGATCATTTTTCAAGCTCCTTTATTTTTATAATAGGTATTTTTATAATAGGTATTTTTATAATAGGTATTATTGAGGGGTTTCCCCGGCGGGTACACCGACACAGATTATATACCCATCTGGGTCTTTCAAGTAGAGTTCATACATTCCATACCATTGTTGCAAAGGGCCTTTGACAACAATGTCCCGTGAGGATTTTTTAAGAATTGTTTCAGGATCTAACCCGCGGAAATAAATCGTCCCAGATGGGGTTGGCGAACTCTTTGCGCTAAAGGAGGGGAGTTCATCTGACAGGCTCTGGGCCGTTTGTAACATAATTTGACCACCAGACTGGTTTTTGGGTTTTCCATCAGGATTTTGGGATTTCCACTCTAATGTTGCAAAGGCCGCATCTGTACCATTGCCTTCGAAGGAAACATCCCTTTGCGGGGAGACGAGAACGACAAGTTCCATCCCTAAAATCTCTCTATAAAAATTAAGGGATGCTTCTATGTCTGTGACCATAAGGTTGGGAATTATCATTTTATGCTCTGAGTAATAATTGGGGAGGAAAAGGTATTTTGAAAGAGCGTGATCATTACATCATCATACGGACGTTGCAATTTCCTGCGCACAAGAAAGTCTGTAAAACTATGCAGTCTGTCGTTGGTTCACCCAGGCGATAAATTCATCCGCGGGAACAGGGCGGCTTATATAATAACCTTGAGCAGAATGGGCCCCTTGACGCTTTAGGAACTCTAGATGATCTTTTGTTTCAACGCCTTCGCCAACAATGTGCAAGTTCAATGCTTTGCCAAGATAAATTACGGCTGTTGCTATGCCCGCGTGCTCTGGGTCGTCCATGATGTTTGCTATGAAAGAACGATCAATCTTTAGAACGTCAAATGGTAAGCGTTTTAGATAAGTTAGGGATGAATAGCCCGTTCCAAAATCATCCAGTGCAAAAGAAAACCCCATGTTTTTCAATTCACGCATTTTTACGGCGGTTTCTTCGATATCAGCCAACATAGTGCTTTCGGTTAACTCTAATTCTAGTTGTTTCGGGCTGACCTTAGTTTCTTTGGTGATTTGTTTAATCGTTTCAACAAAGTTTGGAGCATGAAATTGCTTGGCGCTGATGTTAACCGAAATTCGAGGAATGTCAGTAAAGCTATGAATTTGTTCACAGGCCATTTTGAAAATCAAAGCCCCAAGAGGATGGATAAGCCCGCTCTGTTCTGCGGATGGAATAAAATCAAGTGGGGAGATCAGCCCTTTTTCAGGGTGCATCCATCGAACAAGAGCTTCTGCGCCAATAACAGCGCCCGAATTAACGCAAACCTGTGGCTGGTAATAGAGTTCAAATTCATTTTTCGGGATAGCTTTTCGCAGATCATTTTCTAGTGCCAGCTTATATTTTACTGACTTTTCCATTTCTTCTTGGAAAAAACTGATAGTATTGCGTCCAGATGATTTTGCTTCGTACATTGCTGTGTCAGCATGTTTTAAAACCGTGTCGGCACAGGTTGAATCTTTCCCGGAAAACAGCGTTGCACCAATTGATATACCGATGTGTAATTGATGATCCCCCAGTTCAATAGGAAGTCGCAAAGCGTTTATGATGTTATCTGCAATCTGTTGCGCTTTTAATGCTGCTTCTTCTTTTTCTTTAGAAATCTCGGGAAGAAGAATGATGAACTCATCCCCCCCAGGCCTGGCGACTGAATCTGTTTCGTTTAATACGGAGCTAAGTCTTTTGGATACTTCGATTAACAGGTCATCGCCAACAGTATGCCCAAGAGAGTCATTGATTATTTTAAAACTATCCAGATCTAGAAATAGCAAAACGCTGTGACGTTGAGTGCGCGAAAATCTGATCAAGGTACGTTCAAGACGATCAAGTAGTAAATTTTTGTTAGGCAAGCCTGTAAGAGCATCGTGATAGGCGAGGTATTGTATGTGTTCTTCTGCTTTTTTGTGCTTTAGCGAATAGCGTACTGCCATTTCAAAAGAATAAGGTGTTAATTCTTCTTTCAACAGAAAATCCTGGGCGCCTGCCTCCATGGCTTTCAGATCAGCTTCACGGTTATTTTCTTCAGATAGGAAGATTACGGGAATCATAATCTTAAGATCATTTATAATGTAGTGAACAAAGTCGATCCCATCTGGGCCTGTTGATTTGTAATCCAGCAGTACAAGGTCATAATTTTGCAGCCTGATTTTTTCGGTTCCCGTGATTAAGCTGGTGACTTTGTCGTAACGGTAATTGTTATGAAAAGCCTGCTCAAGATAGCTTTTCACCAGCTTGTTTTCTTCTTGTTCGTCTTCTAGGAGCAAGATGTTGATTTGCTCTTTCATGCTGGGGCTTCCTGTGTTTTTTGTTCTATATTGTCAGAGTTGGTGCATTTTTTATGTGTAAAATTGTTATGTCAGAGACTTTTTTCTTGTTGTGTTATAATTGTTCGGGACGCCGGGAAAATTAGGGTTACTTTGGTTCCAACATTAACTTTGCTTTCAATTTTTAACTTCCCACCTAAAAGTTTCATAAAGTTGTGGCAGAGGAAAAGACCCAGCCCAGTTCCTTCATGTTTTCTGGGGTGCAAGCGGTCGGTTTGTTCAAAAGCGTTCATAGCACACTCTAAATCTTGTTCAGACATTCCGATTCCGGAATCTTCGACTGATATTTCAATCCCGTTGTTTTCGTTAGTCGTGGCGTTGACTGCAATAGTTCCCTTTTTAGGCGAATATTTGATCGCGTTGGATATCAGGTTGTTTAAAATCTGAATAATGGCACGCTTATCTCCTTTTAAATGGGGGAGGGTTGATGAGATTTCCATCTTGAGAGACTGATGGGAACTTTCGGCCATTAGTTCCAGCTGCCGAAATGATAAACCAATTAGTTCATCTATTTGCAGAGGTTCGTTGGTCAGTTCGTATTTGCCCGCCTCTATTTTTGAGAGGTCGAGTATATCATTGATGAGGCCGATTAAGAGGGTTCCGCTATTATGAATATCTCGGACATATTCATCGTATTTGGGGTGACCTAATTTACCAAAGGTTTTGTGCCGCATAATATCGCTGAAACCGATAATAGCAGTCAAAGGTGTTCGTAGATCGTGGCTCATATTTGCTAAGAAATCGGACTTGGATTTGTTGGCTGTTTCGGCTTCATCACGGGCTTTTTTTAGCTCGTGTTCTGCTTTGGTGCGTTTTGTGATGTCTGATGCTGAACCTCTGTGTCCTTTGTAGTTGCCTTCGTCATCATAGAGGGGAATTCCATTAATCAGAGCGTGGTATATTTGTCCGTTTTCACCAAGGTATTTATAGTGGAAATCTTTGATTTCTTCATGTTTGTCCAAGGCTTTTTGGTAAGTTGTCCAATCCTTTTTCTTCATAACATCCTCTGCCAGCTCTTGGCGGGTCATGCCCTGGATTTCGATGAATTTTCTACCTCTGTAACCTTGTTTCTTGCTGGCTGATTCCCAAACAATGCGTCCCTTTTCATCTGTCTCCCAAAGCCAATCGGATGCTGTTGATGCAAATTCTTTGAACCTCTCTTCACTTGTCCGAAGGCGGCGTTCAACTTTTTCCAGCTCGTTGACCATAGAGTTGAAAGAAAGGACAAGATCATTGGCTTCTTTGAGGATGAAGGACCGAAAGGTTGGTATTCTTGCGTTTAGTTTACCCTTTGCAACATCGCCGGCGGCATAGACCACGGCCTGCATGGGCATGGAAAGATAACGTGCTAGCCACCAACTAATCAGCGCAGCCGTTAATATGCCGAGAAGGGTAATAATGATGACAGCCGTTCTGACACCGCTGGCACGTTCTTCCAACTCGGATAGAGGTTGGGGGATCATAACGCCCCACCCAATTTTGGGTAGAAAAGTAAACCCCGCGATCATGTCAGTCTCTATAGCTGGCGAATAAAACGTGGTGACCCCAGTTTGCGCCGCCATCATTAGGGATACAGGTTTGATGTGGGATATGTCTTTTATTTCGTTCCGCCATGTAGAATTGGGGTGGGATAGAACATGACCTTTATGATCAACAATCGTTGCGTGCCCTAATTTACCAAAAGAAATTTTTTGCCCCATATCAACAATATAATCTGTTTCAAGTGCCCCAATAACAAGAGAACCATCAGGGGTAAATTTAATGAGGTATATTGTTGGTTTACCGTGGGAGTTATGAAGCGCAGGTGAAAAGAAAACGTGGTCAGGTAATAATTTTGCCTGTTCAATGTCGAGGGATAATTTCGATAGCAATTTGTGTGAAATTTGAGTGTTGTTTTTTATGGGTGCTTGCCCTTGCCAATCTGATTCAATACTGAAAATTCGTCCGGTTTTGTCCGTTATGTGAAGATGATTGAAGCGAACGATCTTCATTAAAGTGGCTATTTGTTCTGTTGGTTTATTGGTTTGAAGATAATGGGCTGCAACACGGAAAATTTGTTCTGCATCCTTGGCAAAGCGATCTAGTGTACCCGTTAGGTTTTTTGCTAATAATAGATGCTTATCTTCTATTGCTGTATATTCACTTTCAATGGCCGATTTCTGTGCCCAAGCGGCAAGAAAGAAAACAGGTACAGTCGAGATTAGGGTGAACCCGAGAAATAACAGATGATGAAGACGTACTTTCTTTAGACCTGACCTCTTACCACTTGATTCCATTAAGGCTCCCCGATTGTCCTTGTGGCTCGATTATCCCTTTAAAGGCAGCCTTTCGACAGCCAAGTGATAGAATGCTTTAGATATTTTATACATATTACAATCTAGGGATTTCTAATTCATTAATACGCAACCTATGATCGGAATAAGTTAGATTCCTTATTAACACCCTATAAAGAGCAATGGGTTAGTATGAAGCTAAATTGATAGGGATGTGGGGAGTTAGTGTAATTAAAACAGGGTATTATCAATGTCACTTAAGATTTTAAGTGCTTTTATTCGCAAAACACCTGCTAAGCTACTCCTCGTCTGGGTTTGCTTATCAATCGCTTTGATAATAAGGCCTGTATTTTCACACGCTGATTCAACAACAAATGATGTTAGAATGAATGCCGACCTGGTTTTTGGCATGTCGACGGCCCTGTCTGGCCAGGCTGCTGAGTTGGGGAAAAATATGTGCCTTGGTATCCAGATGCGTCTGGAAAGAGAGAATTCTTTAGGGGGCATTGATGGTCGTAAAATTAGATTGATCGCTTGGGATGATGGCTATGAACCCGATAGAACAATACCCAATATCAAGAATTTGATTAATTACGAAGATGCACTTGCAATAATTGGGAATGTGGGAACCCCCACTGCTATATCGGCTATACCGATTGTAAACGAAGAAAAAACATTGTTTTTTGCTCCCTTTACTGGTGCTGGTGTCTTAAGGAAAACTCCCCCAGATCGATACGTCATAAACTATCGAGCCAGCTATGCCGAAGAAACATCGGTTATGGTAAATGCTTTGATAGAAGAAGGGGGGCTGAAACCTGAAGAGGTGGCATTTTTTACACAAAGGGACAGTTATGGGGACGCTGGATTTACAGGTGGAATCAATGCATTAAAACGACATGGCTTGGAATCTGAAACGGCAATTGTCCACAGTCGCTATGAACGAAATACTCTGGTCGTTGAAAGTGCACTGGCGGATGTTTTATTGGCGGAGCCTACACCTAAAGCAATAATCATGGTCGGGGCCTATGCACCGTCCGCCAAGTTTATAAAGGTTGCCCGAATGGCAGGTTTGAACTCTCTTTTTCTAAATGTGTCCTTTGTTGGCAGTGCCCCGCTGGCTAAAGAGCTGGGCAAGGAAATCAAAGGAGTGATCGTGACCCAGGTTGTCCCCTATCCCGAAGATTTATCTGTACCAATTGTTCGGGCCTATCACGATGATATAAGTAAATATGCGCAGAATGGTGAAGTTTCATTTGGTAGCCTAGAGGGCTATATTGCAATGGAAATAATGATCAAAGCTTTGCACAGCATTGAGGGTGAACCCGATAGAGAGAATATAATTGATGCTCTCGAAAATTTGGGCGAATTTGATATTGGGCTAGGACAAAAGCTTTTTTATAACCGTGAACATCATCAGGCCAGTCATAAAGTTTGGCCCACAAGTCTAAGGCAAGGCGAATTTGTTCCCTTTGACTGGAAAAATATACCCTCTATGTTGGTTCCTTAAAGTATGCTCATGGATGAAGATAATCATGTCCTAAGAATAAAACGAATGCTTTGGGCTTTAATTGGTCTGAGCATTGTTATTCCTGTTGTCGTCAACCTGTTTCTGGGGTGGGGCGTCGTTAATCAACAGGAACAAAAGGATCGTTTGCTTGGGCAGGAACAAGCTTTCAATGACACGGTTTCGAACATTAATGAAAAAATTAGAACCGGTATTTTTGAAATCGAACGCTTATTAGAAACGTCCGAACGGACAGAGCCGGTTAAAGGTATTATTGCCATCAGAGGGCTGGAAGAGGCCATTAACAAGCTGCCTGTAAATGATGATGAACAACTACGACAGCTGAAGAAATCACTTCAAGGACAGTCTAAACAACTTTTGGAAATTCTGTTTGAATCAGCAGATTGGCGAGGGCGTAATGACAGAGTTTCTGAGGATATTAATAATAATGTGACGCTGAATGAGGTCCGAGAGCAACTGACCAAAATTCAGGTACTCATTAATGATGTTATCGGAAAATTACGCTTGGAGATGGTATTAAGCCTTAGAGAATATGAACAGAATAACAAGGGAATAGTTCAAAAGCAGGCCGTCGACAAAATTGTTGGTGAATATAAAAAACTGTTGAGCAGAAATGTTGGAAATCTGTTGACGGAGTTGTCTGATATACAGCGGTTGGTCGAAGTTCTTTCGGGTGAAAAGAGTTATGATCGTTTGTCAGATTTAAAAGATAATCGGTTGCTGCCAAATCTTGAAAGATTTGAGAGAGCGGTTCGATCTATCAATCTTGGCAATGAGGTTAATAAAGATCTGGAAACCGAGCTTTTTCTTCTCAAAGTCAAGCTGTTGGGACGTGAAGTGGAGAACTACCAAGATCCCGAACTGGCAAAACCTGTGGAGAGAAACCTTTTCTCGGTGGTACAAAAATATCTGGGTTTACAGGTTGAGAATCAAAAAATTAGCGGTGAATTAGATCGGCTTCTTGCCCTTTTGGATCAAGATTGGACTGCCTTTTCCAAGATCACAGTTAAATGGCATGAAACATCTGTATTACAATCTAATAAAAATCTATCCCGAACCTGGATTACAGTCTCTCTTATAAGTTTATGGGGCGGATTGATCTTTATTGTCGTGATTTGGTTGATATTCAAGGCTGTTTCCAAGCAGGTCGACACCTTGGGCGCTTTGCGTCGACGGGCCGAAGCGGCAAGTCAGTCCAAAGATAACTTCCTGGCATCGATGAGCCACGAGTTAAGGACGCCCTTAAATGCGATAATTGGGTTTTCCGATATCATGAAGATGCAAGCTTTTGGTCCTTTGGGTAATGATAAATATCTTGAATATAGTCAGGACATTAATCGTTCAGGCGCGCATCTGTTGGATATTATCAATGATATCTTGGATGTTTCTTCCATTGAATCCGGGACTTTTAAAATAAACGAAGAAGAGTTTGTTTTTGCGACAGCCTTAAATGAAGCCATGTTAATGGTTCAGCTACAGGCCGATGAGCAAAACGTCCGGTTGGAGAATGACGCTAAAGGTTCAAATCTGGTTGTCTTTGCCGATGAAAGATTAGTTCGCCAGATCATCTTGAACTTACTGGTAAACGCTGTGAAATTTACCCCAAAGGGAGGAGCGATTTGCATAAGTGATGACCTGATGTCGGATGGGGTATATTGCTTGAATATCACTGACACAGGGATTGGCATGGATGAAGAAGACGTTGAAACTGCCTTGACCCCCTTTGGTATGGTCAGAAGTGCTTATAACGATAACACCAAGGGAACAGGGCTTGGGCTGCCTTTGGCAAAGCGTATGATGGAAATGCATAACGGTACGATTGACATTAAATCTGAACCGGGATGCGGAACCAAAGTAACCCTTGTATTCCCATCTGAACGGGTTCGGGGATAACGATGAAAAGTACGGGGTACTTTGTATTGTTACCGAGCGTTCTCTGGCTTCTTTCCGATCAGAATAACCCGTTCGTTTGCGGAAGAGAGGCTTTGTAGCAGGTTGTTTCTAAAGCCCGGATCATTCTCTTTGTCCGGATTTGTATTTAGATCTTCTGAGCCTGTTAGCGGAAGTAACAGAACTGTCGCGGCAGAAAGATTATCTCGAGATTTATTGACGGGTAAGGCATAGGCTAGATTCAGGTGATCCAATTCACCAAAGGCAAAATCGTGAGTTTTACCATTGAATTCTAGGCTTACACGGCCATCGTCCACATAGGATGTACGGTTATCCGGTTGAGGTATTTCGTCCCGGGTAATATCTTTGATAAAGCCAATGTCGCCTGTCATCAAATCCCGGTCTGGATCGTTTTGTAACAGTATGACTTTGTCACCGGTTTTATATTGGGTGCCAAATTTTTGCAGGGTTAAACCTGTGTGCCCGTCGTTAAGCAAGCTTTGCAGTTGAGGTATCAGGTTCTGAGGGGCAAGCATTCCCTTTGCCATGCTGATGACCTGAATGTCTTTTATAGAATTGTATTTAAAGCTCTTGGGTAAGCGGTTTTTAATGACCTCGGCCAGTTTGCGTTGTGTATCTTGCTCATTTTCAGCTTCAATATAATAGAATGTTCCTGAGTTTTGTGTATCTGAGGTACAATCAAAACCCTGATTGTTATTTAAACTAAGCAAGTTTCCTGAGAGTTTATTATTCTGGTCTTGGGGAGATAGTTGATCAAGTAAGAGAGTATTGTTGTCACCAAGATCGAGCAGTTTATCCAGTACGCGGCCCGAACCGGGAAAAGCATTTGATGTGCTGCTTCGTATCAATACCAGACCTGAGTTTTCGGGGAGGGCATCAAGCACAGCAAGGGTTGTTGATCGATCTAACAAGTCAGCTTGATCAATGATCAAAAGCTGGCAATCCAATTGTTTTCGAGCGTTGCGTTTAAAGGTTTTTGTCTTTGAATTATATTCCAGAAGTTTGACAACCGAGACTGTATCTTCGTCCAGTGCCGCGCTGGTCTTCTTTGTCTGAGTAGAGGACGGAACGGCGATCAATGATGATATATTTTTGGCGTTGATGATTTTGGCAAAGGCTTTGATAACATCATCTTTACCGGTTCCGGCAACGCCCTTGAGGGTGGATAATTTGTTTTTTAGTAATTTGGCAACAGCAGCTTTTTGATGTTCAGACAGATCAATTTTGTCACGATTGATAACCCAATCAATTGCCTTTTGCGTATCAATTTCGCCCCAAGGAACAACCCCTTCGGACAGCACATTCATACGTTTTTTGATTTTTGAATTTGTTTGCCAGTCTTGTTTCAAAATCAGGAATTCTTGGGTGCTTCCAGTCGCATCTTTTTCTTTGTAGGCGTGTATATGCTTGGCTTCTAGCTCTGTCGTCAGAGCTTGTTCTAGTACGTCTGTCGGGATATCCAAACGTTTATTCAATAGCGTCAGTAGGTTGCTTTTTTCTCGTGCATTAGCGGCTTGTAGGAGCGCGTAATACAATGCCGCGCCAGCACGTTCCAGACAGTGCGCTTCCAATCCAAGTCGATGTGCAATGCAATCGGGTACTTCAAAGGGGACACCCTTTATATCGCGGACGATACAGTAGGGATTGTCTTTTAATTTCGCGATTGTGTCTTGCCCGTAAGTATCAAAAAGGCGATAGGATCTTGCGGGGTCAACACTATGGTTGTGTAGGAAGGCGGCAATTTCAGAATGTGTCTTCCTATCTTCGGTCCAGTCTTCCAACAGCTTGATTTTTCCCTTTGGCAGGGATGTTTCTGTTGCAAGCTTTTCCGGTGTTTCTACGATTACCTTTAGCGCATTTGCCCCAAAGCTTTCGACCAGTTGCTTTGCGGCCTTTGCCCCTAGCCCTTTGATCATGCCGTCAGAGAGTTGTTTTTCGAGGTTTGCGAGAACTTTTTCCGGGCTTGGTCCTTTACCACCAAGGTGTTCATCCAGAAATTCACGACAGACATTAAAGTCTGATGTATAGCCTTTGGGGAGTTTTACCCCCTTGTTCTGGGCAACGGACTTTGCCGTTTCCTTCATTTTATCCGTTGGTTTGCCTTTGCCAGCATTTTTGGGCATGGCCACGCCTGTATTGATCTTTGGCGCTGTAGCCGCACTGGTTTTGAGGATGCTGATAAGCCGTTCTGTATCATTCCCAATATCGTCCCAAACCTGTCGCGCGGTCTGTTTCCCTTCGAGAACGTCGTCCATGTTCATTTCCCACATGGCGGTAACACCGGGGTCAACTAATTCTGGGGCTGCTGCTTTCAAGGTTTTGTATAGGGTCAGACCTGCGTCCGTTGGAACGATATGTTTTCCGCTTTGGGCAAGAAAATTTTGTAGCTTGAGGCCCGTAATTACGGCGGCACGCGTGGCCGGGGTGCCGATACCCTTGGCTTCTTTCAGGCGTTCTTTCAGATCCTTGTTTTCAACAAATCGCCAAGCATTCTGCATGGCATCAATCAGAGTTCCTTCGTTGTAACGCGGCGGTGCTTTGGTTTTCTTGGTATCGCTTGTCACGGGGGACAGAATAGCAACGTCACCGTTCTGAATGGGGGGAAGTTCCCCAGCGTGATCTTCCTTTTTTTCCATGACATCGGTATAGACGGCTTTCCAGCCCTGTTCTTTTGGAATGTTGCCTGTCACCTTGAAATCGAGAATGCTCTCTTTTTCTTGACCAGTGTCTTCATCAGGTAGGGTTACGGGAACTTCCATAGACACACTGGTTGATTCATAGACGTAATCCGGCATCAGGATCGCGAGATAGGAACTGGCAACCAGATCGAACATGCGTTGTTCATCTTGGGTCAGGCGTGCGTAGATGACCTCTACACGGTCCATGGTGTTTTTATTGGGGACAATCGCGTGGTGCGATACACCCTTCAAACCTGCATCAGAAAAGTGGCCGGATTTTCCTTGGCGCACTTCGGGGGATGACAGGTCAATTCCCTGATATTGCGGAAGCTTGGTCAGTCCCTGAATGATTTCGCCGATGTCGTCTATTTGATTTTCTGCCAGATACCGGGATTCAGCACGGGGGTAGGTCTGAATTTTTTTACCTTCCCCATCGTAGAGTTCTTGAGCAATATTAAGCGTCTTGTCGGCGCTCCATCCCCAGCGGCGGGCGCATATTTTTTGTAATTCTGGCAGATCAAGAAGGCGCGGTGGCTTTGTTTTCTTGATCTTCTTTTCTGTTTTGAGCGGGCCTTCAAAGCCTTCGACAGCTGCGCGGAGCTGTTCTGCCTTTTCCGGGTTCAGAATACGGTCTTTGGGGGCGTGACGAAGGTCTAGTTCACCACTTTCAGCCTTGGCCGTTGCGACAAGGTGGTAATAATCCTGCGGCGTGAAATCCAGAATTTCCAATTCGCGCATACAGACAATTGCCATGGTCGGCGTTTTTACACGGCCAATACCGATTGCGCCGTATTGTCCGGGTTGTTTTAGGGCGACGGTGGCTGCGCGGGTTAGGGACAGGTTATAAACCTGATCCGCTTGCTGACGCACAACAGCGGCTTGGCCCAAATTATGATATTTATCATTGGGTTCCAGATTATCAAAAGCCTGTCGCAGGGTCTTTTCATCCTGCGCGGTGAACATGGCGCGCTGCACCTGCCCGGCAAATTTATAGTGCCGTAAAATCTCTTCACCAATAAGCTGTCCTTCGCGGTCACAGTCGGTCGCGATGATGACGCGTTCTGCGGTTTTTAGAGCCTTAGCGATTGCCTCAAGCTTGCTTTTTGCAGAAGGTGAGGCATCAGGAGCTGGACAGGTTGGATAGAAATCATCAGGCTTGAGCAAGTCAAATGACCAGCGTCCCCAACTGCTTTGAATTTGTTGTGGTTCCTGTAGGCTTAACAGGTGTCCTTCTGCTGGAAGGATTTGCCCGTATTTACTGCCGATTGCCGCTTGAACATCGCGCTTTTGCGAGGTTTTTTCCGTAATAATAATGGTGGACAATCTAAAACCCTTTACCGTTACTCAACTCTCCTATGCTTTTACCGTAAAGAAGGGCGTGGGATAAAGCCTCTCTTTTGAAAAAATGTGTTTGTTGAGAATTGGGGTGGGTTTTTCTCTCTAAATGAATTTCCTCTCAAAGTTCCTGATGAATTGTTCGGCTTGCCTGTCAGTTATAAAATAGGGGCGGGGAAGTGGGCGTGATTTCTGAATTGGATTTGTAGACATCGCTTCCCCATTTCTGTTTTATATCTGGGGGAAGAAAAATGAGTGATCCGGATCTAAAGCAGCCGTTGAGCGAACGACAAAAGAGGTTTGTCGAAGAATATCTGGTGGATCTAAATGCCACGCAAGCGGCACTTCGGGCAGGTTATAGCCCCAAGTCAGTCAAACAAAATACCAACCGAACGCTGAAAAATCCTTTGGTGCAAGCGGCCATTGAACATGCGAAGGCCGCGCGTTCCCAACGTTTACAGGTCGATGCTGATTACGTTCTGAAAGGGGCGGTGGAACTGTTTGAGCGTTGTATGCAGCGCAGCCCGGTTGCGGATGCAGATGGTGAATACAAATTCCAGCATACCGGGGCAGGAAAGGCGTTAGAGATTATCGGGCGGCATGTGTCGGTTCAGGCCTTTAAGGAAAAGGTTGAAATGTCGATTGAAAATGAACTGGTTGATCGCCTGATGCGCGGGCGCAAACGCCTAAAGAATAAGTAAATTTTCTCGTCTTCTTGTCACCATTTTTCCTATCTGATTATAGAGGTATCTAATGACCCATGGGGTTGATCTGGATCTTGCCGAAGATTGCGCGCAGTTCTATGCAAATCCGCTTGGCTTTGTTCTGTGGGCCTTTGATTGGGGACAGGGTGAATTGGTCGACTTTGAAGGCCCGCGCGACTGGCAGTTGGCCTATCTGGAAGATCTGGGCGTGCAAATCACAGAACGCGGATTTGACGGGCTGCACCCCGTTGCCCCGATGGATATGGCGACAGCTTCTGGGCATGGTATTGGTAAATCAGCAATGTCGGCGTGGCTTATTCTCTTTATTATGTCAACGCGGCCCTTTGCCAAAGGGGTTGTGACGTCGAATACAAGCGATCAGCTGCGCACGAAAACCTGGGCCGAGTTGGGGAAATGGCACAAGCGTTGTCTGACCGGGCATTGGTTTAACTATAGCGCAAGCAAAGGCAATATGGCGCTGGTCCATAAACGTCACCCCGAAAGCTGGCGGTGTGATGCGCAGACCTGTCGCGAGGAAAATTCGGAAAGCTTTGCCGGACTGCACGCCGCGAATTCCACGCCCTTTTATCTGTTCGATGAAGCATCAGCCGTGCCCGATAAAATCTGGGAAGTTTCGGATGGCGGCCTGACCGATGGCGAGCCCATGCGCTTTGTCTTTGGCAACCCGACAAGAAACTCGGGACGCTTTTTTGAATGTTTTAATCGGTTACGCCATCGTTGGAAAACCAGACAAATTGATAGCCGTTCAGTGGATGGAACCAACCAGAACCTGATGCAGCAATGGGTCGAGGATTACGGCGAAGACAGTGACTTTGTTCGTGTGCGTGTGCGCGGTGTGTTCCCAAGAGCAGGATCAACGCAGTTTATCAGTGGTGCGATTGTTAAAGCGGCCCGAAATCGCCAGCTTTCGGCGCAACCACAAGATCCCCTTGTCATTGGTGTGGACGTTGCCCGGTTTGGCGATGACCAATCGGTGATTTTGATACGGCAGGGGCGTAAGGTGCTGGAGATCAAAAAGTACCGGGTGGATACGATGACACTGGTCGGACATGTGGTTGAGGTCATATGTCAATATCGTCCTGACGGTGTACTGGTTGACGGCGTGGGTGTTGGTGGCGGCGTTGTCGATCGCCTCAAGCAATTGGGGCATGACTGCATTGATGTGAATGCCGGGGGCAGAGCGCAGGACCAGAAGACCTACATGAACAAGCGCGCTGAAATGTGGGGCAAGATGCGCGACTGGCTCAAGGGGTGTGATATTCCCGCTGATGATCAGGAACTTGAAACAGATCTCACCGCTATTGAGTACGGCTTTGATGCCAAGAACAGGCTACAACTCGAGCGCAAGGAAGACATGAAAAAGCGCGGGTTGCATTCGCCAGACGTGGCAGACGCATTGGCGTTGACCTTTGCCGAAGATATCGTGAAGTGGTCTGAGGATGACTACGGCGATATGGACGTGGCTATCTCGGATTATGAGCCGGGGGGGTGATAAGATACACTAAGGCCCTCGGGGCCTTTTTTGACTCACTCTTCACTTTTTAGATCGCTTTTTGCTAACTCAATCATTTTTTCTATGCATTTACCTATAGCTGAGAGCTCTTTACTTAGAGCAATCATCTCATCTTGCTCTTTTTGGATTGTAGTAATATTTGTTTTGTGGGCTTTAAGATGCTTTAGCGCTTCATCGGATATGTAAAACCCCCCTATGTCGATGAATAAAGAAAGTTGCTCTCTTGCATGAATGGCGTTTTCTCTAAGTTTATCTTCAAGCTCTTCATTTACCTCTCGTTTGTTTTTTATTGATTCAAGGAATTCATATGTTATGGCTTTTTCATGGTGTAAGGCTTCAAGTATATCTGTGTAAGCTTCAACCTTTTTCACCCACCACTTCTCAGAGCGGAATTTTTTCAAAGCTCGATCTGCAGTGTATTTAGCTGACAGTAATGCTATGAGCCCCGCAATGATTACTGTTGCTATCTGGCCTAAGGATATGTGCTCACCCAAGTTTCTGATCCCCCATTGTGTTCTAACTTAATATCTCGTATGATTCTCACTGGTTAGCTCGCCCAAAGGCTCTGTGTTTGCGGGGCTTTTTTGTTATGAGTTTTTACCTTCAAACCAGCAATCTTGTGACACTGTGTTGCCAAAACAGAATCTTTCAAAGGAAGCCGCCTCTTCGATAGGCACGTATCGGCAATGAGTGTTGTTTGATTTACAGACTCTTGCATTTACATCTCTTGCCAGTTTCTGCGCATCTTTACGACAGATCCAATCTGAGACGTCGGGACCTGAGCAATTTCGAAGTTTGGCGTCTTCTTGGCGTTCTACGCCTGCTATAGCAGCCCCTACTCGAATTAACTCTATTGGCGTGCAAGAAGCCAGCACTAAAGACAGTAGCAAAACACCAAGTCGAACAAACATAATCACCCCCATAATCTGCTCTTATATTGAGAGTGGGCAGGAAAAGAGTCAACTATAAGGAGTTTGTAATATGGCAGAATCAAGAGGTCGTCCGGGTTCTCACGGTCCAGGGGGAAGGAACTCCAATAATAACGGTAATGGGAACCAAGGACCTGATTTTGGCGGTGGTGGCGATAGAGATCGCGACAGACCAAGAAACACTCGTGGGTTTCAGCCATCCCCTGCGCCCGTAAGAGGAAAGACAAAAACGTTTTCCATTTCAGACGGTATCCATTCCCCAGAGGCTCAGGCTGCGGCTACAGAGGCACATCGACGCGCAAATAGAATTGGGGTGTATGCGGGTCTTGGGCCAGAGAAAATTGACTTTGATGATATGAAGGCTTTAAGCCAGTATCCGACGGGAACGCCTAAGAACATAGCCGCAAAAAAAGAACATCAAAAATCACTTGCGCGGTCCTATCGCGGGAGCATGTCTTCAACTTTAGCCAGCTTGGGGTCGAGTTTACTGAGTGGTGTGAATTCCGAATTCACTGTTGATGATGAGGGGAATATTGGTTTTCGAGATAGTTACGCACCCACCGATCAGGCTTTAAGCTTCGGGCTTAGGTCGGCCAACCCAATTATAGGTGGGCTTTCAAAGTTAAGTGACCTTGCTTCATTCGCTGGTTACTCTCCGCATCAATCGGTTTCAGGATTTCGGTCAATAGGCGAAGCTACGGACCAGCGGGTAAAAGGTGACCAGCAACGTAGAGCTGCGCGTGAGGGTGATAATGGTAGCTCCAAGCTCAAGTCACTTACAGAGCGTGCTCAACAAGTTCTTTATCCGCAGGAAGAAGACAAGCCGCAGTTTGGTGTAGGTGTGAGCCAGGGTAAGTCAAAGGTGCGGAGAGCGCCGCAGTTGTCTGCGTTGAATGTAAAGCGTAAGCAATATGGGCGGGGATGAGTTGAAGTTGATCAGTCAAGATCGTGGTGGAATATTATTTTCCAAGGTTTGCAAAGCTGCCTCTGCCTTGTTCGCACAGTTCGACGGATAGCTGTAGCGATGTTTAACGAACCATCTGTGATCAACAACGTATAGTTTGAGAACCGATTTTGTATTTTGGAATTGAAATATTCCTTGGTGACCTGTGTAACCATTGTCGACAGTTGGTTGTTCCGTGATCACTTGTGCGCCTGAATAACCGTACAGAATTTGTTTTTTGACTGTTGAATATTCCTGTTCAAGCCAGGATGCCTCTATGGAATTGATAACGTCTTGATCTGTACCGATCAATTGCATACTCGGGGTCGGGTAGAGATAAATAGTAACTGTAAGATTACAGGGATCATTTTGTAGTTTATACCCGGCACCAACGTCTAAACCCTGTTTATCAAAGCGCGTTAATGAAACCCGTTGAAAGCTTTCGACGGTAGCAGGTAATCTGAATGTACTTTCTGGATGTAGGTAAGTTTCTGAGGTTTGAATCTCAACAGGTCGATTGCTCGTCGGGTTTTCGGGGAGAGCCGTTTGGTGTTTTTGGCATCCGAAAAGGGTGATTAGTAGTAGCAAGAAGCTGATTTTAAATAGCTTATTCATGTTAAGAAGGCCCTGATGATTATTGATTGGGTCAGACTTTGAACGGTACATGGGTGTTTTCTGTGATTTTATGAACGTAAGTGGATGATATGTACGTAGAAATCGTGAAATGATGAGAAAATAATTTCCGTGATCGAAAGGTGGTTATTTTAAGTATGTCAGTGAAGGGTATTTATCAACCTTGAATATGCTTTTCTGTTTTGGGAGTAAGCGGAAAGGAAGTCTTGTGACCGCTGCGTGATGTTCCTTTTTGTATGAAGATATTTGCCAGTATTTTCTGTTTAAAACCTGTTACCACTCAGGGGAGAGTATTTTATGGAAAGGGCGTATATTCAAAGGGGGTAATTTTTATATGAACCGTTTTGGTATTTATTCCGACTAACACTATAATTCGTGATGAAATATCGTGTCGGAGGACAAAATGGGGTTTATTCTTTTTCTTACAGGTCTTGTCGGTGTCGCCTTTGGGATGTGGGGCATGTATACGGATGCTGGCCGGGTGAGGTTTGATGAAATGGATGGCCTTTACCCGATGTTCAGCGCTTTGGCTGGCGGGATCTTGATTATCATTTCCATCATCGTGATTTATTATCGTAGTCGATAAAGAATAGGCCCTTCAGGCCGCATTAGAACTTGTCAAAGCTGCGTGCGAGAAAGAACAAACAGGGCAGGGCTGCGTATACTGTTGCAACCAAAAGCCAGAATTGGGTGAGCTGATAGTAGATATCGGGCTGATTAACAAAGAGAAAGTAACAGATTCCCCCAACATAGAGAATTGTCAGGACCATACTTATGGTGGGTGTAACGCGTTCGCTAACCCAAACCGACAAGCAAAGATGGGGAAAGAGTACCAGTAAAAACAGGTCTAAGAACCGTTGTTTGGATAACATCAGAGGGGATTGCCCTGTCTTGTTTGGATTGTCTGCATCTAGGTATTTCTTATAGGGAGCTTTAACCCAAATCTCGGTTTTATCATGAGGCTGTTTCTAATTTGGGGAATAGTGGGCAAGGGCTATTATGAAGTCAAGAAATGATGAAATAGCGATTTTTTCAGAAAATGATTGAAAAGGTACCTAATTTGATTAGGGTTAGGTGCGACTGATTGATTGTACCGAGCGCCGCAAACCTTTACTAGGGGCGCGGCGTTTTGGGTTTTTGCTAGGTATTTTGATCCAGAAATCTCTGTATGATGAGTTAGCGACGCATATTTCCAAGTGCGTACCCAATGATGGAGCCAACCAGCAACAAAAACACTGTCGTAGCCCCAAAGGCACCACCGATAAAAATGATACTAAGCCAACCTATGGCGAGAGCAATTGTTGCGCCGATCAGGGCGCCAAGAAAACTATTTTTCATGGTTATTTGCCGTGATAATATGTCCTTATGGTTGTAGTTATTCTGGATTAAAAATTGATATTGGTCAAGTTATTGGTGTGATAAAAGTATGACTCTGAGGGCAAATTTTTATGGCAAAATTACCGTGTTTCGTCGGGTAAATCACTAGAAGATACTACGGTATTCCCTGTAAAGATCCATAGGTTTGAAGATACAAGCCATGGGGTCATATTCTGTTGCTGGACGAACGACATTCGTCTTTTTTTGCAGGGCTTTATTATCTTTTTCTGTAAGGGGAATGCCCTGGGCCATTTTGTTGTAAGCTGTTCTGTGTTCCGATGTCATCAGATTGTTCCAGGTGTCGTCGGTATTACAGGCGCATATACCGGATTTTTCTTTTGGCGTTAAATTCAACAGTCTGCTGATTGTTTTCCTCATGAAAGATTTCTGTTTCGCTGTGATTTGCGGGTGATCAATATAGGCGTTGAATTCTTCGACTAGGCCGCCTTTTATCAGGTTTGTTTCTATATGATTGAAACATGTCAGGTAAGGAATTGATTTTCCCGGTTGATCAAACTGCCCAATGACTTCCCCTAATTTCTCTAAATATTCTGGCGGATACTTTACAAATTCACCTTCTCTCAATTGACGGGCGAGTTCTTGTTCATCAACGGATTGAGCGTGAGAAATATTGCTTATTATGAAAGTCAGAATGCAAAATGTGACGGCAATAAAGCGCGTAGGTGTAATCCGGTTAGTTTTTATACTTTGGTTTATTTCATCTGGAGCAGAATATTGGTTTGCCGAAAAGTTTGGCACTTATCAGAACCTGAAACGCGTTTTTAACTCATTGTATAAGCCCATGGGTACAAGCGTACATTTTACTGATTTTGGTATTTTTCCATAAGGCTTTGTTGCGACCGGTGTGTGTGCGAGATTCAGTATCTCTACCGAGGTTGTGTCAATCCCCAATGCCAGTTTGTAAAATGTTTCTTTCTGATTATCAGGAAAGTCTTTCCATGTGTAATCAGCCATACAAGCGGCGGTTTTGGAAGATTCATCCGGTGTCATGTTGAGGATACGGTCTTTCAGTTTTTCAAAAAATACAATATGGGAATGGGGCGCGCCCGGTTTTGATTTTAAGTCATCAAATAACTTTGCAACCTTTTGCCGTTCAGCCGGGTCCGTGATGTCTTGATAATTATAGCGGTAGATGACGGCTTTACCGGGGGTGTCGACCTGCTCTCTGTCCAATGCCAGCATATCAAGGGTTTTTTGATCGTAGTGTTTAAATTCACCAGATGTAAGTGCATGTTTTAGCTGAAAAGTATTGGTTATGCTCTTCGCCATATGCAGAGGGTAATGCCGCGAATAGTTATAGTCAGATTTTGTCTGTATCGCGGCTTTGTCGTTATGGGGTGAGGATGTTGTCTGGCAAGCAGTTATAACAAGCAATAAAATCAGTGATGTAATGATACGCATTTTAAAGTCTTAATGTGGTGGAAGGTGGGGGATGATATTCAACTATGAATAACGGTAAAGTGTTAATGTACTGAGTTCAAATAATTTTATCCAATATTTGCAGATAAGTGAAAGAGAAGTACCATTAAATAAAGCCTGCAAAGTCCTATGATACTTTTTATTCCATCTAAATCGTAGCTAATATCGTTATGGGAAAATCCGTCTTTCAAAAAAGCTCCATAGAAAGTGGGGCTTTTTTTATGGGCAATAGGATGCGCGTTGCAAGACAGCAGCATCAAAGATAGTCGCAAACAACACGTTTGGACAAACCAAATAACCCCAATTATCTGCTCTTAGGATGAGAGTGGTTTTTTTTATATCAGCTATAAGGAGTTAAGGCGATGGCATCCAGAGCAGGACCAGCCGGTGCAGGCAATGCAGATGCGGCAAGCGGAAAAGATATGGGGCGCGATGGAGCTCGAGGAGGGTATGATAAACCTGGCAAAGGTTGGCAACACACGCCTGACCCTCCCCCTGGTTATTCTGGGAGTAGGGTTGATTGGTCCAGACAATATAATCGTGCTCATGGAATTGCGACGGCGAAGCTCAGTCCTCTCACAAAAAGTCAATTGGATAATATTCAAGCCGCTGCTTCACCTGTAGAACGCAGAGCGCTTGCCAGAACTTACGCAAAAATAAATAACCCCGGTACTTATACTTTTTCTCGGATTGCAAGCGCTTTTCTGCCGGGAATTGATGCCTATCCAACCTATTCTCTGGATACAGAAACCTTTGGCCAGCCAGCCTGGAGTAAATCATATAACCCAGGAAAACAGGCACTTTCATTTCTTTCTAGAAGTCATGGTTATGCTGGTTTAGTGGGGCAGGCTTCGAAGTTTGCTTCTTGGGCCGGGTACCCAATCGGGAAATCCTATAACAGTGAAGTTTTGGATAGTGTGCAACGACAACAGAGTGCGGTTGCCGCAGGACGACGAAGCTTACAAAGGGAAGGAGAGCAAACGAGGGGGAAATCTATTTTTGATCGAGCCTCGCAACAATTATATCCCGAAGTTTTACCCGAGGAAGATCAGTTGAATTTAGCTGTCGGGGTGACACAAGGGAAATCACCTGTTCGCAGGGCACCAAATCTTTCAGTACTAAAAGCCAGACGAGCTAATTTCGGGAGGGTGAGATAATGCAACTGACTTCGACGAATTATCGGGCGCCACGCCCAGCCAGAAAATCTGAGGCGTCTGAGGGAATTCTTGTGTCCCAAAAGGCACGACAGAATTCTGGTTGGTCATTTGGTTCCTCGCAGGGACGTTTTGAGGATACGCGGAGCTTGAGGACGATCAGGCGTTCCCCAGAGGATGTTTTGTATCCAAATGCAAACAAACCAACGTCTTTGTTATCTCCTTATACAAGCTTAACCCCATCACCTGTTCGACGAGTTCGCGGTCTGGCGACGTTGAATTTACATCGCCCTGAGTATAGCAAAATTCGATAAGAATTTTCTTCGTTATACTTTGTTTGAGTAAGTGGATAACGGTATATTCGTTCTTGGATAAATAGGTCCTCTTAACGGCGAACTCTGTGGGCAATTTAATTGCTGTCTAGTGTTTTAACGATCATGGCGGATACGTCTTGAACCCCTCGTATTAAATGCGAGGGGTTTTGTTTTGTGGGGATGAGATAACAGTGAACTGGAGATCTTATGGAGCTTGCTGAGAAGGTAATTAATCGTCAGGCTGCGCTGGCGAATGAACGATCCAAGTTTGACAAGATCTGGGTGGAAACGGCTGAACGCCTTGATCCCTTCGGTTCAATACTAGAGGGCAAACGAGGGGACATGTCAAAAATGTTCAGTTCCCGCCCTTTACAGGATTTGGCACGTTTTTCTGCCGCAATTGAAAGTCTGCTTATTCCACGGGGGTCAATCTGGCATGGGCTGGAGCCTGTGGATGACAGCTTGAGAGAAAACGATGACATTCAGGCCTGGGCAGAACAGCGCACCAAAAAGCTCTTTTCAGTGCGTTACATGGCAAAATCAGGGTTCGTTTCAAACACACAACGGATGTTTCGATCATTGGGATGTTATGGCAATCAGGTCCTGATGACGGAAGAAGTCCTTTCCAGGGGGCCGGGCGGCGAAGATTTACCGCCTATTCGATATCGTATGATCCCGATTATTGAATGCTTTTTGGCAACCACGGCCTGGGGGCAGGTGGATACCTTCTACCGTGTCTATAAACTTACCCTACGGCAGATCATTGATGAATTTGGTCTGGAAGCTTTGCCTGAGTTTTTGACGACCCGATTGGATAAACCAGATTTATTGGAAGAAAAGCTTGAAATTATCCACGCCATCGACACGACCCTGAGCGGAGATACGCAAACTTTACTTCCTTGGCCGTCTGTTCATGTGTTGAAAGGTCATCATCATGTGTTGAGGCAGTCCGGCTATTACGAGTTTCCCATTCACGCGTCATCATTCGTAGAGAGTGACGGCGAAGCCTATGGCTGGGGACCGGGCATGATGGCCTTGCCGGATATCAAACAGCTCAATGTCATGAACAAAACAACAATTGCGGCGGCTGAACAGGCGGTGTCCCCCGCTTTTGCGACGGTTCAAAAGCTTAAGCGCAGGTTGAACCTGAGTGCCAATGCGATCAACCCGGATCTGATCACGGATGATGGCCGCCTGAAAATTCAGCCTATTGTTACGGGAGCGCGGCCGGACATTGGCGAACAACTGATTGCCAAGAAGCAGCAGGATATCAGCGCTAATTTCTATGGTGATCTTTGGCAGATCCTTGTGAACAAGCCAGATATGACGGCTTATGAAGCGGCGTTGCGGGCACAGGAAAAGAACGAACTGATTGGGCCACCATTTGCCAAGCAGGAAGAAATGCTGGCGTCTATGGTGATGCGTGAAAATGCAATTCTGGAACGACAGGCAGAGGACGGCATTATTGATTTGCCTCCTCGACCGGATGGATTAGAGGGAAAAAGCCTGACCCTGAAATTTACCAGTCCCATGGCCAAATTACGTCGGGCGGCAGAAGATGTTGGTATTCAACGGACGCTGGAAACAGCGGCGCAACAGGCTCAGTTCGACCCGACGATTATGGATAACTTTGATCACGACCGGATTATTCGCGCACGCGCAGATATTAATGGCATGCCCGCAGATTTGATGCGTCCAGTCGAAGAGGTGCAGGCAAGTCGACAGGCAAAGATAGAAGCCGAACAACAGCAGTTGATGGCGGCCCAGCAAGCGCAGGATGTTGACACTGCCGGAAAAGCCTTACCGATTATGGAAGCGTTGGGGGCGGCTGGACTTACCCCCGATCAAATCCCGGAAGGAGAGGGTTAAATATGCTCAAAGGTTGGCCTTTTTCCCTGCAAAAACAACACGAACTTGTCGAAGCTTATAATCGGCTTTTTGCGTCAAGCGATGGTCAGATCGTTCTGGCTGATATTCTTGAACAAGCGCAGGCCTTTGAAGCCACGCCACCGGATGGACCGTCGATTTTTAACGACGGAAAACGGGCTGTTGCGTTCGATATTCTGCGTAAAGCGTCGGTTAGTTCTGACTTGCGCGCAGAGTTGGCAAAAGCGGCTTATCTAAAACAAGAGGAAGATACACAGTATGAGTGATGATCCCGGTTCTTCACAACCTTTACCAGATCAGCCCGCATCGCAAGATAGCGGGTTTTTTTATGCCGAAAACACAGGCGATGCTGATGGTATGAATACATCGCTTTCCGGGCAGAATGACGTTTCTGCAAACGAGGGCGGACAGGACCGTGATGGTCATTTGACGAACAGTCCAACGGGTCAGGAAACTAATCAAGGAGCTGATCAAACTACTGGGCAGGACGGATTTATCAAGTTGCCGTCATATGACGGCAATGAAGATGAAGTTGATGCCTTTTATGCGGCGTTGGGTGTGCCCGAAACACCGGACGGCTACGAGCTACAAGTTCCCGAAGAACTGAGTTCTCAACATAGCGAAGAAGACTGGAAAGCATACACGGGTGCCATTAGTGAACTATCGCACGCGCTGGGCCTTTCACCGGATCAGGCACAGGCGCTGGCCGATATGGACCTGCAAGCCAAGACACAGTCTATGGAGAACATGGAGCGTGAACAGGAACAGTATCTAAGCCAACAAATTGAGGAAACCACGCAAACGCTAAGCGATGAGTGGGGATCCAAAATGGATGTGAATGTCAGAACTGCCAATCGGGCCCTGAAGGCACTGGGTGGTTCTGAACTTGAGGGGGTGTTGTCTGAGGCCGGGGTTCTGAACGATCCCGTTGTCATTCGCGCCTTTCATAAAGCTGGCCTCTCCCTGGTAGAGGACAGCAGCCCCGGCGGTGCCGGTGCAACCAGACGCAACAAATCTGCTGCGGAAATTCTCTACCCATCATCTACTAAGGAAGGCTGATTATGGCTACACTTGGAAATACTTTTGTCGATCTTATCGATATTTATAAACAAACTGATCCAAATGGTTCTACGGCAACCATTATTGAGCTTCTCAAACAGCAAAATCCTATTTTGGATGATGCGATTGCAATGGAGTGTAACAAAGGATCAGAACACCTGCATACCATTCGTACTGGTTTGCCGTCAGTTTCCTGGGGGGCATTGTATCAGGGGATCACACAATCTAAAGCCAAGCAACAGCAGGTTACGGATACAACGGGTTATCTGGAAGCTTTGGCAACCATTGATGAACGTGTTTTGAGCCTGTCAAAAAATGAAGCAGGTGTCCGACTTAACGAGGCCATGGCGTTCATGGAATCAATGAACCAGGAAGCGGCTTCGGGTCTGTTTTATCATGACACAGCCTCTACCCCGGAAAAGTTCAAAGGGCTTTCTGCACGCTTTAACGCCATCGGTGGCGGCGGTGCTGGTGAACAGGTTATCGATGCCGGGGGAACAGGATCTGACAACACGTCGATTTGGTTCGTAACCTGGGGTGATCGTCACTGTCATCTGCTTTATCCGCAAGGCACAAAAGCTGGCTTGCAGCGTGATGATATGGGACGCCAGCGCGTTTTGGATGAAAACAGCAATCCGTATTATGTGAAGGAAGAAAAATTCACATGGCATCTTGGTCTTGCTGTGAAGGACTGGCGCTATGTATCGCGTGTTGCCAACATCGATGTGTCCGAAATGCAGGCGGGTAATGTGAAGCTGTATGATTTCATGCGCAAAGCCTATTACAAGCTACAAAGTCGCATTCGTCGCGGGGATGCGGCAGGTGGTCGTCAGGTTATTTATTGTAACCGTGATGTGCTTGAAGCACTGGATGCACTGGCGACCAATGCCGGGGCCGGAGACAACTTTGTTCGCTTGAAAGACAGTGAACTGGAAGGTCAGGAAGTTCTGACCTATCGCGGTATTCCAATTCGTGAAACCGATGCGTTGCTCAATAGCGAAGCGCGCGTTCTGTCTGCTTAATCCTTATTCAAACTTAAGGGCCAAATTTAGAGAGAGATTTAATATGATCCATAGTAAGCAACTCACCTTCTCTGATCAGCAGGCAATTACCAGTACTGCTGCATCAACCAACATTCTTGATCTTGGTACTACCGGAACTGTTGTCGGGGCATCTGCCGCGTTACCAAGTAATCCCGGTGATGGTACTGCGGTGCCGTTGAATGTACAGGTGACAGAGGATTTCAATAATCTGACGTCACTTAAGATCGGGATTGAAGTGGATAGCACATCAAGCTTCTCTTCACCACGTGAAGTGTTGTCTCAGTCTATTGTGCGGGCCGATCTAGTCGCAGGAAAGCAAACGTCTTTCCATATTCTGCCCAAAGGTCTGGATGAACGCTATATGCGTCTGCGTTATACCGTGACGGGCACAAACCCGACCAACGGTAAAATTTCAGCGGCAATCGTGGCTGGCGTGCAGAGTTAATGACGCTGAGGACAAGATCAGCAAAAGCAACTGGTGCAAAGGGATCGCGTGGTTCTGCCAAAGCAGTAACTGTTGAAAGCCTTTCTGATGCAAAAGCAACTGAGCCAAAAGCTGAAACGTTGAATGTACGCGCTATTGCTTTGGGGTATTACGGTGCCCAGCTCAGGGAAGAAGGGGATACCTTTGACTTGAGAGAGGTTGAACATTTTTCGTCCAGTTGGATGGAGAGGGTTTGATGTCATCAAGGATTGAGTTCCTTTGATGTTTGAGAAAGCGGGAGATCGGAAAGCCGATCTCTCGCTTTTTGTATTATTTCCACAATTACAGGTCAGGAAAACAGATGAGCAGCAAGGTTGAAATCTGTCGGGATGCATTGCAGATCCTGGGCGACAAATCGATTGTCAGTCTGGAAGATAGCAGTAAGGAAGCACGACAGTGCAAGATTGCCTATCCCAGAGCGGTAGAGACTGTGTTGCGAACTTATCCTTGGTCGTGTGCGATCCGACGGGTCAAGCTGGCGGCATCCGCGGAAACATCTGCCTTTGGCGAGTGGAAACGATATCGCCGTCCGGTTGATGATATTCAGGTTTTGCCGATTACAACGACAGGTGAAGCCAATGGTTTGCCCGTGACCTATCAACTAGAGGGACGGTATATTCTGTGTCATCAAAACGCACCACTTTATTACCGCTATATCAGCAGTGAAGTTGAGCCATCTGACATGCCGCCGGACTTGCGTCGTGTTGTGGCCGCTCAATTGGCGGTGAGGCTGGCTGAGGTTCTGACCGGATCGCAAACCAAACTGAATATGGCGCTTGGTCTCTATCGGAATGATTTGGCTCAGGCAAAAGCCAATGACATGATGGAAGACGGTATAAGCGATATTATATCCTCGTCTTGGGTGGAGGCGCGAAACTGATGCCGCCAAGAACCCTTCAGGCCAGCTTTGTTCGCGGTGAGATAACGCCCCGCTTACACGGGCGGGAAGATACGCAGCTTTATCAAACTGGATTGGCCCTGTGTGAAAACTGGATCGTTTTGCCGCACGGGGGTATGACGCGTCGTCCGGGAACACGATTTGTCGCAAAGGCAAAACATGCGGATAAACAATGCCGCCTTATTTCGTTCGAATATTCGACAGAAGATGCCTATATTCTGGAAATTGGTAATCTTTATATGCGGTTTTACCGTGATTTCGGGCAGATAGAAAAAGATGCTGCGCCTTATGAGATTACGACACCTTATAAGGAAGAAGAGCTGTTTGATCTGGTTTTTACCCAGACGGAAAACAGTCTTTGGATTGTGCACAAGGATCACCCGCCTAAAGAGCTGAAACGAAATGATCATGCGGATTGGGCCTTGGCGGATATTACCTTTACCGCCAAGCCGTCGGAATGGAAGGCCGGGAATTATCCCAGACGCTGTTCCTTTTACCAGCAGCGGTCTATTTTTGCCTCACCACCAGATCAACCACAAACCATCTGGACATCGAAAACATCTAATGAGAAAAATTTCACTTTAGGCACCAATGCCGACGATGCGTTCAAAGCCACGATCAAGGCCGGACAGGTCAATCACATTCAATGGATGGTCGAAGGACGTGCCCTGATGATGGGGACATCCGGGGCCACAAGAACTTTGAGCGGATCTTCGGCGAATGAAGCCCTGACCGTCACATCGGTCATCAATCGCCGCCATACTACCGAGGGGTCTGCCGCCATTCCACCCATCCAGAAGGGGGAAGTTGCCCTCTTTCTAAGCCGGAATAGAAAAAGGTTACACGAGTTTGTTTTCTCTTTTGAGCGAGACAGCTTTATTGCGCCGGATCAGACTTTTTTATCTCAACATATAACGGGAACCGGGATCAAGGATATGGACATGGTCAATGACCCTGATTCCATTATCTGGATGGTTCGGGATGACGGTCAGTTGGTTGGTGTTACCTATGAAAAATCGCAAGAAGTTGTTGCGTTTCATCGCCACAAGCTTGGTGGTTCAACAGACGAGCACGATTGGGGTGAAGTTGAAACCGTTGCTGTGACCTATGAAGCCAAGCGGGAAGTTCTGTGGCTGTCGGTCAAGCGTAAAGTCAATGGAGAAATCGTGCGCCACATTGAATTTATGGAAGCCGGGTTTGATGATGGTCGGGATAAAAAAGATGCCTTTTTTGTGGATTGCGGCGGAACCTATGAAGGGGACGCGGCCAATACGATTAACGGTTTTGATCATCTTATCGGGCAAGAGGTGGATATCCTGCACGATGGCAAGGTATCCCCACGATCAATGGTGGAAAATGATGGCAAGGTTTCGTTAAAAAATAACCGCACAGGTTTGAAAATTACCGCCGGGTTGCCTTATCAGTCTGTCGTACAGCCTCTATCCCCGATTGTCGCGCTGCAAAATGGTACCGGCAGAGGTAAGAAAAAGCGTGTTGTTTCTATGGGCGTGGATGTCATGAACACAGGAACAATTGAAGCCGGAGACAGCCTGCAAGATACGCAAACGCATATCTTCCGCGATGGATCAACACCGTTCGGCCAATCCCCGGATCTCTATACCGGATATCTGGAAATTGATCCGGAAAACGGCTTTAGCGACAAAGCACAAATTTTCATCAGAGCAAGACAGCCGCTTCCGGCCACGATCCGGTCACTCATCACTGAAGTACAATCCGAGGGGTAGTTCCTCTCTCGTTCTGCTTTTACATGGTCGTTCTAATTGAGGAATAAAATGGATAACACTCATCGTTTAGAAGAGTTTCGTCGTTCATTAAAAGTTCCTGAGAGCTCTGCTGAACTCTTAGGAAATATTAATGTGAACACTAAAGAGGGTACTAAAAGTTTCTATAAAGCTTATGCCGAAATTGCTTTAGTTCTCGAAGAAAATCCAGAAATATTAGGAGTCAACCGAGATGATCCTGACTATGATAAAACGAAAACATGGTTTGAGCGAGCAGCGGAAATTAACAGTGATGATCCTAGAAGTTCCGCGAATAAATTTATACGAGCCGTCTCAAAATATGGATTACTTTATTCAGGAAAATCTCTAAGTATTAAAGATAATACAAGAAAAGACGCCACCAAAGACCGTTTAGATGAAACAACAGAGATTATTGGTCGCGGGGTAGTCAATCACGTTATAAATAAGCTGCAAAAGCATGAAGATGAGATAAATAAGCAGCAGAGTAAAGAGAGCAGAAATACTGAAAAATATCTTAAACGTAATAGAAAATTGCCAGGTATCAGTGAAATTATTAATGCGGAAATTGATGGTGCTCTAAAAAAAGGAGAACAGGATTTAGCCGGTTGGGGAGGTGCGTTTTATTTTTGGGATCATGAGCTCGGGTCAGGTAAAACTATTGGTGACGTAATAAAGGAAGATCCTGAAAAACTTGAGAAATTTTTGGCAATTAATGCGGCTGCGACCAGATATTCTATGGGGTCGGAATTGTATGAAGACTTTGCTGAATGGGAGTTTTCTGATGGTATCTTATTTGGCATAAGCGCCCCAATACCAATGTATTTAAAGGCTGAAATTTTTGAGAGAGCTGCAACAGGTAATTATTCGGGGGCAGTGAATCAAGTTGATGGCTACGTATATAGTGATAAAGAAAAACGATGGATTAAGTATGATGGTAAATCTCTTGGTCATGAGTTTGATTCTGTATCATTCGATACTGCAGAAGGAATCAAGTTGAATCTTAGAAGGCAAGCTCGTCTAAAACATCAAAACACTGATTTTGATAGTATAGATGTGCTTGGAAACCATGATAATACAAGCAATGTTGCTCCTGTTCATAGGGATCAAAGTTATTTGGATCAAATCAATCCCGAGATTTTTTTGCCTGGATATGATGACTTTGAATTCTGGTCAGGGAAAAAGAGTGATTTGCGTCAAGGAACACAAGAAGGTGTAAATCATCTTGATCGCGATAAAGAACAAGAAAATTTGGGATTTTTAAATGGCTTTCCCCGGAATTCTTTGATGTCTTCTCAAGCGAACAGGCAATCAAAATCTATTCACTGACCCACTCTTTTGGCCTTTGAAAACAAGATAGCTGCTTAGAGATAGAGGAGTTATTACTAAAACAACGCTACCCACTAAAAAAATATAAAATAGGAAGAATGTATAATCTTCCCAATGTTTTGCGGTCGCGATGCCATGGTTTGCTCCTACTGTTTCCAAAAGAATAGGCGGGTACAGTTCAGATAGTGTGTCATAGCAAAAAACAGTAGCAAATATGAGCCATATGACAGACATAAATAGCGCTGCATATTTAAGGTAATATATGAAGTTGGGCGGTAAAGTTAACCAGTTTTTCAAAGCTTTGAAGTCGTTATTCAGTTTTCTCCTTTTTGCTAGGTAAACAGGAATTGTTATCGACAGAAGTAGGACGATTATGAGGGGGAAGATCAATACTGTTGATAAAAACATTCCCCAATATTTTCTGTAAATATAAATATCGGGGGGGCGTGCCCCAGCTGAAGTACATTGTGAAATCAGATGGTTTTGCAAACACTAGGGATATCTACAGAAGTACACAGAAGATGGTTGCAGAGACGCAAGCGAGTATACTGTAAGCCAAGCAACGGTTTTTGAATTCAGCTTCTATTTTATCGATTAGAGAATGCATAGATAATAGCACCTATTTATATAATGCACGCAATGCTAGGGTGTGGACTCAATTGATCCAACATCTAATTGAGAAAAGGAATAGCATGTTTAGGAAGTTTGCTCCCTTTTTCTCAAACCTTGTTGCCAGCCGTCTCATATCCTTCATTTTACAAAAGAAACGCTCCACAATATTTCTCATTGCATAAAGGTTCT
>NZ_JBLXHT010000006.1:0-273542 GCF_048259265.1 Kiloniella sp. | reverse complement strand
AAATTCGTGAATTGAATTTGACCTGACAGATACCACCACAAAACGGCTAACTGTCAGATCAAGTCGCGACTACTACAAATAAACCTAAACGAATTTCTTCTTTAACTTTGTCAAAGACCCACTTTTTGCGGCATCTTTAGGCGAAACAGATCGGTTTTTAGGAAAAACGACTGTTGCAACTGTGCCTTCACCAAGATTACTTTCAAGCGAGAACTTAGCTTGGTGAAGGCTACATAAATCATTCACGATCGATAACCCTAGACCAATACCATCATTGACACGGCTAAAGCTTGATTCTGCTTGTCCAAATCTTTTTAAGACTTCAGAAATTTTATCCTTTTCAATGCCAATCCCATTATCTTGAACTTTAATTATAATTTCTTTTTCAGCTGCACCACTAATTTCAACCTGGACTATTCCACCGTCATTGTTAAATTTTATCGCATTTGAAACCAGATTAGATAAAATCTGCCTGATCCGTATTTCATCGGCATAAAGCAATGGTACCTCTGGCGAAATTCGGGAAACCATGTTCAGCTTTTTTTTATTTGCAGCAAAAGAAAGCATTGAAAAAACATCATCAAGAACATTACTTAAGCGAATAGTATCTTCATATAGAATGGTATCTTTTGCCTGTATTTGAGACACGTCTAAAACTGTATTTATCAAGGCTAATAAATGGGAACCTGAATTATGAATATCCTCAACATATCCACGGTACCTAGTATCCCCCAACGATCCAAAAACTTCTGACTGCATCATCTGAGAGAACCCAATAATTGCATTTAATGGTGTTCTCAATTCATGGCTCATGTTGGCAAGAAATGCGCTTTTTGATCTATCCGCAATTTCAGCACTTTCTTTTGCAGCCACCAACTCTTTCGTACGTTCGGTAACTCTGTCCTCTAAAAATCGATTAAAATTTGCCAACTCTTCTGTCTTTTGCTCGATAAGATTTTCCAACTCCTTTTCCCGCTTTAAATTGCGGGAACACCTTATCCAATGACAAGCATAGCCGCCCCCTGCGACGAGAAGAAAAAAACACGTCTTTGCAACCCAGGTATCCCACCAAGGCGGAGAGATTATTACAGACAGAGAAGTACCTTCATTATTCCAAACACCATCATTATTTGCAGCTTTAACCTTAAATACATACTCACCATGAGGCACGTTTGTATAATTTGCTTTTCTATAGTTACTATCTGCCCAGTGCCAATGGTTATCAAAACCTTCCAACATGTATTTAAATTGATTTTTTTCTGGGACGCTAAAATCCAAAGCCGTAAAAGAAAAAGCAATATCCCGCTGCTCATGAGACAGATAAATCTCTTTCACCAAGCTTATTTCCTCGGAAAGAGGCCCGTCATCCGATATAGAAATCGGCTTTTGGAGAATCTCTAGATCTGTGATTTCGACTTTTGGCACCCTTGTATTTTTATAAGAGTATTCTGGATTAAAGACGTTTAATCCTTTGGTACCACCGAAATACAGGTCACCCGTTTTTGATTTCAAATGGCTAAAACGATTAAACTCCCAACCCTGTAGTCCATCAGAAACGCCAAAATTATCAATTTGTCTCGTTTTGGGATCAAACTTGCTCAGGCCTTTTCTTGTACCAAGCCATAGCATCCCCTGATTATCGACCTCTATACCGGATATAAAACTATCTGGCAGTCCCTCTTTAACACCGAAAACCTCTTTATTATTGGTCTCATGATCATAGAGAATTAGCCCTTCCGAAGTTGCAAACCAAAACATTTCATCATCAGTTTCCATTACGTCGTAAATATCGTTTTGCGTGTTTAAAACAATGGAATTGACTTGCATATTGTTAGGGTCAAGCACCTCCAAGCCATCATGACCACCGAACCACAATCGTCCTTTTTTGTCTTCGTGCTGAAAATTTATGTGTTTGTTTTTCAATCTGAAGGGCGCGGTTTTATTGTCCAGGCTATAATCAGTAAATGCTTCGATAACGGGATCGAATCTCTGTAGCCCTTTGTCCCAAACACTAAGCCACAAAATACCCATATCATCTATACGGATATCAAAAATATTGTTTCCAGCAAGCCCCCCTTTTCTCAATCCGCTGCTTTTATAATGTGTAAACATTTCACGAACTGGATCATATTTGTTAACCCCTCCGCCCCATGTTCCAAACCACAAAGTACCATCATCACTTTCGGCAATGCTAATGACCGAATTACTGCTCAGGCTATTGCGATTATTCGGATCATGCTCCATATGCCGGAACAGGGTCGTTTCCGGGTCAAAGACACTAATCCCTCCGCCATCTGTTGCAATCCAGATCTTTCCGCTTTTATCTTCGTGTAGATCAAGCAAATTATTAAAATTCAGTCCTTTTTCCGGCGATGAAGAATTGGCTTCATAAATACGAAACTTAAGATCATGAATGCTAAAGCGGCACACACCACTGTTGAAAACACTTAACCACAAAGCACCATTCATATCTTCTTTGATATCGAAAATGGCACCACGAGGAACCAAGTTACGTCCTGAACCTGCCTGATAATGAACAAAGCTATCAGTCTCAGCGATATATTTGTTAACCCCGTGCTTATCAGTCCCAACCCAGATATTACCCATGGTATCTTCGAATACGGTCCAGACATCATTTGTTGCAATTGAACTACTATCCAATTCTGAATGCTGATAATGAGTCCATTCTTTACTTTTAGGATTAAAGACAACCACACCTTCGGCTGTTGAAATCCACAAATTTCCATTAAAATCTCTTGTAATATCACGAATAGAATTAGTAAAAATTGTCGAAATATAGTCACTTAGAATAAAGCGCGTTATTTTTCCCGTATCTATTTCCAGATGCCCTAATCCAAGATCAGTCGCCAACCATAAATCATTATTTTGGCCATTAATAATACGGTGGATTGTGTTACTCACCAAAGAGTTGTCAATCATTGGGTCATTAGTAAAAACCTGAATTAATTCACCAGTTTCAGGATCGATGCGCCGCAAACCAAATCCGACACCACCAATCCAGAGTTGCCCCTTTAAATCTTGATGGATTGTATAAATAAAATTTTGGCTGGAAACATCGAAATTTTGGAAATTTCCTTTGTTATGATTATATCGACTTAATTTATTCCCCCCGACCCACACACGTCCATCGCGGTCAGTCATCGTACTTCGAGAGTTCGTCCCCGCAAGGCTCAAGCTATCTTTGGCATCATGAACAAAAGATGTAAAATCATAACCATCATAGCGACTTAAACCATTCGAACTGGCTATCCATAAATATCCATCGCCATCGAATGTGTGTTCAGTCACCAAACTAGAAGATAAGCCATCATCAACAGAAAAACATCGAATATTCGCTTGGTTTGCTGAAGAGTGGTCCGCAAGAGAAGCATCACTTCCCGCCATTAAGACAACGTTAATAAACCCCAAAAAATAAACTACTTGGTACCAACACATATAAATTCGTCTTTATTTTTATGACCCCGTAAGACAAAAACACTTGCGGACTTCTAACTTAAAAGTCTCATTATATTTTTTATTTTCGCCTATTAAGTGCATACTGAACAGAGGAAGTAAGTAAAACGTTAATTTCAGAAAACTGTCATGACTTTATTGCTCTAATCACGACAACCATGATTTCAAAAACAACACTTAATGCTCCCCTAACAACTCGATTTTTTTCTATTCTCACATGACTTTTTTAAATAAAGCCACTCATACTCAGCATAAGAAGCATGAACAGAAGATCTTTTTCACCAATTATTATCGTAACTTACGGTTTTAATCGGTAAGCATATTTTGTTTTCGGAGGATTTTGTTTGAGGTCGTACAAAATACATAGAGTCAATTAAGAAAAGCTATTATATAAAGTTTGTTTGCTCAGCCCAAACAATCATCTTTTTAAGACGTTGCGCCTTTATATTTTCGCAAGATGGCTTCTATCACACCTTTGTTGTGCAAGTTCTTCACACCGGTCACAATTTTCTGCAGGATCTCTGGCGACATATTTTGTGATTTATGTGACACTTGAATCCAAGCAGAACTATAGCTCAGAAAAAAAGCTTCCCCCAGAATATCCGGTGTCTTTCCCTGTTGCATCAGGTGGTAATTAATCGATATTTCAGGACCAGCGACCAAACTGACCCGATCAGCTAAGAGCTGATTAACAGCAGAGGAAAACCCCCGAGCATGTATTTTTTTTAATCTCTGGTCATTATCAAACTTGTCATAATACCCTGTTCCGGCCGGGACAGAAATTGTATGTCCCAAAAGATCACTATACCACAACAGATCAATACCTGCCTTTCCGACAACAACATTCCGCAGGGTGTATATCCGGGCTTTGGAAGATGCGATTTCCTCGCCCTTTGTTGATCGAAAAAAGATTGCAAGATCACTCTCGCCCGTTTTCAATTCGTGAAACATTCGTTTGTAGGGAACGACTTTTTTCTCGAAAACCAGCCCGGTTTCGTGTTCTATTTCAGTTAAAATCTCAGGGATAATACCAACGATTTGTCCATCGGCATTGCGCCCACCAAAAGGGGGCAAGTCAAAAACGCTTACCTGTAACGGGGCTGCACCACACACCTCGCTCCACAACAAAAGCAAGACGCTACATATAAAAGGACAATATGACTTAAAGTTTAAAGCGTTAATTTGATGTTTCTTTCATGAATATACAAACCAATCCAAACCACACTTTGGTGCTATTATCGGTTTTAATACTTCATAATTTATTAACTGGACAAAAACTGCCGTTTACAGAAAATTATCTGAGCCAAAATTACACGAATAACCGAGGGATGTTTAATAAAACACCAACAAAAACAACCCTTAACACACCTCAAAAATACAAGTAAATTCTTGCGTTTGTGCCTTAAAGAATAAGAATGCGAGGTCCATTCCAATAGCTAGAAACCGACAACCAAAAAGTGATAATTATTATATGTTGCGCAATTTATAACGGCTACTTACCAACAATGAACCGATTAATCCCCTTAAACATCACCACCCCCGCCACCATAGACAGTAAAAACAGATAGATTTCTGTTGAACCGATCAAAAGTCCGGTAATAGCAGGTCCCGGGCAAAGTCCAGAGATACCCCAACCCACGCCGAACAGGGCGGCTCCAAGAACAAGTCGCGCATCAATCTTGATTTTTTCCGGTAGCTTAAAATCCGTAGAGAACAAGGGGTCTTTTCTGGAAAATACCAGCCTGTAACCAATTCCTGTCGTCAAAAGCGCGCTGCCCATAACAATAATAAGGCTTGGATCCCAATTTCCAGCGACATCCAAAAATGCCAATATCTTGGCCGGATGAATCATCTGCGACACCACGAGCCCAAGGCCAAAAACCAACCCGGCGATCAAAGCGAAAAAACTTTGTTTCATAACTCTCTCCATAATCAACAAGTTAACAATCAGGTGCCCAAAACATGGCGGATTACGAATAAAGTCACAGCCGCCGTCACCATAAAAATCAATGTGGCCGCGATCGAACGGACGGATAAACGAGAAATTCCGCAAACCCCATGGCCGCTGGTACAGCCACTCCCCAATTGGGTCCCAACACCAACCAACAGACCGCCAATAATCACCAGCGGCGTGGAAATAGAAAAAGTTACCTTAGGGATTTGCCCCATGAACAAACCATATAAAAGCGGTGAAAGGATCAGACCAGCTAGAAAAGCGATCCGCCATGACATATCCCCCCACTTTGTGGAAAAACACCCACCTAATATACCGCTAATCCCCGCAACACGACCATTGAACAGCATCAAAATAATGGCTGCAACACCAATCAGAATACCACCGATCAATGCCGATATAGGTGTAAAGTTTTCCATAACACTCCCCTGATTGGACAGGTATCAAATTTGGGTTAATCAAGATATTTCCCCTGAACTGTTTGAACAACGCCCCCTGCATCCCAGAAAACGACATCCCAGAGAAATACTCATATGGTTTATGCAAAAAAATAGGTTCTGACTACTAGATATTACTCTACCAAGTGCGACAGAACCTAATCAATGATATTGATCAAACCAGTATAATAACTGGTCAGTATCAGTCCCCGAGAACGGTGCCTTCGCGACGGGTGTCTGCCCCACCGACAAGTTCGCCATCAAGGATCTGGATTACGTGAAGACCAGAATTCAGATCACGCACGTTAACCTCGTGCCCCATGGCTTCCAGCGCGGGGACCATCGCAACAGCATCTGTGCCCTCTTCCACGTCTGTAGCCCCATTACGATTGACGATATGTGGCTGGCTGATGGCAACCTGTGGGTCCATGCCAAAGTCCAGAATACCAATGACGGATTGGGCCACATAGTTGATAATCCGTGATCCACCGGGTGATCCGATAGCCAGAACAGGCTTGCCATCTTTTAGAACAATGGTTGGCGCCATGGATGATCTTGGGCGTTTGCCCCCTTCAACACGGTTGGCAATCGGCTTGCCATCTTTTTCTGGAGCACGAGAGAAATCGGTCAACTCGTTGTTTAAAAGAAAACCGTTGCTCATCACACGAGATCCAAAACCAGTTTCAATGGTTGTGGTCATGGAAATAACATTACCGTCGGCATCAACAATGGAAAAGTGACTGGTCCCCGGACGCTCCAGTTGCGTATCCGGTGCATAAATACTTGCTTCTTTCCACGGCGGCGTCCCGGCATCTGCCTTGCCCATTGTTTTTGCCGGATCGATCAAAGCAGCACGTTCTTTCAGATAGCTCTGATCCAATAACCCTTCGGGCATCTTCACAAAATCACTGTCTGCCATATAAAGACCACGGTCAGCATAGGCCAATTTAGCTGCTTCCAGATACAGGTGAGTGCTTTCAGTACCTGGTCCCATGGCCGGAATGTCATAGTTAGAAAGAATGGATAAAATTTGTCCAACGGTCAGCGCACCGGATGACGGTGGTCCCATGCCGCATACTTCATACTCACGATATGGCGCACAGGCTGGTTTACGCTCAACAACGCTATAAGCCTTCATATCTTCCAAGGTAAGAATGCCGCCATTTTCTTCCGTCTTCACGGCCTCGACAATGTCTTTGGCAATCTGACCTTCATAGAAAGCTTTCGAACCTTCTTTCTGGATCATCGCAAGCGCAGCCGCAAATTTAGGGTTACGTAATAATGTCCCTTCTTTTAAGGGGTCACCATTTTTATCAAAGAAATAAGCCCGTGTATGGGGCATGGCTTCCAGCTTGCGTTTGCCAACAGCGTTAGCAATAGAATTAGCCATGCGGTGCGAAATCTGGAACCCGCCCTGTGCCAGCGCACGGGTTGGTTCAATCAATTCAGCCCAGTCCTGATTACCATAACGCTGGTGTACCGTTTCAATCAGTTTAAGCGTGCCCGGCACCCCAACAGAACGGCCGCCAACAACCGCATCAAACCAACCCACAGGTTGACCATCTGTTCCCAACCAATAGTCTGGCGTTGCGGCCATTGGTGCTTTTTCACGTCCGTCAAAGGTCGTCAGGCTTTTTGCTTTGGCATCCCAATAAACCATAAAGGCACCGCCCCCGATGCCAGAGCTTTGTGGCTCGACAAGGTTAAGCATCAACTGCACAGCTACTGCCGCATCCGCAGCGGACCCACCGCGTTCCAACACCTCATAACCGGCTTGTGTTGCAATCGGATTGGCCGATGCCACCATGAATTTTTGAGATTTCACGGACTGTTTTTCGACAACGGCGTGGGTCGCCTCGGGTTGCACAGCTTCTTGAGCGACTGAGGCTCCAATAACGCTATAGAGAGGTAAGGTAGTGGCAAATGCCAGCGCGACCTTTTTCGGACTAATCGACATAAATTTCTTCCCTGTGATTATATTTATTTTCTGTAACAAACAGGTCTTGTGCATAACGCCCTGATACTGCCCAAAATATTATCCCGAATGTTATCCAAGATATTATAAAGCCGATATCATAGCTTTAATTTATAGACTTTGGGGTCAGCAACAAGTTTACGAAAACAGATCACCAACAAATAACCTTGCCAATAAGTTCTGTTTTTATAATAGATAACGGCTACAGCTTTGCACTATGCCCGACAATCTTATAAATTAATTTTATAACTTTATAGGTTGTTTTAATAGCATAGCGCCCTTTGATTTCCTTTGGCAATGTCGCCAATAATTTTGTCACAGGCAAATTTTTATATCATCAAAAGCCCAACACACCTTGAAAAATCAAACAAGATAATCGGCGAAGACAGTAAACAAAGATGCAAAACCTAAAAGAAAGCAAACTCGCACACCTAAAATCTCTAGAGGCTTTTGCCGCCGTAATGGAAGGGGGAAGCATTACCAAAGCCGCCGAAAAACTAGGAGTAACGCAGCCTTCTGTCAGTCAGCACATACAACGACTGGAAAGCGCTTTTGAAACCGAGCTTTTCATACGCCAGAACGGACGCATCTTTCCCACTGAACGAGCAAAAATCCTGTTGGATGACGTAGAAAGCCTGCTGGCGGGGATTGATAAAACCTTTCGCAAATGGCGAAGAGGACAAACCAAACAGCTAAGCCATTTACGCATCTGCGCGTCCTTTTCCAACTGTTCATTAGTGTTGCCGCATCTTTTGACCCGCTTATCCGGGCAAAATACAATGCATTTTCAGGTTACCTCGGCCTCGATGGAAGAGTCCGTTTCAGCCCTCGTTGAAAACCGAGCCGATGTTGCGTTTCATACCAAACCACTGGATCATGGATCGATTGAAAACCAACGCTTTCTTTCCGCTCGGCAAGTCTGTGTCATGCCAAAGACGCATCCACTGTCTGTCCATAACGCTCTCAGCCCCGTTGATCTGGACACACAAAGAATGATCTCGGTCCCCAAAACGGACCCTTGCTATCCAGAGCATCAGGAAATCATGCGTCGTTATAACCTTGTGGTACAAAACCTTTTGGAAACACCCTATTCCACCCTTGCCATGCAGATGGCCGAAGAATTTGATGCACTCTATATTGGGAACGTCCTGATTGCAGAGCTGTTCTGTCAAAAAAATCAAAACCTTTGCTGGCGTGAAATTAAAGAATTCGACCAAAAGACTAACTTCTATTTCGCTGTCTCTCCCTGGTTACAAAATTCAGAGACCGAACGCGCCTTAAAAAAATCGATAGCAGATGCTTTTTCAGAACTGAACAGTCGTCTCCACCTTTGGTAAAAGCCATCCAGAAAAGATCGATATCCAGTTTCCTTTCCAAACCTTGGAAATCAAACACTGTCCTGACCAGAACAGACTATGGACGTATTTTATAAAGACAGAGCGATTTATACTGTCCAACGCGGATTATGACCATGTGATGGATGCATGAACCTGTATTCGCCGTCACCTGCCAAGCTTGGTAATTCTCTGGGGTCATAGCCAAGTTCGCCAACTAACTGAACACGAGATACCCCAATATCCTTCAACCACTTCTCGTCACAGCTCAAGAGTTTATAAATTTCTCGTTTTCGCGCATTTTCCTTTCGCTTAGCAAGGAACCAAGACCGAAAACGTGATCCCCATAAACTCCCCAGTGGCACGCATTGAGACCTAAAAGTATTTTCAAGTTTATGTACCATCGAACCTATTCCTTATATCAATTATTACTGAATATAAGACTGCGATAGACATTTTTGAAATTCATAGTTAATATGATAGGCATTTAAAATTATTATAACTATATTTCTGAGATATGCGCTATGCCTCCTCACCTTGAAAGCGATTTACTCCGTACCTTTATTGCGATTGCGGAAACAAAAAACTTCACCCGAGCATCAGAAATTGTCAGCAGAACACAGTCTGCCGTTAGCATTCAGATGAAAAAACTGGAAGAAATCGTCAACGGGAAATTATTTGATCGTGGGCCACGGGGCGTTACCCTCACTCCTTCTGGGGAACACCTAGTTAAAGATGCTAAACGCATACTGTCGTTATTGGATCAGGCCGCGGCATCATTACAAACAGATCCTCTGAAGGGCACCGTCAGAATTGGAATCCCAGAAGAATATGGCGGTACATTTCTCCCCTCTGTTCTCTCTCGATTTGCAAAAACACATCCCCAAGCAGAAGTAACCGTGCGCTGCGCACAATCAGAAGCACTTAATAAGGGGATGGAAAAGGGGGAACTTGACCTTATTATTCTTCACGAAGAAGCCACCAAAACTGGCGGTGAAATTCTTTTGAACAATCCGATAGTTTGGATTACATCAGATACATATTGCCAACACGAATGTACTCCCATGCCTGTGGCTGTGTACGATAGTGAATGTTGGTGGCGTGAATGGGCATTGGCCTGTCTGGATCAGCAAAATAAAGATTATAAGATCACCTATGTCAGCAGCAGTACATTTGGCTTACAAGCTGCGGTATCATCAGGCATTGCAGTCGGAATTGTCGCCGAAGGCCAAATACCGCCTGACTGCCGAGAATTAACCGCAGAAGAAGGTTTTCCAAGACTTCAGAGCACAAATATTGTCCTCCGGCAAAACACACAACGCGAATGCAATACTAAAGCAGGAATGGCTCAGGCGATACGCGATGCCTTTCAAGCCTCTAGAGCTTAGGGTCTACCCCCCCCTAATTTCGCAACTTTTGCCCACATGGTTTTTATAGACATGATTTTTGTGGGCATGTTAATTGCCGCCACACCAACAACAGCGGCCAGAATTCCAATGGCCACAATAAAAGAAATTTCTTCCCCCAGAAAAACCACTCCGAGCATAACCCCGAAACCAGCACGTAAATATGCCTGACTGGCAACACCTAAAGAACCCAAGGTTTTGATCAACCGAAAATAAATCAGAAGCGCAACGCCGGTACAAAAAATAGACAGGATGGCTAACGATCCAATAGCTTCGACAGAAGGTGTCAAAGACCATGGCTTATCGACAATCAGGCTGGCAGGTACCAAAACAACCGTCGCCCAAAGCATTGTCCCCGTGGCAATGACCGAGGAACTAAGATGGGTAAAGCGTTTTCCATAAATTGCGGCACAGCCATAAAGAAAGGCGCCCCCAACGGCACAAATTTGCCCAAGAACTTCTTGCCCCAAACCGTCTAAGGCATCAACCCCAACGATAGACAGAACGCCAAACAGCCCAAGGGTTGCCCCAAAAAGCTTTAACCCCGTTATCTTTTCATGACGGGTAAACAGTAAAGTGATAAAAAAGACAAAGATAGGAGAGGTCGAATTTAACACACTGGCAAGAGCACTATCCACATACTGCTGTCCCCACGCCAAGATTGTCCATGCTGCGATAGAGCTAAGAAATGATTGAACAAACAACATGCGCCAGCTTCGTCCGTCCCTTGGCAATTTCTCCTGTTTCAAAACAAGTAAAATAACCAAAAAAATAGCTGCACCCCCGACACGACCAGCCACCAGTGTAAAGGGCGGAATCTCCGTCACAGCGACCTTCGCGAATAAATAAGATGATCCCCATAATAATGCCAAGAGGCAAAGAAACCCCAGTTCGATAAAGAGAACAGGTTGCTTTTGTTTTACCACGATAATCGACCTCTATTTTCAAAAATTAAATAACGTCACTCGATCCGAACCATTTAATTATAGCTGGCTTTTTCACAAAATGGTTCGATTAAGAACGAAGTATTAAAATAGGCGTTTTGACATTACTCGCTAACAGTCGATTGTAAAACTATCGCATTTTTTTCACCTTTAGGTTATGGTTACCAAATTGTTACCAAAAAAAGGTAACAAGTGATCTTAAGATCCAAAAACAAAAACATTAAACAGGGGGGCTTCGCAGAATAGTAAAAGCCCCAAATAGAACAGTAAAAACCAGAGGGGAATCAAATGTCCGCTACATTAATTGTAGGACTTGATGGCACAGAGTCCGGTAACCGTGCCCTCGCCTATGCTAAAAAGCTCGCCAATCTTATTGGTGGCTGTGAATTACTTGTGGTCTATGTGATTGAATGGTCACCTTATACATTCCAAACCGCCGAAGAAAATTCCCAACGGCATAAACGCCGCGAAGAAGAAATATCAATGGCGATGGAACGCGTTATCGATCCTGCTGTTACATCCTTAAAAGCTGACGGCATTAACGCACGGGGCATTGTGCGTCATGGTGACGTTGCTGAACTTATCGATGCTGTCGCCGTCGAAGAAAAGGCTGAACAAATTATTGTCGCTCGTTCATCAGAAGGTGGCTTTGTTAAACGTGTCTTTGGCACAGCAACGGCCAACCTTGTTATGCACGCCAGCGTTCCCGTAACAGTAGTCGGATAAGGAGAGCACTTATGAATAAAATTTTTAAAATTCTCATGCCTGTGTTCGCCCTTATGAGCACAACAACGACCGCCTTTGCACAAGAAGGTGGGGGATTAGATGCTGCGATCAACACAGGCTTTGCCGCAGCAACTGGATGGTTTGTTAACTTCATCTTTGCCCCGTTCCCCGGAACAAGCTTTCCGTGGATTGTGATGTGGCTTGTTATTGCGGCATCCGTTTTCAGTCTCTATTTTATCTTTGTCCAATTCAGACTTTTTGGTCATGCGATTTCGCTTGTCAAAGGGGATTATTCCGATCCCAATGACGCGGGGGAAGTCAGTCACTTTCAGGCCTTGGCAACAGCCCTGTCCGGGACCGTCGGCCTTGGTAATATCGCGGGCGTTGCAGTCGCAGTCGGTATTGGCGGCCCTGGCGCAACCTTCTGGATGATCCTTGCCGGACTTTTGGGCATGGCCTCAAAATTCACCGAGTGTACACTTGGGGTGAAATACAGAAACGAGTACGAAGACGGCACCGTATCTGGTGGCCCCATGTACTATATTTCAAAGGGCTTTACCGAACGCGGTCTTCCCGGCGGCAAGTTTCTGGCTATTCTCTTTTCCGTGTTCTGTATCCTCGGTGCACTGGGCGGCGGGAATATGTTCCAGGCTAATCAGGCACATGCACAAATTGCAGGCATTGTCGGCGATTATCCAGGCTGGATTACAGGCATTATTTTTGCCGGTGTGGTCTTTGCTGTTATCGTTGGCGGTATCAAATCCATCGCGAACGTAACCGAAAAAGTTGTCCCCTTTATGGGCGTGCTCTACGTCGGTGCAGCCTTGGTTATTCTTATTATGAACGCAGACCAGATCGGTTGGGCTTTTGGCCAGATCTTTGAAGGCGCTTTCACAGGTCTTGGTGTCGCTGGCGGCTTTGTCGGTGCTTTGATTCAGGGCTTTAAACGGGCGGCTTTCTCAAACGAAGCTGGTGTAGGTTCTGCCGCGATTGCGCACTCTGCCGTGCGGACAAAAGAACCGGTAACAGAGGGTGTCGTTTCTTTGCTGGAACCTTTCATTGATACAGTTGTTATCTGTACAATGACGGCGCTTGTGATCATCATTACAGGCCAGCTCACCGTAAATCCAGAAACAGGCAACTATATTGTCGAAGGTGGCAAAATCGTCACAGCGACAGGCGTTTCCGGTGTTGCACTGACCTCTGCTGCGTTTGAATCAGCCTTTAGCTGGTTCCCGTATGTCCTTGCTCTTGCGGTTATTCTCTTTGCCTTCTCAACCATGCTTTCCTGGTCATACTACGGCTTGAAAGCCTGGACCTATATGTTTGGTGAAAGCAAAGGCGCAGAGCTGACCTTTAAGATTATTTTCTGTATCTTTATCATTATCGGGGCCGCAGCAAGTCTTGGTCCGGTTATCGATTTCTCTGATGCAGCAATCTTTGCAATGGCGGTGGTTAACATCACGGGGCTTTACTTCTTGATGCCAATCGTGAAGCGGGAACTCAACAGCTATATGGCCCGCCTCAAAAGCGGAGAGATAAAGAAATTCTCTGATCAAGCTGGAAAAAGTGCAGCTGAATAAGCGGACAAGAACTGCTAAATAATAACAGGTACTGTTATACCTGAACCTATAAAACGGGCGACATATAAGTCGCCCGTTTTCGTTTAACATCCACGTTTGATCAATACGGATAAAGCCCCACAATCCAAAAGATATTCTTCAAATGACAGCAGAGCTAACTATTTTCCGACACCAATATAAAAAGCTATACACCTCGCCATCTTTGCACTACGGAGAGGTAATAAGAATTTACTAGGAAAACTTTCTTGGCAGTCAATAACCTGTTAAACTGTTAGTGAAATGCAAAGCTATGAAATCTAAAAAGCGTAAGATCATTGAAATTGGGTGGCGCGAATATGTCGGGTTACCGGAATTCCATATAGATCATGTGAAGGCCAAGATTGATTCAGGTGCCCGAACATCCGCGCTACATGCCGAAGAAATCACCCCCTTTGATCAAGATGGGATCGGATATGTTTCTTTCCTTATCCCTTTTATCGGATGTGAAAAAGGCATTCGCTGTTCTGCAAAAATCGTTGATCGACGCCCGATTAAAAACACTGGTGGCGTGGCAGAAGAACGATACATCGTTAAGACACCCCTGACCTTGGGGGAAATGCGCTGGCCTGTAGAAGTTTCCCTGACCAGCCGGCAATCAATGCGTTTCCCCGTCATTATAGGACGTACAGCGATCAAGGAAAGAGGTTTTCTGTTGAACGCCGGGCGCTCTTATCTCTCAGGACGCCCCGGCTATATATCCCCCCGACAGGAATAAGACGGGAAGAGTTCATTTGTATCCCAAATGAATTTAAACAAACGTACTAAATCCATATCATTCAAAATGGAGTAAAAATCATGAAAATTGCGATGTTGGCACGAAATGCCAACCTCTATACGCACCAGCGCTTGAAAGCAGCAGCTGAAGAACGTGGACACGAGCTGGACATTATCAACACCCTGCGGTGCTATATGAATATCGCTTCCCGCCGCCCCGAAGTCTATTACAATGGCGAAAAGCTAACAGGGTACGATGCGGTTATTCCCCGTATCGGGGCCTCGGTCACCTATTACGGTACTGCTGTTTTAAGACAGTTCGAAATGATGGGCGTTTTCCCCCTGAATGAATCTGTTGCGATTGGACGATCCAGGGACAAACTGCGTTCCATGCAGCTATTGGCCCGTGACGGGATCGGGTTGCCCGTAACAACCTTTGCTCATGACCCCAAACAAACCGAAGAAGTCTTAAAGCTCGCAGGCGGTGCACCCTTGGTCATCAAACTTCTGGAAGGCACACAGGGCATCGGTGTTGTTCTTGCCGATAGTGATCGCTCTGCAACCTCTGTTATTGAAGCTTTCCGTGGTGTAAAAGTGAACATTCTTGTTCAGGAATTTATCAAGGAAGCAGGCGGTACTGATATTCGTGCGCTAGTCGTTGGGGGCAAGGTTGTCGCCGCGATGAAACGTACAGGTGCCGAAGGCGATTTCAGATCCAACCTTCATCGCGGGGGTAGTGCAAAACCAATCAAGATTTCCCCGGAAGAACGCTCAACAGCCATTCGTGCCGCAAAAGCCATGGGGCTTAATGTCTGCGGCGTTGATATGCTGCGTGCCAACCATGGACCAGTTGTTATGGAAGTTAATTCGTCCCCCGGTCTGGAAGGTGTCGAAAAAGCAACCGGCATTGATATAGCAGGTAAAGTCATTGAGTTTCTGGAAAAAAAGGCCAAGCCCGGCCAGACCAAAACCAAAGGTAAAGGATGATGCCAAGCCGCCCCGCATTTAAGATTGGTCAGCACACGATTGATGCAGGCACACGGCAAACCGTAGATCTGCCAGTCAGCACGCTTTCAGATCACACACCTGTTTCCATGTCAGTACATGTTATCCATGGTAAAAAACCGGGGCCAACAATGTTTGTCAGCGCGGCAATTCATGGCGACGAAGTCATTGGCGTAGAGGTAGTCAGACGATTACTTCGGACCAACGGTTTGAACAAATTACGGGGCACTTTGTTAGCGATACCGATCGTCAACTCCTTTGGCTTTATGAACCATTCCCGCTACTTGCCAGATAGGCGCGATTTGAATAGATCTTTTCCCGGCTCACCAAAGGGGTCTCTGGCTGGCCGGCTGGCCAATATTTTTACGGAAGAAATTGTCGCCCGATCAGATGTGGGTATTGATCTGCATTCCGCATCGTTTCACAGAACTAACTTGCCCCAAATCCGGCTAACCCCTTCTAAGCCGGAAACCATGACCTTGGCCAAGGCTTTTGCCGCACCGCTTATTTTGACGTCAAAAATTCGCCCGAACTCTCTGCGACAATCCGCACAAGAAAAGGGCGTCGACATTCTGGTTTACGAGGCTGGTGAAGGCTTACGCTTTGACGAAATGGCCGCGCGTGTCGGCACAGCAGGAATTATAAGGGTTATGCGACATCTTGAAATGCTTCCGGCAAAAAGTTCGGCAAAAGCAAAGGTTAAACCGATCCTGTCCTCATCCAGCTCGTGGGTTCGTGCCCCTGCTGGTGGCCTTCTACGTCTGTTCAAAAGTGCGGGCGAAGAGATCAAAAAAGGCGATATTCTCGGCGTTGTATCCGACCCCTTTGGCGAAGTTGAAACCGAAGTTCTTTCATCGGAAGAAGGCTTAATTATCGGTCGAACAAACCTGCCCGTCATCAACGAAGGCGACGGCATCGTCCACATTGCCAAGATCAACCGCAATGCAGACGCCGTGGCGACAATCGACAGCCTGACCACTCAACTAGAACAAGACCCCTTATTTGACGAGGATGAAATTATATAAGCCTACTTTTACATTACGTTTCACACATTTATAACATCCAATAGGATCGGGGCATCAGACAGGACACCCCGTTTCGTCACAGATGCCTTTTTTTTCACCTGATCCCTTTGAATTTTCACCCTGACTATGGTCATGACTTTGCCCCTCTCTTTGATCGGCTTTAGTTGGTTTTTCTTGGATCAAGGCCATAATCTCAGCCCCCAATTGCAGATCTGACATTGCGCCAAATTTTTGTCGTCGAAGCCGTCCCTGACGATCAATTAACATCAAGCTTGGTGTGCCCTGTAAATGATAACGCGCCATGGTTTTAGGGATAGGACCACTTGTTGAAGCCTCATCAATCCCAACAGGAAAAGTAATTCGATATTCATGCAAAAAGGCCTTAAGACTTTCTGGTCCCATCGCTGCATGATGCTCAAAAACAGTATGTATCCCCAACACCACAAGGTCGTCTGAAGAGAATAATTGATAGGCTTTTTGAGCCTGAGGCAGACCATGTTCTACACACCCAGGACAAAGCATTTGAAAAGCTTCGATCAAAACAACTTTTCCTAAGCACGTCTTCAACGTAATATCGGATTTGCTGTTCATCCATTGCGATATCTCCAGTTCAGGTGCTTTTCGCAATATATTTTGCATTTTGTCTCCTAATTTTTAATTCCGGCTTTGCAGTATATGACCAGCCCACCTGCACCAAAATTGCTCTCTAAGTCTCATGATTTTCTTATATCGCTGTCCCTGCGCAGAAAGCGTGATTTTCCTTTTCTGGCAGGGACAGCGATTAGCTCACGATGTTCAATCCAGGTTACCTTAATTGGAAATCAGTTTTGCCTCCCCCTCTTTCATGATGATACCGGGGAATGACAAATCACCGGATGCCACATCATGTGCCTGATTTACACAGAGCAAGGGATTTTCACTGCCCTCTTCCGATACGTTAAGCATAGCCGTCATTGCGTCGAAATGTGCCCCTTCAGCACCTCTTACAGGCAAAGTTACCTTGAGCTGGTTGTCAAAAAGGATCGGGCTTTGTCCGGGTGCATCCAAGGCTATTGGTAGGTCGGGCATCGTTGCTGGTACAATATCTTGCCCCGGCGAAATTTCTCGTACCTTGAACCCCGCGCCACATGCTTCGTCCTGGGCCAGAACCGCCCAGTGCGCGTGCCAGGTTTTGCCATCATTCGCCGGATCACCATCATTATTTTCATCATAAAGCGGCGTATCATCAAAATCAGGGTGCGACGTTATCGCCAGTGCTAGAATGCCTGAATTCGGGGTAAACCCCACGCCAGAGGGATTGATTTTGGTCGGCCAGACATATGCAAAAACAGATGAGCCACGAAACGCGCCTGTCACTTCTGGTGTGATTGTTCCAGTCTTTCCAACCAACTCCATCAAGAAAGTTGCCCAACGGCCATCCGTATTAGCAGAGACCTTAATGATATCAAAGGGCGGTGTGATATCTAGACTTACAGGGCTTTTGATATCGTGTGCCCTTGCTTCAGTGCCGAAAAACACCTCTGCCCCCATAAACGTCCCCGCCACGAATGTAACAGATGCCAGATAAGTGAATTTTTTTACAATAAGGTTTGTCATGATTTCGCTCTCCACTTCCTAATAGTATCGACTCGATACCATTAAATACATAACACACCTCCCTCCACTTGCAAGAATTGTTTTTAGTCGATACTATTAGAGAATGAGCAAACCAAGACAATTTATCAGCTTATTATCCCGCCTTTCTCGTTTGATTAATCACGATGGTCACGCAGGGGGGCTCAAACCCGCACAGTGGGATGCTTTACGTTATCTGGACCAAGCCAATTGCTTTTCTCGCAACCCCAGCGCCTTGACGTCCTATCTGGGCGCGACGAAGGGCACAATATCACAGACCTTAATGTCACTCGAAAAAAAGGGGCTTGTTGTTAAAACCCAACACCCACAAGACAAACGATCTGTAACTCTAGAACTAACGGGAAAGGGCGAAAACCTTGTTCAGGAAGATGCGCTTCAGCCCTTTCAAGAAGTGCTAACCACTCTCCCCGTCGATGATCAGAACAACATAAGAAACGCTCTGGAAAAACTTCTCCTCGTCAAACTCAGAAGTGACGGGAACAAGCCTTTTGGCATTTGCAATACCTGCCGACACTTTAGAAAAAGCTCTCCCCTTGGCGCGCCAAATTTTTGTGACCTGCTCAAAGAGCCTTTAAGCCATACCGAGAGCGACAAGATTTGTGTAGAACAAACCCCGACTTGATTTTAAATTCTCAACCATAAATAAATCGCCATTGCATCCTCATCAAAAGAGGCGCAAGCTATGGCGTCATTAAGCTCTGCTCCCATGCAGAGTTTTTGTCTGTTTACTGAAGAAACAGACCATCTTGTCCATACGCCACTACTGGCGCCTGTACTGGTTCTTTCTAATCCGCTTGATCAGAACCAGTCTTTGTCAAATCCAGCTGTTGCCCTACGATTACCCCTATAATCGCCAGAGCCAACTTTTGAATTAACAAAGATCTGACATTGCTCACCTAACAGGCCGTCAATCCACCAAGACCTGTGTATTACAGGCCACCACGTCCACCTCGCCTTACTCTATTGACGGGACTGGATAACAAAGGATTTTTGTCACCATGCAGTTCGTACCCGAACGCATATCAACCTATTGGGTAGAAGATCTCCTTCCTGAATGTTCCGGACGATGGAAGAAAATTCCCGGTAATATTCGCGGGGCCATTCTTGTTCTTCTCGCGACCCTAAGCGGCTCTATTATGGGGGCTTTGATCAAGGTTATCGGGCAACGGGTGCCTGTTTTTGAAATCCTTTTCATCCGCCAACTTTTTGCCCTGATGATGGTTGCACCAATCATCATAAAGTCAGGCCCCAAAGCATTTAAGACCAGCGTCTGGAAACTCTATCTCTTACGCGGGGCCTTTTCCTTTATCGCCATGAGTGCCGGGTTCACCGCTGTTGTCTATATGCCCTTGGCAGAGGTAACAGCCATTGGCTTTGTTCGCACCCTGTTCACGACCTTGCTTGCCATTGTTTTCTTGCGCGAAGTGGTGGGCATTCGCCGCTGGTCGGTCACCATTATCGGCTTTATCGGTGTACTCGTCATTGTTCGCCCCGACACAGGGGAGTTCAATATCTACGCCATTCTGGCAATCATCTCGGCCTTTTTTGTCGCCGCGATTATGATTATCCTACGCAAAGTTTCTCAGATAGATAAACCCTCGACAATCATGGTCTATCAGTCCCTGCTTGTGACCTTGTTTATGGCTGGACCTGCCTGGTGGTACTGGACCGCCCCGACCCTAAACGAAGTCTTGGTTATTATTCTGATCGCATCTTTACTATCGGCCATGCAGTGGTTTTACATCCAAGCCTATCGCGTTGCAGAGGCTGTGACCGTTGCTCAGGTAGAATACGTACGCCTGCTGTTTGCCACCGGGATCGGTATTCTCTTTTTCTCAGAGATCCCCACCCTCTGGACACTTCTCGGTGCTAGCATCATCGTTGGCTCAACCTTCTACACCGTCCACCGTTCCGCTGTACGTAAAAGAGAACGAGAAGGAAAAGAAAATGGGTAGCAAAAAAACATTTCCCGTTATACAGCCAAAATTCCCAACGCATCCCGGCAAAATTCTGAAGGATGTCTATATGACGGAATACGGGCTTTCCACTTATGAATTAGCAAATAACATTGGTGTTCCACAAAGCGAATTAGCGAAAATATTGCACGAAAATTGCAGGGTTTCAGCCGATATTGATTTAAGACTATCCAAGTTCTTTGGCATGACGCAAGGAATGTGGCTGAACATTCAAAATACTTATGATTTGAAGGAAGCGCAAATTAAGATCTGTGATGAATTGAAACGCATAACACCCATTGGATCATAACTTCCCCTTATGCACCGCTGTACTATGACGCATCTATATTTATTGCACCAGTTCCATGAGTCATAGCTTCCCTTTATGCACCGCTGTGCTATGACAGGAAATGATTATTCAAAACGGTGCTGCTGGTCATAGCTTCCCTTTATGCACCGCTGTGCTATGACGGGATACTCGGATTTTTCGACGAAGAGTTCTGTGTCATAGCTTCCCTTTATGCACCGCTGTGCTATGACCCTCTCGGATTTTTCGACGAAGAGTTCTGTGTCATAGCTTCCCTTTATGCACCGCTGTGCTATGACCCTCGTCTCCTTGTTTCGTCAGCAATCTTCGTCATAGCTTCCCTTTATGCACCGCTGTGCTATGACCCAGCCATTTGAAAGGTCGTTGCTGCCCCTGTCATAGCTTCCCTTTATGCACCGCTGTGCTATGACCGTTTAAAGGCTTCGTTGGCCTCGTCTGAAGTCATAGCTTCCCTTTATGCACCGCTGTGCTATGACTGAGCAAACTCCTTTTGTTGTTGCATTTGTGTCATAGCTTCCCTTTATGCACCGCTGTGCTATGACTTTAAAGGGTTTTTTGTCTTTAAAGAGATTGTCATAGCTTCCCTTTATGCACCGCTGTGCTATGACTGCGGCAATGACTTACCGGCTTCCTATCGAGTCATAGCTTCCCTTTATGCACCGCTGTGCTATGACCCTCGTGGTGCACACCTGATTGCGATGTTTGTCATAGCTTCCCTTTATGCACCGCTGTGCTATGACATAATTTGAAGGGACTGAGGGTCCGAGGTCATAGCTTCCCTTTATGCACCGCTGTGCTATGACTGTATGGCTGTGGTCAATGTATCCCTTGCCGTCATAGCTTCCCTTTATGCACCGCTGTGCTATGACAAATACTATGAAGGCTCAATATGGCGACTAGTCATAGCTTCCCTTTATGCACCGCTGTGCTATGACTTTTATAATTTCATCCCGCTCGCGGCTTAGGTCATAGCTTCCCTTTATGCACCGCTGTGCTATGACCGCTTTGACGGATAGAACAGGATTGACGGTGTCATAGCTTCCCTTTATGCACCGCTGTGCTATGACGCCTGATAATTTGGGGGTTGGAACTAACGAGTCATAGCTTCCCTTTATGCACCGCTGTGCTATGACTGAACCCTGTGGGGTTTGATAAAGCTCTGGGTCATAGCTTCCCTTTATGCACCGCTGTGCTATGACTGTATCATTGTTTCGATCGTCCGGTACATAGTCATAGCTTCCCTTTATGCACCGCTGTGCTATGACTTTCTCAAGGTTCGGATCACCGGCATTCCAGTCATAGCTTCCCTTTATGCACCGCTGTGCTATGACATAATTTGAAGGGACTACGATCTTGTCAGAGTCATAGCTTCCCTTTATGCACCGCTGTGCTATGACGTCTCGTCGCCGTACTCACCGACAAGGACAGTCATAGCTTCCCTTTATGCACCGCTGTGCTATGACTTCAGCTGAAATCGTTTCAATAAGATCCTGGTCATAGCTTCCCTTTATGCACCGCTGTGCTATGACCGATACCATTATAAACCGCAGCCCCCGCCCGTCATAGCTTCCCTTTATGCACCGCTGTGCTATGACCATGAAGATGTTATCAACTCGTCTTGGGGCGTCATAGCTTCCCTTTATGCACCGCTGTGCTATGACTTTGATAGAGAGTTCCTGATTAGCAGTGGCGTCATAGCTTCCCTTTATGCACCGCTGTGCTATGACAGAACCATCAACGGGAAGGTGTTCGTCAGAGTCATAGCTTCCCTTTATGCACCGCTGTGCTATGACTGCAGTTACAAAGTCTTCATTAAGAGCAGGGTCATAGCTTCCCTTTATGCACCGCTGTGCTATGACTCAACAAAACTATCCCACCACGTTCTATTCGTCATAGCTTCCCTTTATGCACCGCTGTGCTATGACAAGTGAACTCAAATACAGGAGTGAATCCAGGTCATAGCTTCCCTTTATGCACCGCTGTGCTATGACGAAAGAGGTAAAGTTACAGCATCACCTTTTGTCATAGCTTCCCTTTATGCACCGCTGTGCTATGACGGTTCCGGTCGTCGGATGCGTGTCCGGATGGTCATAGCTTCCCTTTATGCACCGCTGTGCTATGACTCATCTAGGGATGATAGGGCAACGCGTCCGGTCATAGCTTCCCTTTATGCACCGCTGTGCTATGACCTTTGAAGTAAATTATCTTGGTCGAAGGTGTCATAGCTTCCCTTTATGCACCGCTGTGCTATGACGGAACAGGGACGCTATCAATGAGGTTCTCGGTCATAGCTTCCCTTTATGCACCGCTGTGCTATGACGAAATTATGTGACATAACGGAAGGTTGTGAGTCATAGCTTCCCTTTATGCACCGCTGTGCTATGACCGATCTTTATATGGTCTTAGCCCTTGCTGGGTCATAGCTTCCCTTTATGCACCGCTGTGCTATGACTCTGGAACACAAGAAGCCGTTGATAAGGCGGTCATAGCTTCCCTTTATGCACCGCTGTGCTATGACCTAGGCCGGATAACGCCTTGTTATTGTTTGGAAATGACCTGATTCTTCAAAATAAAAAGAGCTGATTGGCTTTGTTTTTTGGGGAATCAGGACCATTTTTTTCGTCGTTTTCATTGCCCAAAAGCAGTTTCATCCGCTTGTACTGCCGGTCGGTTATCTGTAGTGCACGAATCGATCCACGGCTTGGCAGACGTCCTTCCAGACGCCCCAAATGCTTATCTACCCGTTCCTGCCCGTTACATAATCTGGCATAGACAGAATATTGCATCATGCAATAACCATCACGGAGCAGGAATTTTCGAAACCGAGTTGCATTTCTGCGTTCAACAGGTGTTTTGACAGGCAAATCAAAGAATACCATCAGCCACATAAACCTCGCCCCCGTTTTTGGCATACTCTGCCTTTCTGTTTTCCCGTTCCCCCAAATAAACCGGACCATCACAAGAACAATCCCGCTAAAGCGCAAAACCCGGTAATTTGAGACAGCTCGCATCCTTGTCCCTGCTTGCCCTGACCAGCGATTGAACCAGTATATCCGTTGCATTGCCAAGTGATTGTACTTCACTGTCGATCAGCACCTGTTCACCACCCAGTCCGGCAAGTTGTTGCCGATCCTCACGACAAAGGCCATCAAAGGCACTCTTTTGCTCTGCCCTGTTCGCCATATTATCCTCCCATAGTTCGGACATACGGCGCACAAGCCCATCAGCCAAAGGCCGAAAAGGTTCGATCAGATCATCAGCCAGATTAAAGGCATTGAGCTTGCTGTGATGGAACAGACCGAAACAAGGCAACAAGCCATGGGCGACAATACTGCGGGCAATGGTCGCTCGGATAATGGCATAGCCAAAATTCAACGCCGCATTTTTTCGAGGGGATGTCCCCCCATCTGTGACTCGAAAAAAGTCACTGCCCATCAGGGCTTGCCAGTACAGCCTCGCTGCCTGGGCTTCGCAATTCTGGCTATCACCGGAATCGACCTTGCGCACCAGATGCCTCAGATTTTTAACTACTTTATGAGACGGACCAAGCCCGGAACGGTCAAGGCAATGCGCCTGATTGGTAATTTTCTGCCGTACCAGTGCCTGCCAACAGCGTTTGCGAAAGGGTTGTGACCAAATACGCTGTATCTCGGCAACGTCACTCATCCGACTATGCTGGTGAAAAGGGTGAAGCAACCCGGCGGGATGGTGCTTTTTATCGCACACCATCACCACAACCCCGACCTGTTGTAACTCTGCCAGCAGGGCCGTTGTAATCATGATCTGTGGATGATCAAGAATAAGCACACCAATATCTTCCAGTGGCAACGAGGCAGAGTCATCCGCGCACGTTATCAGAAGCTGTGCATTTTCAAGGTTAAGTCTGGCCTTGTTCTGCAACAGAACGTTGCGCCAACTCATTTTTGTCCCCCTTTACAACAAATGTTTTTTCCTTATGGCAAATGAAAGCATCGTTTCTCGGTGGTTACTTCGTGCCGTTCACCAAAATAATTGACCGTAAACTTGCGGAACGATTTCATGCGTTGAACGCCAATACCGTCCTGAATCTTTGGTCCGGCAAAATCATGCGCCCGAATGGCAATAGAAGCCGTACTGCGATTACTGCCCGCAAAATAACCTTCCAGCATTTCGCCATTTGGTTTTTCCAGCATCACATAGTCATTTTTATAGAGACTGAAAACAAAGTGATGTTCGTCGGTAATGTCGGGCCAGTCCTGCTCTGCCTTGCCTGCCGCAATTAAATTATTCGGAAGATTTCCGGCCATCAGATCTTTTACATAAACCGGACAGAGATAATATTTCCCCTGTTTTTCAAAAACATCGGTGCGCACCATATCACCATTGTCGGCGATACCACTACGCCCCGGAACTTCCACACCACTCTGATCCTTTGTGATCAGACGGACAGATTTGATTTCCGGTCCTGGTGACCCATTTTTTGTCGGCATAAACAACGGTTTGACAAAAGCCTTGTCGGCTTTTCCGCCAAATTCATCCAACTGTTCTTTCAACAGATAATATAGATGCCTATTACGCCCACGCGCCTGTCCGTCAACGACGCCAACATCGACAATATTTGGCAAATCGGAAAGCTTGATATTGGACAGCCCGACCCGTTTGACAATCTGCATCTTGCCTTCGTCATCGTGACGCAGCGATTTGATTGTATCTTTGTGAATAGCACCACCGCCTTTTCGCGCAGGCATTCGGCTGACAAAAATGTCCGCAACCGCCGCCAGAACTTCCTCACGAAAACTGCCCCATGGCATAGGAGGGTGCCACCCAGCCTCACTTTTTTCACCGGGCTTGCGGTCATGACGGTTCCAATTGGCAACCCGCTGGGCAATCGCGGTCGTCGCACAGGCGGTTATCACCGCATCCAGTGCATGGTGGCGGTGGTTATCGCGGGATTTCTGGCCCAGCCCCCACAGATGACGCAACCGATCTGTTAAACCGCCATTACGGGTGTGAACAAAAAGCTTTCCATCATTTCTTTCCGGTGGTTCCAGACTTTCCTGGATATGGTTTTTCAGCAATCGAGTAATATAGCGGGTGTCTGTCAGACTGCGCTCTTTCCACTGTTTCTCATTCTCCGGGTCAAATTTTTGCGTCAGCAACTTGCGGCGTTTGCTATAGGGTAGATTTGCCACCGCCGCTTCAAAGGCAGGCCACAACCCGCGTGGGTTTAGATATTCAAAAGGTGTATAGTTTTTCTTGTTCCGGTTTTCCTGTGTCAGGCACAACACCTTGTTGGACCAACTGTCATCCCATGATCGGCTATAAGGCAAGGCATGGTCAATCTCGGCCCCATTTGCCGCCGCCAGCGTTTCCGGTGCAATATATTCACCGCTATAGAGGCAATAGCCATTCTGTTCTTTCCAAAGACGATACTTATAAAATTCCTGTCCCTTGATTTCACGTCCAAAGATTTCTTTGGCATGCAGACCCAGGTCTTCCTTGTATTCCCGGTTCTTCTTGTTTTCCCGTTCAGCTGCCTTGCGATCCTTGAATGATCGGCCCAGCTCGCGGGCCAGTTCCACATGGATGCGATCGGGCATACCATGACGGCGGATAATTGCATTGATTACCTTGCGGCATTGCGACAGCGCCCGATTCACCACGGGGTTGCGCACATCTTCAAAGGGAGGAATCAGGTTTAACCCCTTGTTTTTATCCCGATGTCCCGGATAAACCTGATCACAGGCATCGCTATAGTTAAAATCCTGTTCCTGCTGCATACAGGATAAAAGCTTGCACACAGCCTTGAGAGAATGATCAACCGTCCCGGCAAACCCGCGCAGTGTCATAACCGCATCCAGAACCGGATCGGGCAAATCGAGGCCGGAAAGCTGATCCCGGATATCTTGCTCTTCCTCGAAAAAACTGTGGGCATAGGCAATTTTATCCAATGCCCCATCCTGTGCCCGCAAAGCTATCCAGGTCTGTTCGCCCAAAGGCTCAACTGCCTTTCGAATAGACTGATAACCTTTCATTTCTGTCAGCTTTGCCCCCTTTTCGGACTTGTCGCGCAGTTCTTCCCAGCTTTGGGGTTTATTGGGTGTTGACGTGTTGCGATAGCTCACCAGATTAAAGGTTTCCTGATCACTTAACCCCAACTCTTTGCGAACTTGGGCAAAGGTGACACCCCCCTTGTTTTTATGGGCCAGCTCAACCAGTGCTTTCTTTTCGGCCAATTCCAGCAGTCGTTTGTCTTTTTTGCCAACAGAGAGAATGCGCAGACTGTTCAGGCGTGACCACAAGACAAAAAGCTCGGCATGATAGGCCATTTTGGGCGCCCGCTTTTCCGTCGGTTCCAGTGAACAGAACCCGACCAGATCAAGCGACGATTTTAAGGGCCGTCGATGAAAGGCGATGCGAATAAACTCATCCCGCAGGGCATCTGTGGCACGTAAATTCCCCAATTCAGCCTGTCGGGCAAAAATTGTCCTGACCTCTGCCTCTGTCAGTTGCTGGGTGACAGTACGTTCGTATCCGCCATCGCTATTCAGCGGTTTTTCCAGTGTTGCCAGATAGGCCCCGACAGTTTCCTTGTCACTTTCCACCATCGCTGTGCACAGGCTGTCAATGCCTGCCAGCATTTTCTTGCCTTCGCTGTCTTGTTCTTCGGCATCCTTACGGCTGGATTTGAACCCCCGCCGTTTGGCGATATGAAACAGCACACGGGAAAATTCAATATCATCCAATGGCCGCGACAAAGCTTCGGACCGTAATTGCCATGGACTAAGCTCAGGCAATCTGGCCGTCAAATCAGCCCGCGCCTCTAGCCCCGTAAAGCCAGATTTCACGAACAGTCGTTCTATGGCATCCAGACGACGACGCTTTCGATCCAGACGGCGGCGTTGGCTACGGGCTAAACGTCGAGGCATCGCGAGTGATGCCCCGTCCTTAGGGTTTTCTGCTGCATCAAAGATATGCGACCCGCAACGAACGATCCGGCCTTTCCCCCTGTCATTCTCTGGCATTTCGACAAGCGCAAAACCTACAGATGCAATACCAGCATCAATTCCCAAAATTCGCAGCATACGATAGCACTCTTATTAAGTGTAAAAATAAAACATTATACCCCTTGATCATACCTGACAAGTGCGATAGCCTCATCGTCAGTCATAGCATTGCGGTGCATAAAGCGTTGTTGTGATAAGAATTTTAAATTCGTCAAGCTCTGCCCCTGTCCGGTTCGCTGGTCAGGGGCATCTTGTTTTTAAAAGTCAACTCATAAAGGTATGCGAATAAAGTCCTATCGAAATAATAAACAAAGTCTCTTTGTCATAAACACAATTAAAGGGATATAAGTATATTAAGAATTAGCCAAAGTTTGAGGGCAAGCACATGAATGAGCATATCCTGATGTCTTACGATTTTGACGGTAAAGGGGGTGGTCAGGAAATCTTTGATACTGATGTCATCAGCCAGAAGTTAAGGGATGACAAGCTTGCCTGGATACATCTGGACCTTAACCACCCCGATACGCAACCGTGGCTGGAAAAAGAAATTTCTTATCTTGATCCTTTCATCGTCGATAGTCTTACCGCAGAAGAAACTCGTCCCCGGATTACGGAAATTGGCGAAGGTGCACTGGTGATTTTACGGGGTGTAAACCTGCATGAAAATGCCGATCCGACCGATATGATCTCTATCCGGTTATGGATTGATAGCCATCGCATCATCAGCGCCCAAAAACGACAGCTGAAGGCCGTTCAGGATATCGAAGATAAAATCAAGCTTGGCAAAGGCCCCAAAAGCGCCGGGCAATTCATCGCCTTTTTAATTGCCCGTTTATCGGAACGGATGGAACCAATCCTGATTGATTTGGATGAACAGGTCGATAATCTGGAAGAAGTCATCATGGAGCAGGCGGATAAATCTTTACGTGGAACGGTCGTAAACATACGCAAGCAAATCATCATGCTCCGCCGTTACATATCCCCACAACGAGATGCTATTATGCAATTACGTGGATCAGATCTTGATTGGCTAAATAACGAAGACAAACGCCTTATTCAAGAAAGCTATAATCACGTCACCCGTTTTGTCGAAGACCTTGATGCCCTTCGCGAACGCGCACAGGTCATCAAAGACGAGTTGATCAATAACCTGTCAGATAAATTGAATAAAAACATGTATACCCTGTCTGTCATCGCTGCCATCTTTATGCCCTTAGGCTTCTTAACCGGGCTTTTGGGTATCAACGTCGGAGGAATACCTGGCGGAGGAGACGAAAATGCTTTTTGGCTTTTCAGTGGTCTGCTGGTTTTAATCGTTTCGATACAAATTTATATTTTCAAAAAACTAAAATGGTTTTGATAGTGACGGCTGGCGAAACAACCCTGTTAAGGCCAAAGCTCATGCCATGAAAGCGCCCCACTCCAGATCTTAAAAAAAGAAAAACATAAAGCACTGGAATTACACCACCATAGATAATAACATACGATGACCGTTCAATCCTGATAAGAGGCTAAAGCGTGGGTTACAAACTGGATTTTAAGAACCTTGAATGCTGTATAGTAGATGATGAGCCCTTTATCCAACGCATTGTAAAATCGATCCTTACATCTTTAGGGGTGCGGGATATCCGCGTGGCTAACGATGGTGCTGGTGGATACAAACTACTGCAAAGAAAACCTGCTGATCTTATTTTTGTTGACTGGACGATGAAACCTATTTCCGGAATAGATCTCGTCAAAAAAATTCGTTCTTCCAACGACCAGAATATAGCTGACATTCCGATTATCATGCTAACCGCACATTCAGAACGCGAGTATGTAGAACAAGCGGTTCAAGCTGGTGCCAACGACTATCTGGTTAAGCCTGTATCACCCAAGCTCTTGCGTCAGCGTATCGAAGGCATATTCAAGAATCGTCTACCATTAAGCGAAGAAACGGGGCGTGCTAAACCCAAAACCTTACTTAAGAACCCATCTAAAACTGAAGATGACGACTTTTTCGATATCTCGGTAAAAGACGAATAAAAATAGAGAGGAGATATAAACCTCCTCCCCTAAGTTTTACTTTATAAATCATCTGCAATTACCGAAAGGTCACCAGCCCTTTTGCATGCAGCTTAATCAAGCATATCCCTATTCAACCATACCAAGGGATTTCAGGAACTCATATTCTGTCATGCGGGGATGGTCACCTGCAAAATTGTATCCTGCGGGTTTGCTGTCGATATAGATTTCATTGGCAAGTGAAAAGCCATCATTTTTATCAAAGGCCCCCGCCCATACAACAGTCATACTGCCATCACGCAAGCGATAGAACAGATGTGTGCCACAGTTCTGGCAAAATCCACGCTCTGCCCAATCAGAAGAAACATAGGACTTTATGTTATCTTCGTTTTCGAACTCCATGCCATCGACATGGATCGCCATGGTTGGGCCACCTGACCATTTCCGGCAGGTACCGCAATGGCAAACACCGTGATCTCCACCGACACCTGTTGCCGTAAACTTTACAGAGCCACACAAACATCCGCCCGTCATGGCTTGACCATTTTCATTTGTTTTATCTGACATTCTTTTCCCCTCTTGGTTCTTATAAATAACCGTTCCTGATTAGACTTATGTCGTATGCCTTATCGGAAATAATTTCATAAAATCTCACGAAACCTCATTGTACAGACAGATGATACCCCACCCCTCCTGACAACATTGTGTCAGGAGGATTTTGATTAGAATATTTCATCATATAAAGGGTCTGGCACATAAAGGGTCTGGGTGCGTCGTGTCCCGACAGAAACAAACATATATCCAGCTCAACTTCCCCTCAACAAAACCCGGGTATATATCTAGAGAGAAAAGGTCAGGAATTCTACGAGGCGTAATGTTCTGGACATAATCAGCGAAGACAAAGCAAACGTGGAAAGGCTTCCCTGCCTTACAAAACCACAAAATCAAACATATTAAATGATATCAAGACGAATACTTCACACATATCAAACCGATTCCACACAAACCTAACATGAAAATGACACACCACATTGTTGCATTACGGATATTGAATACAATATAATTGTTCATAAAAAAGCTAGATCCTACCTTTGAATCAATCAGATAATCGAACCGATACACACCCTATAAGTGTATTGATTTTTTTCACGTTTTTTTCACTCCACATTTCAATCAGAAAAGTGTTCAATACATTCACGCAAGCAACTTATCCCGATTTCTGAAGCGCTCGCACTGCGCACCATCTATCTCAGAAATCGGGATTTGCTTTTTCCACAGATTTTTCGTTATTTTTCCAACCGCAGCTTTTCTTTCTGGAAAAGCAGGTCTTCTCAGCACATCGTTATCGTAACCTAATTTGACCTTGCTCCAGATCGGCCACCTTAACGATTGATGTTTCTTGAAGGTTGCCAAGATCTTACGATTGCCCTCACCACACCTTTGATAAACGTCGACATCGCAAAAAAGCGAACATACGCATCATACCTCTACTACCCACACTCCTATTACCCATACTTCTAATACAGGGAGGTTTACTGCAGACCTTTCATTATACACCCATTAAACGGTCTATATGACTGGGGCATTTGGGTAAGCTGCCCCGTAGGTAAGCTTTCTGGAATGATCTTGAGAACACTCCTTCTAGATTTACCCCAGCTAAATTTACCCGTGAATATTTTTTCACGCTCTTTTCACTCACACCTTTCAGGTCAATTAGGTTTTAATACTCATGCAAGCAACTTCCCTCGGACTGACAACGCGTTTTATTGCACCACGCCTGTCAGTTCGGGGGTCGTATTAAGGCACATATTCAGCCTGATTCTATTGGCCAATTATATTCATGGCTTGTTTGCAAATAACCTATCGCTCGCTGATTTAGCGATCCATTTAAGTACACCACCGATAATATTAGTCGGTACACCCTGTATTTGCCTTACCCAGCCGGCATTTATTTGCCAGCCTTTTGACTCTTGTTGATTTTGTCAGGGGGGCAATGTCAACAAGAGTCATTTTTTTAAGTAAACAATCCTTTTCCACCCAAGCCTGATACTCGAAAAAAGTGGCATCGCACCTATCACCTCCCCCCCCTAAGTCCGAGTATCGTACCCCCTCACAACGGCAATTCCAGAAACTAAACCAGCCTAAAGATCAAACCGCGTCCCTCTTTAACAGACACAAAAAAGCCCGAAACAAATTCTGTTTCGAGCTTTCTATTGTATTATAATCTAAAGTTAAGCCGCAGCCATTCGCTTTTGAATTTGGTGTGCATCCTCTTCCAGACCAATTTTCCAATAGGCGGACATATAGGTATCTTCTTTAGGGATACCGCGTTCTTGATAAAGATGAGTACGCAGTTCCTTAACCACGCCAGACTCCCCTGCGACAAAAACACTAGGGTATCCCGGGCGCCATCGCATTTTTCTGATAAAATCACTTTGCTGATGACTTCTTACGGTCGGGCTGTCATGAACCAACCAATGAATATCAATACCATCAGGTGCGTCGATCTTCTGGCGATCACTCTCTGAAGTTACCTCGAAAACAGCTGTGCCCACAGCATCTTTTGGAAGCGCTTCAAGAGCAGCAGCGGCAGCCGGAATTGCGGTCATATCCGCCGCGAGCAAGAACCAATCGGCATCCAGGTAAGTCATTTTTTTAGGACCAGGTCCAAAAAGACCGATATAGTCCCCTGGCAATGCGCCTTGTGCCCAATTACTTGCCGGGCCACCATCACCATGAATAACGAAATCAATGTCGAGTTCATTTTCCTCAACACGATGCTGACGAACGGTGTAGGTTCTCATCACGGGGCGCTGTCCATCCTCTACCTGTGCCACGAACTCGGCAGGATCTATATCGCCTTGTGGAATCAATACCTTTACATGTGCCCCTTCCTGATTTTCAGGAAAGCCATGTAGGCCAATTCCACCAAGTGTCACACGCAACATATGCGGTGAAAGTTGTTCTTTACGAACAACCGTCAAAATCCTCGGCGGTTTACGCTTACTCATTTAATCCCCCATTCGGCAAGGTGAGTATAACCATCAATTATGTTTATTGACTGCCGGCACACGTAAAAAGCATTGCGAGCTCTTTTACATCATTACCAGCGCGGGTATATCTACAGGGAATATAAGACATAATTATGACAATACAATGAGAATGATTCTTAATTAGAACGAAAACCCCCTAAAGTATTATTTTTAAAAGAAATTATTTTTATTATATTTGTGATATACAACAAAATTTGGGATTAACTTCTCACCAGAGCACACAGAACCGTCCTATTTAACCATCAGTCAGGTCCAAATATCTTCGCCCCATGGCTGTATTATTCACCTCGTTAACGGCTCACTTTATCGCCCCAGAGTCCACGCGACGATAAATAAACTATATTTTCAAACGTTTATACATATAGGTCGTAGGGTCATATCGATCTGCATCATGTGTATCCCGACAGAAATCAGGAATGATGCCAGCAGTTTCATAGCCAAGCTGATGATAAAGCGGCTCGGCATTATCCCCTGTTCGTGTATCTAACGTAATCAGGCTTTTCCCACGCGCCACGGCCTGTGTTTCAAGCTCTGCCATCAATGCTTTTGCGATGCCTCTTTTCCTGCACAACGGAGAAACCAAAAGCTTTGACACATCAGCCCGGTGAACCTGATTGGGCATAACACTACTACACAACTGTACCGTCCCAACCACCTGCCCTTCGACAAAATAAACCATCAAAACTGTCTGACTGCTGGCAACCCCCGGACGTACATGATTGTTCCAAAAGCTCAGACTTTCGTTTTGCGAAAATGGTAAAACAAAACCGACACTGGCCCCGTCAAGAACACAGATCTTCAGCAATTCAGCTAACCCTTCAACGTGAAGGTCAAACCCCTCAAGATCGAGACACAGTAAAGCATTTTCACTCTTCATTATTTCCAACACCATTTCCAGAATTAAGTTATCGCTAATAGAATTTCCCACCAAGGAAAGCCGCATAAAAATCAGGCGCTACAAAATGACGAGCGCATATAAGGCCCCTTTTGATTCATCGGCGCGAAAATTGTTAGGCCCTTGTAATTTGTAGCGCAGGCAATCCCCAGGCCCTAGCAAATGAAACTGCCCATTTACGGTTATCTCAAGCGCCCCTTCCCTTAAAACCAAATGGTGTTCTAACGCCTTGTGGGCTGGATTATTTTTTGAAAAATTAGGATAGGCAATCTCGGCACCGGGCTGTAGTCGGCATTCAAGAACTTCGCAATTCAAACTCCCCGATGGTGGAGAGACTGATCGACGTTCAAATCCGGTTACTGCATCATGCCAAACTATCTGATCATCTCGCCGAATTAACGGTTGAAAATCATCCTCAACCATAATCATCAACCGCGACATCGTCATGCCATATGCCGCGCACAGCCGCCCCAATACCGCAGCAGTAGGACTGACATCCCCCTTTTCCATACGGGACAGAGTTGCTCGGCTGACATCGCTTCGTTCGGCAAGTTCATCCAAAGACCAATCTCGCTCTACTCTCAAAATCTTCAACCGATCAGCAAGAAGTCTGTTTTGGTTATTTTCTTCGGCATTTCCCATATATGAGAAATATTCCTAAATACTATCATTGTCAAATATCATCAAAATAACTTTTTGCCCCTCACAATCGACCGACCGCACCCAACAAGGATCAATACAGACAAAAGCGCCTATCGAACCGCGTAAAAACAAATTGCCATGAGCTAGTTAAAATTAATGCGAAAAGAAGAAAAACAATTGCTATACTCAGCCCATTCCAAAGAAGAATGCACCATATTTAACCGCGTTTTAAGACAGGATAGATACCAGAGCAACAGGACAAGTTGGATAAAAAAAACGAATGATCCCGAAAGCAGATCTTTCCTCCCCTTCGTTTCATACTTTGCGCCTCTTTCTACTAGCGGCCGTGCTTTTGATCGTGCCTCAAATATCGGCAGCAGGTGTTTACGAAGACGGTATTGCAGCTTACCGCGCCGGAGAATACGAAAAAGCCATCGAACTTTTGATCAAGGCAGGCGATCAAGGAAATGCAAAGGCCCAGTACTACCTCAGCGTCCTTTACGAGGGCGGGTCCGGCATAGACAAGGACACGGAAGCCTCTCTCAACTGGCTTCAACGCGCAGCAGAGGGCGGCATGGTCGAAGCCCAACGCAATCTGGGCGTCTTTTATCACGATGGCGTGGATGACCCTGACGATAATATTGATCAGGCGATCTATTGGTATCAACGCGCCGCCAGTCAGGGGGACTTAACCGGGCAATTACGTCTGGGCATTTTACTGGACAAAGAGAAAGACACCACATTTGATCACCGCGAAGCTATTCGATGGTACCTTTTGGCCGCCCGACAAGGGGTCGCCCAAGCACAACACAATCTGGGGGTTATGCACAGTCAAGGCCGCGGAACCCCCATTAACCCAGACAAAGCAATGGGCTGGTTCTTTAAGGCCGCAAAACAACGATATACAAAAGCCATGATCGAGATCGGAGAAAAGTACATATCTGGAACTGGTGTAGAACCTTCGCTTGTCGAAGCCTATAAATGGTTTCAGCTTGCCGATATCAACGGGCATGAAACGGCGGCACAAAAGATGAAAGAGATAGCTGCCCAGCTTACTTCTGAACAAATCAGGCAGGCTGAACATCTGGTAAACAACTGGCTGTCAGACCATTGATCGTCGCCCAAAACTGTAGCCGATCAAAAACACACCCCTGATGATTTCAGCTCTTTTGCGGCCATAGATAAACTACCTGGAAATCAACTGCCCAAAGATAAAATTCAAGAGAATAGACTTCATAGTAATTGACATCCTGAGCAGCTTTACCTAGCTCTTGTTTTGCCCGATATTATCCGTACGCATTTTGAAGACTTTACCACCGCGAATGACCGTTCGGTCCTGCCCCCGGCGCGAGGTTACAGACAATCGCTGTCGCCAATTTGCGACCGTTTGTGGTGAAGTCCCCACTTGTCTTGCAATTTCTCGGTCAGACCAGTTTGTCCGCTCAGGATCGGTCAAATAGGCCGTTATCGCCTCGCGTTTTTGCGCATTGGTCAACCTCGGCTCATCACCCGTTTCGCGCAACAAACGCGTCTCAAGCGCATCGACGCGCGCCTGCAAAGCCGCAATTTCATCATCACGGCTTTCGATCAGGCCCTGCGCCCAGTTACCCCATTTCTCCATCTGGGCAACACTTTGGCGCAAGCTCTCTTGAAGAGATTCGAATTGTCCTTTTGATTTCGCCAAATCGTCCCTTCTATTGCCACTTATTTTTACTGACGTCGAACCGCCATCTTTTCCCTTGGAAGCCATAATTCTAATCTACACGCTGTATTCAAGCTTCCGCCAGCAGGCCCATTGCACGTTCTAAAGCGTTGAGTTCCGCCTCATCATTTCCGACTTCTGTTACCACCGCCATAACCTGATGCCGGTCTTCCAGACGCGCCCAACGGTATTCTTTGCCGACAGATCTGTCTTTACCGCCAATAAACTGAAAAGCCGCCTGCTCTACAGCATCCGAAGCCACCTTTGAAGATCGTAATCTGACCGCATCATCACTTCGGGTTCCCCCTTTTCTACGATCCGCCCGAGACGAACGAACCTGCTCGGGATGCTGTGGCGCATCAGCGGTTGCTTTCATTCGCTGACGCAAGGAAACCCTTGGCCCAACACCCGTTTCCTTTTCAAAGGCCTGATATTGCGCCAGCTGTTTTGTCAACTTTTCGACCTCTTCCTTACGGTTCAAGGCCTCTTCCATCTGCACGGCATGAGCTTGTCGCAACCCCATCAACTCTCCTTCCTGAGCATGGCGTTTTGCTTGCTCACTCTGGATTGTGACGGATTTTTCTTCCACCGACTGACGTAATGCTGCGACCTGCAGCTCATGCCGAGCAAGGGACCATCGCAAAGATTCAAGTTCCTGCTCCAGCCTTTGCACTTGGGTGGGATCACCACCTTGTACAGGTTCTTGAGCTGATCCTTGAGAACTGGAGATCCCCACCTTTAGCTCTCGAAAGCTAATATCTGCACCCGCGAGCATATGTTTGGCACGTCCCAGAGCGGCAAGAACCTCTCCTTCGACGGCTGAGTCCAGCAAAGCCAAAACTTTCTCAAACCGATGCAAATCCAGTTGCGATCTTTCCACGATGTCCCCCTGCAGAGCGTTTTTACACTCATCTATATAATTTGTTAGATGATACTATTAATTGCCAATTAATTAATCAACTATAAAATTATATAGATCCTAAAAAAGATAACAAGATCAACGGCAAAAGCCTTGAACCCCGCAGAAAACCCTACAAACATGCATGATATAAAAAATAATATTTAGGATTCAAAACTTGATGTCGTTGATATTTAATCCAGAAAAACAGATAAAAAATCAGGTAACTGTCCAACATGAAAAGAATTGGACAGTTACCTTTGGGATCTTGATATGACTGCATGAATAAAACTGGCATAGATAAAACAGATCTCTGCATTGCCTAGGGCGAACCCGGCACACACAGCTGGACATGACTAGTCATAAAAATCAGGCGGGAATCTCTACGTTGATTGGTTACGTTTATGCCACTCTGGTCCATTTGTACCTGAGCTAATTTTTACCAAGGCCTATTCCAATCTGGGCCTATTCCAATCTGGGCCTATTTTGATCAGAACTTACAGGTGACGCCTACTCTACTGGCACCAAAAGAGTACGCTCTTGCTCGGGAACAGGCTGTTCATAGCAATCAACATTAGCAAGGGAACGGTAGCAATAGGTTGTTGGCTGAGGCGTTGAAACAACAACCACCTCTTTTTCTTGAAACGCATTTTGTCCGCACCCGGATAGCGTGACAACCACCACAGAGATAAATATGGATTTAACAACAGTACGCGTCATCATCAACTCCCAAGCAACCAAGAATATCCAGCCTTTATGTTCCATACAAGAACCGCGCCAATTCATCCTATCACCAATCTAAGATAAAAAACGATAACCGCGCCCAAATTTTACTGATCAAATTTCACTGATCAAATCTTACTGGGCCGAACTATCCCATAAGCTTCTGATAGATAAGGGTAAAGCATAGGGATAAATAACTTGTTAACCCTTTGATGCCATCATCTCTCTATGGTCGTAAATAAGTAAGACTTTTCGTCCACCCGGGCATAAATATACGTGTGCATCGGCAAAAACCGCCCAAACGTCCATACTTACGCCCCTGCGCCGTGGTGTATCGAAATTATAGTTTGCACCATATGCTCGCTTATAGAGGTCTTTCGTTAAAACGAGGTACCAATGTTAGATGAAGAAGATGAATTTACACACGTTGAAAGCTCACTTGATGATCTGAGCCATGCTGAGTTTTTGATGATCTATCGCGAGGCCGGTAACAATCTTCTTTTTGCAAAACGCCAGCAATGGCAAGCTCTTGCTTACCTCAGCTTGGCATTCGTTGCGATATATTTTCTGGCAATGGCCAACGCTTATGACGCAAAATTCCTTAACTACCTTATTGTCTGTTCCCTCATCCTAACTGTGTTCGCCGTCGCATCCGAGATTTTTCTCCAGTTTTGGCAAATCAACGAAAAACGTAAAATACGTGAGATCGCAAAGCACCTGTCAACATCAACACAGCGGGTGCGGGCTCTGAAATCCCGCGGGGAATCAAATGCACACCGCTACATGATGCTCTTCATGCTCATGGCCTATATTCTGATGGCACAAATTGCCCTGTTACGCGTGTTGTGGAATATGGTTCCTTAAGCTTCTTAACGTCCCTATTCCATTTCCACCCAAACAAAAACCCGCAAAAACAACACTATAACATACCTTTGTTTATAAGACCGCATGTGTGTAGATGATGCCCTTTAATGCACAGGACAAATTTGTAAAATGCGCTACATAAACGCTAAAAAAGCCCGTCACTTCCCATTTTCAGTAAAAAAGAATATACTACCATAACCTGAAACATTAAGAGAAACCGCGTGGACAACATCGTTCGACACCTCAGGAGAAGTTGCCTTTTCACAATATTACCCGTGTTTACTTTGGCAATAACAGCGGACAGCGTCCGTGCAAAGTATGTCACGATATCCAAAGCCCCGAAAAGCTTCCTGAATAAAACGCAGCAATCACAGTTTCATTATCGCTGGCTAAAAGAATATCATTCCTATGATCGGCACCATTCCAAACGTGTCCGAAATTGGTATCAAAGCCTGATGTCAAAAAAATCAAGCGATACCGTCAAAGAATTAAAGTCGCTCTATGCCTTGGCTGGTCGTAACGTAAAATATAAAACAGAGCGCAAAGACTATTGGTCAACACCTGGTGAAACCATCGCCCGGGGGTTTGGCGATTGTGACGATTACGCCCATGTCTACCTTACCTCTGCTGCGTTACTGGGCCATGACCAGCGTGATCTCTGGTTGGTTGCAGGAATTTTTCACGGTCGCTACGGATCGGTCGGACATGCTATCGCTGTCGTCGAGACAAAATCTGGTGAGCAGTATGTGCTCGACAATCTCTATCAACGCGTAATTTCAGAAGAACAACATCATAATTTCAAACCAACTTATGAAATTAATATGGAAGAACAGGCCGCATTTGTCAGCGTCAACACCCAATACCACGATGCTTTTTAAAATACTGGGGGCACCCCAATGCCTTCTTTTAATTTTCAGACATTACGAACCGCTTCTCAACACGTCCTTATCCAAGAGATCTTATATGTTCATACATAGAAAAAATGCCTTCGGATCACTCATGCTCTTTTCCTTTATTGTGGCGGCGTTTTCCTCCCTCGCATCTGCCAACGCAAAAGACATCACCCTCGAGCGCATAGAAAGAACAAATAATTTCGTCATTGGTTTTAGAAGCGATAAACATCCCTTTTCAGCCGTCACTCCCTCGGGTGAGGTCCATGGCTATTCCATTGATCTTTGCCAAGGTATCTATGAAACCCTGAAAAAAAACCTCAATAAACCGGATTTAAAATTAAAAATGATTGAAGTTACTGCCGACAATCGTTTCGATTATATAAATGCCGGAACCGTCGATATTATATGTAGTGCATCATCGTGGACCCTTGACCGCCAAAAAAAGGTTAGCTTCAGTCTGCTAACGTATGTAACGGGCGCTGAAATGTTGGTAAAAGACGACAGTCGGATCAGAAGCTTGAAAAACTTGTCAGGCAAAAAAGCTGGTATGATTTACGGCACACTAACCTCTGATATTATGACCAAGCGAATTAAACGCGACAAACTTGATATTGAATTGGTTAGCTACAAATACCCTGACCAAGGGATCGAAGCCCTTGAGAACAAAGAGATTGATGCCTACATCGCAGATCGTATCATCTTAATCGGTTTATTGGATGCTGCAAACGCCCCAGATGACCTCAAACTTGTTAATCGCTTTTATTCTTATGATCCCTATGCCCTGATGTTTGAGCGCCAATCACTAGATTTCAAACTTCTTGTCGACAGCTATCTTGCCGAACTATATCGAAGCGACAAATCACTGGAATTATTTAACAAATGGTTTTCGCACATGGGAATTCGTTCCAATGAAAATATCCTGCGGGCCATGTTCAAATTACAAAGTATCCCTGAATAAAATTTCATAATTTGACCAAAAAATAAAATTTATAGATACAAATGGCCTAAAAAAAGGTAACCTGAGACATCGAAAAAGAATTATCAGTAAAGGCCGGAGTGTACACTTGAAGCTATTGCCCCTGGTTCTGTTCTTTTTAACCATCTCAACTGTGGCTAAGGCTGCACCTTTTAAGCTGGCTTTTCCTGAATATTACGCGCCCTTGGTCTGGACTGAAAATGGGCAAATGAAAGGCGCGGCTATTGATGTTTTAGACATCATATTCAAACAGAAATTAAATCTGGAAACCCAATACAATGGCTATCCATGGTCTCGTGCTCAAATCAACGTCCAAAAAGGGGTATCAGATGCTTTCATCACCAGTCCCACCCCAGAGCGGTTAGAATACACCACCTGTAGCAACGAACCTGTTTTTTCCACAGATATTGTCGTTTACACCTATATAAACCACCCAAGACGCGATGAAATTCTCGCCATCACTTCAGCCCGTGACCTGCTAAATTTTACCATCGTGGATTACAGAGGCAATGGATGGCTAAAAAGCAAGCTTCCAGATGGTAGGGTTATCTGGACAGATACCTTGGAACAAACATACAAATTACTCGCGAACAAACGCGCCGATATCATCGTTAGAGGCACTGTTAACTTTGATTATTTCTCTCGCGACAATCAATATACAGACCGTATTGAAAAAACGAGTGTCGTCATCGATACGATCAATCTGTATCTGTGTATTAACAAAAATTCCGAATACACATCCATTCTGCCTGACTTTGACAAAGCTATTAGTGACCTCCGTAAAGAGGGTGTCATTAAAACGATTATTAACAGCTACACTAAGTCTGAAATTGCTTTAAATTGAATATTGCTCCACTAACAGACACCATCAGGTAATCAAGACGGCCTTTTAATCCCTCGTCTCCAAAACAGAAACATAACTAGCCACAGCAGCGCCTCCCATATTGTAGATGCCAGCAAGTTTGGGGTTAGCAAGTTGGATTTCAGGTGGGGCCGTTCCACTTAATTGCATTGCCGCCAGAACATGCATGGATACCCCCGTTGCCCCCACGGGATGTCCTTTGGCTTTCAGACCACCAGATAAATTTATCGGTAATTTTCCATCTGGATACACCCAACCTTCTTCCAGCGCACGATAACCTTGCCCGGGCGGGGTCAACCCCATTGCTTCGTATTCAATTAGTTCTGCAATTGTAAAACAATCATGTGTTTCAACAAAAGAAAGATCATCAAGTGTCACACTTGCAGCCTGCAAAGCTTGCTGCCAAGCACGGGTACACCCTTCAAACTGAATAATGTCCCGTTTGCTCATAGGTAAAAAATCACTGACATGGGATACTGATTTAAAACGTACTGCGTTGCCCATCCCCCTAGCTGTTTCTTCATCAGCAAGGATAATTGCAGCAGCACCATCAGATACCAAAGAACAGTCTGTGCGCTTTAAATTACCAACTACGGCTGGATTTTTATCAGACAAGGTGCGACAAAAATCATACCCAAGATCCTTTTGAATCTGAGCCAACGGATTATGAACACCGTTTGCATGGTTTTTTGCAGCAATACGTGCCAGTGCATCAGACTGATTGCCATATTTCTGGTAATAAAGATCACAGATCTGCGCAAAAACCCCCGCAAAACCACCTTTGATATCACCTTCTTCCTTAAGGTAAGCGGCCTTTAGCAAGGTATTCCCGATCTCTGGTCCAGAAAGAGCCGTCATTTTCTCGACCCCAACAACCAATACCAACCGCGCTTGACCAGATTCAATCGCCCGCAAGCCATGGTGAATAGCCGCTGACCCTGTGGCACAGGCATTTTCCACACGCACAGCAGGTTTGAACCTCAACTCGTTATCAGCTTGTAAAATCAAGGAAGCCGGAAATCCTTGTGGAGAGAACCCTTCATTAAAGGTGCCCAACACAACTTCATCCATATCCGCGGCTGATAACTCGCTATGCGCCAATACATCTTGCGTCACCCGCACGATCAAACTTTCCACATCTTCTTCCGGGTGTTTTCCAAAAGGTGTGTGCGCCCAGCCGACAATACAAGCTGACATATCAAGCTCCTGTATTTAGTATAATTGACGCGTGACGATTTCACGTAGATCTTGTTTTATACGCAAACAATCACGGATGGGATTTCAGATACTTAGCGTACCACAGATAACAAATAATCAAAGGCGATAATGTTGCGTCGCAGCATTACAACGGCACTCAATATCGAGTAACATCTAATCGACCACCAACGATCAAAACCCTTTACTGAACAACAACTAAAGGGCACTATATTTCTATATATTGCCACAAATCCGTACAGTTTACGCCCTTTGCTTAAGCTGTATTCGAAGAAGAGTTCGTAGAAAAGGTTTCGCCGAAGATGACAAATATACCCGATGAAACAGGTATGCCAATTGGTTCAGAAGAAGAATATGAGCTAATGAAATCCCAGATCGGTGATGAGGTTATTGTTGAGCTGATCGGTATGGCTCCCGATACGATTAACACTCAGATTGACAAAATCAAGGAAGGCCTATCATCAGGTGATAGTGATTTGATCTATCAAGCTGCACACACGATAAAAGGATCTGCCAGTTCCATGTTTGCCCTCCGATTAGCAGAGAATGCAAAGATAATGGAAAGCCATTCAAAAGACTTGTCAGCTGCCGGCGATTATCTGCCAACACTTATACAAACCACAGAAGAGACAATTACTTGGTGGAACAACAAATTAAGCTCATAAATCCGAGATACCATTGTTCGTACTCGAATTCACCACTGACAATCTAGTTAAGGGCCTAAAAATCACTTTCTCTCCAGCCCCAAGCAACAGCATAAATGCCTGTAGTATAAATTTTGGATCACGGTTGCTGTAGCCAAAGATACTACTCTGTGTGCAGTTTATATCCCCTGCTCAGTTTTTGTTCAGCTTGCGGGATCGGCTGAATGCTTACCGACCCCCCATTCTGCAAGTGGCGTCTATAAAAATTCACCCCTCTTAAGGCATCCCTTTCAAGGCGTCCCCCTTCAAAGTATCAATGCATCTGACCCTTGGGCACCGGGCCAGTTGAAAACCCTGCTTGTGTTGCCCGCCCTTGCCTGAACTGTCTCTCTTCGGGAAAGACTTCGTTCAAGACACCGCCCAAATGTTTGGCTTTGTCCAATAGTGCCTCTAATCCCGGCCAATACCCTGCTTGGTCCAGCGTCAATCGTCCGGCTGTTTCCATCGCAAGGCTGTTGTCAGTTCTCGCCGCCTGAATTAACCACAAAGCATTTAGTTCGGTAACACAAACCTGTTGCCGACAAACCTCGCAACAAGAAACAATAAATTCAAACGACGCCTTACGTTCGTAGCGAATTGCACGAATAAATGATGCCGTCGCATTTACAACCCATGCGCCATCATAGGGTCCAAGCTCTTTTTCCGCCAAAGTAACCGCCTTTTCCCAAGCTTGGGAATCAGGGTCGGCATATGACTGGCAAAAATAACGCAGCAGCTCTAGAACCAATAGTTCAGAGGGTTCAAAACGGTAATTTTTAAGGGGGTAACTTTTAGATAATTGAGACCAGTTTCCTTGGCCCGGTGTTTTTGAACAGGTCATTCTCTTCACTTTCCAGCCCAATATTTCAGAGAGAAACAAGCACTTAACTACTTATTATCAAGTCTAAAAATCAGACCTTATGTTTTAAAATGTCCTGACGTTTTTATATGCCTGTCATTCTTTCGTGACGGCCACGGGATTATTGAAAATACCCTATCAAAGGTCAAGAGAACGATTTGAAAATAATCGACGCAAAGCCACATCCGGAAGTCACAAATTGACGGATATAATATAATATTAACGATTTAAGCGATAAGATACCTGACACTATAAGCACATAGGTTGAGTGAGTTTGGGTTTCGTTGGTTTGACATAATACCAACCGCGCAAAGGCTGGCAGGCAAAGGTTATCAGAAAGATGCGGAACAGAAAATTTCACTCTTTCTGATTAGGAACATTTATATCAAATCAGATAACGGGCCCGTTTTAGGTTTAGGTTGTTACAAAATATGGAAAAGATAACGGCGTTTCAAAAAATAATGCCGTATAAAAAAAATTACATCTACCATCCACGCGATGAACAGATAGCAAGCCCGAACGGGGTCGCCTATGGCTGATCTGATATCACCTGAATGGCAAAATCTTTGCGCAACTGCATTACCAATACCTGTACTCTATGTCGATGACGACACTGCTTTTGTCGAAGACGTAAAACAGGCGTTATTACCTTTGGACTACAAGGTCACATCCTTGCCAACGGCCCAGGATGCCCTTGATTTTCAAAATGTTTCCCCTGCATTCCTTGTTATTATCAACCATACACTCCCCGATAGTTCCGGTATTGATCTAGTCAACAAGATGCTCTCCATAAATCCGCAGCTTCAAACTGTTTTCATCACGTCCCAAGAAACGGAAGCCGAAGCAGCTAAAGCACTGCGGGCTGGTGTAACCTGTTATATAAACAAAGATCCAAAAGCCATTTTCTTTGAAGTCCTACCCGCTATTCTAGAACGTACCTTGTTACGGGCAGAAACGGCAAAGAGACAACAAACCCTAGAAGCTGAGATCAGACTATCACAATTAAGGCTCTCACAGGCGGTGACAATGGCAGAATTGGGGTTCTGGGAATGGGACGAAACCAGAAACACGGCTCTCTATTATTCTCCCGAGCTTTTAAAAATCTATGAAATGGACGCCAGTCAAATTGATTTGGGTTCCTGGACAGCTAACGAGGACTTGAAGCACCTTCATCCCGATGACTTCGAGAACTATCGCTATAAATCGCATTTTCACGACGGCAAGACCGATCGATTTGATATCGAATTCAGAATCATAAAAAGCAGCGGCTCAATTGCCTATCTGCGTGAAATTGGACAGGCTGTTCGAAATGACACGGGTGAAATTATCCGATCTTATGGAACAGTTCAGGACATCACGCGCACCAAAAACATCGAACAAAGCTTGCAGTTGGCTTTAAGCCAAACCGAAAAAGCAAATATTGCCAAGACATCATTTCTGGCAACCATGAGCCACGAACTGCGCACACCATTGAATGCGATATTGGGGTTCAGTGAAATTTTAACCCAAGAGCACTTCGGACCTCTTGGTTCTGACAAATATAAAAAGTATGCGCAAGACATCCATCATTCCGGTAGCCATCTTTTGAGCATGATCAGTAATATTCTGGAAGTATCATCAGCTGAAACCGGAAAGCTAGAGATAGAAAAAGAAAGTTTGCCTCTCTGCCAGCTCATCAAAGAGTGCTACGACGAAGCCACACCTATCTTTACAAAGGCAGACCTTCGGACAGAACTCTTCACTCCACAGCACGTAACATCAATAAATGCAGATGCCAGAGCAATCAGACAAATATTATTTAATTTGCTAACCAACGCCGTTAAGTTTACTCCGAAAAATGGTTCTATCGCCGTTACATTGAACGAAGTAACTTTAAGTCAAACTGCCCCAGAACAAACTAATCCCCAGACAAAACGACCTAATGGCGAACCAGCCCGGCCAGGACATGCGCATATCTCTATCGCCGATACTGGCGTCGGTATGAACTCAACGGATCTATTCAAACTACAGCAACCCTTTGCCAGAATGAATATTGATCCCCATCTCACCCAAGAAGGTATGGGGCTGGGCCTGACCATCGTGAAATCATTGATTGAAGCCCACAACGGCATCATGGAAATTGAAAGTCGCCTTGGCAAAGGGACAACCGTCCACCTTTACATTCCCTTGTAACACTTTCGTTGAGTAGTATCAGCATGTTAGGAAACACGAACAAAAACTAGGTTCCATATGAATATTTCCTAAACTGAACAATTAATAGTATAAATTCTATAGAAAATACCCTACCCTGTTGGCAAAAGAGCAACTACTGATAGAACCAGTTGCCACATGTTATTGGGGAAATAAAAATGGGAAATAAGTCAAAGGAAATTAATCCGTCCAGCCCTGTTGGGAACCAAGTGCTTGGGGATAATTCCGTCGTCAAAAAAAGAAATCCAAACTGGCCTGATGTTTATCATATTACCCCGTCTATAATTCCGGAAATACTCCGTGCTGGTATATCAGATTTTTTAAGCTCAATGACATACGGGTTGTTTTTTGGCGGCATTTACGCGGTCGGCGGCTGGGTCCTGATCATACTTTTGCTGGAACTAGAACTTCCCTACCTTGTTTACCCCCTCGCAATAGGATTTGCCTTGATTGCCCCCTTCATCGCCAGTGGGTTCTATTTCATAAGCCATCAGTTGGAAGAAAATAAACCGCTTAGTTGGGGACGGGCCTTTGGCGTCGTGGGATCAATGTTCAACCGGGATTTAGGTTGGATGGCTCTGGTTACTGGGTTTTCCCTTTTTATCTGGCTGGATATGGCCGCCTTTATCACACTCAGCTTTTTCGGGTTCAAACTTTTCAGTATGGCAGAACTCGTTGATCTGATATTTACGACCGAAAAAGGCTTGTTATTCCTGCTGATCGGCCATACCGTCGGGGCCATTATCGCCTTGATCGTGTTTTCTTTTTCTGTTGTATCTTTCCCAATGCTCTATCATCGGGATATTGATTTCGTCACTGCGATGGTCACATCGGTTCGGTTGGTTAAAAATAATCCAAAAACAATGATACTTTGGTGTATCACCATCGCCGCACTGACCCTTTTATCTATATTGGCAGGTCTTCTGGGATTATTTGTCGTCCTACCTATTCTGGGGCATGCAACCTGGCATCTGTATAAACGCGCCGTCGGCCCAAGCCCAACATGATATGACACCCCGCGCGACAACTCTAGATTAATGAAATTATGGGTAAAAGCTTTTTACGGGAATTTTTTACAGGAAAAAGTCTGTTAAATATCTCGTCTTTAACCCAGCGTTAATTGCCGCAAACTAAACTTCTAATTAATGAAGGATAGTGTGATAAGCCCGAAACCAACATATTTGATAAAGGAAAATATTCTTAACTTTCTCTGTACATATAATTATTGTGTTTAACCATACACTTGAGAATATCAACTCCTTTCCTCACATACCGATAGTGAGACACTGATTTTGGGGCAAAATTTAACATGGCTTACGCTGCAACAGACCAACAGCTTCACAAAGAGCTTGAAAAATTAATTCTCTATGTTGAACGCTTTCGTCAAGAGTTGGCAGATACCACACGAAAAAAGGGCGATAGAACTGATTTCGAGAATGTCTCGGACCAACTGGACGCACTTATCAGGAATACAGAAGAAGCCTCGAATGGTATTCTCAAATCATCAGAAGATATTCTGGATGTCGTTGAAAAACTGCGCGAAGAAAACACAGAAAAAGACCGCAATGCCCTTTGTGATCAGATTGTTACCCACGCCACAAATAACCTGGAAGCCTGTAGCTTTCAGGATATAACCGGACAGCGCGTGACCAAAATATTAAGATCCATCCAATTCGTTCAAGACCGGGTGAATGCCATGGCCGAAATATATGGTCATTCAACAATCCATACACTGGGCATGGAAATCTCAGCCAGTGAAGTACCGGAAGAAGAAGTCGCCATGGACGGCCCGGCAATAGAAGTTGAAGAAGCCATCTCTCAGGATGAGATCGACGCCCTATTTGATTGAGGGTTTCGAGATAAATTACTTTGATTGGGACACAGAACGCGAAACACATTCATTGAGAATTCTACACAAAATAATGTTGCTTGCTATAAAGATCTTATTAATTTCTGTCGGAATTTCTTCTCAACTAGCATCAACAGTTAAAGCCGATGGGGTCAACTCACAAAACTTACTGTCTACGCAAAATTGTGCAATTGAGTATTTTCACAATGATTATTCTCAAATATTTGACTGCACGAATGTGATTCTTAATGAATGCCAAAAAGACACGAGAATAACTAGCTGTATCTATCGCAATCGGGCATCCTGGATAAGAATAATTGAAATCTCTATGGAGGATTTTTGTGCCCTTGAGAATAGTGAGAATTTATGCACCCAATTAATTAAGAATTCGAACTCATGGGAGCACACATCCAAAGAATTTTGCCTTATTCTAGCTGATACATATCCTGTGGGCGCATTAAGAAATATTGAATATGCATCCTGCTTACTTGATCAAACAATTGTGCGAACGCTAAATGTAAATAATATTTTGCAAGTAATACGATCACAATAGAGAGAACTTGCACACTCACTCACTAAAGGTATCGATGACTTCATAAACTAAGCTTGCTAGCTGCCAGCTCCAGAGAAAGCCTATGATCAGCTTAGTTTCAATAACAAAGCTCGATTTATTAAACCTTTCAGGCCAGAGAACAATAGCCCAAGGCCCGAAAGGTTTTCTTTAACATATCATTGCTCAAGAAGCAGATACACAATACTAAAGCAACTTACTCCGCAGCAACTTTGTCCTGTGTCTTCAGGTCGAAATCACTGGCGTCATGGCGTTCGTGCAACTGCATATCCAGATCACCCCACGTACGGTTGACCATTCTGCCGCGCTGTACAGCCGGCCGCTTGTCGATTTCTTTGGCCCAACGTACCACGTTTGTATAGCTCTCTGCCTCTAGGAATTCAGCCGCATCATAGCTTCTATTCAACACCAATGACCCATACCATGACCAGATTGCAATATCGGCAATGGTATACTCATCACCTGCCATGTATTGATTATCGCTCAGGTGTCGATCCAGAACATCAAGCTGGCGTTTGACTTCCATGGTAAAGCGGTCAATGCAGTATTCGATTTTGAACGGTGCATAGGCGTAGAAATGCCCAAATCCGCCACCTAGATATGGGGCGCTGCCCATTTGCCAGAAAAGCCATGACATACACTCGGTACGCTTCGCCGGATCTTTTGGTAAAAACGCGTCAAACTTCTCTGCCAGATAAAGTAAAATAGCGCCAGATTCAAAAACCCGCGTTGGCGTTTCAGTGCTGGTGTCAAGCAATGCAGGAATTTTGGAATTCGGGTTAACATCGACAAAGCCGCTGGAAAATTGATCGCCGTCACCAATTTTAATCAAATAGGCGTCATATTCAGCCCCTTTGTGTCCTTGGCTTAACAGCTCTTCCAACATAATCGTCACCTTGATACCATTCGGGGTCGCAAGGGAATAAAGCTGTAGCGGATGATCCCCGACTGGCAAGGCTTTTTCATGGGTCGGCCCGGCAATAGGGCGGTTGATACTGGCCCATTCACCACCGTTTTTACTATCCCACTTCCATACTTTAGGTGGGGTGTAATCGGTGGGATGGTTCGCGGGACTAGTCGCAGGATTGCTCATTGAATTTCCTTACCAGATTTTTTTTACTAAATATAATAACCTATGGGAAAGGTCGCTGACGATAGTATGATTTAAACACCCTATTCATGATGCTATCCAAGAACGCATAAAATCAGGCGTATTATTCCCAAATCACTTAGCGACTGATTCTTCTTTTTCAAGAACCAGCACCCGCGATAATACATTGAGACAAGAAAATTGTACGCTGGGTAAAACGCCGATTATCTTTACGGCAATTATATCTGTCGCCAAAGAAGTCATGGCCCACAAGATAGTACTGATACCCAGAAGATATAATTTGTTACACACATATACTCCCCCCTTTAAAAGCGCCTCTCCCTAAAAAGAATAACACAGTTCATGAGCGTCCCTTGTCGTATAGGCAAGATCACTTACCTCTTTTACCATCTCAATAAATACGCTAGATCAATATCTGCGCACGACATAGGACCGCACGACGCAGCGAAGGCAACAGGCGTCTCCCTATACCCTACACGCCTAAATACCTGAGGACCCATTTTGAAACTCTTTATCTCTGATCTCGACTTCACCCTTTTAAACGCTGTTGGCGACTTACCCAAAAGCTCCGCCCTTCGGCTCAACAGATTAATCGAGACAGGCGTGCATTTTACAATCGCAACGGCACGGGCAACTCCGTCGATAAAGCACTTGATGGAAGGGGTTAATCTCAAGCTGCCGATCATAGAACTAAACGGTGCCATTATCCGGGACCTAAACACGGATCACATTCTTGATCACAAAGGTCTGGGATTATCTGATGCCGCTCGGGCATTTGACTGCTTTCAGGAAGTCGGCTTAATCCCGTACGTTTCCGGACTGAAAGGTGACCAAACTCCGTTGTATTTTCCTGAACTCAAAAACAACGGTATGCAGTGGTTTCACGATGAAAAAATCATCCGCCAGGATCCAAGGCTAGCAGAGTTACCCGCAAACATCTTCGCCTGCCCCATCGTTGTCAACGCCCCCCCATCCTCATCCCCAACTGTCCCAATGCCACAGGACAATCCTTTTTTGGATGATGTTCTTTGTTTTGTCTATCTGGGCACAAAAGAAGAAATCTTCACAATCAAGAACCTGATCGAAGAAAAATTACCCCACCTTTTGATTACGCTTTACCCCAATCACTATATTGGCGGGTGGGAAATCGTTATTTCAGCAGCAGAAGCAAACAAAGGTTTTGCGATAAAGTCCCTGTTGGACCACATCGAACAACGTCATAACCTAGGGATCAAAGAAACCACCGCTTTTGGGGATAGTTCAAACGATTTGGAAATGTTGCGTAGCGTCAATACCCCTATCGCTGTTGCAAACGCCACAACAGAGATCAAAGCCCACGCCCATGAAATTATCGGGCACCATAGCGAAGAAGCTGTTTTAAGCTATATCGAAGCATTGCACGCCTAGGATACTTCTAAGCCTATATGTGATTATGAGGAACTTTGGATCGATTAAAGATTCGGAATTATCAAGAATTCAGGGCGATTCTTTTCTTTTACTCGTTTCTTTTAGTAAAGTCTCTCCCCTATCAAGACAGTAAAACGGGTGCAAAGATAGTAAAACGAGACCGTTTTTTGGCAAAAATTTTAATCTTTTATTAGCCATAATGCGAATTTTTGATGATTACCACACCCTTATCACGATTGAAGACAAGGGGTTTAAACAACCGAAAATCAAGCAAATTCAATAGCTTTCCAAGCGAACCCGTGTGAAACATACCCACTCTCTATCCCGCAGAAAATGTCGAATTTGTGACATGCACTTTCTGCATATCGGCGTTGTAGGAATGCCACTCGTAAAAATAAATCAGTGGGATTATATCATCCTTATCGGACGAACACGAACTTTCGCGAAGCGTCTAAACTTTATTTACCTACTGTTTAGGAGTTAAAACAATGGCTACAGTAACATTCACAGAAACACTTCCTGTAAACCCAACTGCAACTTATGCAGAACGTATTGGTTTTGCACTTGGTAACCTTTTTGTTTCGGCGATTGATGCCATTGAAAATTACAAGCTTCGCAGAGAAACACTTATCGCTCTTGAAAATTGCAGCGACTCAACTCTTGAAGACATCGGTCTGGCACGTTGCGATATCTCTGGTATCGTTTCTAAGATCTAATAGATCAACTGACCGTGTTCATAGAAGGCTCGCGTTAAAAGCTATCCTCCCTTAGGTTTTAACGCTTGTAGCTTTCTCGATAAAAAGACCTCAAAGATTATTCTTTGAGGTCTTTTTTTATCTGGTGATATATCCTTGCTGACATCTGATCATCCATACCAATAATTTGTATTTAAACAGCTTTTATTCTGAACAATTCAAACACTTTACAGAATAGAGCATAATGATATTCACAAAATTATCGTCATCAGAAAGAGGAAGAAACATAATTTCTTCATGGAAAAATTTACCTATTTTATCTTCATCAATGGTGTGATCATAAATGAATGACCTGCACTCACACACATAACGATAATTCTCTTCCACTTCTTCCCAGCTATCTCCGTGAAAATTTTCCCGTACAGGTTTTCCCGTAGGATCCTGTTTGCGTAGTTCCACTGCTTCTGTTCCCGCCAGGCGATAAAAAAGCTCTCCCGTTTCACGATTTTGCTCAACAAGGGTAATACCAGAGAGATAGCTCTTTAAATCCAGCGGATCAAAATCCCCCCGGCTAGGCATTTTCCGCCCTTTTTTGCGCGAACAGTATTCCTGATAGAAAGCAGCAATTTTCGGATCACATTTATCCAGAAAACTTTCATTGTAAATCTTGTTACGCGGATACTTTATTTCGAACATAAAGTTTTTTTCCAGATTATAGATAAACGAATATGACGGTTATTATCCCGTTTAATTATTATTCTTTTGTAAAAGATGGCAGTTTAATCAGTGTAAACAACAAAAACTCAAATCAGGATGGGAAATTAAAAAGTCTCTGTCTATTCCCTTGCTTATCTGTTTTGTGCGTATTGTTGTACGGAAAACAACATAATCATATTAACGGTGTTCTCATCATTTGAAAGCGGTAGAAACAACGTTTCATCATAAATGATTTTACTGGATTTTTCGGCTTCATTGGTATGGTCATAAAGGAACGTTTTGTATTCTTTTACATATCGGTAATTTTCCTCGACCTCTTCAGGAAACTCCCCATAAAATTCATCTTTGATACTTTTCCCAGTCGGGTCTTTTCCTCTGATTTCTACTTCTTTTGTCCCAACCAGCCGATAAATAAAATCATTTGTCTCTGGCTTAACATCTACCAGGGTAATACTTGGCAGGTATTGTTTCATTTCCAATGGATCAAAATCAGAACGGGACGGCATTGATCTGCCTTGTTTTTTAGAGCAATAAAATTCAAAAAATGCACGAATGTTTGCATGACAAACGTCAAGAAAAGACTCATCATAAACTTTGTCGGTCTTATGCTTGAGTTCCATCATTTCTCCCCGTGTTCCTGTTTTTGTACTCATTGGCTTTTGTTCTTGTAACTCGATTTTCATACTTCGGCCAGACAGTACGCTATGAACCAGCCGGAAAACATAAACAAGCACAGGTTCCTTTATCGGGTTCGCTTTCTATTTCGAGTGTGCCGCCATGTAATTCAATGAATGATCGAACCAACGGCAAGCCAAGCCCTGTACCATGATCCGTGTTTGTAGAGACATCACCAACTTGCTGGAACGGAATCAAAGCCAAACTCAAATCAGCCTTATTCATCCCAATACCAGTGTCTCTAACACCAATAATTTTTCTATTGTTTCTATCTTTTTCAAAGAACAATACAATATCACCCCCTTCCGGGGTGTATTTACAAGCGTTTGAAAGCAAATTGACAATCATCTGTTTCATCATTCTTGAATCAGCATAGATAGTGGCATCATCATCTTTGATGTCAATATCAATGCTCACCCCACGCGTGACGGCCAACCCTTTCATTAGGCGCGCGCTTTCCTGAATGATTTCAACTACATTGATCTGCTCACTATCCAGCTCCATTTTACCGGACTCTACCTTTGCCAAGTCGAGGATATCATTAATAATGGCTAAAAGATGTTGGCCGCTTTCATGTATTAATGTCGGGTATTCTTCATAACGCTCATTACCGATTGCCCCAAATATCTTCTCGGTCATCATCGATGAAAACCCGATAATCGCATTCAACGGTGTTCTCAATTCATGGCTCATCATTGCCAGGAATTCACTTTTACTTCTGTTCGCTTGTTCAGCTGAAATTTGCGCCCTAAGAGCATCAGCATGCGATTGTTCCATAGCTTTTGCAACGGTGGCCAACTGCTCATTTGCTTGGGACATTTCATCCCGGAATTGCTTTTCAACTGTTATATCTCGACGTAGATTAACGAAACCAACACCCGGAATTCGCATTTCGCTTACCATATGCCAGCCCACACCTGTCTTTTGCTCAAAAGGTCCATCAGGTGGGTTATGTAATCGTTGCAGACGTTTTTCAAGATACGCTTCCGGGTCAGAAGTGCTAAGAGGATCAGTAATAACACCGGGGACTTCCATCGTGTGTCTAATAACATCAAGATAGTGCTTTCCCATCATTTCTTCCAGCGGTGGCATATAGGAAAAAATCTGGCGATATGCCTTGTTAAAATACATCAAGCGATCATCAGTATCATAGATAATCATGGCATCAGGCATATGCTCAACCGCCAACCGCAACAAGGCGCCGACTTTTAACAATTTTTGATCATGCGATATCGGGATTAGAGTAATTATTTGCTGAACACAGCCGCCAACGTCTAAACGCCCAGTCAAAACGCGGCAAAAAATTGCCTGCCCGTTTGCATGGCGAAGCGTTACCTCGTCTTTCACAGAGGCCCAAGAATGGTCTATTTTTCCTTTTGGGGTTTCACTTAGATAAGATGAAAGAGAAGGGTAAGAAGGAGAGGCATCTATCAATTCATCAGGGACCAAAGCTTGTAATTCATCACGCGAATAACCAAGCATATCCAAGGCACGAGAGTTAGCGTCAAGAAGCGACAGATAATCATCAGAAAGAACAAGGATCGCAGCTTCCAGCCGGTCCGCTTGATTCGTTTCAGATAGCCCCCCCACATCAGGCCCCTTGATTTCTACTGACATCCCCTAAACCTACTCACCTTTTGCCAGTATCTGACATTGCGGCCCCGAATTCAGAAACGAAACACACATGGCATACCCTATCCATACAACTTGTTGTGAATAAAACCTACCCAAAACAAACTAAATAACTCTTAATTTCTACGTGCAGGGATATTCAAATTCAGCTTTTACGTCACACCAACCTTAGTTATTTCCCCCATAAAGTGCAATTAGCTCATCTTGATGATTGTGTCTTCCACTTGAAAAACCAACCTATGGCCACATGAAAAAGGTAAAATTTAACCAATAATTTTAAGGTGCTAACTTAAAATTCATATAAGTCAAAACTGCTCAAATAAATATTTAATCTTTTTTCTCTAAGCTTTGAGACAACCAAAACAAATGCGGGTCACGAACAACAATATGATCAGGCTTCCAATACGGAAAATACCACTTTCACTCAATATTTCCTTGAAGAATACCAACCGATTTCTCTTGGCAATCAGCCTCTTATTGACGTCAAATTATGTTATTCCAACCCCAGCCAATGCATTCGTCCCCGAAAGTAAAAAGCCGATTAGAATTATCCTGAACAATTGGACCAGTCAGATCATCATGGCGAAAATCTATGGTAAAACCCTTGAAGCAAAAGGCTATAAAGTTGAATACAAGGAATTATCAACAAAAGATCAATGGGCGAGGCTTCATCGAGGTCTGGAACACGTTCAAGTAGAGGTATGGGAAGGAACCATGTCCGAAGACCTTGAGCGAGTAAAAGCAAAAGGACAGATAGTCGTTGTTAGTGACCATGATGCAAAAACGCGCGAAGAATGGTGGTACCCCAGCTATGTTGAACAACTTTGCCCAGGATTACCCAACTGGAAAGCCCTAAAGAAATGCGCCTCCCTCTTTTCTGATAGCTCGACAGCCCCACAAGGCAGATATGTTGCTGGTCCATGGGAAAAACCAGAAAAGGCACGTATCAGAGCGCTTGAAATGGATTTCACTGTACGTCCGGTAAAACAAGCCGATGATCTATGGGTTGAATTGGAAAAATCGTATAAAAACAAAGAACCGATTGTGCTGTTTAATTGGAGCCCCAATTGGGTCGAAGACCGATACGATGGTAAATTTGTAGAGTTCCCGAACTATAGCGCAGAATGCGAAACTGACCCTGCTTGGGGGGTTAACCCCAAACGAATTCACGATTGCGGTAACCCAAAAGACGGGTGGCTCAAAAAGGTCGCCTGGGTCAAAATGGAAATCACATGGCCCTGTGCCTATGCCGTTCTCAGCGATATGAATTTTACCAGTCCGATGATCAGCCAGGTTGCTGCACTTGTTGATGCCGATGGAATGACGCATGACCAAGCCACCAATCGTTGGATTGATAAGAACCAGGAGTTACAAAAATCGTGGGGCAATCAGTCTTGCGGAAAATGACAGCAACTTCTTGTTCCAAAATATATAATATTTTGAGCAGATAACGTGTCGACGAAAGATCCACGCCCCCCAAAGCTTCAAAGACGGCTTGCTTCCAAAGTTGCAAGATCTGTCATTTTTGTCGCCCTTGTCATCGGATTGATGATGAGTACGATTGTTGCTTATCTGGACCTGAAAGAAACGAATAATAATTTCAGGAAAACCGTTGCACAGGTGATCAAAACAGCCCACGAACCAGCTGCTAGATCTGCCTATAATGTGAACGATGACTTAGCTGGTGAAGTTGCAAACGGCCTCATGGAATATAAATCCATTATATCCGTGACAATTCTGGATGACTTGCACAATACACTTACAAGCAGATCCCGCATTCACGAAGCATCGCCACATCGCTGGATTGCAAACAATGGATTTGGCGGACTACAATCCTTTGAGGTAGAACTTCGAACTATTGATGACCCCGAAGTTACAGCAGGGTACTTACAAGTCATAGCAGACCCCATAAATGTCGCAGAAGAGTTCATCCAGAGGGTCGCGCTAGAAGCCTTGGTCATCATACTACAGAGTCTTATTATTGCGGGTATATTTTCGTTTATTTTTTATCGATTGCTGATTGGCCCTTTACAAAACATCTCTCACGCGCTGGCCGCAACGGACCCCGATGCCCCGTTACAAACACAACTGGCTGTGCCCAAGAAAAACCGCGGCGACGAACTTTATGTATTGGCAGAATCAGGAAACCGACTTTTACAATCAATTTCCAAACGTATCCAGGAACGCGACACGGCAGAATCAGACCTTAGAAAAGCAGCGGAATCATTAGAGCAACGAATTATAGACAGAACAGTTGAGCTGGAAAAACAATTTGAGGCAGCCCAAGCGGCCAGTAAAGCCAAGCAAGAATTCCTCGCGTCTATGAGCCATGAAATAAGAACCCCGATGGCCGGGGTGCTTGGTCTGGCAGATATGCTATTGGACGACAGTATAACACCGGACACACGTGAAAAAGTTGAAAAAATAAAAGAAACGACCCAGTCGCTACTTGTCATCATTAACGATATTCTTGACCTGTCGAAAATTGATTCAGGTAAACTCAAGCTGGAAAATATAGATTATCAATTACGCCATGAGCTCAACAAAACCATAGAAATTGTTGAACAATCTGCCCGGCAAAAATCTCTAAAGCTGAGTATCGAAATTGAAGATAAAATCCCTAACCATCTTTACGGTGACCCCACACGTCTACGACAGGTTATAATCAATCTGCTGGGCAATGCCATCAAGTTCACTGAAAAAGGGTACGTGACACTTTCAGCTCGACAAGGAATAGAAAACGAAGGCAAATCGTGGCTTGTCATTAGTGTCACAGATACTGGCATCGGCATTCCCCACAATCGGTTAAAAGAAATATTTGATGATTTTACCCAGGCAGATGCCTCTATTTCCCGCCGTTACGAAGGGACAGGGTTAGGGCTTGCGATATCAAAGCGTCTAGTTGATGTCATGAATGGCAGCATCGAGGTTTCGTCAGAGGAACACAAAGGCACTATTTTTGAAATCAAGATTCCCTTAAACAAATCAAACAAAGAAGCGGCTGAACCTGTGCAAAAAAATGTAGCAGCCATTTACGAAACACGCCGCAATCTATCAATTCTGGCGGTTGATGATAATCCCCTCAACTTGCGTATTATTTCAGTACTTATGGGGAAATATGGACATCACGTTAAACAAGCCGATACTGGAAAAAAAGCCGTCGACATATTATCTGATCCCGCGCAAGATAATATTGATCTTGTTCTAATGGATATCCGTATGCCGGAAATGAGTGGCCCCGAAGCAACAAGAATTATTCGGGATTTAGAAGGCAGTATTGCCAAGGTTCCCATCATTGCCCTTACTGCTGACGTTGTCGAAGATCATGTCAACGAATATTTAGAAGCCGGCATGAACGCATTTGTTGCAAAACCAATAAACCCGGGCGTGCTTCTTGAAGAAATGAATAATGTCATGCAGGAAATAATCCACAAGCCCGTCACAGAGAAAGAGCAAAGCGCCTAAGGCTGCTCTTATCTGATCGGCCTTTATTTGTAAGCAAGACGGAAACCACCTCATGATGTATAAAAAATAGATCTGATCACACCTGCTGACACTGTTTCCAATCGGTTTCGTTTACCATTTTGTTGGTATTAACTGTGCTTTAATGACAAAGTCTTAGGATACGATACGGGAATCAGGTGCTTTTATATGTCGATCCGTGTTCGGGTTATTATCATCTTTACCCTTCTTATGGTGTTGCTGGGAGCGACAACCATTACTCTTGGGTTAATATATAACAATTCGACAGAATTAACCCAAAAAGAACGACAACGCCAAGAAGCCTTAAAACTCGCTGATCAACTTCGTCAATCATCTGACGATTTAACACGCATGGCACGAAGTTATGCCGTAACAGGGGAACAGCGTTTCAAACAATACTTCAATGATATTCTAAGTATTCGAAATGGGGGGAAACCAAGACCCAAAAATTACACTAGCATCTATTGGGACTTTGTTATTTCCGGACAGACGAGTACGGATGCTCCGAAACCAGCAGCATCCCTTTTATCACTGATCCAAGCTGTGGGCGTTAGTGAAAAAGAACTTCATTTTCTGGAAGAGGCCAAATCAAATTCCGACGAACTTGTGTTTCTTGAGCGTAAAGCGTTTGCTGCACTTAATGGCCTGTTCGCAGATAAAAACCGAAACCTGGCCCGTAAGGCCCCGCCAGACCCTCAGCTTGCAGCAGATATTTTGTTCAGTGATGCCTATCACGTTGCCAAAGCCAAAATTATGCGCCCTATAAATAACTTCCAGAGAGAAATCGATCAGCGGACAGCAAACGAAGTTGCTGTGATCGAAAATAAAATCAACCAGTTAACAATTCTTGCTGCTATTTTGGTTATATCCACAATCTTCTTTGTCCTGATTAGCTACTTTCACATGCAAAGCAAATTAATCAGTCCGATCCTTTACCTTGCAGAAGTTAGTAATGAAATCAGAGGCGGTAATTTAGACGTCAGACTTGGCGATACAAATGCAGACGAAATCGGTCAGCTCGGGGTTAGCTTTAATGCCATGCTCGACAAGATTCAGGAAAGCCTAGCATCACTGCACAGCGAGATATCAACCCGCCAAGAGCTTTCTGAACGATTTGATAACCAGAATTTTAACCTGCTACGCGCTCAACGGGTTGCCAAGATGGGGCACTGGTTTTGGGATTTAGCAAACGGGTACGAAGAATGGTCTGAAAACCTGCCAAGTGTATACGGACTTCCGGCAACCGCAAAGCCCGGGTACGACACATTTATTGGCTGTGTACATCCAGATGACCGAGAACGCGTCGAAAGAATTCAGGGTGAAAACCTCGAACAGGGGACAAATTTTTCACTCGCCTATCGTGTGGTTCATCAAAATGGTGAAGTCCACCACGTGATTAGCCACAATAATCTGAATTGTGATCTTACGGGAAAAGTTCTTCAGGCCACTGGACTGGTTCAGGATGTAACAGAATTAAAACGTGCTGAAGAGAAACTGGAAGGCTCAAAAAGAGAAGTAGAAGAACTCAATCGCAACCTTGAAACCAAAATCAAACAACGCACCAAAGCACTAGAAAAAGCGAAGGACGACGCAGAAACTGCCAACTCTGCAAAATCTGATTTTCTGGCAACCATGAGCCACGAAATCCGCACGCCTTTGAACGGCATCATTGGTATGACTCAGCTACTCAAAAATACAGAGCTAAACATTGATCAGGAACATAAAATTTCAACCCTAATTTCTTCCAGCCAAGGTCTATTGGAAATTATCAATGACGTACTGGATATGAGCAAAATCGAAAGCGGTGCACTGGAACTAGAAAGCAGAATTTTTGATTTAACCGAAATGCTCCCCCCCCTTAAAGCAACCTTTGGCGCACTCGCTGAAGAAAAGGGTATCAAATTTGTTACCGAAATTGACCTCCACGATCACAAGCTGGTTTACAGTGATCAGACACGCTTGCGCCAAATATTAAATAACTTATTGGGCAATGCTTTTAAATTCACGAGCGAGGGTCAGGTCACTCTGTCGATCTTGCTAACAGATTCAACAACGCCTCCGAGCCTGAAAATTATTATCGAAGATACAGGGGTCGGAATTGCCGGAGACAGGCTGGATAGTATTTTTGATGCCTTTAGTCAGGCAGACAACACTATTACCCGCAAGTTCGGCGGGACAGGACTAGGGCTCAGTATTACTCAAAGTTTGATTTCGTTGATGAACGGCCGTATCAACGTATCCAGCGTACTTAACGAAGGATCTTCCTTTACAATAGACTTACCCGTAACGCTGCCGACCCAAGAAGAAAACGATCAATATTTCCAACAATTAAGCCGCCCCCAAGATGTGGATATAGGACAGTTGTCCGTGTTATTGGCCGAAGACAACCCCGTCAACGCAATGATTGCAAAAGCCTTCCTGACCAAATTCGGACACAACACCATTCACGCTGAAAATGGAGAGGAAGCCGTGAACCTTTTTGCTCAGCACGATTTTGACCTTATTCTGATGGATGTACACATGCCCGTCATGAGCGGCATTATCGCGACAGAACAAATCAGGGCAACTGACAAAGGCGCGCATGTTCCCGTTATTGGGCTAACGGCAGAGGCTTTCACAGATCGTCACGAAGTCTTTCGTAAAGCTGGCATGAATGATGTTCTGACGAAGCCATTTAAAGAGGATCAACTTAAATCCCTGATCGAACAAAATTATCTGTCATCTGTAGTCCCACCAAGAACAGCATCTGCGTAAATAGCTATTCCAGCATATCCAACGCACTTTAGTGTTGTCTTTTTCTCAAAATATGAACAAAGCGTCCATAAGAATATGTCCGATAACAAGCCACAAGATCACTATCATGATCCGCTTCTCTCACGCCTGTACGACAGCCAAAATCCTTGGGGACCGGATTGTGATTTTTTCCTCTCTTTGATTCAGGACGCGCCTGTACCCCGAAAAGTACTTGATGTCGGTTGTGGAACAGGGCTACTGACCGCTGCTTTTGCCAATCTAGGGTATGACACGACCGGAATTGATCCCGCTTCAGACATGCTTAATATTGCCCGTCACCGACAATCCGGTGACAAAGTTTCCTGGGTTCAATCAGACGCAGCACAATTTAAATCTGATCAGCTTTTTGACCTGATTATCCTCAGCGGTCACGCATTTCAGGTCTTCCTGACAGATCAAGCGATCCATGATGCCCTTTCTAATCTAAAGGCATTGCTTTCCCCTAATGGAAAGATTGCGTTTGATACCCGCAACCTCGACGCCAAAGCGTGGGAACGCTGGATACCGAAAGAAACAACCCAAACTTTCGTCCTTCCTGCAAACAGCCAACACCAGAAAGATCAAAAGATTGAGATCTGGCATGACCTTGGAAATGTTGAAAGGTATGGCGACGGCAGAATTGTTGAGTACTTTACTCTATACAGAACAATGCCTGTCCAAGAAAATAATGTCCTGTCTAGTGGACAGTCGCTACCACCCCCGACAAAAACTGAAGCAAAAATAAGGTTCCTCAGCCACAACGAACTTTTAGCACATCTGGATAAAGCAGGGCTTGTTCTCGAACATTTATTTGGTGATTGGAACCAAACCCCACTTCAGAAAGACAGTCGAGAGATGATTGTCGTCGCGCGCAACTGATGCTTTTCAGGCGACGTAAAAAGCCCATAGCAAATGAAAGCTATGGGCTTAAATAATACTGGACCTCAATAATAGGCTTGGATAGGGAGCGCAGTGTCAAAAACGCGTTATCGCTTAGCCCATGACCAGTAAAGTTCGCGGGCAAGTTTGCTTATGGGGCCGATGGGATATTCCACGTCTTCAAACTTAACCACGGGTGTGATCTTAGAGATATTACCACTCATAAAGACTTCGTCAGCACCTTCGAAATCTTCAAATGACAAGGTTGTCTCCACAACCTCTCGTCCCGCTTCGCGAAGAAGCCCAATAACGCGCTGGCGAGTAATTCCGTTCAGAAATGTACCATTTGGAACAGGCGTATAAATCACATCGTCTTTGACCATAAACACGTTCGATGTACCAGTTTCCGCAACATTGCCCAAAGCATCTGCCACAAGTGCATTGTTATAACCACGCGACTGTGCCTCGCGGATCATTCGTCCGTTGTTCGGGTACAGACAGGCTGCCTTGGCATTTACGGGTGCCATAGACACCATTGGACGTACAAACTTGGTCCGGCAAAGCGTTTGCGTATAGCTGGTTGGTGCCATAGGGAACTGTTCAAGGCACAGACAAAACTCTGTAGAGTTCTCGTCAGGAACAACCGTCCCTGCCCCGCCTTCTTTTGACCAATACATTGGGCGAATATAAACCGCGGCATCATCAGCAAATTTTTTAAGACCTTCGATCGTCAGATCAATAAGCTGTTGGGTTGTCATAGTTGGCTTCAGGCCCATAACCTCGGCAGAAGCATTTACACGCGCAGAATGAAGATCTAAATCCGGCACGACGCCTTCGAATGAACGGGCACCATCAAAGACAAGCGACCCTAACCAAGTACCATGATCTGCGGCGCCCATAATCGGTAAATTACCTTCGTGCCATTCACCTTGGAAATACGTCCAGATTACTTCACCGATAGCCATTCCGCTGCCTTCTCTGTTTTCGAATAGGGTTGTGAAATTTTATACAATAGCTTTATTAGGCCCAAAGCAACTCTTCAAGCCTAGTTTATCTAATGCGTCATAAAAAAATTCTAATCCGAGGAGATAATTAAATCCAATGATAAAGCGACCAAAGCTACACACGACAGTAAAGCCCTGTCGAAGTTAATGAGCTCAAAACAGTAAGATTAGTATTGCAAAGGTAAGCTAACGTAAACTGTTGTCCCCTCGCCATAGACGCTCTCTATCCTAAGATCGCCCCCTTGTGCCAGGGCCAATTTCTTGGAAAGGCTCAGGCCGAGGCCAACACCTTCATGAGCCCGTGTCATACTATCAGCAACCTGATTAAAGGGCTCCATAACCCGTTCAAGGTTTTCTTCGGTGATACCAATGCCATTATCACGAATTACAAAATCAATATATTCTGGCCTTGTCACTTCAGCACAAAATTCAATTTTGCCTTTTGCTGGTGTAAATTTGATCGCATTGGTAAGCAAATTGGCAATAATCTGTTTCACATGCTGCTTATCAGCATAGATGTAGTAATCATCATCAGGTTCTATAATCTCATAGGAAACATCTTTGTCACTTGCCCGAGTTTTGATCAATTGGATACAACAGTCCATCAACTTTTTAACAGGTAAATTTTCTGGCTCGGGAGATATCTTTCCCTCTTCGATAAGCGAGATATCCAAAATATCATTAATGATATCCAGCAAAAAACGAGCCGACGTCTGAATATCCCCGGCATACGTCTTATATCTATCAACGCCCAACGGGCCAAAAAGCTCACGTTCCAGAATTTCGGAATAACCAATAACCGCATTTAACGGTGTTCTTAATTCATGACTCATGTTCGCAAGAAACTGATTTTTGGCGTGGTTTGCGGCTTCCGCCCGGTTCTTCTGTTCAATCAATTCATAACGCGCATTATGGGTTTCAATGGCACCTCGACAGCTAAACGCAAGCGATTGAATAAAATTAAGTTCTATCTCTGTCGGTCCACGTGTTGTTTTATAATAAATGGCAAAAGTTCCATAAGTCACTCCAGTGAGACTAACAATTGGATGGGACCAGCAAGCCCGATAATCGGTTTTCTTAATAACATCCAGATAATCACCCCAATTGGGGTGGTCGTACACATCTTCAACAATAACAAGCTCTCTCCGATGAGCTGCAGCCCCACAGGACCCCACATAATCGCCGATTTCCAAACCATTAACCAATTCAATATATTCGGCGGGAATAGAAGGCCCAGAAAAATTACTAAGATAACGCTCATCCTCCAGAAACATAATCGCGCAGTTCATATGAGGAAATATAGTTTCAATATTGGTAATCAGTAGATCAAAATTTTCCTTTAAGGGGACGCCCTTGGTCACATTAACCAGCATTTCGTTGTAGGCAGACATCGTTTTTTCACGGGTCTTTAGCTGAGTAATATCAACACTAACACCCAGATAATACTTATTTGGATCGCCTTTAAGTTCCAACGGGCACAAGGATAATTCTTCCCAATAATAAGCCCCAGATCGACCCGTACAGCATAATTCACCTGTCCAGGTCTTTCCTGCACGAAGCAAAGCCCACAATTCGGAATAAAAGGTATCAGGATGATATCGGGATCTAAGCTTTTGGACTGATGCGCCCTCTAACTCGTCAATCCTATAGCCAGAAACATCTGCAAGTTTCTGGTTGGAATATTTTAAAATACCATCATCAGACAGAATATATACAAGCGCGTGATTATTGATTAATCGAAGCAGATCTTTCGCAGGGCCATCGATAAAGTCATCAAAAATCGGGGGTTGATCCATTAAGTTACACTCACACATTCTGTTAGAGTTTTGTAATATCTCGCGCCTAGAACGAGATTATACACAAGTAATAAGGGATTTTCTAGCAACAAGAATCCGCATCCCGTTGCGATACTATCACCATACACTTAATTGAACTTAAATGACCAACCCCCGCTGTTTATTTTCTCAATCTACTACTTTGCCTTTTATGGCAACAGAACAGTTGACCCGGTTGTCTTACGCGTTTCCAACTGGTCATGGGCTTTGGCAACATCAGACAGGTTAAACTTCTGATTGATGCTAATCTTTATTTCCCCAGACGAAATCATGGCAAAAAGTTCATCCGCAGCAGACTGTAAATACCCCGGTTCTGCCGTGAAATGGAACAATACTGGGCGCGTAACGCTATAGGACCCCACCGCCAGGTCAGACAATTTAAAATCAAGTGCTGGTCCCGAAGACTGCCCAAAACTCACCAAGGAACCAAAGTTTTTCAAGCACTGTAATGACCCGGGATAGGTATCTTTGCCGATGCTGTCATAGACGGCATCCACCCCCTGCCCGTCGGTTATCTCTTTTACCCGCTCGACAAAGTCTTCGGATTTATAATCGATCATCTTGCTATAACCATGGGTGGCAGCAAGGGCACACTTTTCTGCCCCACCAGCCGTTCCATAGGCCGTAACACCTTTTGCTGCCAGCCATTGCCCGGCGATCAGACCAACACCGCCCGCTGCGGCGTGAAAAAGAACTTTCCTTCCTGCCTCGGCAACATAGCTACGATGTAAAAGGTAATGCGCGGTCAATCCTTTGAGCATTGATGCAGCAGCAACTTCGTCCGAAATCGTATCCGGTAATTTCACCAGATGTTTGGCATCGATCACGCGGTGCGATACATAGGCCCCATTCGGAATGGTATAGGCCACACGCTCACCAACGGCAAAGCCAGAGACACCGTCGCCCACGGCTTCAATCACACCTGCGGCTTCGCTACCAAGGACGAGGTCTTTCTCGACAGGCCAGGGATAAAGTCCCGTACGAAAATAGGTGTCGATAAAGTTCACCCCAATGGCCGCGTGACGGACCAGAACTTCGCCAGCAGCTGGGGATGGTTTGGAAATTTCTACCTGTTCCAGAACATCACTACTGCCCTGTTGGCGCGCAACTATTGCATAGGTCATCTTTATCTTTCGGGTTTATGGTTTATTGAAATGATACGTTTTAGATACGGCGCAAGAACCGGGGTTTCAATCTTTTAATCGATCCTCGCACAATTTTGAAAAGTCCGTAAATTCAGAGTTCCAAGATCACTGAAGTTCCGTGGCCTTGGAACTCTGTATTTAAGAAATACAGAACTGACGCGAGAACAGAACTTCCGAGGAGAATTATTATTCTTCCAACAAAAATTCCGGATCGGTTGGCAATTGCAGGGCCGTCGCCAATTGATTTGTTTTCGATGCCAGCGCCACGATTTTGAGAACTTCGGCATGTTGCGTGGGGGTCATGCCCTTGGCTTTGGCCCCTGCGGTATGGGAATGCACGCAATAATTACAGCTATTAACAATGGACACCGCAAGATACAGCATTTCTTTGGTCAATGGATCAAGGTCAGACGGTGTTGCCATTACGGCCTTTACCTCGGCCCATGTGCGCTCTAACAGATCCGCATCAAAAGCCAGATAGCGCCAGATATTGTTGATAAAATCCGTCTGGCGCGTCGCCCGAATATCATCAAAGACAGCTTTTACCCGGGGATTATTTTCCAGATCTTCCGGCGGCAGAACAGTGGACATAAGGTGCTCCTGAAATAGCAAAAATTAAGTAACGTTTGCCAATAGAATAATCACATCTGCACAGGCACGACCAGTCTTAAAACCGCACACCTAAGCTTACGGCACCAAAGACAGCGGGGTCGTCTTGTCCTTCGAACTCTTTGGTGCGGTACACCATGGTATAACTGACGCGGTAACGGTCATAGGTCATCGCTAAGCCAGCATTGGCATCGGCGACAAAGTGATGTTTGTCCACGGAATGTGAATCGCTAAAGGTATTACCGTCCAGAAAGATATTGCGTGCCACGGCACGCCCTTCTATCCCAGCGAAGAGATACCAGCTCCAGCCATCATCAGGGGTATCAAAATACCCCGTGCCGGGAAGACCCGGTTTGACACGCAGCGGTCCGTCTTGCCAGACGTCCTTTTCCGGGGTCAGTCGAAAGTTAATCCCTACATCGGCAAAGGTATGCACATTGCCCAGTGTCGCGCCATAGTAAGGGGATGCCGACAGGCTTAACCCACCGGCGTCAACCGACATATAATCAGGGAAGCGTCGTTGCCACCCCAAAGAAAAGGTCGGTTCGTGATTAAGCTGATTTGACCAGCCATGGGGTGTCGGGCTGCTAGGGGTGACATGTGTGTGAACAAATTTTTGGGCCTGTTCGCCCAATGCCGCTGGGCCAACGATCCCAAGAGATGCTTCTATTTCATCCAAATGGTTATCCGTGACGGTTACCAAACCAATTGATCCGTACAGATGCGCGGCCCACGGGCGATCATTGGGGTCCTGTTCACGCTCGCGAATATTTTGTGGGGTATAGATATTCTGCCCCAAAGAATAAAACACACTGGATGTTTCATTAATGCCAAAGGTCGGGATAACACGATCCAGAGTATAGGCTATTTCTGGTAAATCAGCATTTACATCCAAATACCCTAAGCGGACGCCACTGGTATAATTTTTATCGGTTCCTGCTGTGCCAAGGGAATCATTTTCGATGACCAGCGAAATATACTGGTCTTCTTTTTTAGACGCGACGCGACCCGTTAACTGTTCTTGAAAGGTAACATCTGGATCTGTTAATAGATCAGCATCCTGCGCAAGAGCTGGCGAATTACTGTAAACCAGCGCCGCCGATACCAAGCCAGAAGAGAGTCCAAAAAAGAGCGATCTAACTTTCAAACCGGGATACCCCCACTATAAAATAATTTGATAAAAATTTTATCCACCACACCTAACACCCTATCCCTACGAAGAGATCATGGCGGAAAAATGTCAGCCCCATTGTCTAACAGATAACCGGTACAAGATAAAATCTCCCTTCGTAAGAATAGGGAGTTTTATAAATTTTCCATAAATTGTGTGATGGTAAATCGTTTCGAGAAGCTATTACGATTTTTCAACGGCACACAGTTTTCTGAAAAGACGTTGAAAGATAATAGTCCAGACCGTCGCCTATGTTTTCAGGATTGGAACCTTTAAAAGCTGCTAAAAATTTCGTTGATAATGCAGGCACAAAATTCACAGAATTGGGGTTCAAAAACCCGTGCCCAGCATCGCTTTGATAACACGTTACATTGTCTTTTTCAGCCACCGATTTCATAACATCCTGAACGGAAAAGTGGGTTTCAGTCTTTGGAAAAACCAATGTCGCAGGACATATGGGATAAACAGAAAGATAATGCCGTATCTGGCCGGGATAAAAGCCAACAAAGCGTTTTACCCTGTCGGCATAGGCAACATTTCCCAAGATACGCCATGCTGTCGATGCACCGACACTGAATCCTATAAGAAACATTGGTCCTTCTGTCTCTTTAATCGTTCTTAGCAACAAGTCCAGATAGCCATCATACCCACATTCGTTCATGAAATGATCATAGGCTTGTTGCTCGTTATCAAAAACAGGTTGCTTCCCGCCTAAGGGATCAAGCGTCTGCACCGCAAATTCCCGATCGAGAAATTGCGTCTCTAATGCCGTAATAAAGGACGTTCGCCCAAAAATTTCGGGCAAGATAATAGTCTGCATACATTTCCCAAGGTTTGGTCTCACCACCCTGAATAGGCGTGGCGCGGATATAGCATATTTTTTTACATATAGTACGGGATATATAGTTGGGGCGTTGTTTCTTCCTTTGCTTGGAAAGAACAACGCCCCGACAATTAATACTGAATAGGCTTGTAGGGTAAAAACCCCTAGACCATCGCAAAAATGCGAGATGGGCCACCTGTACCGCCACGATGTTTTGGAGCCCCGACAACCAATGTCGCGCCACTTTCCGGAACTTTGTCCAGATTGGCAAGACATTCAACGCCCCAACGATTGGTTGGCAACCAAGCATAGTGGGTCGCAAAATCACCGGACTGACCGTAATCCAGCGACAGACTATCCGTAGCCAACCCAACAGCATTGGTTTCCATTAGCATCTGCGCGGCTTCAACATGAAAGCCCGGAAAATGCATCTTTTCATCACTGCCAACATTTCGGAACTTATCACTGTCAGCAAATTTATCCCAACCAGAATTCATGGCAACACAAGCCCGGTCAGGAATAGGACCATTTTTAGAAACCCATGCCTTGATATCATCAGGCGTAACCTGTGCATCGGCATTTGCCACTGCTTTTTCTCTGATATCAACAACGCAGAGGGGAACCACCAGATTTTCCACCGGAATTTCGGCAACGGATTGACCATTTTCTGAAAAATGCAGCGGTGCATCCAAATGAGTACCAGTGTGTTCATTCACTTTTAATTCAAACAGGTTGAACTTGTGCTCGGCATAGTTAAATTTCTGTTCTTTGAAAAAGCCCTGTTCCCCGAAATAAGTCGGGAAATCTTCGTGAAGTTCATGGGTCATGTCTTCGACTTTACTGGCACCTGCAGCCATCACAGGCGTCGATGAACCAACTGAAACAGCCCCACCAACAACACCAATCGCCCCAGTGGCCGCCGCTGTGGCCGCTGCTTTTCGGAACAAATCACGACGGGATAACATCTTTTCTTTGACGGCTTCGATTACACACGCATCACACATAAACATTTCCTCCCAGATTTTTCAGACTTAATTCTTAGTAAAATAAGCTTCAGAAATTATTTTCCAAACGGGTGTTCAGAATGAACTTAGGGAATGTACTGGCGAGATAAGGAGGCCAATACAAAAGTGACTTCGAAATTATATCTCTTCGTAACGTAGCTTAACACGAACAAAAAAAAGCATAAAGATCAGGCATTATTCAGTCCGGGACTGTCACAAGCCATAATGGTACAAGAAGGTGAGAAGCAATCAGCTCCTTTTCATATCCTTACAATTTATGATCTTAACGTTAATAGGCCTTATCTTCTAATTGTTGCTTAAAGATGTCGCTACTATTCAACAGGCTTCCCTCTAACTCGGCGACGGCGTCGTTAATATCAGACAAGTGTTTATCTGCCGCAACCTTGGGGGACAGGGCAGAGGAAAAGAACACCATATTAATTGAAGCCACGACTTGCCCACGGTAAAATACAGGTCTGGCGATTGACGAAATTCCCTGCGCCGTTTCATCGATACTTTGCGAATACCCGCGTTCTCTGGTGATCCGTACCAGATTATCAACATGGGTCTGATCTCGCGCCATACGATCCCCAGGATCATCAGATGCCCGAAGAACCCGCAGGATTGATGCTCGCGTTTTCTCATTAGAAAAACAGAAAAAAGCTCGGCCCAGAGATGAAGAAAGAACAGGCCACCTGACACCAACCATAGATCTGTGATTTGAAAGCGGGCTGAATTTATGCGTTGTTTCGCGTATCAACATGCCCTTACCATCAAACGCAGCCAAGTCAGTTGGCCATACAACCTTTTTCAGCAAACGTCCCAACACAGGTGCGCCCAGTTGTGTTACCCAGTCGCGATGATCATATCCCTCGCTGAGAGATTTAACTTCCATCGTTAAGTGCCAAAGCGAAGAAGAGAGCGCGCCAGACTGTACAAAACCGTCCTGTTCCAAGGTTTCCAGTAAACGATAGACTGTTGTTCGGTTTAACCCACTCAATCGGGCAAGCTCCTGAACAGGTAAAGGCCCCTCTCTGTTCAAAACCTGTAAAAGTGTTAATCCCCGTGAAAGCGCCCTCACAGGTTTATAGACCTCACCATCCATAAGAAAAAACCATCCTCATCCCATACTCCGATTTAAGACCTCGATCAGCTTCTCTGGCTTGCAGTTCTGAGCTTGATATTCTGGACTTGCTGACCTCAGGTTAATGTCCGGGGCTTAATGTCCCAAACTAAGTCATCCCAAATTTAACATCATGAAAAAGCTCTGAAGCAAAACCATGTTCGTATAGTGAACATTTATTAGCATTTTATTGTGAAAGAACCAAAAGCCTTTAAAAATACGTACAAGGAGATCACGTTGTTCCGTAAGTAATAGGAACACAGGAGCATTCACCCCTTTAACTTTAGGTGGTAAATGTTCTGTTAGTACCAGACACAGTTTATAGCATCTGATTATCAAGATCAGGTCTATTTAAACCAGAGGCATTTGAGGTGAGAAGTTCTGTTGCCGAACCAGATCTTCACATTGTTGAAGAATGCCAAAGGGCCCTTCCCCACTATGTCTGTTACGACAACGTGATCTTCCAAAAACCAGAATTCATCAGAAATTCCAGACCTATCGCAACCCAGAAATTGGAACTTGCCCGTGCTACCCCTTGACGTCATCGCGCTTTTCTTTCCGCTTTGCATTTTACTAGCCTTAACACCCGGGCCCGATAATATTTTTGTGCTGACCCAATCTGCTTTGAATGGCAAGTTGGCAGGAATTCTGGTGGTTTTGGGTCTTTGTACAGGGGTTCTCGTCCATACCACAGCCGTTTCTTTGGGCGTGGCGGCAATATTCAAAGCCTCGCCAACAGCATTTAACGTTCTGAAGATTATCGGTGCCCTTTATCTGCTTTATCTGGCATGGGGGGCTTTCCGCGCAAAAACAGAAAATATTACTGTCGATCAGCACAAGCAAAATCGCGCACAAAAAGTCGGATATTTCAAACTTTATCAGCGGGGAATCATCATGAATGTAACCAACCCCAAGGTATCTATTTTCTTCCTGTCCTTCTTGCCACAATTTGCCGACCCAACCCGTGGTAACATGTCGTTACAAATGATCCAGCTTGGGGGCTTCTTTATTCTTTCCACTATTCTGGTTTTCGGGGGCATAGCCTTTCTGGCTGGTGCCGTTGGCGAATATTTACAACGATCATCAAAAGCACAGACCATAATGAATAAGACGGCTGGCGTTGTTTTTATTGCTCTGGCCATAAAACTTGCCACCATTCAGCAATAGCGCCCCCTATTACTTTGACTATACTCTTGCTACCCTGATTCTTTGGGCTTGATCCAAATCAAGTTCGAGCCAAAAAAAATAGAGTACTCTCGTTCAAAATCAGTGCTCAATTATGCCCTGTGCCCAAACTATGTCCGGTGCCAAAATATATCCGGAGAAGGAGATCAATCGGCATGCCGCAACAAACGTATACATCCAAGGAGAACCCTTTTCATTCTCCTTTTCTAGAATTGGCCGCAGAAAAAAAAAAGTTCTCTTACCCCTTAGCCGTATAGAAACTTTTCCTGCGGGGGCAACAATTGTAAAATTCGGCGAAAAGGCCGAAAATTTTTATGTCCTTGAAGATGGTTATGTACGGCTTGTCCTGAACTCCACCTGTGGCGATAAAAAATCAACTATTGATGTTCTCGGCCCGGGCAGCGCCTTTGGCGAAGAGTCGATCACACGATCAGCTTTGAATAACTTCACCTGCATCGCACTGGACGAAGTTGAAACACGCGTTATTCCCGGTGATGTTCTTAGGCGAATTTTACTCGAAGATCCTGTGCTTCTCTTTCGGATGATGGGCAGCATTTCTCTTAACATGCATTCTTTGATGACCCAGATTGCGGATCTGAAGATGCGCTCAACAGCCGAAAGGCTGAGCATGTTTTTGTTAGGACTATCAGGAAAAGAGGACGGCGATGATATCGTCACCCTACCTTACGACAAACGTGTTATTGCTGATAAGCTCGGTATGTCACCAGAAACCTTGTCACGAACCTTTGCAAAATTGAAGAAAATCGGTGTAAATACACAACCTGGGAATCAGGTTGTGATAACAGATATTGAAATGCTTGCAGATTACTGCGGCTATTCTTTTGTTTAAAACTTTGGCGCCTAAAAAGAACACTTCAAGAAATAGTCCTGCAAAAGGTAGAGGCTCTTAACATGAAACATTTTGCCATCGGGGATAGCGAGCTTCAGATCCTGAACAATGTTGCTATTTTTTCTCAGCTCCCGTCTAATCTTCTACAGGGATTGTTTGAAAATACATCCGGCACCTTTTACCAAAACCAAACCGACCTGTTTATGGCTGGTGATGAGGCTGACGGGTTTTATATTCTCTTGTCCGGCGAAGTTCATCTGACAATCCTGACCGCTGACGGCGCACAAAGTCTTGTCCGTATTGTCGAACCTGGTGAAAGCTTTGCCGAAGCAGCCATGCTTGGTCTTGGGGAGTTTCCAATCAATGGAACAGCAATGTCAAAATCGGCGATTGTTAAAGTCTCTAAATCCCTGTTCGAGAAAAAAATATCAAGCGATCCAGAAGCATCCTTGCATCTGTTAAGCGCCCTAATTAAACGGCAACAATTCCTTATCAGCGAGATTAAAATACTCAAAAGCCTTTCCCCCTGCCAACGTGTCGCGTCAAAGTTGCTGTCGCTATACGAAAGCAACAAATGGAAAGGATCAGGGAACTTACCCCGCTGTAAACAAACCATGGCAAGCAATGTAGGTATAGATCCCGCGAGTTTTTCGCGGGTACTTCGTCGCCTGGAAGATGCTGGCATCGTGTGCGAGGGGCAAGAAGTTATCATTACTGATCCCGATAAACTTCGTCAGTATTGCGCGGGATTTGGCTATGTGTTTGACGAAAACAAGCTCTTGATGTCTGCATAAGCACGTGATGCGTCACCAACCAGGACTGATCTGCTATGGATAACGAGATTACTTCCGATAAAGATGACGAAAATTCTCACTACCTCAGGGTCGAAGATTTAATCGCAACAGGCCGAATACCTGTTGATGTTGTCACTGGCATTCTCTTTGAGTCTGAGCAAGAAGCACGGGTAATATTACAATCGAATTTTGACCCGATCCCCTTACGACTAAAACTAACCAAGCTGGGATGTATTATTGATCGCAAAGAAACAAAAGATGGATGGCTATTCCACATCCATCGCGATGCCCCCTTATCAGAAAAAGAAAGATCCACACAGCCCGCCAAGGCAACCTTTCGCTTTGACGACGACATCATAACCATTGATGTCAGGTCTTTTGACTATCCCAATGACCTTCTTGAAGTTTTACGTTTTATGGATACATCCCTTGATACCAATTATTTCGGTGTAGAGATCAAGAGGTTCTCAACAAAATTCAAAGACGTACTATCACAACGTGGATGGACCAGCGTTTCAGAAACAAAGCACAAAGATGATCAAGGGGATTTTCTGGCTTTGATACTTGAGCAGAAATAATCAGGGATCATAAATCAGCTGTCGATCCTCACGGATCACCCCTTACACCTTTTGTTCCAACACAAGACGAAAGCCAACGTTGTTAGGCGGTGATCCAACAGAACATCCACCAATCTTAGGGTCCCTAATCAATTCAGACTGATAGGATCTGTGTTCCCCCTGCATAATGCGTACACCGCCACAGGCCTCGCTGCGTTCCTTTGATGTTGTCAGATCGCTGTAATCAGTGCTCCAACAAGTTTGCGTCCACTCCCATACATTGCCCTTTAGATCTACCAACCCGTATTGATTTTCACCATACCCACCAACCATTTTGGTCTTGCTGGATTTTGGACGGCTGCTAAAGGTGACGTAGTCTGCAGCCCAAGCCAGTCTGGGATCATCAAAAAGTTTTTTCGGGGGGCTTATCACATCACGGGAAAAATAATTCCATTCAGATTCCAGCGGCAATCGAAAAGCCTGTCCTGTTTTCAGTGAAATCCAGCGAATGAATTCTTCTGCATCGAAATAACTCACCTGAGTTACAGGATGCTGAGGGGTTTCATTCTCGCGTATCTTTGGCTGGTAACTGCACCCACCGTCATCGTAACATGCTTGCCAATGTGCGATCGTGACTTCTGAATAGGTAACAAATATCGTTTTTGGTTCTGTGTAACCGGATGTGGCATTTGGCTCTAATTCAACCTTAACCAACTTGGGGTGATATGCCGGATTTTCAGCTAAAACAGCATCCAGTCTGCTCTTTTCCGCATGGTGCTCTTTCAAAACAAGTGCACCACCGCCAACAACGAGACCAAGTAACAAGGTTACTAAGATATGTTTACTGTTTATCATCACATCACCCCAAATATCTGGGTAAATCAGCGCCAAGTCACTCTTGGCTTATGCCAAACTCTGCTTAGGCACTCTCGTCACCCTTCTTGATTTGCTTCATCAAATCATCGTTCCACTCGCCCTCAACCACCATGTGGGCGACGGCACCAAGTTCAGTTGCTTCAATCAGATTGTGATTGACATAGGCATAAACACCCGGTTGTTCGAACTCATAATGAAAAGCCCCTGCGGAACCGCCACGGATGATCGCAGTTTCATGTCCGCGTCCGGGAACGTCACTAAAAGACCCAGCTTCCCATGAGAAATTCCAGTGCCCACCGATTAAGTGCGGGCGACAGTCTCTATTTGCTTGGGAATGGATAAAGAGAACCTTTTCACCAACCTTGGCCGTCATCGCCCCTTCACCTGTCAACGCACCGACTTTACCGTTAAAAACCTCATGTGTCGGGATCAAGCCACGGGCAACTTCCATAACTTCAGAGAAATCTTCACCAGCTTCAGAGAACTTCATATAGTTGCCGTTTTCATCTTTTGGTACGTAGAAGTCCTGTTCGCCGATGTAATACATTTTATCATAGGTGATTGGATTACCGTGCCCATCTGTCAGGCCATCACGGGGTAGAACAACAACCGCGCCATTCATTCCTTTGATTACATGGTAAGGGATCATAGATCCACCTGGTGCGCAGTGATATACAAAGGCCCCCGGTTTTGTAGCTTTCCAGCGCAGGATAGCTGTCTCACCCGGCAACACGTGGGTCAATCCACCACCGCCCAAAGCACCTGTTGCAGCGTGGAAATCAACATTGTGTTCCATCGCGCTGGTTTCGGGGTTTTCCATGGTGACTTCGACATAATCCCCTTCGTGAACAACGATCAAAGGACCAGGAACACTGCCGTTGAACGTCAGCGCAATCGTCTCAGCCTCGTCATCAAGTTTCCAAGGCATTTCTTCGACAGTCAGAGTAACCTCAACCACTTTGGGTCCACCTTTGGCCACCTGATCATGTTCTGGTGCAAAGGGCGGCGCGACCATTTTCTGTTTCACGCGGGGTAGTTTTGCAATTTCTGCTTCGCTTAGGGATGCTGATACCTTAACTTCTGCGCTCGCAACCTGATCGTATTCCAGATCTGTCTGTGGTTTCACCGTCAGACCAGAGGCACTGGCCTGACCTGCAAGTGTAATCGCACCCAAAGCAGCACCCGTTGAAGCCAGTGTTGTGCCCCGCAAAAAGCTGCGACGATCCATTGTTTTATCGTTATTGTTTTCCATGATCTTGCTCCTAGATAAGGTTCCGATCTCTGCCAGAACTCTTGTGACCCCTTAGGTTTACAGGAAGGGATAGGCCTCTTTCGCGAGCCGTCCTAATATCAACCCACGACCAAGAATTAATCCAAATTTCCTATCAGTGATTTGACTTTGAGCAAGAAGAATAGCCGGGCTTATTTCCCGAATAAATTCACGAGAATAAGTATCTGTTTTATAATAATTAATTTAAATTTGGTACATTTTGACGCAGTCATCAAATTATACTTAGCGCTAAAGAAAATTCGCCATTTAGACAGGAAAACATACTCTGGAAAGCTTGTTAGCAAATAAATATTACGGTCGATACAGGTATTTTTTGTAACTTTCGTCGATCCCTTGTAAAAAAGGGTTTTCGATTTCAAAAAAGCGACGGGACTTTAAATTTACAAAATCAATACTGGGTCCATAAAATTGCCGCCACAGCTTTTGCAAAGATCCATCATCATAGGCCATGACAAGCCCCCTATACACCCTTTTAGCTGCCTCTTTATTTTGCTTTGAGGTCAAGAAGAAACGGGGTAGCGGATAATATAATAAAACGTGCTCGTCATAGGTAAGGCCCGGAATATGCTTATAAGTTGTCCATTCGGCCAAAAGCTCATTTACCCCGCGTAGAAATAGATCAGAACGGCCGCTGGCAACAATCTTGAACATGCCATCATACGACCCCACAGTTTCAACATTAAAGCCATTTGCCCTGAGTATCTTTGTATCCAACCAGCCTAGCCCTTGAACAACCGTGTGTTTCTTTAAATCATCCAATGTCGTTACAGATTGCAAAAGGTTTTTCTTCGCGACAAAAGCCGCCCTATATCCAACAATTCCAAGGTCGACAGGAAAAGGAACAAATTCAAATTCGGACAGACTTGTCTTTGAAACGGAATCTCTGATGAAAAAATTTTCATACGATCCGCGCCTGAGGTCAGCAAAGGAACGTTTCATTGTTGAGCTGGGCGGTGCTAACTCCAGAACATAGGGACCATATTCTGCCTCTGTCTTTTGCAAAGAAAGTTCAAGCACTTTTCTGACGTATTCTTGTCTTTTGTCACCATCACTTTCCGGTGCACGTGTCGTAAAGACCGTCTGTGCCTGCACATAGCTGGTATAGCTACAAAAAAATAAAATAATGAGCCACTTCATGGCATCGTCACCTAATACCTTAAATACCTGATTAATATAGGATGAGAGTTAATAAGTGATTTATTGAACAGGTATGGTTTTTACTCGAATAAATTCCCTCCTGAAAATCCGTACGTACCTTCCACTCACTTGACCAACGTCAAATCAAAAGATGCAGCGTGAATGTATCTATAGATTTGGTGGAAAGATTGATGGCAGTCAGTCGCGATCTTTTGCATCTGTCTAGCAAGTTGGGAGATCCATTATGAATGAGCGCTTATCAATCAGCGCCGCCCGGAACATCTTCTACGGAGGGACAATTTTCTTTGCCGTGATCTTTATAGGTCTCGTCATCCACTCGGTGAATTACGCAACTGATCCTGAAACATCAAATGCGGAAGACATCAACGAGCAAGTTGCCCTTGGTAAAGAAGTATGGGAACGGCATTCCTGTATTAACTGTCACAGCCTTCTTGGCGAAGGTGCTTATTTCGCACCGGAACTCGGGAACGTTTGGGCACGCCGTGGGGGCGAAGAAGATGCTGAAAGTGCTGCCGACTACATCAAGGAATGGATGAAGTCACAGCCAACAGGTGTCGAAGGCCGCCGCCAAATGCCGAACTTTGACCTCAATGAAGAGGAATTGGACGCCCTTGTCGAATTCTTCAAGTGGACCAACGGGATCAATACCCAAAATTGGCCACCAAACGAAGAAGGGTGAGCCGGGGGACTATCTTATGAAATATCAAACTCAAAAAGTCGCACTCTACTATTTTGTCGGTGCACTCGTTTTATTCCTTTCCCAAGTGACCTTTGGGGCCTTGGCAGGGGCTGTTTATGTGTGGCCAAATCTTTTGGCTGAAACACTCCCCTTTAATATCATTCGTATGATCCATACCAACAGTCTGATTGTCTGGCTGCTGATGGGCTTTATGGGAGCAGCCTATTATCTGGTCCCCGAAGAAGCAGAAACAGAGATTTATAGCCCTTTCCTTGCAAAGTTGCAGTTCTGGCTATTTCTGGGGGGCGGTGCCGCAGCAATCATAGGCTACATTTTCGGCGTTCACGGCGGACGTGAGTTCCTTGAACAACCCCTATGGATCAAAATCGCGATTGTCGGCGTGATGTTGATCTTCCTCTTTAATCTCAGCATGACTGTGCTTAAAGGCAGAAAGACAGCTGTCTCCATGATCCTCGTGATCGGCTTGTGGATGGTTGCCCTTCTCTTCCTTTTTGCCTTCTACAATCCCGTCAACCTCGTCCTCGACAAGGTATTCTGGTGGTTTGTTGTCCATCTGTGGGTTGAAGGTGTCTGGGAGTTGATCATGGCATCTATCCTCGCCTTTTTGATGATCAAGATGACAGGTGTTGACCGTGAGATTGTTGAAAAATGGCTTTACCTGATCGTCAGCCTCGCACTTTTCACCGGATTGCTAGGAACAGGTCACCACTATTACTGGATCGGGACACCGGGTTACTGGCAGTGGATCGGATCTGTCTTCTCAACATTGGAAGTCGCTCCATTCTTTGCCATGGTTCTCTTTACCTTTTACATGGTCTGGAAAGGTGGTCGGAAACATCCGAACCACGCCGCTATTCTCTGGGCACTTGGTTGTTCTGTGTTTGCTTTCTTTGGTGCCGGCGTCTGGGGCTTTCTCCATACCCTTGCCAACGTGAACTACTACACCCACGGCACTCAGGTCACAGCGGCCCATGGTCACCTCGCTTTCTATGGTGCCTATGTCATGGTCAACTTGGCGATTATCACCTATGCCTTGCCAAAACTTCTGGGCAGAGAACCTTACAACCAGACACTTAACATGTGGGGCTTCTGGATCTGTTCTTCCGGGGTTGCCTTCATGACTTTTACCCTGACTTTTGCCGGGGTTATCCAGTCTCACGTCCAGCGTTTTCTGGGTGAGTCCTATATGGATGTACAGGATCAGATGATGTTCTTCTATCAACTGCGTCTTGGTTCAGGTCTGGTCGTTGTCATTGGTGCGTTTATCATTGTCTATGCCCTTCTTGTTCCAAGAAAAGAAGAGCAACAGGCAAATGCGACAGCACAACAATCTGCTGAATAACAGCGTTGTTCATGGCATTGGGGCTCGGATATTCGAGCCCCAATCAGCCCCTTAAAAACAAAAGTTATTCGTTACTTCATTTTTTAAACAGGTGTTTGTTATGGCACAGTCACAACCTTATTATGAACCAACGGCAAATGAGTGCCTTCTTTTTGAACAGGCTTTCAAAAACAAGCTTCCCCTGTTGCTCAAAGGACCAACAGGGTGTGGTAAAACGCGTTTTGTCAGCCATATGGCTCATCAAATCGGTGTGCCGCTTCACACTGTTTCCTGTCACGATGATCTTTCAGCTTCTGATCTGACCGGACGTTACCTTCTCAAGGGCGGCGATACAGTTTGGACCGATGGCCCCCTAACCAAAGCAGTCCGAGAAGGCGGCATCTGTTATCTGGATGAAGTGGTAGAAGCACGCAAAGACGTCGCCGTCGTCCTTCACCCCCTTACCGATGATCGACGGTTACTACCTTTGGAACGGACTGGCGAGATGTTGGAAGCACCAGATGATTTTATGCTCGTGGTTTCTTATAACCCCGGGTACCAAAACATGATGAAAAGCCTCAAGCCCAGTACACGACAACGCTTTATCGCTGCTGAATTTGACTTTCCAGATGCCCAGACTGAAACACGCATTGTGTCAACTGAAAGCGGCCTTGATCCGGATAGAACCATGGGCCTTGTCCGGCTTGCCCGCAAACTACGCGATATGAAGGGGCAAGATCTGGAAGAAGGCGTATCAACCCGTCTTCTGGTCTATTGCGCAACTCTGATACAGGCGGGGCTAAGCTATGACGAAGCCATCCGCCACGCCATGATTGAACCTTTAACAGACGAATACGACGTCAAACAGGGTTTGGAAGAAGTGGTGCGGGTCAGCTTCGGATAATTGAATGTCATCACCCCCAAGTTTTCCAAGTTTGTACGGATAAATACAGAGCAAAGCAGGACGTCACACCATGGGCATAATGGAACTGATAGAGGTAGAAGAGTTTGTTGGCCGACAATGGCACAAGCTTATTGCCAACGCAGGAAGCTATCCTGCTTTTGCCGATCAGGCTGTGGTCCTTGATGACGTAAAGGTTCTGCTCAGCGTATTTTTTCGTGCTTTGGGGGGCGAAAATGCCATTGAGATTGCGGCGAGTGGCAGTGAAAAGTCCAGCCACCGCCTTTCTTTTCGCCAAAAACTGGGCATAGATATTGAAAAGCTATCCCGGCCGACCCTTGATGGCCGGACCATGATGCTGCCGGATCAAATTGCCCTTTTTCCTCAACGTTCTCTCAACAGAGACCTATATCTCTGGCTGGCTGCCTTTTTTTCCCAACATCAAAACGAAAAGCCCGTTGATGCTAGCAATCCATTGTTAGCTGATATCCTTTTTATTCGCCAAACGTATCAGATAACACAGTTTATTTTGGACGAATTGCCAGGCCTTCAAAAAGTCTATGGAACACTATGCCATAACCTGCTGGCGCTACGCCCCAAACGAGATTACCTGCCCGATCAGGAAAAAGCCCTTGAAGATGTGATTCTTTACTTGCTGGAACAAAATTCAGAAAGGCAAGGATTAGAAGACCGGACCACGACTTTTACTGATCGATCCAAGCTGTATCTTGCGATTATACAATGTCCATCCTTGAGCAATCTGGACCTTAGCGGGTTTGAGCAAGCCAAACCAAATTATCGTCCCTTCCTACCTATCCCCTTATGGGGAGAAATCATCCCGACAGCCAGTGCCAATAGTTCTTCCGAAACCGAAAGCGGTGGTGGCGCAGAAAAACAATCACGGGATAATAAAAAGCGCCGCGCAGAACGCCAAGAACTGGACCAGACACAAAAAGGTGATGGTTTTTTTGTCAGCGTTTACGACAAACTCATGGCCGTGTCTGATGTAATCAACCTCGACAGAAATATCAAAGAAGACGAAGAAGAAGACGCGCTGGAAACAGCCGATGACATCGACCGTATCACCCTGAGCAATCACGAAGAAAAAGTTGCCACTCAAATCAAGATGGACTTGGATTTACCCGCCAATGAGCTGGATGAAAGCCGGATAGAAGCAAAACGCACCGTCCACGAATGGCACTATCGCAAGAATGCTTTTTTGCCAAACTATTGCGCCATTACCATGCGAGAAGCATCGGACGAAGATACAGGCTGGGAACTGGGCAAGGAAGCAGGCAAACGTATCCGTCTGGTTCGCCGACAGTTTGAAGCCTTTAGAAATGATCGCAAACTTTTACGCGCACAACCCGAAGGCAATGATCTTGATATCGAAGCACTGGTTCGGGCACGTGGAGACTTAAAAGCAAGTGGTATCTGTTCTGATCGGATTTATCTCAATACGCGAAAGATTGATCGTGATATTGCTGTTTCTATTTTGATGGATGTTTCTCTTTCGACAGACAGCTGGCTCGATGATCGTCGCGTGATTGATGTGGAAAAAGAATCCCTTGCTATTCTTGCGAACGGATTGGATGCCGCAGGTGATGATCTGTCCATTCATACCTTTACCTCTCGCAAACGTCACTATATCCGTCTGGATCGGGTTAAGGGTTTTGACGAACCGCTGAATGATGAAGTCATGCAACGCATTGGTGCGTTGAAACCGGGTTATTATACCCGTATTGGCGCCGCCATCAGGGTTATGGGCGAAGAACTTGAAAGTCGTCCCAACAAACAGAAACTCATGTTGGTTCTAACCGACGGTAAGCCCAACGATGTCGATCATTACGAAGGTCGCTACGGCATTGAAGACGCCAGAAAGGCGGTGCAGGAATGTCGTCGTAAAGGTATCACAGTCTTTGGCGTCACAATTGATCAGGAAGCAAAAGACTATTTCCCGACAATCTTTGGTCGAGGAGCCTATCACATCGTCGGGAATGCCGCGCGGCTCTCACAGGCTCTGCCAAAAATCTATCGCCAACTGGTAAATGCAACGAATTAATATAAAATTTTCAGATATTTTTTGGTAAATTCGAAACAAAAAATCAAAATAAAGCTAGAAAAGACAATCCATTAACTTTATTTCATCATTCAGGTGCTACCTTTACGCGGGTTTCTTGAATATGGAAAATTTTATGGCTGCTTCTTTGCCATCATTACAACGCTTTGCGCGGTTAAATAGTAATTCAGACAAAACCGAAGTTCGCGAGGTTGTGGCTGCGGTTATCGATGACCTGCGCACAACGGTTAAGAACACCATTGATCCAGCAGCAGCCCGTAGATCTATTGCAGACCTTCTGGACTTTTTAAACAGTCTTAAATCCACTGTGCATCCAGGCCGTGTAGAGCTTGCGCAATCCATATCACAAAAAATAATTCCCGAGCTTTATCAAAAGGATGAGCCAACGGAATACGACGACTATGAATATCTGCGGGCAGAGTATTTATTGGTCAATCACATCAGTACCAAGATTGCAGATAATCTTTCGATAATACGCGGTGAAATTTCAGCCCATCCCGGGTACAGAAAAGGGCGTCGAGAGTTTCCCGTTCACCCCTTGTGTATCTATGCCAACTTGTACGCATCTGGCATCCGAGATCTTATAATCAAGCTCGTCACACAGCGATTTCGTAACAAGAAAATTCAAACCACTATCTATGAGCCTTTGACCCGAGACGTCATTGGGGTTGGGAAAAATCATGAATCTTTTTTCGAAGATAATGTGATTTACATTGATGAACAGGTGACGAAGCTTCTGGATTGGGGGATCGCAGCCGAGCAAAGCATGGCCGAAAAAAAATCTGAAAGCTCCAATTCAGGCACCAACTCTGCCGCTCACGATTTCACGCCCGAGGAACTATTGGTTCAAGAAGTACGCGACAAACTAAAAGTCCATTCAGAAATCAACGAATACTTCCTACCGCAAACGGCTGGATTTGTATTAATCAAACAGCTTTACACCCTCAACAAAGGGCGTTTCTTGCACTCGGTCAAAGAAATCCAGAACGCAACCAAGTATGGCAATGATCATAGCCAAACCGTCCTCCAAATCGATCAGATCGTGAATGAAACCGAAGATCTGGAATTTGATATTATCGCCCTGTCTGCCCATGCGGTTGGCGACGAGCAAAGCATGCTTTCTCACAAAGCGTTACAAGACATCTGTATCGGATCGGCCCGAAGCCGCGACACGATGCTCGAAGCGCGCCCGCTGATCGCCGCAGAACTTGGTCGCCAGCCTATTCACATGGCGAAACAAATTATTGCGGAAACCCAGAAAACAGTTGGCGACATCCAAAGAATAGAAGAGATGTTGGAAAATTTCCGGGAAATGATCCGCCGCCTCAACCAAAAAAGATTTGAGCCAGAAATAAAAACCTGTGCCAGTATGATGCTGCCTTACAAAAGTCTTCAACCAATCGTCAAATGGTTACAAACTGAAGGCGCTGAAGAAGGCACTTTCTTCCTGCGCATGCAACAGGTCCAGATTACCCTCAAGAAAAAATGGAATATCGTCTAGCTGTCATCAGTTACCTGATTTAAGAACCCAGCAGCATACATAATATTGTAAGTATCGGCGTCAAGGAGACTGGCAGAGAGAACGATAATCACCTCTGCCAAGCTTACTCACACTATATTTTCACCTTTTACCCGACCTCTGACAACGGCTCAAAGCTGGCAGTAAAGTGGCGCAGCATTTTGGGCTCTTTGGTAATGCGATATCCCGGCAAAATATCTTTTATGGCCGAAAGCTCTTCAAAAACCTCGATCATATAATCCGCGTGGGATTGCGTATAAACCCGTCGCGGAATAGCCAAACGCACCAGATCCATAGCTGCGGGCTTTTCCGTTCCATCAGGGGCACGTCCAAACATGACCGTGCCAATCTCGCACCCTCTGATACCCCCCTGTTCATACAGTGCACAGGCGACGGCCTGGCCGGGGTATTGTAGCGGTGCGATATGTGACAGCCAGCGCCGGGCATCAATAAAGACCGCATGTCCACCTGCGGGCTTCACCACGGGAACGCCCAATGCATCCAATCGTTCACCGATATATTCATTGGTTCGAATGCGATAGCGTAGATAGTTCTCATCAACAATCTCGGTCAACCCTTGCGCAATCGCATCCAGATCTCGTCCCGCAAGACCGCCATAGGTGGGAAAGCCTTCTGTCATGATCAAACGCGCACGACATTTTTCGGCCAGCTCGTCATCATTAAGCGCAAGCCAGCCCCCTATATTGGCAAAAGCATCTTTTTTTGCCGACATCGTCATGCCATCCGCAAGGGCAAAACAATCACGTACAATTTCCTTGATCGACCGTTTGCCCTGTCCTTCTTCACGCTGCTGAATGAACCAAGCGTTTTCCGCAAAGCGGCAACCATCAATAATAAAAGGTTTGCCAAAACGTTTCGCCAGCGCAGCCGTACTGCGAATATTTTCCAAGGATACGGGTTGCCCGCCCCCGGCATTATTGGTGATGGTCAGCATCACACAAGGCACTTTATCGCCATGCTCCCCAAGATAGCCTTCCAGCTTATCCAGATCCATATTGCCCTTAAAGGGATGGATCAACGCCGGATCTTTCCCTTCGGCAATCACAAGGTCTGTCGCCTCGGCACCACTGTTCTCAATATTTCCTCGTGTGGTATCAAAATGCGTGTTCGATGGAATGTACTTCCCCTCGCCCCCCAGAATAGAGAAAAGGATTGCCTCGGCCGCACGTCCTTGATGTGTTGGAATGATGTGTTTGAAATCCATCAGGTCCCGCACAGCGGCTTCAAAGCGATAGAATGACGGCGAACCAGCATAACATTCATCCCCTGCCATCAGGGCGGACCACTGTTGTGATGACATAGCCGATGTCCCGCTGTCAGTTAACAGGTCAATCAACACATCATCAGAATGCAGCTTGAAGAGATTGTATTCAGCCTGTTTCAACAAATCACGCCGTTCTTCAGGCGTGGTCATGCGAATAGGTTCAACAGATTTAATACGAAAGGGTTCTATTATGGTCTTCATCAAAAGGGTTCTCCGCTTTCGCCCCTTTTAGATGCTTTACTCCGCACAAAAACGTACAGAAAAGATAAAGACCGTATCCAATCGGGGCAAAGCGCCGCGGTTGCCTGCTGCTCATCAGCCTGCCGCGCTCAGCGCCCAAATTCATACCTTATAAAATTAGCTCGTTCGGAAAAATCTTGCAAGCGGGAAGTCATTTTGAAGACAGGATTTTCGCCCTCTACCAGTCAACAAGATTCAAGAAGGTAAGAACACCATTCAAAACTAATCAGTCACCCGATTAATTTTGCGGCAGAGGATCCCCAGCACACGATGTCGGGCTGATCTGGTCTGGCGTTGCTTGTATTGCTCGTGCGATGCTGCGCCATTGCGATTGCTCTGATAGCTTTCTTCATCCTGAATCTGAATTTCATAGGGGAAATAAAAACGACGCGGGCTCCCGTCTGTGTCCCTTAACTTGATGCGCTGACGACAAGTGAATTGCAACGCACGATAACTATCCCCACTAAAGGCATTGTCCGTCATACGTCCCACTTCCTTGGGATACTGCATTTCCTCTAGATCGACGCTTAGCTGTGTCAAATCTTCCACGCCTTTCCAGCGCTCTTCAACCCAATCTACATCAATCAAACTATTGCGAGAGCGCGATGGTTTGATATTAGCAAACATCACCACATTCTGATTACGCAAATAACAAAGGACCCGCAAGGCATCCAGCGGATAGCGTGTCACCATGCGAATACCTATCCAGTCAAAAATATCAGCGGCAACGTTTTCAGCCTTATGCAACAGCTTGAGTACCGCAGACTTCCGGGATTTAGACGCACGACTTTCATAGGATACGAGCTCTATATCTCCAATAAATATACCATTGGATGTATAGCGAATGTGCTGTTCAAAGCGGCTAAAGATCTGATCTTGAATTTGGCCATGATAATTTTCATTAAAAAATGACCCACAGTGCGCATAGGTATGCATTACACGCAATAACGCGCAACTCCACCGTGAACGTGCTGTAGCCTCTGGCTCAGATACCCACATTAAAAGATGCAGGATGTTTTCTTGATTGCGCACTTCCGGCAAGATTTCCTCGCCATCTTCCAGTAAAATATCTTCGATAAAATCGATCGCTTCCAGACGGATAGATTCAATCTCTTGTCGATCTTCCAGCTGATCGTAATCATAACCGTAACATTCAAGAAAGGCTTCGGCCTCTTCCAGTGATGTGACCTGTAATCGCGGGGAATCAATAATGGACTGACCATTCAGCACCGTCTTTAACGATGCGCCAGCCCAGAGTTTGAGTTCTTCGTTCATTAAATCAGTATTTCCCATTTGTATCTTGCCCGGATATCACACTGGGTAAGGACGGGTGGGGCAAAACAAACTGACGACACAAGCAAGCTAGTATTCACAATACAAATGCTTACAAGCCGATACTGCTTTAGCTGGTACTCTGGCAAATGAAAGCTAAATAAAGATTAAGTTTGCCTATCAGAATAAAATCGTCCTGTAAGACTTGCTCGAAATGATTTCCTTCAACTGCCCCACCAATGAAGAGGCGTAAGATTAAACGTCCGGTTAAGACCTTTAATTTATCTCGTAATATATCTGGTTTAGAAGAAAGATTCTTCAAGCAAGGTGCGGATCAAAACTCTGTGAGCAATCCCGCCAGAAATCTAACAATCAAATTTTCAAAAAATTAAATCTAAAGGGACTGGCTATCTAAAGGGGTTGGCTATCTAAAGGCTGGCCCATGTACCCACGCCACCAAAGCATAGCGTGTACCTTTTGTCACCGGACGCACCTGATGCTGCAGAAAGCTAGAGAAAATTACAGCTGTTCCCTGATCTTTTTGGGCTACCCAGTCTTTGCCCTCGTTATCGACGCTCAGCTCACCACCATTATAGCTTGCGCCATGACTGAGTTGGATCGAGATGGATAGCTTACGACTGACCGTAGAACCTGATGCACCAATATCCATATGTGCACCATAATGCCCGGCAGGAGCCTTAGGATCTTCAGGCGCATCATACCGGATCACCTGTAAACCTTCTTTGAAATCTTCCAGATCAAACTGGAACCAGTCCTGATTAACTCGAGATACCAGCCCGGCAAGCTTTTTGAAAACCCAAGACGTTTCATCCGTATCATCCAGCCACAAATAGCTGCATTCTCGAAGTGTGCTTTTTACCCCGCCAGCCAACCTAGCATCAGCCACATCGGATGAGGCTTCAAACAAATCAATCAACTCCTGACATTCCCTGGGGGACAGTACTTTTTCCCTCACACAGGGACGGGTCATTTTCATGATAAGGATAGCTCACAAAATTTAAATAAATGCACAATCTTGTTGTGGGTATATCCGTCGTAAAATACAAGGAAAATAATTTAAAAAGCAATTGTATGTTTCTGCTGATCAGTGCATCCTCTGTAAAAAAATAATGATCTATTTCAGGGTACTAAGCGAAAACTGTAACAACTTATAATTATAAAATACAAAGTAACTTCAAATATAAGAATATAAAAATAATAACGAAGACCAACGATTGTGGCAGAGTTGTGATATGCTGCGGGCGTTAACGACACATTAGTATTTTTCGCCTCAATATTATGCTGTCAGGGGAAACATAATGAAAAAAATAAAACGGCGAACGTTTTTGAAAGGGGCTGCCGCCCTTTCAGCTGGTGGTATCGTGCTCAAGGGTATCACGGACAGTGGTTTCAGTTACGCACAGGAAGTTCAAGCCAGTCGCTCGCCACTGGGAATTTCTGACGATCTGCCCAATCCACCCGAACTGCGATCTGTGGATGGCCAGCTCCGCGCCCAGATTTATATGAGCTATAACAAGGTTGAGCTGCCCAGTGGCACCGCACTGTTGCGAAATTTCAACAACAGTCTGCCCGGTCCGACCCTGCGAATTGATCCCGGCGATACACTCGAACTCGCCTTCGAAAACCGTATGCCGGAAAACGCGCCGGATCAACCGACAGAAGTGAATATTCCCAATCACTTCAACACCACAAACATGCACTATCACGGCTTTCACGTCAGTCCCAAAGGCAACAGCGATAACGTCTATCTGAATATCAAACCAGATCAGAAGTTCAACTATGTCGTTGAAATACCCGACGATCATCCCGCAGGCAGTTACTGGTATCACCCACACCGCCACGGATCTGTCTCGGCACAGGTTGCGTCTGGTGCTGCGGGCATGGCAGTGATCACCGGTACATTGGATGATGTGCCGGAAATCAAAGAAGCCGTTGAACGTGTTCTGGTCATTCAGGCACCGATCCCCGGAGTTGATGGTATACTGGATGCTGAAGATCCTATCTGGCCACTTGATGCCGAACGAGACTTTCTGGTCAACGGTGAATACAAGCCCCGGATTTATATCCGCGAAGGTGAGGTTCAGCGGTGGCGTATTCTCCACGCGGGGGATGCCCAATTCTTCCCCTTTAAAATAGACGGGCTGGAGATTTACGAGATCGGCCGCGATGGCAATCCCCTGCCCAAGGCCCAGCGTCGCGAAGAAATTCACCTTGCCCCCGGGAACCGTGTTGATGTTCTGGTCAAGGGCATCAAAGCAGGTGCCTATGAGTTACGGCGTCCAAAATTTAATCAGGGTAAAGAGCCGCTGCCATCTGTTGAACTTGCGAATATCTTTGTCATCCCAAAAGATGATCCCCGCGTTCCGGCTGGAACGCCCTTTGGCCATGCAATTCCACAAGGCGATTTACCGAAAAATAAAATACTTACCGATATCACCGACGATGAATTGACAGGGCATCGCAAGATCGTTTTGGGCGAAGAGGATGTGAAAGGCTTTTTCGACGACACGCTTTTCACCATTAACGGTGAACCCTTTGATCCGCGTAGAGATGATGTGGTTTCCAAGGTTGGGGCTGTCGAAGAATGGACCTTGATCAATACTACACCCTATCCGCACCCTATCCATATTCATGTGAATCCTTTTCAGGTGAGATCGATAAACGGTGTCCCTGACCCGGACAAACCGTGGATGGATACCATAGGCGTGCCCGCCGCTGGTTCTGTAACATTCCGCACCCGTTTTCTCGATTTTTCAGGTCGTTATGTCATGCACTGCCACATCCTTCCCCACGAGGATACGGGCATGATGATCAATGTGAATATCGAAGCCTAGATCCGCGCAACGAACTGGATAACTGAACATGACGAAATTACGCACAATTTACGCCACCAGTGCCCTTTTGGTTGGCGGCATATTCCTATCACAGGCAGCAATGGCTGATACGTCATCGCCGTCCCCTACTCCCATCCCCGCATCGGGTTCGCAATGCCTTTCCTGTCATGGTGAAGATGGTCGCCCCGCCTTGGCTGATGTGCCAATCATCGCCGGGCAACAGCCGATCTATCTGGCAAATGCCCTGCGCCACTACAAAAACGGACAGCGCACGGGCGGGCAGGCCCTCGTGATGCAGGAAATGGTCAAAGACCTCACTGACAAAGATATTGAAGAACTCGCAAAATGGTTTGGAGAACAGAAATGAGAACGTTCCTATTAAATACAGTTGCCACTCTGAATACAATTGCCTTGGCCACTCTTGTTACTCTGTCTCTTACTGGTGCCGTACAGGCTGACAGTACTGCCAAGGTTGATAACAACATCTATCTGACTTCACCCGAGGGTGAGCAACTCTTCCGCGATGCCGAGATCCTGACAGATTATCTAAAGCTGGCAAGCTATCTGGAAAGCGAACACATCCTGACTTTTTGTGGCCCCGCCTCCATTGCCGGGGTTATGAACTCGCTGGATATTGAACGTCCAGTTCCGCCACAACTGTATCCTTGGCCTCTCTTTACCCAAACATCGATATTCACCCCGGAAAACCAAAAGGTGAAATCCTATGCTATGGTTGAACACGATGGGCTGGAGCTGCCACAACTGGCACAGTTCTTTATCAATCTGGGGGCAAAGGCAGAGTTTAAACACGCTGATGAGTTCGATGAAAACTGGCTGCGGGAAACCATCACCAAGGCACTCGCCGATCCGAACAAGCGCTTTGTCGCCAACTATTCGCGCAAACCCATCGGTCAAGTTGGTGGGGGACATATTTCACCCGTAGCTGCCTATGACGCCGATACAGACCGTGTTCTGGTGATGGACGTTGCCCGCTACAAATACCCGCCTGTGTGGTTGACGATTGCTGAACTCTACGCCGCAATGATGGACAAGGATTCCACATCGAACAGAGCACGTGGTGCCGTCATCGTCAGTCAATAGATAGATCCTAGGATATAACTTCTGGACATCAGATCCATCGGGTCGCCAAGAACAAAAAAAGCAAGGCCTCTACAGAGGCCGTCAGGAGAAATCACATGAAACTAAGCAGACGCTCTTTACTGGCTTCTGCTGCGCTAATCCCCTTGGCAGGACAGGCACAGGCGTTAAGCCTGGGGTCAGGTTCGCGGGTATTTAGCGAAGCAGTTCGTCAGATTGGTGGTGTGGTTGATATCGCCGATCATATGGTCCGTGCAGTCGAGACTGAATTCCTCGCCGTCTATGGACAGGACGCCATGAATAGCTTCATCCAGCTGGTTGACGGGCGGTCTATAACCGAGGCTCTGATTAACGCCAATGATAATTTCAAGGAACAAACAAAGCTGATTGCCCGGGTGCTTTACACTGGGGAAATCACGCGCACGGATGATAAAGGCAACAGTACGACAACGGTTCCTTATTACCCTTGGTCCTTAGCCTGGTCATCCCTTGCCTTTGCTAAGGCCCCCGGTATTTGTGGTGGCCCCAAGTTTGGTCACTGGACGCACGGTCCTCTTCAAGGGGGAGAAATGTAATGACTGAAGAAAACAAAATGAACGCTGATGTCGTTATCATTGGTGCAGGTATGGCCGGGGCGCATCTGGCCCGATCCTTACGCGAAAAAGGCATAGATGTCCTAATCTTGGAAGCTGGCGACAGACGTCCGCGCGGTGACTTCCTCAAGGTGTTTTACGAAAATCCGGTCAAAGGCCCGCAAGCCCCCTATCCAAGTATTCCGTCCGCACCTCACCCAGAAGACAACGGTTACGCTGACTTTTACGTACAAGACAAAGACACGCTAAACGAAAACCTCTTTATCGGGGCTTATCTGCGCATATTTGGCGGAACCACGTGGCACTGGACAGGTTTCGCAGATCGCCTGCGTCCGGCAGACTTTCGTATGAAAAGCTTATACGGCGTCGCCGAGGACTGGCCCATTGATTATGAGCTGCTAGAACCCTTTTATGAGGTTGCTGAAAAACGCTGGGGTGTTGCGGGTGACCCCAATCACGTTTGGGGTGCCCCACGAAAAACGCCATACCAAATGCCTCCTATTCCCGAAACTTATCTTGATAAGCAAGTCACCAAAGCACTTTCCAAGATGGGCTTGCATTCGGCAATTTTCTCTCATGCCCGGAACTCTGTGATCTATGATAATCGTCCGGTTTGCTGTGGCAACAATACCTGTGTGCCAATCTGCCCTATCGGCGCCAAATACGACGCTTCTGTGGATGCACAAAAGGCCGAAGAAGAAGGCGCACGCGTAGAGGTCAACGCCCTTGTCACCTTTATGGAAGTTGATAAAAATCAGAAGATCACCCGTGTCAAAGTTCAAAAGCCGGATGGATCAACCTTCTGGGTTGGCGGCAAGGCCTTTGCTCTTTGTGGCCACGCCATCGAAAACCCAAGACTTTTGCTGAACTCAAAACAGGAAACCGCAAACAAAGGCGTTGCCAATTCGTCTGATTCCGTTGGGCGTTATCTGCTAACCCAAGCAAATCAGGACACCACCGGATTTACCCCAGACCCGGTCTTCCCTTATCGCGGACCACAACAGACGTCTGGTCTGGTAGAACGCCGTGATGGTGAGTTCAGAAGCGAGATGGCCGCCATCGGTACGTCCTTTATGAACAACGGCTGGTCAGGAAACAGTGACGCCATCAACATGGCGCATGATCTTATCGATCAAGGCGTCATCGGGGCAGATCTATCAAAACAGATTAACGAAAACGTTTCACGTCACTTACGTTTGAATTCATCGGCAGAGGTTTTGCCGGATCGAAACAACCGTCTAGAGCTTTCCGATCAAATGGATACCGCTGGCATTCCCAAGCCCAAGATTACCTTCAAGATGGATGACTATACCAAAGAAGGTCTCAAGGTCGGTCTGGACATCAATCTCGAAGTTTTCAAAAACATGGGCGCGACAGAGGTCAAACACAACGATCCTTACCTGTCCAATGCCATTATTGGCGGCACGACACGCATGGGCACTGATGTTAAAACATCTGTGGTCAATGCCGATCTGGTTGCTCATGACCATGATAATCTGTACATCATAGGTTCTAGCAGCCATGTGACGACACCTGTCAATGCACCGTCCCTGACCATTGCTGCGCTTGCCGTACGTGCGGCTGGTCATATGGAAAAGAAACTGGCCGAAATGCCATAAATGATAAGATCGCTATGACGAAACAATCACGATGACCAGTCCGGTACTTGCCCCATGAATAAGATTTTAACGAATAAGGTTTTAGCTGAATGAACAAGTTGCTTGGCGTTGTCAGCTTGGCAATTCTTTCCTTTGTCTTCCTCGGGAACGCGTTGAAATCGGTTGTTACCTCTACCGTTTTTGTTTCCGAGGGCGAATTTGCCAGCTTTTTGAATATCTCGGTCGACAAAACCCAAATTTTGGTCGAACTGTTGATCGGTAGCTCAGTCATGGCACTTGCTGTAGCTCCTTTTCTTCTGACCCGTCAACGGGCACAAAAGATCGCCACCATTTCTGCATTGGTTGCCGGGGCCTGTTATGCCTTACTGGGACTGACCATGACAATCGGGCCATCCCTATACGTCCGCGAGTTAATGGTCATCACCACCTTTGCCCTCGGCGGCTTTTTCATCTCGTTCTTTGCCCCCATCGCACAGCTAGCCATCAACAATGTGGATAATGAGCGAGAGCGGGTTTTCCTGACAACGGTCTGGACGTCGGCACAACCTGTCGCCTTTTTGATTACACCACAGTTGGTTAAATACGTTGCGCTGGATATCGGAACTGGAAATTACTTCCTGATTTTTGCCATTTTCCCAATCTTTTACCTGTTTCTCACCCGAACCGTTTTAAAGACCGTCACAGATCAAAACACACGTCGAACAGCAGAACAAAACAAACCGCTGGAAAGTGACCGAATTGACTGGCGCACCATTGGCTTTATCATCGTCGCGATTGCAGCATTCGAAGCATGGACCCTATCCAATTCCCTTGCGGGCGTTATCTCGCCCATCAGTCTTTCATTGATGGTAGCATTTTTTGTGATTGCGGGAATTTCCAGCATTTACCTCAAAAGAAGACAACAAAAAACAAAGGCACTCAATAGCTCCACAACATCTGTCCCCAAGGGCCTGCCGCCAACAGCGACCTTCTTGCTGATTGGCCTTTTTATTATGGAAATTCCCTCTACAGGTTTTTTTGACGGGGCCTATCTTGTTCGACATCTTTGCGCACCGGGATTGATCGAAGATCGCGCTTCGTTAGGTGCTGCCGCCCAGATTGCAGCCGTCGCCCTTGGCGGCGCACTTTTTGTCCGCTGGCCCCGCATAATGCCCGCCTTGCTCATCCTTGGCATTCTGCTGTTACTCGTCGGATCACTTGGATTTATTCGTTATCCAGACCTGCCCGTTGATGCCGCTTTCTTCTATTCTTCTAAAATGGTTTCGTCAGCGGGCATGGGACTGGTGACGACCATCATCGTTGGTGTTGTCATGGCTGAATGCCGTGGGAACCCGGTTATGGCGCTGTTACCTGCCCTCGTCATCATGTTCGGTACTGAATTTGGCCTTGAGATACTGGAAATCGTTTATCAAGGGGCCAAACTTTATGGCTTGGCAGAAGTCGAAACCTATCGCGCCATCTTTATCGCGCAAGTCATCGTCATTGTTGTTGCCTTGATCCCCTGTATCGAAGGTTTGTATCTCAGGCACAAACAACTCAAAGCGTCACAAATCGCGACAACTTCATAAGGATACCGCCATTATGATTGAAACTTATAAAATCCTTGAAGACACGCCAGAACGCATTACCTACCAATACAGTTCTCTTTTGACCTGGGGGATTTTCGTCGCCCTAAGCATTGGTTTAGCCGGGGTTTTTCTCGGGATATTTTTGTTACAGGTACTCTGCGGTATTGCGATGGTGATTTACCTCTATATCGGTTTCACAAAGGTCAATCCCGTTAACAAAAAGGTCCGCGCTGCCCTGCGCGACGGGACCCTTACGATGGAAGGCAGCAAGTATTCCTTTCAGCGTCCCTTATGCCTGACAATCACACACAGCAATACAGAGTAATCGATGAGCAAAACAGATTTACCAATTCTGGAACAACGCCGAATAGAAGCAAATATCATCAAGCCAATCTATGATGAAATGATTGCCGAAGTCGGGGTTGAACGGGCGAAGTCAATTTTGAAAAATGCCATTGTTAAAAATGCGATCTCACACGGCAAAGCCTATGCAGACACGCAAGAAAAAGACACATCACTGTTAAGTTTTCATGCTCTGTTGCCACAGTGGATGGCAAATGGTGCGCTAGAAATTGATATCCTACAGGAAAACGAAAACAACGTAGATTATAACGTGACGCGTTGCCGCTTTGCAGAAATGTACGCTGAAATGGGCTTAGGCGAAATCGGTCACATTCTGTCCTGTAGCAGGGATGGCACCTTTTGCACAGGCTATGACCCCAAAATAAAACTGGACCGCAGCCAAACGATTATGGAAGGCGCAAGCCATTGTGACTTTCGCTATCACTACAGCTCAGATGATGGCCCAAATCATAACGGTCCAAGCCACGAAGATCGTGGCGATGACAAGGACACCTAAAAATTAGGCCTTGAAGCAACAGTTTTCCCCATTGCTTCAAGGCCATTATTTACCACCAGATATATCACTGGCACATATCACCGGATATGAGAAACTATTCTGTCTGGAATAATTATCCCAACACATCCAAACTATCTGAATCCAACAACGACTTAATTGCGTCCAGTTCAGAAATACCGCCGTTTAATAGGTTCACATTATCCAGTTCAATCGTAACGTTATCGCCACCCGGTAATGCGCCATTACTATCAACGGTAATGGTTGTATCCGACCCATTAGTCGAAACATTAAGATAATCATCCAGTGCAGCAGCAAGTTCAGAATTATCAGTTGCAGCAGCCAATGATCCATCATCCAGTAGCAACTCGCTCAGGTCCAGAACATCGCCCTGTCCAACATTAAAGCCGACAATCGTATCTGTATCACCAGCATCTGCGCCAGAGAACTGGTAAGTATCGGCCCCTGATCCACCGTTCAGTGTATCATCACCAGCACCACCGATCAGAAGATCGTCGCCGCTTTCACCGGATAGAATATCGTTACCAATACCACCGATCAGCGTGTCGTCACCGTCGCCAGTCCACATTCTGTCGTTGCCAGCGCCACCATCAACGGTGTCATTGCCAGACCCATTATAGCGATCATCAAAAGTATCATTGCCACCACCTAATGAAATTTCGTTATCTGCGGCACTACCATATACGTAATCGCCGAAATCAGTTGCGACCAAATTATCGATACCTTCAAGGCTATCATCGCTGATCAGTTCTTTCGAAAGCCCGACTTGGCCTTTTATCTCGGCATTATTCGCACCGCCAGAAGGTGCATTGGCACCACCAACCGGACCACCGTCATAATCTAGGAATGCCTGAATACCCGCAGTTGCGGTTGAATAGTCAGCATTGGCACCATCCACGACCAGACTTAACGTGCTGGATGTTGTATCGCCGTCGCCATCTGTGATTTCATAGGTAAAGACATCTGTGCCTGTACCCTGTTCTTCTGTGGTAAAGCTAACCTGACGCACAAAATAATCAGATGAATCACCGCGACTGCTTCCGCCATTGGCATAGCCAACAGCATCGAACACCAGATACTGGAACTTAACGCCCCCGGTATCAATTGTCGCGGTGCCCACATTGCTGTCGTTATAATCAATTGTCGGGTCGTTTAGAATGCCTGATGCAACCTTGTTGCCATCGGAATCATAGGCCGTCCACTGCCCCTGTTCACCCTGATTTTCTGTTTTATAAAGGTTAGAAACCGTGACCGTGGCTGATGTTGCATCCGCTTGCAGATCAATAACCAGCTTTTCGCTTTCACCAGTTACCGCGTCATGATTGATCTGGGTCGGTGCAGGCGATCCACCGGATACACCAATACCGCGACTGCCAAATGTTACATTTGCACCTGTGCTAGCCAAAGCATCAAAATCAGGTGTGTCGCTCATGCCATAGGCATAGAGCTTAACATCGCCCCAATCACTACTGCGACCACCCGTTCCCGAACGTCCAACAGAAAAATCACCACCAGCCTGATACCCTGTCGCCGTATAGGTATAAGCACCATCTGCGGAAATTTGTAGCGTACCGTTCGTGCCAACGATCTCTGTCACACCATCTGCAGCAACAGCATGTTCTTTACCGTCAAAAGTAACCGATGTAATCGTCCCACCATCAGCACCGACACCGTCGTTATCAAGCACATTACCTGTTACTGATGTATTTGTACCCGTACCCGCCAAGGTTTCACTATCGGCAACTGCCACAGGAACGTCGTCTTCAATTGTAACGGTAACCGCAGTTTCAAGAACAACCTCATCACCATCAGTATCAAAAGCCTTGAAAGCACCTGAAATATCAAGATCAAGTGACTGACCATCATCATTGGCAGGGGTATTCGGTGTATGATCAATTTGATCTTTAAGAGCAAAGTTAAAATCGTCACCATCTTTGGTTAGCTCAAAAACAACGCGCTCACCATCACCAGAACCTGTGACACCTTGAACAGCAATAACCGTCCCCGAACCATCGGTAATGACTTTATAACTAACCGCTTCACCCTGGGAGGTTACACCAACCGGGCCAGCGATATTTTCGTTAAAATCAAATCCGCCAAGACCGTCCGTTCCGGCATCAACCGTCGTCGCCAAAGCTTCAGAGGAGATTGTAATCTCAGACGTCTGACCTTGGCCAGATTCAGCATTCGCCCCTTTTAGGGCATCTTCGTGAACTTCGACATTTACAGGCGCCACGTCATTATTAACTGGCACACCGTTCAGCGCAGCCAAGGTTTCTTCGTCGCCATCGTCAAGCAGATTAAAATTAAGTTCGGTACGGCCTAATGTGTCCTGTGCGTCCAATAGATCAACAAGATCACCCGTCTCATCATCATACTGACTGCCACCACCACCTTGTGGACCAGCACCTGCACCTGCAGCTGTTTCCAAAGTGTCTCCGGCGTTCAGTGCCTGTGCCTGACCAATCAGAAGACCTGCGGAAAGTTCAACACCACCGATAATCAGAACTGGTGCATCAGCGCCCTGGGATGCGTCGACAAGATTTTCAAAAACAATACGGCTATCGGATGTCCCATCGCCGTTATTGTCAAAGGTCAATACAAAGTTATTGCCCTCAATAACCGGGGTTGCACCAGAAGCATCAAAGTTCAGATTGGCTGTTTGGCCTTTGCCAAGCGTAATTGTCGATGTCTCGCCCGCGTTCGGTACAGCAACATCAATAACTGTTGCCGCCTGACCTACAAGCTGTTCTTGCCCGACTTCACCAGATACGTCACCCGACACGCCGTCAGTAGATTGGGTAGAGATCACTTCGCTTGCAACTTGGTTCAACACATTCACCATTATCTAAATTTATATCTAAAACTCTTTGTTCTATCCGCCATCTAAAAACAGATCAGCCAAAGAGCTTTTTGCACAGATATAACTTAGCTGAAATTGCAAGTTTTAAGTAGAAAAATATCTAAAAAAACAACACCAATATGTATGATATAAATTTAATAATTATGCTATTTTTGTCTTTAATTTTATATAGTTAGGAAAAACACCCAATTATATAAAATTAGATATAAATACGCGATAAACATACAACAAATACACGATAAAAATCATTTAGATTTGTAACAAATTGACCTTTGATTTTTGGGCGCCCTTGCATGTCATTAAAAGCAATTTCATCCCCGTCTAACCACTCCCTAAAAACGCCTCAATAGATAGTGCAACCTTAAAACTGGACACACTGGATTTAGTAAAAAAAGCCCCGAACAGATTGTTCGAGGCTTTTTTTAAAGTCTTCCAATACCAGACACTTTTGTCTGGAAGGTTATGAAAAGAACTTAACCTGTGATATCAGCAACATTGATTGTGTATTCCTCATTATCAAGGATAACCTTAATCTGGCTGGTACCATCAAGTCCTTGAAGGAACGCAACAGTTTCATAATCACTGCCTGCACCATCCGCATTAACCTTGAGCTCGATACCACCGCGACCATTATCAAAGGCCTGAAGATAATCAGAAAGATCACCGCCATTAGCTGCATCATCGAAACTAACCACATCACTTACGTTGATCACATCACCTTCATCAATATCGTAATCTGTAACGACATCACGGTTACTGCTATCTAGTGAACCCGTAAAGCCAAAGATATCAGCCCCTGCACCACCGGTTAGCGTATCGTTACCTTCTCCACCGATAAGGATATCGTCACCAGCACCGCCGATAAGGATGTCATCACCATCACCACCGATCAGGATTTCATCCGCATCTGTGCCAATGATCGTATCACCGTCCTGTACCTCGACAGAAACATTGGCATCATCGCTATCAACACCATCTGCTGCTGTATAGTCAAAGCTGCCTTCTGTTCCCGGACTAACAATCGCAGTACTGTCGATTGAGAGTTCAACCTCGTAATCATTTACACGGTCGCTATCTCTTGCAATCGGAGCATTGTCTTCAACTCTAACAAAAACCTCAATCTGACCACCGGTAGTATTTTCATAGCTACCCGTTGTGAAATCTGGATCCAACTCAACACCTGATGAAGAATAGAGCTTGAAGTCAGGGTTACCTTCTGAAGAAAGCACACTGACGGAAAGAACTTCACCAGCAAGAAGCGTTACTTTGAAAGCATCAGCATCTTTTCGGACTATATTACGATCAGGTCCAAATCGTCTATCGTAATCACGCGCTGATTTGAGGCTTCCTTCAAAGCGGATTTTATGAACGATCTCATTCCCAGCGGAGGTATCTTGAGTCCAATCAATACGTGGCAGATCAATCGCATTTGCAGTCGATCCATTATCATTCGATCCAGAAACATAGTCACCAAAGAACCACCCAAGATTATAACCGTCGCCTGATGCTTCAGTAACAGTCTTCAAGGAACCCGAACCAAAACCAAGTGAAGACACATCGCCACCTTCTAATGTGAAGGAAACAGTCTCACCAGCATGAGAAACAGTGCCGTCAACCGGGTTGCTGACACCATCAACAGTCAGTGTATCGCCATCAACATCCGTATCATTCTGGAGCAATGTCCAATCCGGGATATCAATTTCACCCTGAACATTTGTCAGAACGATATCATCAACAGCAACCGGTGCATCGTTAGAGCCCGTAACAGTAATGGTCGCGGTAGAGTTTGATGACGCCCCATTACTATCACTCATGGTATAATTGATAACCACTGTCGCGGTTTCACCATCAGCCAGATAATCAAAGTCAGCACCTGGATTAAAGACCAATTTGCCAGCAGAGATAGTTGCCGTTGCCGTAGGAGCATCCGGAACACCAGAAGCAAAGCTTACATTATCCAGAGAGAATCTTGCAGGGCTGTCACTATGGTCAACATCGGTGTCATTTGCCAGCACATCAATAGCAACAGACGCATTTTCATCAGTTGTAATTCCTGTATCAGCAACAGCAACCGGCGCGTCGTTGGTACCTTTGATGAAGATCCTCAGCGTCGCTGTATCGCTATCACCATCAGCATCTTCCATACGATAGCTAAATGTCTCAGAAACAGTTTGACCATTAGCCAGTGCCTGAACATTCGCTGCACCATTGTTAAGTATATAGGTGTAGTTACCATCAGCATTGATTGTCAAAGAACCATAAGTACCGACCATTTCGGATGTTGTAGTAACAACGGCACCATCCGCACCTTGATCATCATTTGTAAGCACATTACCGACGGAAACCAGATTGCTATCTTCTTTGAGGATATCAGAAGAATTGGTATCGTAAATAGCTCTAACACCATCATCAGTGATATGGAATTTCAGCGTTGCAGTATCTGTATCACCATCGGCGTCGGTTATAACAATCTCGAAATGTGGTTCTAGTTCATCGCTAATCCCTGTGCGATTTGCATCTGGATGATCAACGGCTTCATGAAGAATAATTTCATAGTTACCATTTTTATCAACCTTAAGTGTGATAACCGGAAGTTCCGCACCATTCGGTCCGATCGCGGCAACACCAGTCAGAACCATGAAGCCACCATCAGCGACAGGATCCCCGAACTCAATATCCTTGCCACCAGAAGTGAACGGTACTTTCGCACCCTGCGCATAATCCGGATCTTTGACAAACTTGAGATCTGTAATTTCAATTGATCCAGCACCATCAGCACCATAAAAACCGCTGAAAGAACCTGTTACTTTATCTGAACCGTTATTGTGAAGATCACTCTCACGAAGGTGATCTGCCGTCGCGTCATTAATATTTGGTCCATCATCATCAATATTCACGCGGATATTTGCTGTCGCCGTATCACCGTCACCATCTGTCACAGTATAGAACAGCGTATTCAGGTTGATGTCTTCGTCATGAGACCCTGTATTTGGGTGTTCAATGCCACGATACTGAGCGAAATACAAATCTGCACTTTCAGAAGATGTCGAATGCGACATATAGGCAACAAAAACAATTTCGCCGCTATCCAAACGTCCGACAACCGTATTTTCATCTTCGCTGTAAAGCTTGATGTCCTGATCTGTCGTTGCATCCTTCAGACCTGATAGCTCACCGTTGTAAGCGTTACCGTCTGCGTTTGTCAGATCAACTTTTCCACCAATTTTGTCTTTACCAAAATCAAAGGAAAGGCTCTCTTTAGCAATAGAAAGTGGATACCCCTGAACAAGGTCAGGGAAATCGCTTGGCATATCACTGACAAAGATTTCATCTGTATTACCCTGAACGCCGGGTGTTTCATCTGTATAAACTACATCTGCCTGGGCAGAAGGACCATCATCATCAATGTTGATCGTGGCAACCGCAGAAGCGGTGTCACCGTCACCATCAGTCAGTGTCACAGTGAAACCAAGTGCGAGCAGGTCATCATGATCCGCAGGTGTAGAACCATCCTGATCGTGATCAAGCTGACGATATTGCGTGAATTCGTATTTACCGTTCGTGGTATCAAATACAAAAGTATAGACGTCATCACCGCCTGTGGTCTCAGCTTCGATTGTGATGAAGCGACCATCAGCAGAAGTCGTCGTTGTCGTCGTAACCGTTTCTGTTGCGGATGTAACACCAGTAGGTGCCTCTACACCAAAACTATGTCCAACAACGTCGGTTCCAATATCAAATGTCATCTGACCAACGGCCACACCACATCCATCAACAGGGTCAGCGCCAGTTATACGAACACGAAGGTTCACATCGTTATAATCGCCATCACCTTTTGGATTACGCAAATCTTCCCAGTTTTGATTACCCGGATAGCGGTTATCCACAACATGTGTAGAACCATCAGGGTTTAGACCAGAGTTAGAGAAGTAAGCAGGCTCCTGACTGCCAGAAAGCGCGTCAGTACCTTTATAAGCAACCCACTTGCCGCCTTCAAATTTGAAAGTAACATCATCACCAGCCGCAAGACCTGTATTTTGGCCATCCCCATTCGGGATCAAGAAGATACCTACGGTCGCACCCTCTGGATAATCAGCTTTGTTAAATGTAACAGAGGTAGAAGTCAGATCATGTGCATCTGGTTGAATGATTTCACCACCAATCGGGTTACCGTCAGCATCGGAAACATAGTATCCGATCGTGTTATGATACCCAGCAGATTCTTGCCCCGCATTGGCAACATCAATCGTTACAGTATCATCAGCACCAAACAGGCTGTAAGTACCATAAAGCGCATCGCTTTCATCCATAGCCGCTGATGACGCTTCAATTGATGGACCATCATCTTCAATTGTAATTGTAGCAGTAGCAGGATCGCTCACATCGCCTTCGCCATCAATTGCCACATAATCCAATGTTAATGATAGCGCATCATCATGTTCACCAGATGAGTTATCACCATCAACACCATGATTGATCTGTTGATACTGAACAAACGTCATTGTCGCTGTACCAGAAGATGTTGTTGGCTGTTCAAGATGTACAGAGAAGACAGCATTGCCATCGCTATCAAGACCCCAAACGATATTAGGATTAGCATCATCGCGTGTCAGGAAGATTGGACTAGAGTTCTCGTCGCCTTCCCCACCAGCTGTCATCCCCGGAACTTCAAAACTGTTATAATCTTCAAAATGCAGTTTTTCTGTGCCAACATCAGATGCATCAGTTGGTGTTGTTGGTCCATCCGTTTTGAAGTCATGTGCAACTTCAGCTTCTGCCTGACCGATAACCGAGCCATGAACACCAACAGTGCTTGCAACCAATGCAGCTGCAACAGCAGCATTCAATGCGGCAACATCGCCTGATCCAGCATCAACACCCTTGGTTTCATCATGAGTAAAGGTCACGCCCTGAACTTCAGGGATATCTTCGATTACCTTGATCGTGTGGCTACCATCAGTTTCTGCACGATTGTTCAGATCAGTCAGCTCATCGCCAGAAAGGTTAGTTTCTACAGCAATGGCTTTCAAACCGATTGTCGCATCCCCATCATCATGGGATGAACCGTCACTCCAACGTGACGATGTCCAATCTTGCGGGTTAAAGGTCAAGTCAATATCAACCAAACCGCCCACGTCATCCAGATCTGTTACATCAATTGTGATGCTATAAGTTGTGTTCAACCCGATATCGCCTGGGTTTTGTCCATCTGCAAGGCCATCTACGGTAAATTCGTAGGCAAATGTCGGGATCCAGTCAGAAGGAATACCGCTCAACACAATTGTGTGGACTTCTGAACCATCAGTGTAATCACCGAAAGTAACATCGACGGGTACAGTGACCTCGGCCTGTTCATCATAAACATTATCTTCAGGGTTTGAACCTGTACCACCCGAGGCAAGAATATTAGCCAACAAGTTAGAGCTATCAGATGTCAACTCGTGTACTTCACCAACGCCCAAATAATCGACCAACGCCTGATATTCAGAAACATAACCAGATGTCGCCATAAAGATCGGAACGATACCTGAAGCATCCAATGCTGCTTTCAGTTGTGCAAGAGATGGGTAATCTTCGTCCAGATCAGCCGTCAAATCACCGTCGCCATCGTTTGCGCCAAGACTAGACGCATCACCCGCTTTGTGGAAAGAATTATCGGTTGTCAGAACAACATATTTCGACGCACCACTGCGGAAACCAAGATCACTTGCGTTCTGAGCCAAGTTCAAAAGAGCTTCAATCTGGCTTTCTGGCCCATCATTACCGCCCGTAGCACTAAAACCATCAACCGCACTTTGAACCGCAGCAAGATCATCTGTTACATTCTCGGCATTCTGGAAAACATAATCAGAACGATCACCATAAGGAGAAAGAGGTTTGTCTTTGAAACTTCCCGTACCGAGGTGTATATCCGCAGAGAATTCACCGCCGTCAATCTTGCCAATCAGACCAGACATAGCAGTACGCACATTCGCTAGATCGTTACTGAAAGACCCGGTCAGATCTTGCAACAGATACATATCGACCAGACCATCGCCATTCAGACCGCCATCATCGCCAAACACAGGCTTATCAGCAGCCGCATCCACGATAGCAACAGCAGTTGCCGGGATCGAAGCGCTATCACCAGAATCAGGATCTGAAATATTTGCTATCGCGTTAACGGTGATATCAGCATCTGAATCAGCTGGCGGTAAAATGAAGATCGCATCATAATCTTCAGGAAGAATTGTTACAGGGAAAGAACCTGCAAAGATATTCGCAGCATCTGTACCACCTATATAGAGCGTAACGCCGTCAGGTAGTGCGTTGATAACGACGGAATCAAGTGTTTCATTATCAGCAGGCGTGAAGTTGAATTCAACCTGCATGGGATATGTACTCTCATCACCCAAATGCTGGTTTGGTTGCCAGTCTTCAAATCCGCCAGAGAAAGTACCGGAAACAAAGTTTTCACCGCCATCATCAGGTATTTCTGTGGTCACTGTCAGGAATGACAGATCAAAAGTACCTTCCGCCGGGTCAGAAATATCTTCTGCGCCCGCCAGTAGACCAAATTCCAAACCAGTACCACCAAGTCCCTGCTGTGCCTGGAGCAGATCGATAATATCGCCTAGATTTTCGTCATAGGTGCTACCGCCACCGCCTTGTGGGCCAGCGCCTGCACCAGCGGCAGTTTCAAGGGTTTCACCATCGACAAGGGCCTGTGCCTGACCGATTAGAAGTCCTGCTGAAAGCTCAATACCGCCAATAACAAGAACGGGTGCGTCTGCACCCTGAGCGTCTTCAACCAAATTCAGAAAAACAATACGACTGTCGGCGCTACCATCACCGTTACTGTCAAAGGTCAGAACAAAGTCATTGCCTTCCAGTACCGGGGTTGCAGCCGTCGCATCAAAGTTCAGGGTTGCTGTCTGACCACGTTCCAAAGAAACAGTCTTGGTTTCACCACCGGTTGGCGCTGTAATTTCAATTGCAGAAGCAGCCTGCCCAACAAGAAGGTCTTGACCTTCTTCACCTGAAACAGTTTCGTTGCCTGTAGTCGCAAAGCCTTCAGTCATAATGTTAGGACCCCTTATCCTAGTTTTTGGCAAAACAGGTTGTCAGAATTTGATTCGACTAGCCCGTCATAAACAAAAAAATTATTAAAATTCATTGCCGACAACTATACAGATTAGGAAAGTAATCGCAATTACGATTCATCGACAAACAACATAGTTATGTATGATCTTTATGCCGCAAGAAAACTTTTTGATTTATACACCTCGTGTTTCCATCACGATTATCTTACCAAGTATTTGATTAGCAATCATACCAGCGAACTTGCCATCATTAGCTGTAAGACGCATGATCACCAAAACAATAACCTTCACCTTTGGGGATGTATAAACTGTGCGCACCATCGACTACTACTATTCAACGCGTTCAAACTTCACTTATCTGGGGGCTGCCCGCCTGAATGCTTTGGCCAGAAAATATGATTGCAAAATTATACATCGCCCCATCGTGCTCTCTGTAACAATGCCAGCAATAGGTGGACTTCCCTTTGATAACCGCCCCACGATGTTACGTAACTATGCCATGAATGACGCCTTGCGATGGGCAAAACATCTAGGTATCTCCCTACAGCGCGAACCTATCCATCACGATGGCCCCGTGGAATTACCTTCTGGAATTGTCATTGCCGCCCAGCGTGCAAAAGAGCGTGAGGAAAAAGGTGATTTGGATTTACTCAGCCTCAAGGTCGTAGAAGCTCTTTGGCGGTATGATCGTGACATCGCGGATAAAGAAGTTATTACAGAGCTTTGCGAAAGCGCGGGCTTTGGTAACGTGACAAGCCTTATCAATGAAGCACTTTCACCCGCAGTTCAGGCCGAACTGGAACGCAACTGTAGGGAAGCCATCATGCGCGGTGTCATTGGTGCGCCAACTTATTTTGTCGATGGCGAGAATTTCTACGGACAAGATCGGTTGGATTTTGTCGAGCGTGCTTTATCTGCGCGGCACAAAATCGAGGAAAACTAAAAAAGAGAAAAAAATATATCTCGTGCTAGCGGATTTCTCGTAAAAAGATGCTTTATAAGAGCCACCCAAAGCAATAAAATTTTGCATTGATTTCGACAAAGCATAGCTGGGTCCGCCGACAGGCTACAGTCACGCGGTTACGATTTAATCAGGCGTTTCCAAGCGCCTGCTCCAATCTTCGACTTCCAAACGGGATAAACGTTTTTGGACTAGTGCTTGCCAATTCTCGGCCAACTCTTTCAAGGAAGAAAGCGACTGTAAATCTCTCTTATTAAGAGTATCCACATAGAGAACCTTTTGAATACGCGCTAAAGTCCATTCCGGATTAGGACGCTCTATCAAGGTTAGCTGCTCTCCTTGCTGAACAGCCCCTTCGTCCAGAACACGGTAATACCATCCGGTTCGCCCCGATTTTTGAACAACAACAGCCATTTTGGGATAAGAAAACCGCACATTAAGCTTCCAACATGGTTGACGCCCCTGCGAGATCTGAACCGTCGCCGAACCAAGCTTGAAAATATCTCCAATACAGACATCCTTTTCCTGTACCCCAGTAGTAGAAATATTCTCCCCAAACCCGCCAACATTTAAAGAATTAGGATTAATATCCGGGTATTGATCAAGCCAAGTCTGATAATGATCTCGCGCATAATGATGAAGTGCTTTTTCTGGCCCACCGTGATGTCTTGGGTCGGCTTGCTCATCATCGGTAAAACCAAGACTGGTGATCTCTAGTCTGCCTGAGACAGGTTTTTTTCCAATAGCACTGGGTTGCCCCTTAGGACCAAAAGGAACAGATTTCCCTGTCAAAATATTTTCGAGAATATAACTTGGATTGGCCATAGGCTTAGGTCTCAACTTTGAAAGTCAGCATTATAAGGCCGGTTAGAACTTAGTTAAAAGCGCCCTATTAAAACAAAATCAAACAAAGGCCTGAAATCAGTTCCAGGCCTTTGTAATAACAACATTACTTCAACATCATTTTTGGTGCTTTTGGATCAAGCATTTTTGGCTGGTTCGGTATCGGTAAACCGAACAGGTTTCCCCTGTGGGTCACCAATCAACTCGCCATCTTTCATAACCACAGCCCCACGAATAATCGTTGCCATTGGCCATCCCTTAACCGTTACGCCTTCAAAAGGAGACCAGCCACATTTGTATGCCAGCCAATCTTTGGTAATGGTTTCTTTCTTGTCCATATCAACAATCGTGAAATCAGCATCAAAACCACAAGCAATGCGTCCTTTACCCGCAATATTATAGATGCGGGCCGGACCAGACGACGTCAGGTCAACCAATCGTTCCAACGACAGGTTACCTTTGTTCACATGATCCAGCATCAAAGGCATCAACGTCTGTACGCCCGGCATACCGGATGGCGATGCAGGATACGGTTTCTGCTTTTCTTCCAGTGTATGGGGGGCATGATCTGATCCAAGCACATCAACAATACCAGTACGAATGCCTTCCCACAGGCCAAGACGATGTTCTTCATCTCGAATTGGCGGGTTCATCTGGGCAAATGTTCCAAGTCTTTCATAACACTCCGGTGCGCTAAGCGTCAGATGCTGCGGGGTGGTTTCAACGGTCACCAGATCTTTGTTTGCCGCAAGGATCGGCATTTCATCTTTACTGGTGATGTGGAGCACATGAACACGACGACCAGTCTGACGCGCAAGGCGACAGATGCGGGTTGTTGCCAGAACAGCCGCTTCCGGGTCTCTCCAGATCGGGTGCATCGTCGGCTCGGCGCCATCACGCACCAGCGCAAAACGCTCTCTTAAACGGTTTTCATCTTCGGCATGTACAGGACAGCGGCGGGTTCCGTTTTTCAGGACCTCAACCAGCAGGCCTTCTTCTTCGACCAAAAGACTTCCCGTAGAGGAACCCATAAAAATCTTGATCCCTGCACAACCCGGAAGTTTTTCCAGTTCACCAAGCTCATCCACATTCTCTTCGGCAGCCCCGATAAAGAAAGCATGATCCGTCCAAGCTCTGTTTTCACACCGGGCCAATTTGTCCGCAAGCTCAACAGGCCCAAGCGTATTGGGGTTTGTATTTGGCATTTCAAAAATAGCAACGATACCACCCAATGCCGCAGCCGCCGTACCACAAGCCAAATCTTCTTTATGCTCAAGCCCAGGCTCGCGAAAGTGAACCTGAGTATCAATGGCACCCGGAAGAACATGTTGCCCCGTCGCGTCATATTCTTCCTTTGACGTCGCACCATCAAGATTACCGAGAGCAATAATGCGCCCACCCTTCACACCGACATCAATTTTCTCGGTCCCGTTGGGCGTGACAACATCACCGCCCTTAATGATCAGGTCGTAGCTTTCGCTCATGAAGCAATCCTTTTTTCTTGCGCTAATAGTTTATCAAAGAGGCTTATATAATTTTGCACGCATGCCTCTTCAGTATAATCTTTTTCAAAGGTCTTAAAACCAGCTGCCGTCAAGCACTCGGCCAGACCTTTTTCATCCATCATCCGCGTGATAGCCGCGGCCATTCCCTTATAATCATCAACAGGTACCATAAGTGCATCATGATTGTCAGTGGCCATTTCTTCCGGGCCGGCTGTACGGGTTGTCACTAGGGGTGTTTTTGTAGCCCACGCTTCGATCATCACAGACCCAAAAGGTTCAAACCGCGAAGGGAAAACACAGATATCAGCCGCCGCTAACAATGCACCACGGTCATTGCGCCACCCTAAGAAGCGAACCCGATCAGACACTCCAAGTTCTTTTGCAAGCGTTTCCAGTTCTTCTCGCAAGGGACCTTCCCCAGCTATCCATACATAAGGGCGGGTTTCAATTTCCACAGCCCGCAGCAAGATATCAAAGGCCTTGTTTTCATGCAGCCGTCCCAAAGCCAACAACACAGTCGCATCATCAGGTGTGTTCAGATCTGCTCTGCTTACGGGTAAAGCATCGGTTTCTACCGAGGCAAAATTTGGAACATGATGAGATCGTTCAGCGGGCCATCCTACAGAAGTTAGATAGTCTACAATATCTTTGGTGTTACCAATCAAATGGTCACAATTCTTATAATTCTTGAGCTTGTAATAACCACCCAACCGGGCAATATGTAGAAAATTACCCTTGGGGCAAAGGGACGTAGCCCGGTTCATAAAGGTCATTACCACATCAGGCTGAAAAGCCTTAATCTTCTGCTTTAGCCCCTTTTTAGTTTTGAAATCAAAAAGTTTACCAAAGGGAAGAACTTGCGTCTCAATACCCGCAGCTTTAAACAGATTAACACGGTTATCATTCTGTCTGAGAGCAGCATGAGTTTCAATACCAGCACGATGAAAAGCAAGCGCCATATGAGTATAAAAGGTTTCTGCACCACCTTCACCCCCGGCACCTAATACCAATAGGATTTTCACCTTGTTATCACTCCTTGCCTCAATCTGCGCTTAAATCTAACAGACAACTTTTCGAAACATGTATGCGTTCGTATTAAAAATAATGTCTATAGAAACTAAGGTTAAACTGCCTCCTGTTTAAAGGAATTTCCCCTAAAAACAAACTGTATCCCGGCAATAAATCAGAAATAATATATAGGACTATTAAAAAAGAATTTTTGTGACCAAATTGCGGCTTAGCCCAAAATATATATGACCAAACAACAAATTCAGCTAAGCTATTACACTATAAGGTTTTCATAACGTTATTTTCCGATTACACCCTTTATTATTAACATATGTTATGGTTGATAGAATAATTTTTGCCTCTAAAGAGAACTCGCGGCATAAAAACGGGCAAAGCCCTGCCCTTACGATAATATTTATACAAACCAGATTAACAGTGTGTTTGAACAAACAAACTTACATGGTAAAAGCGTGACTATTGAACGCCCTGAAATAACAACCGAAGACCCCGACCTCGTCGCTAATGACGATACAACCAGTGTCGGAGAAACGGTGCCAGCATCCGCAAGCCCTAAACGTGTTTTGGTGATAAAGCTCTCTGCGTTTGGAGATTTCATTCTCTCTATCAGGTCATTTCAGGCCATCAGAGCCTACCACCCTGATGCAGACATAACACTGCTCACAACAAAACCCTATGTCGCATTAGCCAAAGCCAGTGGCTGTTTTAATTCTGTATTGATGGACAGTAAGCCCAAAATATATGAAATCCCCTCTATTCTAAGACTGCGCAAAACCTTGCGTTCTTTCAAATTTGACCGTGTTTATGATCTGCAACGAAACGAACGCACGGGATTTTATTACAAGCTTTTCCCAACTAAGAAACCCGAATGGGTCGGCAACGTTCGGGGCTGTTCACACTATTACGAAAAACCTGACAACGGTGTTTTCCACATCGCCGTTCGTGAAAAAGAACAGCTTAAAACGGCTGGCATTACAGATGTACACCTACCTGATTTATCTTTCATCAAAGCTGATATCGAAGATTTGGCTCTTCCAAGATCCTACGCCTTACTTGTGCCCGGTGGCGCCCCACACCGGCCAGAAAAACGATGGCCTGTAGCACGTTATGCCGAGTTGGCAGATCACATGACGCATTTAGGAATCACACCCGTTCTTATCGGAACTGAAGCAGAGCGCCTAGAATGTGACCAGATCAAACAGACTTGTTCTGCAGCCCTTAATCTCTGTGGAAAAACCAGCCTTGAACAAATCGGCGTTATCGCCAGAAAAGCTCAATTTTCAGTCGGCAATGATACTGGCCCCATGCATCTGATTTCCGCTTCGGGCTGTCCCGTTATTGTTCTCTTCTCCCATGCCTCGGATCCAGACAAGATTTCTCCCATCGGTCCCAATGTGGAGATAATTCAGGAAGGTAACTTACAGGACCTTGAACTTGAGAAGGTCGCAGCTGCTCTTCCCGCGATCAACACAGATTAAACTTTTAACAACTTCCAAAGGCACCAATTGAATAAAATAATTCCCAAAATTACGACACCAAAAAAGACCATAATTGTGGCGTCAAAAATTACGACTTCAAGCGATCAGCCTCGTATCGAGCTTTGATATGGGAAACCATGGGATAAAGCGCCGCAAAAGTTGCGATAAGAAAACCGTAGCCCCCTTCACGATAGCCCCTTCGGCTGATAAAACAGCGCCAAAACCGACTTACGATACGACGAGCATTATGTGGCATGGTTCCGATGTCACCGTTATCTAGTAAATCTTTTGCTCTCGCTGTTGTATAGGAATCAAAACGCCGGATCATATCGGATATGTTGTCATCGACATAGTGCACCAATCTGTTTTGTAACTTGATGCCCCGGCGCGCACCTTCTTTCCAATGCAACTTAGGATGAACCCGTTCTTTTCCCCAACGTTTGATACCCTTACGACATAAACAAGAAGCTGAAGCTTTGCCAAACTGTGCCCCCCATCCATATCTTACAAGATTACCACCGACATAATTATCCACCGGAATTAAAAAATAATCGGCATCGTTCTTTTGTATGGTAGATCTAATTTCCGTGGCCAATTCAGGGGTAATATGCTCATCCGCATCAATTTCGAGAACCCACTGCCCGCGGCATGCATCATTACCCGTATTTCGCCGATCGCCCTCTATCGGCCAAGCACCTTCAACGATACGATCCGTGTATTCCAGAACAATATCTTTTGATCCATCAGTGCAGCGGTCAAGAACGACAACAATTTCGTCACAGAACTTAACCCGTTCGAGACAATCACGAATACGCGCCTCTTCATTATGAATAACCAGCAACGCAGATAATTGAATATCAACTTTATTATTTAGCGAAGAAGAAGCGACTGAAGACATCTATTTTCCGTTACTTAACTTGATTAAATCTCAAGAGTTATCTGCATTACCCTTGCCACGGTTGTATAATTCAGCAGCGGCATTGACAACCATATCCAACGTTAACGTTTTCATATAACTTTCGACACCATGGCTATAGTCAAAATCGGGATGGTGCGTCATCTCGTAATATCCTTCAGGCGTCCGAATACACGCACAATCGGCCCCCCAGGGATGATAACGCCATTCGGGGCTAGGCCCAAACAATCCCAGTGTTTTAACCCCTGCCGCCGCAGCAAGGTGCATAAGCCCGGAATCATTACCAACAAAAAGATCACTCCGCTTCAGGCAAGCCGCAGCCGTCACCAAGTCATAACCTATCAGGTCGATAACCTTCTCTGGCGGTAAAGCCGACAACACAGATTTAATCTGTTCACGCTCGTGAGGTGCCGCCAAGACCATAAGCCGTGCGTCCGGAAGTACGCCCTTTGCACCTGTGAGAGCATCAATCAATTCAATGAAATTTTCCACAGGCCACTGTTTACCACTCCAGTTAGCAGCGGGACCTACGGCCAGAATTTTTGATCCCTCAGGAACCAACTCTACAGCTTTTTGATTGTGGCTGTCGTCAGTCCAAACCACAGGGGACGGTGGCTCAATACTATTCAGGACCTTAGAAAGCTCAACAATACGATGAACCTTGTCATCCTTGGCAGAGTTAACCAACCTGCGGCGGGTCCAGAGGAAATAACTAATGCCAGTTCCCCGCATGTCAACGACAACGTCCCAACGCTTTTTCGCACAACGCGCCCATAGCTTTAACCAATGAGCATGGTACTTCTGTTTTTTAAACGCGATGATTTCTTCCAGTCCGGGCACAGCCTCGTACAAAGAGGCAGACGCTTGCCCAACGGCAACGGTCACCTTTGCACCCGGATATTGATCCAACATCGCCTGTAAAACACCATTAGATAAAACGGCATCGCCAATCCGGTTAGACGTAATAAAAAGAATTCTCAACGCAGTCGTTCCAACAGTGAGTGAGTAAATCAAGTGTAGATGATTTATAGCAAGCTTACTCTTTCATCAACACTTCTAACACCTTATATATCATACTATATGACTCAAGTTAGGTGACGATCCTGACAAACCGTTCAGATGCTGTCTTCATCAGACAACTATTTACAGAGATTGAAGAAAAAATGAGTAACACTGCCGCGACAATACTTGAACACCGCACCGTCCTGAAACTGGATGGTGAAGACCTTGTCCCCTTTCTACAAGCAGTCGTTACTCAGGATATAAGCTTGGTAACGCCAGAAAAGTCGGTGTGGTCAGCTTTATTGACGCCACAGGGAAAATTTTTGCACGAATTTTTTGTAACAGCACCTCCAAAAGGCGGGCTTCTACTTGATTGTGAAAAAGATCGGGCGCCCGATCTGTTACGACGTATGAAGCTTTATAAGATGCGTTCAAAAGCCACACTTGAGCCAACAGATGATCAATACACGGTCCTTGCCATACAAGGTCCTGATTTATCTGAGACGTTAGGACTTCCAAAAAACAAAGGCGCCAGTAAAGAAATTTTAGGTGGCTGTGTTTACATTGATCCTCGTCATCAAGCTATGGGCGCAAGAGCCATTATTCCTACAGAAAACCTTTCAAAGTTTATAGAAAAATACGACCTTATAAAAAGCACACTAGAGACGTATGACCAGATAAGAGTTATACTTGGCGTTCCCGATGGTAGCCGCGACCTTGAAATCGAGAAATCAATCTTATTGGAAAACGGCTTTAATGAACTCGGTGCCATCGATTGGGACAAAGGGTGCTATATCGGGCAAGAACTCACAGCCCGAACCAAATATCGCGCCCTGATCAAAAAACGTCTTGTCCCTGTCAAACTAACTGGCCCAATACCCGAGATAGGGACAGATATTACAATTGCGGGCAAAAATGTCGGTATCCTCAGGTCTGTATACGGCAATCAGGGCTTGGCGACCCTAAAAATCGATGCTCTTGGCTCTGATCAGCTACTTTGCGACGCTGCAAATGTGACACCCCTGCTTCCGGAATGGATAGAAATCGACGCATGAGTAAGCTTGATCAAAAATTCAAGCAAAATACCCTAACAGATAATGATGCCTCTTCTCTAATTGACTTGGTAAAGTCATGTTATGAAGAATACGCAGATCGTGGCGTTATATTTGATATCCAAGAAGAGTCAGATCTTTTAAAACCTGCGTCTTACTTTAAACTTCATAACGGCCAGTTTCTTGGAGTTAGTACCTCAATAGAGCCTGAAAGATTAATCGCAGTTTGCGGTTTCACACAATCAGATCCTGATTATTTAAAAGCTCATTCTATGGAGTTAAAAAAACTTTATGTTTGCTCTGATTATCGGGGATATGGCCTTGCACAATATCTTGTGAAAGAAGTTATTCAGGAAGCAATTATAAGAAATGTCGCGGAACTATTTCTTTGGACTGACACACGATTTACAAAAGCACATCAATTGTACAACAAGCTCGGCTTTACAAAACAGAAAACGATCCGAAAATTATCAGACAAAAGTAATACAGAAGAATTCTGCTACCGCTTAGCTATCTACTGAACAAAGTTGTATCAATGCCCCGAAGCACTTGAAACTAAATTAAGTATCAACACGCCACCAATGATCATGCCAATGCCGACAACGCCAGCAAGATCCATTTTTTCGCCATATATCACCATGCCGAGACCCGCAGTAAGAACAATCCCTGCGCCGGACCACACCGCATAGGTCACGCCAATCGAAAGTTGCCGGGTTATTATGGACAAAAGATATACCGCGATTAAATAACCAACGATAGAAATGGTCGTTGGCAAAGGCTTAGTGAAACCATCAGCAGCTTTTAAAGAAAGTGTCGCAACGACTTCGCTTGCAATGGCAATTGCCAAAATCCAATAAACAGACATAAATTTCGCCTAAAAAGAATAAAGAGCCGTATAAGAATATACAAAGCAACCAAGAGGAAACACTCGGTATGAAACACCCGAATGAACGTTCGCCATTACTTAGATCACAAAATGATCTATAGAACTAGCTTGCAGCTGGCACTTCGATCCAGTTTTCGAGAAAGGTTCTCAAATTCATAATATCGGGCGCCCCAGCGACAACATCGATGTTCATTTGCTCTGCCCGCTCCAGATCATGATCAGGTAAAGAACGATAGCTGAAAATCGCTGTCTTACTTGCCGGTGCCCCTAAATCTTTTAACCAGTCAAGTTTGTAAAGCATGGTGCTTGAAGGTCCGGAAGGGTGAGAGCGTGGATTAAAGTAACCCGTTTTACATTCAACGAGGTAAAGCCGGTTATTACAAAGAAATGCGATATCGATTTCGTTTCGCGAACCAGTTGGTGACTCAATGTTCAGGCCACAGGCAATGTCCCCGATCTGAACGGGATAGTTCTGTTCTGCCCAGTCTCGTTTCAGCTGATTGACAACACCATACCCGAATAATTCGAACCAACCTCCTCTAAGGAACCTTGCTGCCTCTAACCCTCTGAACACCAAGTGCTTCTTTTTCCATTCCACCAGTCCGGTCTCACAGAAATAATCAACCATTTGCTCAAAATCCGGGTTCTTCATTAATTTATGCGAAACAGGGCCAGCCCGATAATAGCCCTCGTTTTCTTTTGCCCGGCTCATATATCCATTAAAAGCCCCAATGACCGACGAAAAATTTTTCACATTGTCCGCCATTTTACGACCTAACAACATCTGGCGTTTATCCAGCGCATGCCGTATTGGTTTTGGCGCGACAACTTTAAAACCATTCCCAGACAACACGTCTTCAAGTAAGGCATTATCGGGAATATCAACTGTATTCCCCACCTCACCATTTAGCCATACAATCCGGTCGTTACGCGCGTCTACCAAAAATGCAGGTAAATGATTCCGCATGAAAACGGACACCGCGGCCAGACTTAATGCTTTTCCCCCACCAGATGCATTCAAAACCGTTGATCGTTTTTCTTCTGGTGAGAGCGTTTCAAAAACAACTGAAATTTGTCCAATAAGATATGACATATCAACGGGGTCAATGCCGTCATCGATCGTGTGTATATCCACAACAAGTCCATGCCCCACCAACGTTTCCTTAAGGTATCTGGCTTGATCAAGATGACGATTATCACACAACAACAAAACACGTTTTGGCGGGAAAAAATCATTATCTGCGATGTCGGCAAGGGCCGGATTTAAGTTTGGTAAGCTGGTATCAGACACCAAACAGATATGCACAGGCCCTGTTTGAGTATCTGTCATGCGCTGAGCGCAAAATCGAGTTTTGCCCCCATTACACCCAACAAATCAAAGGGTGAAACACCGTCCAACTGCTCAGGAAGGAGATCATTCTTTTGAATGAACTCTATTCCCTTAGTTCCAAAATTGTCCCTCAAGCCTTCAAACAACCATTCCTTCGCTTGTTTTTTGCGCCTCGTTGCAAGTTCACCCGTCTCTTTCATCCATTTATAGTGTTCATCCAGAAGAAATAAAAACGCCTGTACGTCATCCACATTAGAAGATGATAGCGATAAAATCTTTACGTCCCACTGATCCTTGCGTTTTACAGCCAGCGATAAAGCACCACGCAAATCGGCCTTGGCTCTTTCTGCGACCTTTCCCAAATCGGCTTTGGTCACCAATGCAATATCAGGAATCTCTGCAATACCAGCTTTCATAAACTGTAGTGAATCACCCGATCCCGGCTGAACGCAAAACACAATTGTGTCCGCAACACTTGAAACATCGGTTTCAGACTGACCAACCCCGACAGTCTCGATCAAAACGATATCAAATACAGCACGCATTAAAACCATCGCAGCAACCGTATGGTCAGACAAACCGCCCAACCGTTGTCGCGCAGCCATTGATCGTACAAAGACCCCTTGATCATCCGGATCAGTAGAAAAGCGTACCCGATCCCCCAAGAAAGCCCCACCGGACTGCTTAGACGACGGGTCAATTGCAATCACCCCGACGGTCCAATTGGCCTGACGATAGCGGGTAATCATTTCAGACAATAAAGTCGATTTGCCCACACCCGGCGGCCCTGTAACGCCGATGACCTGAGCACGGGGTTGACCATAACATTCACTTAAAAGAGGCAACATCATTTCATATGACTGTTCCAGTCCCGAAAGAGCACGAGAGAAAGCCAGCTTACCGCCGTCCTGCAAAGTTGTCAGATCCGGTATCACACACTCTTTCATGATCCAATTTGCCCTTTAGTCCTGATCCACAAAATACAATGCTAGCAAAACCACTTTGGGTGAGCATTAAATAATGACGCCCTTTGCTTATTTCATTATAAATTCCTAGAATAAAAAAACACCCCGAAATAAAAATGACCAATAAGGCTAGGGATGATAGACGAACAAGGGATACAATATGGTGACGAAAGTAATCTTGCCGAAAAGGTTGCAAGCTTGCTTCAAGTGGATATCGCTTCTGTAAACAGCGAAGAGAACAGTGCCCAAAAGCCACTCTTCAGTGCAAAAGATTTCTCTGTTTTCGACCACCTGCATTCCAGAGGTCGCGCCTCAACGCAGGAATTGAGTGAATATCTATCCGCGCATCCCGGATCGAAACTTTTGGATATTGGCTGTGGCATCGGTGGCCCGGCCCGTTTCATTGCCGAAAGATTTGTTTGCAAGGTTCATGGCATTGATCTGACAAAAGATTTTTGCGAAACAGCCGTCTTACTAAACCGCTTGTGCGGGCTTGATAATCGTATCCAGATCACTCACGGCAATGCATGCGACATGCCCTATGATGACAATTATTTTGATACGGTCTGGACACAACACACATCAATGAATGTTGCTGATAAACAGGCTTTTTATGCAGAAATCAAACGCGTTCTCAAACCCGGTGGAACCTTTCTGTTTCACGATATATTTTCCAATGACAATTTAGAAACGGATGAAGATCGACAAATACATCTGCCTGTTCCTTGGGCAAGCCAACCCGAACACAACCACCTCGTTGCCGGAGAAGTCATTCGGGACACCTTAAAGGATTTAGAATTTCACCGGGAAATCTGGACGGATGTTACCGCCGAAACTCACCTGTGGTTTCATAACTACAACGCTGTAACCAGTGATCAAAACAAACTGTCAAAGGCGCTAAACCCGACACTCTTTATTGGTAAAGATTTCCCCGAACGCGCCAAGAATTTGAAAAAGAACCTAGCGTTAAATAAAATCTCTGTCATTCAGGGCGTCTTCAGAAAAGGGTGATTGACCCTTTGTATCACTTAAAACAACAGTAAACGTACAACATCAAGATCTGGCATTTCTGCCACTGAATATTCAACAAGTTAAAAACCCACAATTTAAAACAAAGAAAAGGCATAAAAATGCTAACACCTTTCCATATTGCAGTACCTGTTCGCGACATTGCCGAAGCCAGAGAATTTTATGGCACAAAAATGGGGTTTTCCGAAGGTCGCAGTAGCGACAAATGGATAGATTACAATATGTTCGGTCATCAGTTCGTTGTTCATCTGGACGAAACATTGGGTAAAGACGGATCAGTTGGGCAAATTCGCAATGCCGTTGATGGTCACGGTGTCCCCGTTCCCCACTGTGGTGTTGTCCTACAGATGCAAGACTGGCAAGAACTGGCAGACCGTATGCGCGATATCATCGATGATTTTATTATCGAACCTTACATTCGTTTTGCAGGTGAAGCCGGAGAACAAGGCACTATGTTCTTTACGGACCCTTCGGGCAATGCACTGGAATTCAAGGGTTTCAAAAACATTGAAAAGGAACTCTTCGCAACCTGAGAATCTTATCCCAAAGCGAAATTTTATGTTTCTTCATTACAGACAAAAAGGGCCGCAAAATGCGGCCCTTTCTTCTTTGCTTTCGGACGGAACCTATCGGGGAATAGAAATATCCGAAAGCGCAGAATGAACTCTAAATCTAAAAATAATAGCTTAGACGAACTTGAAGGTGATCATCCCGGCGAACGTCATATTGAAGTTCTTTATCCGTTAGCCCATCTGTAATCCGTAACTCGGCTTCAATTGTCCATCTATCGCTCAAACGACGATCGGCTTCGATGGAAAAACTACGCGCATGGCTTAGGCGATCAATAATAACCCCCGCCAGAAAGTCTGTATCTTCGACATCGTTCAGAGTTATACGCGCGCCAACAAAGATATCATCGTCCAGCACAGCACCCGGAGCTTCGTCCTGATCCCGTCCATCATAATGATATTCTGCCAGCAATCCTAAATCTCCGGCATCACCAATAATCCCAAAGAAAGTGTATTCAAGGCCACCAGAGAAGGCGAGGAAGTCATCCCCCTGTCCCCGTCGATAGATCCCTTCACCCTTCCAGAGCCATTCATCAAAAGTAGCCTGAACATCAATCGAGCTTTGGTTAATAATATCGTAGAATGGGACCAGCTTTGGCTGGCCGTTGCCATCAGCACGCGCAACAAATCGCGGTTCACGGCTGGTGCCATAAAAATGAGCCAGCCCCAAATCCCAATCCCCGAGAACAGTCGAATAACGCAACGCAAAATCTGGATGGAATTCTTCCATATCAGATTCATATTCAGCGTTATCAGTATCTATGGTCATCGAAGACCTAAGTCGTCCTTTACGACCAGGAAAAGTACGTTCCCGAAAATAAGGCATAGCAAAGATATTGAAATCACCCCAGTCATTCTGGATACCCAGATTAACCATTGGCTGACCAAGTTTATCTTCGCCATCAACATCTTCAACCGCATCAGTTTGATTGATAATATCGACCAGATGACGGGATTCCGTAACCCCCCAAAAAACCTTATCGGCACCGACTTTTAAATCCCAACCATCACCGATATGTTGATATTTCAACTCGCGAATATCACCATGTCTGCGCTCACTGTCCTGTGCATCTAGTCGAAGGAACGGTTTGAAATCAATACGATCATCACCATCATTCCATTCCACCAGGAATTCTGGTTCAAGCGCAATAGATGGATTTAAATGCTGATCCCGTTGCCCACTGTGCAAAGCGGAATCAGGAAACACTCTAAGGTCCAAATTCGCGGCACCAGAATATTCCCAGTAAAATTCGCTTTCTTCCTCATCAGCCTGTTCCTGAGCCTGAGCCTGACTGGCTGATACGGCAGAAAGAATTGACGCCCCCAATGCGACGGCCCCAGTTACAATAACCAGGACTGCCAACTTGACCAGCTTCACTTTTTTAAAAAGTATGAAACGCGATCTCATCTCTGAACTTTCTTATCTCACACGTTTGAGCGTATTTTTGGTAAGCTCACTATCTTCAAGTCCTTTTTGGAACTCAATTTTAGAAAAGACGAGACGTGTCTTTTTACCTGTCTGGTGGTTTTCCATATACATGTCATATGGGCGCCAATACTTATCCAGATGTTGCTTAAATTCAGACGACGTCAGCGTTTTAAGCAACTTACCTTTACGGTCATAGTAATCAATTTTCTGTTGGCGATACTCAGACAGATCATACCATGTGATCATTTTGGTATAGCCAGAATTTTCATAGGTTGGCGTTTGTTCAACCACGGCACATTGAAGTTCACCACACGGTTCGTCGCGCAACCATTTGTAGGTATATTTTTTCAATTCCTGCGCAGATAGATCTTCATACGCAAACTCCGATCCCAAGAACGGCCCAGATTTGTTTTTGGAAGAAATACGTTTCACACGTTTAACAGCTGGCAAGTACATCCATTGATCATCCGGATCAAAGATCTTTGCAAAACTGAGGAAAGCAGTACCTTTAACATCCCGAGGCTTATCAAAAATCGTCAGACTTTTATCACCAACGTCATTGCCGGGTACTTCCAGCGTTTTTTGACGCATTTCACGGATAGACTTGTCACCATGGCGGTTTTCCAACTGCATTTCCATGTGGGATTCAGTATCACCAAATCCCCAATCGCGACGGTCCCATTCTTCGGCAATCTCTGTTCCCTTTGCAATATCTGCCGCTTCATCAGCCAGTGCAGCGCCCGAAAGCGCTGTACCAGAAGAAAAAGCCACAAGAGAAAGCGAGAAAACAGTCGATAGTAATTTTTTACTCATAATAAAAACTCCAACTTCTTATTCAGCAGGCGCAGCAGGTGCTGTGCTTGCGGCTGTTGCCTGTTCGCCGTCAAACAGCATCAATAATGGTGGCAGCAGAAGGAAATCAATGAACAGCGCGAGGGCAATTGTTATGGCTGTCAACAAGCCCATATCTGCATTCACAGAAAATGTTGACAGAGACAGGATTGCAAATCCAGCAACCAACACAGCCGTTGTAATCCAAAGCGCACTACCAACTGTTCTGAAACCATAACGAACAGCATCCGCCGAGGATTCACCCCGTTCCTTACGGGCACGGTTATACTTGCTGAGGAAGTGAACAGTCGCATCCACAATCAAACCAAGCGATGTCGCGGCAATCACAGACACAGCCAAACCGACCTGACCAACAAACAGACCCCAGACACCAAAGGCCATAATGGCAGGAACCATATTCGGGATCAGACTGATTAGACCCAGTTTCAAACTGCGCAAGGCAAAAACCAATGACAGTGAAATCAAGACGAAGGCTAGCGCTGTACCACTCAGCATGGATTTGATGTTACGATCAGCAAGGTGAGCAAACATTACCGCAGCACCTGACCCATCAGCTTCCATATAACCCGGGGCATTATTCTGCAGCCACTGTGTTGATTCCAAAGCGATCGCGCGCATGTCATTGGACGAGACATTATCCAGAGTGACGGTCATACGAGACGCCGACTTGTCAATATTGATCTGACTATTAAGATCCAGACCGTATGGCAAAGACATTTCGTACAACAACAAATACTGGGCTGCCAAATCACGCTCTTCCGGCAGTTTGTACCAAGTATCATCATCCCCGTGCATGGATTTATTCAATCGCTTCAGAATATCAGTGATTGAATTCACATGAACAACCTCTGGCTTGGCACGTAACCAATTTGCGAAGTCTTCCAGATGTGCCAGATAAACCGGGCTGGAAACGCCACCTGACTCTTCTGCATTGATCGAAAATTCAACCTGATAAACCCCGGTCAGGTTATCGCGGGTAAAGTCACTATCAACACGGAAAGGAACAGTGGTATCGAAGTATTCGATGAAACGGTCATCAAGCTCGATCTTTGAAATGAAAGAGGATGTTCCGACAACGATCAGCCCCATACCGAACAGAAGTTTGGTTCTGTGACCGATAACAAATTCGCCAAGACGTTCCATCACAGATGACTTGCCAGTCACCACAGGTTTAACCCGAACAGGCATCACCGCAATGAACGCTGGTAAGAAAGCGATAGAGATTAACCAAGCCGCAATAACACCAACAGCAGCAATATTCCCAAGATCATGAAACGGTGGTGCTTCTGAGAAATTCAAGCTCAAGAAACCAATAACCGTTGTCAAAGACGTCAGGAACACAGGCTGCATGTTTACACGCAAGCTTTCGACGATCGCGTCCCGCTTTTCTTTACCGTGACGCATTTCATGGAACATTGTCACCAGAATATGGACACAGTCAGCAATCGCAATTGTCAGAATAATTGTTGGCGCCATGGCTGATGGCGGCGTCATTTTAATACCGGCATACCCCGCAGCACCCATCGCGACCATCGTCGAGAAGATCGTTACCAACAGTGTTCCCAGAGTACCAGTAAAAGAGCGTAAGAAAGCAACCAGAAAGATAATGATCACAAGGAACATCAAAGGCGTCAACGTGCTCATATCTGCCATGGACGCTGCCGGGAATGCATTACTTAACGGTGCAAGGCCCGTGATAGCCACTTCTAATTCAGGATTAGACGCCTCTATATTCGCAGCCATGTTTTCCGCGTACTTGACCGCTTCATCAAGTGCCACGGCATCATCCGGGGGCAACTGCAAGGTAATTTGCACGCCCGTCGTTGTGCTGTCTTCGGAAATAATACGCTTAGCCAAAGCAGGTTCGCTCAAGGCAATTTGTTCAATCCGATCCAAACCTGCCTGGCTAAGTCCACCCGTTTCTTCAACCAAATCAGCAACGGTCAGATCATCTTCGACAGCTTCTGTATGTTGAAAATTGGTAATGGAATCCACACGTATAGAATAAGGAATTTGCCAGGATTCTTCGGTTAAATCCTGAACGACTTCCAACCATTGTGGTGTAAAGACTTTGCCGTTATTTGGCTTGAGGACAAAAAGAATATTATCTGTTTTTGTATAAACATCCTGCAAACTTTCGAATGCATTCAATTGGGGGTTATCGTCGCCGAAAAAGACGCGGTAATCACTTGTAAAGGAAAGAAAACGCCCACCCGATGCAACACCTAGTGTCGCTAAAATTGTGATCAGGAGGACGAGCCAGCGCCAACGGATTATGCCTCTTGCATAATTGACTGACAGGCGGTCCATGAAATTGCTCATTTGCCAAGCTCCGAATAGATATTGTTTCCTTCAGCGCCTGTCATGGTCTTGTAATCCTAAACCGTAAAATAACATCCAAAAACCACATTCATTTTACTGAATCCAAAATAAATCCAATAAAAAAGCAGCTTTGCTTTGGAAATCATACGTTCTTACGGTATTACCATACTTGAAACATGGGTATCACTGAAGTAAACTAGTCGGTGTAGTTTACTTATTTATAATTCGATGTAAACTACACCGTGTAGTTTATTTGGAGTCTGATTTGACAAAAGATAATTGTATCCTAGGCGCATTGGGGCGTAGAGCTTCAAAAAAAGAAATAAAAATGGATCAAGACTCGGTTCAAAAGCCATCAGTTTGGGACCGCGATGAATGCCTTTTTGCTTCTTTAGGTCAAAAATTAACCCGCTCGGAACAGAAAAGAAATGACATCCGAAACGCCGCCAGTGAAATTTTTATCACCCAGGGTTTCCAAGCAGCGAGTATGGACAAAATCGCTGCCCTCGCAGGGGTTTCAAAGAGGACGGTGTACAGCCACTTTGGATCAAAAGAGGAACTCTTCGCGTATATCATCACCAATTTTTGCGACCTGAAGCGTGAAGAACTGGACGTAAAACCAGATCACAATCTTCCTTTGAAAGATTGCCTCATAAAGCTGGGAACCAAATTCCTGCATATGTTGCACTATCACGGCAGCGCTTCGCTTTTCCGAATTTTGATTTCACAAGCAGAAACAGATCCGTCCCATGGCATAGAGTTTATGAATACGGGTCCAAAAATCTCGCGCGAGTTGCTTGCGACTTACTTAGAAGAAAAAATTGCTGCCGGGGAAATTGATGTCGATGATCCGCTCGAAGCTGCACAGAGTTTCTATTCTATGCTCTTCGGTGCCCGCTACCTCACTTGCCTTGTCACAGGGTCACCGCCCCCTTCCCCGGAAGAAATTGATGGAATTGTGGAAAGCACGGTAGAACGCTTTATCTATGGGCTGAAGGTAAAGACCTAAATATCGCAACAAAACAGGCCGCGCACTGGCGACCTGTTGTTCTTTCAAATTATACAGTCGAACCAACCAGCATTACCTGATTATTCCATTATCTGGTTAATCAATATCAAACGTAATGCCCTGTGCCAGTGGCAATTCCCGTGAATAGTTCACTGTATTCGTCTGACGACGCATATAAGCTTTCCAAGCATCTGAACCACTCTCACGGCCACCGCCGGTTTCTTTCTCGCCGCCAAAAGCACCGCCAATTTCCGCGCCACTTGGGCCGATATTTACATTCGCAATGCCGCAGTCTGATCCGACATCAGAAAGAAATTGTTCAGCTTCGCGCACATCAGTTGTGAAAACACAGGACGAAAGACCTTGTGGAACATCATTCTGCATATCGATTGCCGCATCAAAATCATCATACTTCATGGCATAAAGTATAGGGGCAAAAGTTTCTGTTTTAACCACATCATTCTGTTCCGGCATTTCAACAACGGCCGGGCGTACATAAAAACCATTGGGGAAAGTATCTTCCAGTTCACGTCCCCCACCATGAACAACACCACCGGATTTTTTGGCGGTAGCCAAGGCACCCTGCATGTTATCAAATGATCCCTGATCAACCAATGGACCAACCAAGGTACCTTGCGCCAAAGGATCACCGACATTGACTGTTTCATAGGCAGCAATAACACGGGGAATAAGTTGATCATAAATATCTTTGTGAACGATCAAACGGCGCAGGCTCGTACAGCGCTGTCCCGCCGTTCCCACAGCGGAAAACAGAATAGCGCGCACAGCCATATCCAGATCGGCACTAGGTGATACAATCATCGCATTATTACCGCCGAGTTCTAGAATAGAACGACCGAAACGTGCGGCAACTTTTGGCCCAACCTGACGCCCCATAGCCGTACTGCCAGTGGCAGAAACGATTGGAACGTCTTTACTTGCTACAAGAACATCACCCACGTCGCGACCACCAACAATAACATGGTGCAAGTCTTTCGGCGCATCATCACCAAACCGAGCGACAGCGCGTTCAAAAATCTTTTGACAGGCCAAAGCAGTCAAAGGCGTTTTTTCTGATGGTTTCCAAATAACAGAATTTCCACAAACAAGGGCTAGGGCCGTATTCCAAGACCAAACAGCAACCGGGAAGTTAAAGGCGGAAATCACGCCGCACACACCTTCGGGGTGCCAGGTTTCGCGCATATGATGCCCTGGTCTTTCTGACGCAATTGTCAGGCCATAAAGTTGACGCGAAAGACCCACTGCAAAGTCACAGATATCAATCATCTCTTGAACTTCGCCCAAACCTTCTTCGTAGATTTTCCCACATTCAAGGGTGACCAATCGTCCAAGATCTTCTTTGGATGTCCTCAGTTCTTCACCAAGTAATCGGACCAACTCTCCACGTCTTGGTGCAGGCACCTGTCGCCAAGCTTTGAAAGCTGCTTTAGAGGCAGAAATAACACCATCAACCTTATCGGCGGGGGTTTCCGGGATCATGCCGATTTCAGAACCATCAATCGGTGAGGTAATGCATAAGGTACCACCGGACGTCATTTCCTTTGTTAATCCCAAACGCTCTAGAATATCTGTATAACTCATAACGGTCTCCGGCACATAAATAGCTTTAAAGCTCAATGATAAAATTGTATATTTTCTAAAATATTAAATTAATCATATCCTGTAGTGACGCAATAGAGGAATAATCCTAACCCCATAACAAAAACTCATGAAGTAGCTTGTTATAAGGTCAATTCAGAGATAATTCAGGGGCAATACCACTCTATCTATATGATTTAGTATCAAATATATTTGGGTAAAAATTCTACCCTAGATATAAATATCATTTTATTAATTAGTTTTTTTGTATAGGTTGTGACAGGATACTTCTTACTTAATTAGCAATTACAAAATCCTCCCTTCCCTTCTTTCCAAACACACAACACAACAGATTTTCTGTAAAACCTTGCGAGTGTCGACTTGACGATTTCAGGAAAAAAACCCGAGAATTCCACGCCTTTGACGGACGATTCTGACGCGTCCGTTCGCTCACTCAAGGCGAAAGAAATTGAGCTAAAATACGTAACACCTCTTTTTTACAGTTCAGACAATCCCCCCGCCCCAAAACCGCCCAGAGTAGAATGCTATCTGGATCGGGAAAACCACATCAGACACATGGTATATATAGGCGCGTTACATCACGACCAGCTTGTCCGTGAGGTTCTTGAGATTTGGAGAAACATCAACCATCTCGATAAATATAATAACCTGATTGATCTCAGATTTCATAAAGGCGATGTCGGTTGGCACACGGTGAAAGAAATTGGGCGGCAATGGGATCTCTTTTTCGAAGGAAAAGCGCCGCCCGTTCGCACGGCTTTTATTTCCCGCCATATTGCTTTCAATCTTTTAATTAAGGCGATGCAAGCCCTCGCCCCTGAGCACACCTTTCAAGCCTTCAAAACAAAGCAAGAAGCCATGGACTGGCTGGCAAAAGCCACATAGTCTCAAAGTAATCAGGCCTTATTCTTAGAACTTACGATGAAAATCAACCCATCATAACGTTCTTATGCAGACAAACGGGCATCAACATAAAGAGTATCACGGCTGGTTCGTTCTAGGTTAGTTCTCACCCGATAGGTATCATCAATCGCATTTAGCGATAGTACATCGGCTGGCTTACCGTCTGCCAGAACTTCCCCCTCTTTAATAAGAACCAGCCTGTCACAAAACTGGGCGGCCAAATTCAAATCATGAAGCGCCGCTACAACGATCATATTCTTGTCCTGCATAAAGCTGCGAATGGTCGAGAGAATAGAAAGTTGATGATGTAGGTCCAGCGCAGAAGTCGGTTCATCCAAAAGCACCAACCGAGGTTCTCTGACCAATGTCTGGGCCACAGATACCATTTGGGCCTGACCACCACTTAGCTTTGAAATACCTCGATCAGCAAGATGCGATAGCCCTAAGGCTTGCAGTACTGAAGAAACCTGTTGAAGATCACTGTCTTTCACCCGCCATCCTGTCGTCTGTTTCAAGGCAAGTAACACACATTCGAACACCGTTAAAACAGCGTTACATCCATAAGATTGCGGCATATAAGCCACCACTTTGGACCGCTGTCCCCGGCTAGCGTGCCTTAAATCCCGCCCATCAAGCGTAATTGTTCCACCCGTTGATTTCACAGCACCGGCGATTGATTTGAACAACGTTGATTTGCCCGATGCATTTGGACCAATAAGCCCAACAAATTCGCCACCGTGAACAGTCGAAACAGAAACATCTTTTAGGATCTGTTTACGACCATAACCGGCACAAAGTTCCGAAATCTCAAGTGTCATGATAACCGTTCCTTTCGGGTGCTGAGAATAAGAGAGATGAAGACAGGAACCCCAATCAGGGCCGTAATAATGCCGATCGGGTAAATGATCCCCGGAGTAATCATTTTGCTTATGATAGATGTGAGAGAAAGTGTCAGCGCGCCAACAAGGGCAGATAAAGGTATAAAGAAACGTTGATCTTCGCCAACAATCAGGCGCGCAATATGGGGGCCAACTAAACCGACAAAACCCACCGTACCGACGAAGGCAACTGCCGTTGCTGCCAGCAGAGAGATCACGATCAACATTTCAATCCGTAATCGGGCGACATCAATTCCAAGACTGATCGCTGTATCATCCCCCATACGCAAAGCAGTTAGCTGCCAAGTTCGATAAAAGCTATATGGCAGCGCAAAGCATAACAAGATCGCGCCCAAAGATATCTTCTCCCAACTGGCCCGAGATAAAGATCCCATCATCCAAAATACAATCCGGGCAAGCTCATCTTCCGATGCCATGTACTGCATCATCGCAAGCGCGGCATTAAAGGCAAAAAAGATGGCAATCCCGAACAAAATCATCGTCTCGGTCCCCACCCCTTTAATTCGGGTAGCAACCAAAATAAAGATGCAGGTCAACAAAGCGAAAACGAAGGCATTAAAGGTTACCAATAATGGCCCGAGATTAGGAACAATACTCCACCCGACAACAATCGCTAGGGCAGCACCAAAGGAAGCCGCGGATGAAACACCTAAGGTAAAAGGCTCTGCCAGAGGATTGTTCAAGACCGTTTGCATCTGTGCACCTGCCAGCGCAAGAATAGCACCGACCAATACCGCGGTAATGGCAATCGGCAAACGATAATCCCAGATAATAACCTCTAGCTTGATCCCATGTGCCTGAGGATCCAGTAGCGTTTCAAAAACAACAGAAAGTGGAAAGTTCCCCGGCCCGTTAGCCACGTCAAAGATAAAGCTGGCGAAGAGTAAAAGGGTCACACCCAACAGGATCAAATACCGATGTTTAAGCTGACGGCGATACCCCATCTGAGCAAGCGTAGAGCCTGAATTATTTGGAACGGCACTAACTTGTCCATCCCCTTCGGGGTGATCCGTACCCACAACCTTATCCGTACTTAAGGACATATCTGATCTTTCTGCGTCACATACTTGGAAATAAAAACGGAATAAGGAGCAGAGAAAAATATCCCCGCCCCAAAAAAAGAAAATGGCCCACGAGAAAAGTGAAAGGGCGTATCACAAATCTCGCGGGCATCATTTCAGGAGTTACTGTGTTGCAGGTAATGAGCCCCAGAACACACCGCTATAGTCAATCGGGAGAAACTTGTCGTGTAACTCGACAAAGGTCGCTTCCGGATCGAGATCCGCAAATTTCTCGGGATAAAACCATTTAGCGAATGTTTGTAACGCCACAAAATGATAGGGGCTGTTATAAAACTGATGATAAATTGAATGGAAACGTCCTGTCTTCACAGCCTTTAGTTCGCCCCACCCTTTACGGCCAGCCAAGGCAGCCAGTCTTTGATTAACTGCGTCTTTATCAGCCTCGTAACCAAACAGAACGGCCATTGTACCCGGCTGTGCTTTGGACCAGTTTGCGCCAGTTCCCATGATAACATCAGGATCATCTGTAAAGATCACTTCTGGGTTTACTTTCCCGCGAAGGCCGGGGAACTTTTTGGTTCCCCAGTTCAAACCGCCAGCAAGATCAACCAGACGACCAAGATTGGCACTACCAAATGTGCTACAGCATTTATCAGGATTGTATCCGGCAGCATTCTCAATAAAGACAACGGGCTTATCTTCGTCTTTAATTGCCTCAATACGCGAAAACACGATCATCATATTTTTTTGATAATAATCAACGAATTCGTCGGCATTATCCCGTTCGTCAAAGATACGGCCAAGAATCTGCAAGCTCGGCACTGTGTGCTGCGTTGGGCGTTGACGGAAATCTAGGAAAACAACCGGAATGCCAGCTTTATCAAGCTTGGTCAGGATGCCACTTTCCTGAGCCTTCAGAAGATTACCAAGGTTGAGGAAGACCACATCTGTATCCAACGAGATTACAGTTTCCAGACTGTATTCAGCTGCATAGGGGCTACCCAGGTTTTCAATTTCAGCAACCTCGGGAAACTTTGCCTTGTATTTATTATAAGCATCAGGATCATAATTGATCAGATCATCTTTCCAACCAACAACACGCTTAAAAGGATTATCTCTATCCAGAACAGCGATGGAGTAAATCATACGCCCTTCGCCCAGAACAACCTTTTCAGGGTTCTTTTCTACTTCAACTGTACGTCCCGCAATGTCCGTGATCGTCACTTTATCAGCCAAAGCGGCTTGTGGTGCGATGGCCAGACCAACTGTCATAGCCAAAGTTGCTGCAAAACCAGTTGCGGCAACTTTTAAATTTGTGATCTTCATTTGATTTCCTCCAGCGGGGTCAAATTCCGTGTTCAGTAGTGGGGAAAAATAAAGCTTATTTTTCAACCCTTAGCATCGAATGGAGGCAGGATACTTAAAACTACTGAGAATGCAAATGATTCGCATTTATTTATTTTTTAAATTAAATTCTGTTCCCGTGTATATTAAACTCAGCTGATCAATTTACGTATATTGGCTATATCCAACTGCTTTTTTGCCTGATAGGGTGCACCACAAAATCTCTTCACTGGATCACCCCCTCATGAATACAAGTCAGAAACCACTTTGGTTAATCCTCGCGCCTGTTGCCTTCACTGTGTTATGGGCAGGCGGATACAGTATTGCCAAGGTCGGGCTACAATATGCTGAACCGATGACATTGCTTTCAATGCGCTTTTCATCTGTGGTAATTTTGCTGATCCCCTTTTATTTCTTTTTCAAACCTGCCCTTCCCAAACGTTCCGCTGACTGGCTTCATTTGGTTGTTGTCGGGGTTCTGATGCAGGCTGTTTATTTTGGCTTTTGCTGGTGGGCTTTTAAAACCGGTGTTTCAGCAGGCGTGCTCGCGATATTTATGTCGTTACAGCCGATACTCGTCGCCATTCTTGCCCCCAAATTGGCAAAGGAAAAGGTCAGTTGGCTTCGCTGGTTTGGCTTGCTACTAGGCTTGGCAGGTGTCCTGATCGTCATTATAGCCAGATCAGATATCGAACCACCAACCCTGATTGGCGTTAGCTTTAGTGTGCTTGGATTACTGGGAATCACCAGTGGTGTGCTCTATGAAAAACGCTTCGGCGGCGGGTACCATCCGATTGTTACCAACATGGTTCAATACGCAGCTGGTTTTGCAGTCGTTGCCCCTATCGCCCTAGCCTTTGAAACAATGGAAGTTACCTGGACCCCCGAATTCTTTGCCGCGCTTGCTTATTTGGCAATCGGCAATTCAATTCTGGCAATCAGCTTGTTACTTGCCATGATCCGCGCAGGCGAAGTATCGCGCGTATCTTCCTTGATGTTTCTTGTTCCCCCACTCGCAGCACTGTTCGGCTGGGTTCTCCTCGGCGAAGAAATGCCAATGCTAGCTTGGGGTGGCATGGCTGTGGCGGCAATAGGCGTTATTATTGTTTCAAAGAACCGAAAGACTTAATCTTTATCCACCTTCGCCCGGGTGTTTGCGTATGATATTAAATGCATCAAGGTACAACTTATCCAATTCTCCACTTTCACGAAGAAGCTTAATTTCTTTATTCAAAAGTGGAACCAGATCTGAATGACGCTTGTGGACATAGTGGAACAAAGACACAACCTTGAGTGCGGGGCCATGTGCTCTGATCTTGAGGTTTGGAAAATTCTTGAGGACCTCAAGGCCGCCGATCAAATCTGTTGCAATAACAACATCAACATTTCCAGCATCTAGCTGTTCGAACAATTCCCCCACGGAATTAAATAGAACGGGGTTTAAACCTTGTGTTATTTCTTCAGAAATGAAGACCCCTTTTTCGATACCAATTTTTTTATCTTTCCAGCTATCAACAGTCGGTAAAAAGCCAGCTTCGCGCTTGGTATAAACCCGAAAACGAAGATCAACATGCGGGAAAGACAATTGAATAAGATTTGGGTAATTCGATGACAACCCTGAACGGCGCATATTTTCCCCATCTGTAACCCCGGCATTGGCCTTTTTCAAAGACTCATGCCCCTGATAGTCCGCAAAGGAAATCTGGTAACCAATCCGTTCATAGATTTTTTCGAGAACATAGGATATGGCGAGATCACCATCCCCCTGACCCAGACGAGAAATAACAAGCTTCTTTTCTGAATCAGCAAAGGCATTCGTACTTAATAAAGAGACAGCAGCAATCGCCATCCACAAAAATCTAACTGGTCGCATCATAATACTTTTCGATTTTGTCGAACAATTTGATACCTATTTTGTTCGATGACATCTTAATCTTAATATCGTTATTCAAAAACCAAGGGCTTAAGGTGCTCTTGAGCCTCAGACTAATTGACAAAAGTTAATGTATTGTTGCGCTATACCAATTTGTTCGGTGAATAATTTGAATACATTCTAGGCATACCCGTAATCGCCTTTAGTCATTAATCCGGGTTATGAAAGCAAAGGAAAGTTTATTCACTTTTTTTTGGGGCAGCTCGCAGAACGTCAAACCCTTCGACGTAAAGCTTCTGTAGCTCTCCATTTTTTCGAAGACGTTCTATTTCTTTATTGAGGGCTGGCACCAGACTGGCATTGCGTTTATGCACGTAATGATACAGGGGGATTGTTTTGAGGATACCACCCCAAGTTCGAATATTTTCATCTGGATGGTTCATAAACACTTCCAGCCCGCCGATTAAATCTGTTGCAATTGCAACGTCAATATCTCCCTGATTTAACTCGCTGAAAAGCTCCCGAACAGAATTATGTAAAACTGGATTTAACCCCTTTGTGATTTCCTCCAAAGCGATTACCCCGCGAACAATCCCAATCTTAGAGCTTTTCCAGCTCTCAAACCCAGAAAAAAAATCATCCCCATGTTTTGTATAGATACGAAAATTGATATCCACATGCGGATGGGATAATTGAACCAAATTAGGGTACACAGACGCTAACCCAGCCCGGCGCATATTCTCGCCATCGGTTTCACCCGCGTTTGCTTTCTCAACAGACTTTTCACCCGGGTAATCCACAAAGGTAATTTCATAGCCAATTTTGTTGTAAATTTTCTCTAATACATAGGAAACAACTTTGTCTCCATCGGCATTTTTAAAGCGAGAAATAACCAATTTGTTTTCTGCTGCACCTACTACATTGGAACACAGAGCCAGCCAAAAAAAACAAATCGCAAAAATATGCCCTAGCCTTAAAGTCATATTTTTGCCTGTCCACGATAATACAAATCAATAACCTCTGGATACCGATAGATGTAATTTATCTAAATATTAATTCTCAGCCTGTCCGTTGTACACCTAAAAACCCTCACTAAGCTGATTGTGTCTGCCTTACATCCTTTAGAAAACTCTCAACAGCCTCTTGAACAGTTTGGGTGTTATCAGAAACAATGTTGACAGCAGTTACAACTTTACCAGCCTCTTCGCGCGTTTTATTCGCGGCGGTACTAACCTGTTGTATATTGTTGTTAACTTCTGCTGTTCCACCAGAAGCTTGCTCAATATTACGAGCGATCTCCTGTGTTGCAGCCCCTTGTTCTTCAACAGCCGATGCAATCGCGCTCGCGACTTCTTTTACGGTGCCGACAATAGTCGCAATCTCGCTAATTCCGTCGACTGCGGTTGTAGAAGCATTTTGAATAGAAGCAATTTGATCTGTTATCTGCTCTGTCGCTTTTGCTGTTTGAGATGCTAAGCTTTTGACCTCCCCAGCAACAACAGCAAAACCTTTACCTGCCTCTCCAGCACGGGCTGCTTCGATTGTCGCATTTAATGCCAATAAATTAGTTTGCTCGGCAATTGATGTAATTAGATCAAGGACCTTACTAATTTCTTCGGCAGCAACTGCAAGCTGCTTTATATTACCCTCAGTTCTATTCGCCTTCTCAGAAGCATCATCAGCAATCTTGACCGACCCTTGCACTTGTCGATTAATCTCAGAAATTGAAGCATTTAGCTCTTCTGCTGCAGCAGATACGGTCGATACATTGGTCGATGCATCACCCGCAGAAGTCGCCACAGATTTGGCGAAACGCCCCGTCTCATCGGATAGCTCACCAAGACTAGTCGCAGTTGAACGCATATTCTCGATTTCAGATCCCATTGATTTAATCGCAATACCAATGACGTCATCAAAGTCTTTAATTAATTCATCATTTTTGGCCGCCAGCTCAATCTGCCTTGCTTGCCTGTCTTGTTCAGCAGCAGCTAACTGTTCTGATTTGATCATACTCTCACGAAACAACACGACTGCTTCTGTGATATTGCCGATCTCATCCTTACGAACGGCTTCTGGAATATCAAACTCGCGTTCGCCCTTCATAAGTCTGTGCATAATATTAACAATTGCTGTCAGCGGACGTAGTGATCGACGTAAATACCAATAAATACCGAACACTAATACCGTTATCATTACAATAAGAACGGCAAGCATTATTTGGCGAATAATTAGCGCTTCAGCGTATGTTTCGGTTACATCAGAAAACGTAACCCATGTGCCTGCTAATGTTCCATCAACAAAATTCAGAGGACGATAAATAACCTCATAGGTAAAATCATCCAAAGAAATTATTTCTGTACCAGTTTGTTTTTCAATATCCAGCTTGTTAACTGCTTGCTCCCATATGCCTTGCGTTGTTTGGCTGTAAAGAGATCCATCAGTTTTCAAGAAAATGCTGTCTATTAGAGTATCCGTTTTTAATTCGCTAAAAACACTATTTATGTTTTTTTGCAAGATGCCAATACCAATAGGTTTCCCTCGTAAGCTCACCCCACTAGCAACAGAAACATATAACTGTCCGGATTTATCTTGATCTAGGCCCCTTACAATTTTCCCCGTCTCAATAGCTTCATTTACCAAAAGTGATACTGTTTGTTGACCAATGAAACTTTTATCCTGAGAAGAATACCGAAGAATACCGTCCATATCAGTAATTTGAAGACCATCTACTAATCCCCCCGCACTAAAAGCAGTAAATGTCGTCTCTACTGATTCCGGCACTTTATCCCACTGCTTTTTGGAAAGAGCTTTTTTTAACTCTTTATTACGGGCAAGCTTTGGTAAAGCTTCGGCCATTGCCTGTTCGCGGACCGCTTTTGTCTTGTTAAGCAACAAGTTTTGAGAAGACATCGCAACATCATCGTACCGTTTTTCAGATGCAGAAAGCGCAATGTACCCTGCCCCCAACATAACAAGCACAACAGATAACATAGCCGCAATAGCAGCAATCAAGACCCTGACGCGCAATAACATACCTATACCCCCAATAAATCATTTACTTATGCACGCTAAGAGGTGAGTCACCTCACCTCTTACATATTCAGATTTATTCAACAGGGTTACCCGCAGCCTTCCACGCAGGAAAGCCATCCCGGTAATAATAAACATTTGAAAAACCCCACTCGACAGCTTTTGCTGCGGCTTGGGAAGAACGCAAACATTTTTCGCCGTTGCAGTAAATAACAACTTTAGCGTCTTTTTCCACTTCAGCTGTCAGGGTTTCATCACTAAAAACTTTTTTAAGTTCAATATGAATTGCATCCGGCACACGACCAGATTCCCAATCAGAATCTTTCCTTACATCAACAAAATAAACGCCTTCATCAAAAAGGGCTTTCGCCTCAGCAGTGTTAACCGTTGTTGCACCAGGAATATCTGTCGGAGATACCTCGTCTGCCGATACCGCCGTTGTAAGAAAAATTGAAAAAACGATTGTTAAAATACGAGAAACATATTTCATTTTAATCTCCAAATTGATCACACACACTCAATCGAGCACAAGCTCTTAACCAAGTGCAGCGAACGACACTTGGAAATAATCCAGATTATTTTTCTATGAAACATTATTATTTTGATGATTATCTATTCAGACGAGAACAGACCGTACTTTTCTTTATACACAAGTAACCACGACAACAGTTACAACACAAAAATAATTACTCAGCTCCATATCCTAACTCTGGACCTAAATACTTATAAGTTGTTTTTCTTTCTAACTCGTTAACTGATGCAATGGCTAAATCAGGGGGCTAATGTTATCTTTTTCTCACATTAATCTGCACCAAATCAGATTTTCTTTCGTTATTTATACTAATTAAATTACGAAAATTTCGTAGGTATATACTCAAATTAATATAAAAAAAATCACCTATAACGTGTATCAAACCAAGAGCAACCTAGTGATTACATGAAAAAGAAAAGAGAAAATTAATCCTCTTGATAACACTATACTTACATCGGCGCTTTAAGTCAGAATAAGAACGCTAAACAACATAGCTATATTGAGCCTTTTATCCCCTAAAATCTTAAACTTATTGCAGAACGGGGCATCCACCCAAACAAAAAGGGCGGCCACAGCCACCCTTTTCTAACTGCTTTTCATAAGCAATATTATTATTTTTTGATCGCGGCCTGTGCTGCGGCAAGACGGGCGATTGGCACACGGAACGGAGAACAGGATACATAGTTCAACCCAACCTTTTGGCAGAAATTAATAGACGCCGGATCACCACCATGTTCACCACAGATACCAAGCTTGATATCACCACGGGTCTTCCGACCACGTTCTGCAGCAATCTCAACCAGTTCGCCAACGCCTTCCTGATCCAAAGAGATGAACGGGTCCTGTTCGATGATGCCATTACGTTCGTAAGCGCCAAGGAAATTACCCGCATCGTCCCGCGACAGACCAAAGGTTGTTTGCGTCAGATCATTGGTCCCGAAAGAGAAAAACTCAGCTTCTTCCGCAATATCTCCGGCACGAAGTGCTGCACGCGGAAGCTCAATCATCGTACCGACAAGGTACTTCATCTCAACACCTTCGGCTGCCATGACTTCTTTGGCAACGCGATCAACAAGCGCCTTGAGGATCTCAAGCTCTTTCTTCATACCAACCAGCGGGATCATAACCTCTGGCTCAACAGTCTGGCCTTCGGATTTTGATACCTGTGCAGCTGCTTCAAAAATGGCACGGGCCTGCATTTCATAAATTTCCGGATAAGAAATGCCCAAACGACACCCACGGTGCCCAAGCATCGGGTTTGTTTCCGACATCTTTGCGGCACGCGCATGCAGCTTTTCAATCGGCACACCCGCCGCATCGGCAACATCCTGCATTTCTTCCTCGCCGTGCGGCAGGAACTCGTGCAATGGTGGATCGAGCAACCGAATTGTCACAGGTAAACCCGCCATAATCTTGAAGATCTCGACAAAATCTTCGCGCTGCATCGGCAAGATTTTATCCAAAGCTTTACGACGTCCTGCTTCATCATCAGACAGGATCATTTCACGCACGGCAACAATGCGGTCTGCGTCAAAAAACATGTGCTCTGTACGGCAAAGCCCAATGCCTTCCGCGCCAAAACTGCGTGCTGTACGACAATCATTTGGTGTTTCAGCGTTGGTCCGTACCTTCATGGTCCGGATTTTGTCTGCCCATTCCATAAGGGTAGAGAAATTACCAGACATTTCAGGCTGAATTGTTGGGATTTCGCCCAACATAACTTCGCCATTACTGCCGTCGATGGTAATGATGTCACCAGCTTTAAGTTCTTCACCACGAACAATCATGGTTTCGTTTTTGTAATCCATACGCAGATCACCCGCACCGGACACACACGGACGCCCCATACCACGCGCAACCACCGCTGCGTGTGATGTCATTCCACCACGAGAGGTTAAAATACCTTTCGCAGCATGCATGCCATGAATATCTTCCGGCGATGTCTCCGTCCGGCAAAGGATAACCCCCTTACCGGATTGGGCCATTTTCTCTGCTTCATCGGCAGAGAAAACAATCTGTCCGGATGCCGCACCTGGTGATGCTGGCAAACCATGCCCAATAACGTTACGGTCTGCTTTGGGATCAAGTGTCGGGTGCAATAGTTGATCAAGCGCCGCAGGTTCAACACGGCCAACGGCCTCTTCTTTTGTGATCAAGCCTTCATCGACCATATCAACGGCAATCTGAAGCGCCGCGGCCGTTGTACGTTTCCCTGCACGTGTTTGCAGCATAAAGAGCTTGTTGGACTGAACGGTAAATTCAATGTCCTGCATATCGCGATAGTGCTTTTCAAGGATATGACGCGTTTCATCAAGTTGCTTGAACACCTCTGGCATTGTCTCTTCCATAGATGGAAGGTCAGAGTTTTGTTCTTCTTTACCTTTGATGGTCAGGTTCTGCGGCGTACGGATACCCGCAACCACGTCTTCGCCCTGCGCATTGATCAGGTACTCACCATAGAAAGCATTTTCACCGGTCGAAGGATTACGGGTAAAAGCAACACCGGTGGAACAATCATCACCCATGTTACCAAAAACCATAGCCTGTACGTTGACCGCTGTTCCCCATGCCGCAGGAATATCGTTCAGCTTACGATAGGTGGTTGCACGGGCGTTCATCCATGAACCGAAGACAGCAGATACCGCGCCCCAAAGCTGTTCTTTCGGGTCTTGCGGGAAAGGCTGTCCGTATTCTTCTTCAACAATCTTCTTGTACTGGACGATGATACTCTTCCAGTCTTCAGCGGAAAGCTCTGTATCAAGGATCAGGCCGTTATCTTCTTTGTGAAGTTCCAGAACTTCTTCGAAGAAGTGGTGATCAACTTCGAGTACCACATCACTGTACATCTGGATAAAGCGGCGATAGCTGTCATAGGCAAAGCGTTCATCGCCTGATACCTTGGCTAGACCTTCAACCGTGATATCGTTAAGGCCAAGGTTAAGGACAGTGTCCATCATACCCGGCATAGAGGCCCGAGCACCGGAACGAACAGAGACAAGCAGAGGGTTCGCGTTGTCGCCGAACTTTACACCGACAATATTTTCTATCTCGCCAAGGGCTTCATCAACCTGACCAGACAGATCATCCGGATAGTTTCGATCATTATCATAATAGGCCGTACAGACTTCGGTTGAGATGGTAAAACCGGGTGGGACCGGAAGTCCCAGCGATGACATCTCGGCAAGGTTAGCCCCCTTGCCGCCGAGTAGTTCCTTCATGTCGGCTTTGCCGTCAGCCTTGCCATTCCCGAAACTGTAGACCCATTTGGTCATGTTCTCATCTATCCTTCTATTCGTGAGAAGTCTGCAACCTGCCCCAGGATCACACCAATCCGAGATAACAAGCACAGACGGTTTTTTCGCAAGGTCGGGTCATCATCGTTCACCGTTACCTTATCAAAAAACGCGTCCATCGGAGGTCGAAGCCCGGCAAGTGCCGCCATCGCCCCGGTGAAATCTTCACGTTCCAGTGCCTTTGTGGCTTCCTGGGAGGCTTTTTCTAAAGCCCCGTGCAACGCCTGTTCTTCAGACTGTTGCAACAACACAGTATCGACTGTCGCATCGAATACCGTTTTATCTTTTTTCTCTTCAATCCGGACAATGTTCGCTGCCCGACGGTAAGCGGCCAGAAGGTTGACCCCATCATCGGTTTTCAGCAATCGGGCAAGTGCATCAACACGGGCCAGCAACCGAACCAGATCATCTTCGTCCCCAAGGGCAAAGACAGCTGTAATCAAATCGTGACGAACCCCTTTGTCTTTCAATGCGACCTTGAGACGGTCAGCAATAAAAGACATCAAACCATCAATGGTTTTATCTTCGGGTTGCGTCAATTGGCCTGTATAGGCCGAAAAGCTTGCTGCGAATGCTTGACGCAAATTAATCTGCAAGCTATTTTCTGTAATTAGACGAATAATGCTAAGCGCGGCACGGCGCAGCGCAAAGGGATCTTTTGACCCTGTTGGCAACTCATCAATACCGAAAAAGCCAACCAGTGTGTCGATTTTATCAGCAAGGGCAACAGCCACTGAAATTGGTGCAGAAGGACAACGGTCAGACGGCCCAAGTGGGGAATAGTGGTCTGCAATGGCTTCGGCAACCAGTGGGCTTTCACCGTCATGCAAGGCGTAATAACGGCCCATAATGCCCTGTAATTCAGGGAATTCATAGACCATACCAGTGCTTAAATCTGCCTTGGCGAGTTCAGCTGCACGACGGGCATACACAGGGTTACATCCGGTTTGTTCGGCAATGTTACCGGCAAGATCCTGCACTCGAACAATCTTTTCAGCTAATGTGCCCAGCTTGGCCTGGAAGACAATAGATTTCAGCCCATCCACACGGGTTTCAAGCTTCGATTTCTTATCTTGATCCCAAAAGAACTCGGCATCCGATAAACGAGAGGCAAGAACGCGCTCGTTACCTGAAATAATTGTTTTGCCTTCGTCTGCCGCTTCGGTGTTTGCCGCAAAGACAAAACGGTTTGCCAGTTTATCGTCTTTATTAAGAACAGAAAAATACTTCTGGTGCTCTTTCATCGAAGTCGAGAGGACTTCGTGTGGCACTGTCATAAAGCGATCAGCAATACGCCCCATCAACAAAACAGGCCATTCCACCAGACCTGCGACTTCGTTCAAAAGTCCCTGATCATCTTTTAGTGTTACACCCTCGGTAACACAAAGTTCTTTGGCCTGTGTTTCGATCAGATCACGGCGCTCGTTTTCATCTACAAGTACCTTGGCAAGGCGAAGCTTGTGCAGATAATCATCCAGATTTTTAACTTCGAACCAGTCCGGGGCCAGAAAGCGATGACCACGGGTACGGTTACAAAATTCAAGTGTCTGATTGCCAAAATCAAAAGAACCCTTGAGGGTTTCACCCTTGAAAATTGCCAGAATTGAATGCAGGGGACGCACCCAACGGAAAGAATTTTTCGACCACTTCATGGATTTCGGCCATGGGAAGCTCTTGATCGTTTCAACAACAATTTCAGAAAGAACTTCGGTGGTTTCCCGCCCTTTGATTTCGTTGACCACGAAGTAAAAATCACCCTTGGGTGTATTTCGGACTTCAGCCTGATCAATAGAGGTCAGACCGTTGGCCTTCATAAAGCCTTCAAGCGCCTTTTCATGCGCGCCAACTTTTGGGCCTTTTTTCTCTTCACTGACATCGGGCTGCTTTTCAGGCAAGCCATCAATAACCAGGGCCAGACGACGCGGTGTTACAAAAGAACGCGCATCGGTAAAGGCCAGACCAGCACCTTTGAGCTGGTTCGAAACGATATTTTTAAGATCAGCCGCAGCTTTTGTCTGCATACGCGCCGGGATTTCTTCGGAATGAAGCTCAAGTAGAAATTCAGACATACCCTTAAACCTCTTCCAACTGGGTTTTATTCCAGGCTTCGCAACATGCTTTAGCAAGATCTCGCACACGGCCAATATAGGCCTGACGCTCGGTTACAGAAATAACCCCGCGTGCATCCAGCAAGTTAAAGAGGTGACTGGCTTTTAGACATTGATCATAAGCAGGCAGCGGCAACAGGTTACCTTTGGCTTTACCATTTTTCTCGGCATTGGCTTCGCCAAACTTCAGGATGCGGGCACATTCGGCCTCGGCTTCTTTGAAGTGGTCAAAAAGCTCATCCGTCGAAGCGATTTCAAAGTTATAAGTCGAAAACTCTACTTCGTTCTGATGGAAAACATCGCCATAGGTTTTCCCACCGTCTTCAGCAGGGACACCATCCCAGTCAAGGTCATAGACATTTTCCACGCCCTGAACATACATGAACAAACGCTCAAGTCCGTATGTCAGTTCCAATGGCACGGGATTACATTCGATACCGCCAACCTGTTGAAAATAGGTAAACTGGCTGACTTCCATACCGTCACACCAAACTTCCCAACCAAGACCCCAGGCACCCAGTGTCGGGCTTTCCCAGTCATCTTCGACAAAACGAAGATCGTGTTTGGATGAATCAATGCCAATGGCATCCAGCGACCCCAGGTAAAGTTCCTGCGAGTTTGCCGGGGATGGCTTCATAATAACCTGAAACTGGTAGTAGTGCTGCAGGCGGTTCGGGTTGTTCCCGTAACGGCCATCAGTCGGACGACGACAAGGTTGCACATAAGCTGCGCGCCAGGTATCAGGACCTAAAGACCGTAGGGTTGTCGCGGGGTGGAACGTTCCAGCCCCGACTTCGACGTCATAGGGCTGAAGAATAACGCAGCCCTGACGCGCCCAGTAATCCTGTAATTTGAGAATAAGGCGTTGCACACACCTTTCAGGGTCAACAATGACCTTTGTTTTCGCCCGTGTTTTTACCGGGGAAGCCGAAGCTTGAACCGGGCTATTAAGGTCAACGGACTTTACGTCGGACTTTTGTACGTCAGACTTTTTTGCGTCGGACTGGGACATATCGTTATTTGTCATTTTGCTGCAGTGCGAAATTTGAATGAACTTATAATGACCAGCATTTGGAATCAACAGCCACAATGCCGGAGTCGAGATATTTTTTGTCGCTTTTAGCCGTTGCCCCCGCAAGAGCATTTGCTCTTGGCAGGTATATACGCTTTACACGCTGGACACTGGACCATATCCAGCGACCCATTATCATCTTGATTTTCTTGACTTTGACTTGGTGTACGTCCGGTATTTTGCCGCGCGTTTTTCTTGGCTCCATTACCAAGCGATTGTTCCCGCCGGCCTTTGACTTTGAAAAACAGATAAACCCCGCCAATAACCAATCCGAGTACCAGCAACTTACCTATAGAGGGTATTCCGAACATACTATCCTAACCATACCGCGTATTGCGGTGTTTTTTATTGTTTGTCGTTCAGGGGAATCCAAGACCAGATTATCCCGGATTCCATTGTCTTCAAACCGTTCTGAACAAAAATTGACCAGAACCAAAACAGTTCTGATGAGCTACAGACCGTAACGGTCCCAATGAGCGCGTTCTTCAACAGCGGCCATCACACCACCAGCAATATCAGCGGCGTTTACACCACTCAAACCTGCCAGTCCGGCCCCTTTCATAAGGGCATCACCGCCACCAAGGCCCAATTTAGCCTTTAACCAGCTACGCTTGCCTTCGACTTTGATGAGTTTAACCTTTTCACCAAATTCAAAACGCATGATCTGATGCATTGATCCCAGACCATCGATCAAACCGTACTCTTTGGCTGTGACACCTGTCCAGAATTCACCTGAAAAGATTTCTTTTTCATCAGCCTTGAGCTTACCAGTCCGGCGTCCTCGTACCCAATCCATAAAGTTTTCATGGATCTGGGTCAGAATACCTTTCAGGCGTTTGACATCTCTGGGGCTTTCTTTTTCAAAAGGATCAAGCGTGGATTTAAGATCACCAGCGGTGCGTACGCGGCGTTCAATACCATGTTTCTTAATCAGTTCAGGAAAACCAAATCCCGAGGAAATCACCCCGATGGACCCAATCACAGATGATTCCATGGCATAAATTTCATCGGCGGCACAAGCCAGCCAATATCCACCCGAAGCGGCCACATCTTCGCAAAAAGCATAGACCTTTATTTCATGTTTATCTGCCAAGTCCCGGATCAAGCGGCCGATCAGATCAGATTGAACAGGTGATCCCCCGGGTGAATTGATCGACAGGGCAACAGCCTTGATATCATCCATCTTAAAAGCTTCGGTCAATTGATCTTCGACAGAAGCAAGAGTAAGACCAGACCGCATTGGACCTGCGGCACCGATCACGCCATGAAGCGCAACAACAGCAACCTTAGCAGGGGGATTGCGAAAACATTCGATAGGAAGTTTAGCTAATAGCTTTTTAAGCTTCATAATGTGCCTTATTAAAATTGTTCCAAAAACTTGTAACCGTTGAAAAGAAATCCCACAACCGTGAACAGTCGGTCTTTATGAACCAAAAGCGAAAAATCTTTTCGCCCTTAAAGTGGGAGTGCCCCTCCCCGTCTTAAAGCCCCGTCAATTACATCTGTATAAGAGCCATCTGTTTTGTGCAGTTTATGTCCTGCGGAAATCATCATCGGCTTCGATATTCCTCGCCGCGCCCGTACGATAACACGCTTGGCGGGCTGTCCTTCGTAAGGCCATAGCGGACACACTTCGATTGCCCCTGCTTTTTTTTCGCGAAACACAGACAGGATTTCATCCAGACGGTCCGCCCGATGAATAATTGTTACTGCACCTTTTTGCTTCACCAATTTCAAAGCCGCCAACATCCAGTCTCGCAATGTTGCTTCACCTTCGTGATTTGCCAGCAGCTTTATTGGGTCAGGTGATGCATGTGATGATCCTTTGGGCATAAAGGGGGGATTGCAGATAACCTGATCAAAAGACCCCAGAGCCAGATCATCCGGTAACCTCAACAAGTCGCCGTTCACCAAAGACCAGCGATCGTGCAGGTGATTTACGTCTCTGTTTTTTTGCGCAATTTGAAACAGAACGGGTTGCAACTCCAAGGCTGTGACCTTTGCCTGAGGCTCTCGCCCCATCAAGCATAATCCCGCGGTTCCAACACCACTGCCAAGATCCAGTATTTTCGCACCTGATTTGACCTCAACTGTTGCCGCTAATAGCACGGCATCAATGCCCGCCCGATATCCCTTGGCAGGTTGGAAAACAGTCACTTTTCCACCAATAAACTCATCTTCGGTCAGGGCAAAATCCTTGAGAAGGCTTTCAGGAAACCTCTTGGGAAGATCCGGCATTAGATATCTCCCTCAATCTCACCTGCATCGTGTAAGATCCGACGTGCCCGCAAGGCATCTTCTTCTAACACCATAACCCTACGCTGAATAGCTCCAATGGACCCTTCGATAATAGATGCATGTTGATCCAAAACCGCGCACTCTATCCCCCCATCAGACAGTAATGCCTGAAGCCAGGAAATTTTAACAATGTCATTGGTACGATAGATTTCAATCACACTCGATAGCCCGTTAAGATCCAGTATAAAGACAACACACATCAGAACAGAACATCTTACGCAGAACCAGGGAAAGCGAGATCAGCAAAGGTCTTCTTATATTGTTCTTTGCTGGAACCTATCGTTCAAACAAGCAGGCGGCAAGAAAAGATCACAAACAACTTACCCCCACCTTCTTTACCCCCGTCGGTATTCGATCAATACACGACTAAAATTAAACATTGTTACTGAATAACCACTTCCCGTGGAAAAACCTTGCCCGTTAAAAAAATGCCGGTGAATAAGCCCTGTCGGAACATCCATTTCCGACCAATGTCAGAACTCACCCGCGAGAAGATGTTTCTTTTGGTCAATCGCCGAGGATAAAAAATCCATACAAGCCCGAATACGACCAACCTTCCGTAGATCAGGATGCGTCAGAAGCCAAAGTTCATTATCAAAGCCATCAAGTGGCGTCTTCAAAGCCAGCAAACTAGGGTCTATTGCCGCCATAAAACAAGGCAAAATAGCAACACCACCCCCATGACGTACCGCATCAGCAACCGCCAGCAAACTATTATATCGGGTTTTCACCTGCCCGTAGAGGCCATTGCGTTGCAGCCATTTATAGATCCTTAAATGAGCAAGACTTTCATCCGGGCCAATCCAGTTCAGGTCCCTTAATCCATCAAGACTTTCGATTTCACGATTACCATCCAGTAAATATTCATGATCTTGAACACGTCCATAGATCCCGACCCGAATATCAGCCATCTTTCTACCGACCATATTATCCGGACTCTTTTTACTTGGCCTGATGGCTATTTCGGCTTCGCGTTTATTTAAATTAACCAACTCATTCGAACAGCCAATTTCAAGCTCTATGTCAGGATATGCTTTTTGTAGATCGGCAAAGACTGGGGAAAGAAAGTTTATTAACAGCGTATCCGTCGTCGTTATTCGGACCAAGCCACGTGGTTGCAGCTCTTCCCCTAAAATTTGTCGCTCCAGCGCGACAAGATCATGATCGAACTGTTCTACCCTGTGGGTTATGGCTTCACCTGCGGCCGTTAAAACGTACCCGTCCCTGTTACGTTCGAACAACTTAGCTTCCAGCTTTTCTTCGATATGATTTATGTGCCGAAAAACGGTTGCATGACTAATCCCCAACAGCCGCGCAGCACCCGAAAGCGATCCCGCCTTTGCCACAGCCAGAACCGTTCGTAAATCACGCCAATATTCACCCTGTTCATTCATGCAAAGATAATTTTCATATTCATATAATTGAACTCCACAAATGAACAGATTAAATCATAACAAGCAGAAGGACAATTACCTTCCATTTAATTATGCCCATTTAATTATGCCAATCGCTCTGGATTATCCAATAACTGCGGATTACCCAATAGCTCTGGCCATAAAATTTTCCCTGAAACAGGAGAAACTGATGACAAACAATAACCAAACAAAAGAGTTCAGCGACGGGCAGATTGATCTCGTCAGCTTTTCTCTTTGTCCTTATGTACAAAGGGCAATCATCATTCTTGATGAGAAAGAAATCCCTCATAATCGTACCTACATCAACCTGGCCGATAAACCCGATTGGTTCAAAAAGATATCTCCGCTTGGAAAGGTGCCACTATTACAGACAGAACAGGGCGTTTTATTTGAATCAGCCGTCATCGGTGAATATCTGGACGAAGTAACAACAGGATCGCTTCACCCCATTGATCCCTTTGAAAAAGCACGTCATCGATCATGGATTGAATTTGGCTCAACAATCCTTGCTGCGATCGCGGGCCTTTATAGCGCACAGGACAGTAAAGCGTTTGAGGATAAACGCGCCGTTATTACCAGCAAGTTTGAACAGCTCGAAGTTCAATTAAGGGATACGAACTTTTTTTCCTCGGATAATTTTCAGTTCATTGATGCCGTTTATGGGCCTATCTTTCGTTATTTCGATACATTCGATCTATTTATGTCGGATAACTTTTTCGCAACCACCCCACGTGTTCTAAAATATCGACAAAACCTGTCGATACGGCCCTCTGTTATTCAGGCCGTGCCTGAAGATTATCAAAGCAGATTAATCGACTTCTTGCTCAAAAAAGATTCTCACCTTTCCCGAATTATCAACAAGAAAGCAGCCTGAACAAACTATTAGCTTGGCTACACTTACTTAGTGCCAGCCAGTAACAGGCATAGCGAGAGATCCAATCAGAGCAGGCAATCAAATAAAGAAAAATTTTAGACAACTGATTGCCTGCTCAGATTACCTCTCCCGACTATCTGCCCCTGATCTCCAATGCCTTAACCTTTATGTTCACAATCAAAATTTTATCCACTTATCTGTTTCTTAATCATCACACTGGCATAAAAATACCGTTATCCCGCTTATAAAATACTGTTATCCGGTTTACTCCCCTAGCCCCTTCCTATAAGAACGACCTATCGGGAATAACGGTTCTGGGATAGCCATCAGGGAATACGATCGGGAAACTACGATCAATACATAACATTCCTTTCGCTTTCATAGACCTTGGTAATTATTAGGGGAAGAACGTGGCCATTGCTGCGGATGTAAAATCTGATCAAAAAGATCCTGACGTCACCTCTGGCCCCGGATCTAAAAATAGCGGATCTCAAAACGACATGCAAAAAAACGGTGTGCCCAAGAATGGCATGGACGTCCTGATGGACCTCGTATCCGACGACTTGCAGGCTGTGAACGCCTTGATCATGAAGCATATGCAATCCAATGTGGTTCTCATTCCACAGCTTGCCGGGCATTTAATTGCTGCTGGCGGCAAAAGATTGCGCCCCTTGTTAACGCTCGCATCAGCACGTCTTTGTGGCTACCAGGGTGACCGACATTTCGGACTGGCCGCCTGTATCGAATTCATTCATACAGCGACGCTTTTACATGATGATGTGGTCGATGAAAGTGACCTTCGTCGCGGACGCGACACAGCAAACGCCATTTTTGGTAACAAGCCTAGCGTTCTTGTGGGTGATTTTCTATTCAGCCGTGCCTTTCAGCTTATGTCCCGCGACAGTTCTCTCGAAGTCATACGCATTCTCTCAGATGCCTCAGCCATTATTGCTGAAGGTGAAGTGCAACAGCTAATGACAACAAATGATCTGGAAACAGATCGTGATGCCTATCTGGAAGTCATCAGTGGCAAAACGGCTGTTCTTTTCGCGGCATCCTGTCAGCTTGGTGCCGTGGTTGCAGAACGCCCGAAGAACGAAGAGCAGGCACTGGAAAACTATGGTCAGTATCTCGGTATTGCCTTCCAGCTTGTCGATGACATCCTTGATTATTCTGCCAAACAGGCTGCCTTGGGCAAAACTGTCGGGGACGATTTCCGCGAAGGTAAAATGACCCTGCCCATCATTCTCGCCTATGAACAGGCAAATGATGAAGAGAAAGCTTTCTGGAAGCGCGTCATTGAAAATCTTGACCAGAATGACGACGACTTGGACACAGCAATCGCCCTGTTGAACAAATACAACGCGCTTGAAGATAGCATGGCAACAGCCCGTGATTATGTTGAAAAAGCCATAACTGAGCTAAATATATTCCCGGATAGCCCAGAAAAATCCGCCCTCATTGGTGCTGTACAATTCTCAATTGCCCGAGAATTTTAAGAAAGAGCTTTAAGAGAGATTTTTAAAAGCACATAAATTCTATACACCCCAAACCATTATGCCCAAACTATTAAGCATCGAATATATCAATAACACTTAATGATATTATGGGTGGTATTAGGGGCTATTCATTTTGGACTTGTCTTTCTCGATTATCTTTTTGGCCTCCTAAGAGATAGGCAACGCCCGAGAGGTATTGTTATTTCAAAGGCATCACGATACCCTGCTTCCCGCGACACAACTCTCTCTTTATTTAGGCTACCTGTCGCAGCACTTATCACAAGAGGTCGTCAAACTTCGGTTCACCTGACCTTTCTGCAAAGGGAACAGTTATGTCCGTTGAGTTTTTGATTACATCACTTGTCGTGATCCTCATACCCGGTACAGGTGCCATCTATACCGTCGCAATTGGACTCTCCGCAGGGCGAAAAGCATGCCTTGCTGCTGCATTCGGATGCACCTTGAGTATTTTACCTAGCCTGACCGCCGCTGCTTTCGGGGTGGCTGCAATTCTTCATACAAGCGCACTGCTTTTTCAACTTATTAAGTTTTGCGGTGTGGCATACCTTCTCTATCTTGCATACCAAACGCTGCTGGATAAAGGCTCGATAGCGCTTGATCAAAAAAAGGATATTCCTGTCAGCAAACGAAAAATCATCTACACAGGCATATTAATCAACGCCCTCAACCCCAAACTATCCATTTTCTTCCTCGCCTTTTTACCACAGTTTGTCGATGCAAAGTCAGCAACCTGGATGATGGACACCATTACCCTTGGGCTGGCTTTCATGGGCATGACCTTTATGGTCTTTATCGTCTATGGCTTTTTTGCTGCTTTTGTCGGGAATTTTGCCTTAAAGAGCGAACGCTTTATGCGCTGGTTCCGCCGAACAACAGCTGTTGCCTTTGCCGGGTTTGGTATTCGGCTCGCGTTTGCTGACAACAGTTAAGCTTTATTCCCATTCATTGAGCTCTTTAACAAAGATCCTGACGCCAGAAGAGTGGTTAACAACAATTAACACTCTGTCAATCAGGATGATTTATGCTGCTAAACCTGAGTGTTCGGCCAATAAAGCTGGTCAGGGGAGAGTTTGGTACGACAAGGCATGAATAAATTCAAAACTACAAAGGCGGTTAGCCGCTTAAGCATCATACTTGCTATATTAGTTCCATTGGTCTTCATCAGTATTGTCATGCTGAAAAACCAAAAGATCCCGGCTGGCTTTGAGATCGTAAAGTTTGGCGGCATTATGCTTGGTATCGCCATCGCGGTGTGGATTGCAGTTCGCATGACAGCGATGCTCGCCACCATCCTTGGTGATTGGCTTGACCGTATTCTCTCAAAAGCGCTTGGCAACAAAAAACCGGATCAAGACGAAGACAAAATCGGGTCCCACGCCAACAACGTGATTGATGCCGAAATAGTGGACGAAGAGACATCTGACGGCGTTTGGCGGAGTAGCGATACCAACGGCAAAGTAGAACCCGATTGGGCCAAAGCAACAATGGACCCGCATGCTGCCCTTTCATCCCCCCAGAACACCGCGCAAAAACAAAAGCGCATTCTTGCCCCACCTTCAAAAACAACAAAAACCATCATGGTTGCGATTGCCTTTGTTGTGATCTTTGGATTAATCAGAAATTTGTTTGATGACGAATGGTTTACACTACTCGCACCTATTCCCGGATTATGGGCCATTATCAGTTTATGGCGGATCTGGGACCCCAAAAAGGTTGATAAAACAACACAGAATTAACTTGGCCCCAGTAGAGCTTCAACTGTCTGATACAGAAAATCCGACTTAACCAGTTTTTCATTTAGACAATTCTCAGCTAAAGAGCATCAGCGGCCATTTGCATTAGAAAAACTAATTCATAAATATAATTTTTATCGGCTTGCCAGATTTTACAATCCCTTTAAAGTCCTCCCACGGTCAATAAACAATACAACGCAAGACCTAAGCTGTATAAAGCACACGAACTTTCTGTAACAGGACACCCTATGTTTCTCGTTGAAATCGCGGCCCTTTCTGCCGCCACCTGCTGGGCCGTTGGTAGCATTGTATCTGTAATGCCCGTAAAGCGCCTTGGGACCATTGGGTTTAATCGTGTTCGCATGCTTATCGTCTTTGCCATGCTTGGTAGTTACGTCACGATTTTTGGTGGCTGGGAAACAATCCAGCAAGACCAAATTGCGGAAATCATGCTATCAGGTTTCATTGGCATTTTGCTGGGCGATACCGCGCTTTTTGCAACAATGAACAGGCTTGGCCCTCGACGCACAGCCATTCTCTTTTCCACAAATGCCCCCATGAGCACTCTGTTGGGCTGGATATTTCTGGATGAAGCTTTGCCACCCATGGCGCTCTTGGGGACAATCCTTGTCATTGCCGGGGTTATTCTTGCCATTGTCTATGGTAAACGCCGCGATCAGCTCCATAAATGGGAAGCAATTAAAGGGCCGCTGATTATCGGGGTTGGCATCGGTTTGGTTGCTGCCCTGGGACAGTCGGTTGGCTCTCTTATCGCAAAACCCGTAATGGCATCGGGGGCTGATCCCTTTGCAGTATCAGCCATGCGTGTAGGCATAACAGCTATTGGTTTGGTCATTTTATGCTCTGCGCCTGTTCAAGCATTCAAGCTAAAAACCAAACTAGATGGACAGATCATTACCCACATTGTTATTTCTGGCTTTCTCGGCATGTTCGTCGGGATGACTTTGATCCTTTATGCCCTGTCCAAGGGGGATGTTGGTATTGTCGCAACCTTATCTGCGACAACCCCAGTTATCATGCTTCCCTTGATGTGGTTCAGAACCAAAGAACGCCCGGCAATCGGCGCATGGATCGGGGCTATGATCGTTGTTATTGGGACTGGCCTTATCTTTATGGGTTAGGCGAATCCCTAATTTAGTTGAATAAAACAAGACTAATTAATCCAAAAAGATATTTTTAATCTTTTCGTCATACGCTTGTATTCCTGACCTCATATGAACCGGGAAGACAAATGAATATAATAAAAAAAGCGGGGTTCCGTATTGGGCACAGATTAATCGCACTGATTGTCTTTGCCTCATTGGGCCTACTTATCGTCGGTGGAGTTTCTCTTAGCAGTTTACGAAGCGATCTTTTCCAGCAAAAACAGACCGAACTGAAACACATCATTGAATCTGCGATCAGTTTGTCTGACGGATATTATAAACGCGCCCAAGATGGGCAAATGTCAGAAGAAGAGGCTAAGAAAGCTGCTTTAACGGCGATCAACGGCATTCGTTACGGTGATAGTGATTATCTATGGGTCAATGACAAAGATTCAGTAATGATTATGCACCCGATCAAACCCGCTTTGGAAGGAAAAGACCTTAGCAAACTAGAAGATAAAAACGGCAAGCTAATCTTTCCCGCCTTTGTCGACGCTGTAAACAACTCGGAAACAGGAGCTGGTTTTGTTGATTATCTTTGGCCAAAGCCGGGATCTGAAAACCCGGTTGAAAAGCTGTCCTATGTCCAAAAATACACCAATTGGGGCTGGATAATAGGCACTGGTGTTTACATGGATGACTTTGACGCTGCCTTGTTGGAACGGACCCAACTCCTTATTGGTATCATGCTTGCTGTCTTGTTGATAACAATTGTAATCTCCGTTGGTGTCACCCGGAGCATCACATCACCTCTAGGCAAAATGACCCAAGCTATGATGGACCTTGCCCACGGCAAAACGGACACAGCTGTTCCTCAACCCAAATTTAACGATGAAATAAAAGACATGGCTTCAGCGATGGAAGTCTTCCACGCCAACGCTCTTGAACGTGAACGCCTACAGAGTGAACACGAAGAACAGCAACGCCGTGCCAATGACGAAAAAAGAGCTATGCTGGCCGAACTTGCCAGTAACTTTGAACAGTCTGTTGGCGCCCTGACACAACAGGTCGCAAACAGTGCGGTGCAATCCAGCGCAGGCGCACAGGAAATGGCTGCTATTGCCGGTGAAACCAGCAGCGAAGCCAGCGCCATTGTCGAAGTTTGTCATGTTGCGTCAAAAAGCGTTAATGCAGTTACCAATGCATCTCAGCTGTTAACAAGCTCTATTGAAGAGATCGACACACGAGTTCGCGAGTCTTCGACAGTTGCAACCGAAGCTGTTAGTCAGATTAAGAAGACAAATGAAGAGGTCGAAGGCCTTTCCGAAGCAGCGCGTAAAATTGGTGATGTTGTCGGTTTGATTTCAGATATCGCAGAACAAACCAACCTGTTAGCACTCAACGCAACAATCGAAGCAGCCCGTGCTGGTGAAGCAGGAAAAGGCTTTGCCGTTGTGGCGTCCGAGGTGAAATCTCTGGCAACACAAACGGCAAAAGCAACCGAGGAAATTTCGGAACAGATCACATCAATGCAGTCAGCCACTGGGGCGGCTGTTGGGGCGATTAAAGGTATTCAAGATATTATTACCAAAATCGATGAGATATCTGGTACAATATCAGAATCAGTAGAACGCCAAAACCAAGCGACGCAAGATATTGCACAGAATGTACAAGAAGCGTCGTATAGCACAGGACAGGTTACGGATACTATCGATCGCGTTCGAAGTACTGCCGAAAATGCAAATGCTGCGGCACAGGCTGTGGAAGGTATGATTATCCAAATGACTGATAATGCAGACCAACTAGGTAAAGAAGTCGAAGCTTTTTTAAGCAAGGTTAGGGTCGCTTGATCTCCATCCCCTAATTTTTGTTTAATGAGCAGGCCCCGATAAATCCCCCCATCGGGGCCTGTTCTTTATCTTCATCAGTCAGTTCTTTAGACAATACAAGCCACCCCCTATCGCCCCATAGACCTGTTTGCTGACATATGGGCGACAAAATCCTGTCCCCCCAACAACCCAACTAAATGCGGCACCATCAGAACAATAACAATCAGCGCAGCAAACTGTACTGCTGTAGGAGAAACCCAACGGATTGTGCCCGGCACTCTGGGTCTTTTTGCCCACCACCCCGCCAAAAGGATCACGACGAGACCTGCCAACATTATGGCAAGGGTAAGGATTAAATCAGGACCGGGCATTATCGTATCTTTGAACAGCGAAAAACATATCTGTTCGATTTATTCCTCCTGTAGGGTGTTTACAAGACCTTACATCTTAAAAGGACGGAAAGCTCCTCAACATCATCCCAAAAGAATAGGTCAGATAATATCCACAAACTTTTAGACAAAAATGAAACTTCATAGCCGAAAATTGGCTCAAAATATAGGCGAGCAGAATAAATAACAAAAAATAAGCGGCCCGTTTAGAGGCCGCTTATCATCAACTGTTCGTCATCTTAAATCTAGATTAATCAACCCTGTATCAGGCGGAATACTGCTGTAGTTTTGTGACCAGATATTCAACTTCGTTTGGACTTAGCTCATCATCCGGTAGCTCAAACACAGTCAACAAGCGTTCCAACAGACGGCTGGCGAAAATCTCACGATCATTGCCTTCGCCACTGTAATCCATTTCCCGATAAAGCCTGATTGCCGCCGCAACAAAGGGGAAATAGGCCATCAACATGCCCGCTTTTTTATAAAGAGACTTCAGACCAAGTTGCCCGTCATCATGGATAAGAGCCTGCGCATTGGTAAGGCTAATCCCCGCCAATTCAGCCATGGCCGTTTCAAAGAACATCATGTCACCGGAACAAAGCGCCCGCAAAACCAGCGAAGGTGTCAGTTTACCACCTTTATGAAGCTGCTTAACAAGTTTCTCCAGCTCTTCCTGACTTGATCCCTCTTTCAAAAGAGACACCGTCGCACGTTCCCGAACCTGCAGTATTAGGTTAGCTGCCTGGTCATAATCCAGTTCGTGGCGACTGACGATATAATGTCTCAACCGATCAGAAAGTGAATTCATAAGACGTTCAGAAACAGAGGCTGGTAACGATGGTCGTCTGGAAAGAGAGCCCGCAACGATCTCGCTTTCCTTGTAATCAGTCATCACACGGCCATACCCTTGCTCGGTTATTGCCGCACCTTCATTTGCAACCAGCTTTGCAACTGCGTTCTCATTACCAGTGTCGATAACAGCATCAGAGACAGCCTCGGAAACACTTGGACGCAAGGCAATTGCTTCCTGTTTCGCCGCACTTTCTGATTTAAGGATGTTAATCAGGTCTTCGTCAGAAAAAACATCAGAAAACTTGAGCACAGGCAAAGAAACCGATTCAACATCCGCAGCCATAGCAAGCGCGACATCTTTGGGAAGATCATCCGCAACTTTAAGAGAATTTGCCAGGGCTTCCCTGACAACAATTTCAGCATCTTTCACCAATGCCCGAAAGATCTCTTCCGCGACAGATTTCTCTTCCTCGGTAAAATCCTTTGCTTCAAAATGCGAAGCAACTTTGATTGTGGTCTCTGCCCTCACCTCTGGTGAAGAATTTGCCAATAATTTAGCTACATCTTGCTGCGTAAGACTCATGGTTCTCCAGCTTCTTTCAAACCGTTGGTTACTAATCCGGCATGGATTGAAAACATTTCATGCATCATTATGGTCATAGCCAGTTAATTCATGCTTAATAAAAAAATAAAATACTGTTGATTTTTTATTTTCTTCGCTGACACATCAAACATTAAAAAAACAAAAAATAACCATTTAAAATCAATATTTTAAACAAATAACTCTAAAAATAAAAAGTCATTAAGTACTTAAAACTAATATATACCGATAAAAAAATATCTTAAAAAGCAGAAGTCAATGCACTGTTCCAATCTGGCAACCCATAAGATTTCATAATCTCTGGAACACGGCCTGCTTGCACCAATTTCCGCATTTTTTGATCAAAATATTCCATAGCTTTGAGAACAAAAGCCCGTTTCTCTAAATCAGGAGTGAAAGCCATATAAACATTCGCTTTTGAAACACAGCCCGCAGGGACAATTTTATTTGCGTACCCTTCTTTCCCTAGCGCATAAATCGTTGAGTTATAGGTAAAAAGAAAACTATTTAACCTTCCCCCATCAACCATACGAAAGCTAAGAGGTAAGTAACGGGGACCATACGTTAAAAAATGAAAACCTTCTTTATTCTCAGCAATGAAATCATTTAATTCTTCAATAGATGTATCCTGGGCAATACCAATCATCTGCCCCTTTAGCGATGCTTTACCCTGATAGGTCCAAGCCGATCCCCGCGACGCAAAAAAACACATCTTTTGGGCTCCAACTTCTTCTTTGGGATACAAAAGGTCCGGGGCTTCGGCTCTTGCAGGTGACAACAAAGCATGGACTTCACCCGTTCTGGCCATATGAATGGACCGTGACCAAGGATAGGTCACAACCTCTAATTCAAAAGGACTATCTGCAAAAATTTCTTTAACGGTGTCCATGATATACCCCTCTTGCTCACCCTCGGGGCAAAGCTGTGGGCACCAGTCAATAGACGCAACAACCAGCTTTTCTGGGCCATCAGGTGCAGAGGCAAACACAGGATAAAATCCTGACAGATATGCGAAAAGAAAAAACGCCGATATAAGTTTAAATATTGATCCAACAGGCATCAGCTAAAGCCACCCTGCAATGGGGAGAAAATCAATTCTCGCAAGAAAATAACAAGAAAAGCTATAACCATATTATTATCATACAATAACAGATGAAAATAGCTATGGGAAATTATCCCGATACTTCAATTTATTGAAATATGCCAATTGAATGGGATGTGCCGACTCAAGATAATTCTTACTTACCCCGTCATAAAAACATCATATCGCGTTGATTTTCCCATCAACTGATGCGATGGCTTTTTAATACCCGGCAGAGGGTCTGCCTTAGCTGGCCATTTAAGAACCACGCGTTTTTCTGCGACATCTAAAGCCGCTTTCACAAGTTCTTCGGCATCGGGATCAGCACCGACAAATTGGCGAAGTACACGCATCTCTTTTTTGACAAGCGCCTTGGTTTTTCGGGGGGGATGCATGGGATCAACCACAACAACGTCCGCAGACAAATCTGCTAGAAGTTCTTTCGCATCACCAAAAAGCAAGGTCATTCTGGCAGCAATATCCGCAACCTGCCCACCTGCAAAGTGCGCACGCTCCAGTCCTTCCGCTAACATTGCATGCACATCCACAGAGCGTTCAATCAATGTCACCTCTGCCCCCAGAGAGGCCAAAAGGAAAGCATCACGACCAAATCCGGCCGTTGCATCAATGACAGAGGGTGTTCTGCCCTTGGTAAAACCTGCTGCTTTGGGTAATGCCTGACCTCTGCCACCACCAAATTTCAGACGATGGCCAACCGCACCTCCGGTAAAATCACAGACCAAGCGATCTTCAAAAAAACCATCGCCTTCTGTTTCGGGTCCTGTGTCTTTTGCACGGCGTTTCATCAAAGCCCTTTGGGAACGTATGGGATAGAGAACAGATCAAGATACCTCTCTAACCCATCACACAAAAAGGGTAAAGCCATAACAGAAGATCGCACGAGCCCCGAAACCTATATCCTGAAACCTTCATATAGCAACACACTGGATAGCTGTATTAAAAGTTATTCGGCCCCACCCATCATCCTGTTGTGTAAAGAAAAACCTATTGTATCGCGCCCTTGGCAATTTTCTCAAAAATACCATCAAGTTCTTTTGCCATGACATCCAAATCAGCAGAGTTATAAGGCGCAAAAACCGCTGTTGGCTTTCGGTAAGTTAAAACAGATGTTCCGTCGTTGCTTTCTGTCAGGTAGAACCGGATCGGTGCCTCAATACCAGCGGGAATAGATGCACTCAGCATACGCCGGGCAAAATCATTTCGGTAAACACCAACAACCAAGTTCCCGGGAATAGTGATTCCCGCATTGGCTGCCCCACCAGAAGCACTGGCACGAGTTACCAGTCCCATCTTATTATCTTTAATAGATGTCTTTAAATCATCAGCAAGTTCACTGAAGGATTTCTCGCTCTTTACGACTACCATTCCATCATAAGGGTACCCCTGATCAGCTTGAGCTAGAGACACAACACTCCCGAACAGGACCATTGTCAAAAGAGGCAATGATTTTAAAATATATCCGATTAAACCGTAACGGCGTCTGATCAACTGACTTCTCCTACCCCAAAAACTGTTTTTAAAACTAACCCTGATAACGACATTGAATGTTTCAGGTAAGGTTCGACATCTGTCACCACAAGACATGGTTTCCAAATAATTATCTATTCGCAAGATAATGACTTATTCGATAGCAGCATAAACTTTTTCACAAAACAACAGTCCTCACCTCTTTGTGATCATGTATCCCTTAACCTCGCTGACTTATCGAATTTCGATCCGGGATCGGCAGTTTTTCTATACTGTCAGATGAAGCTCTTGTTGCAGAATCATTGCATGTCCTGTGTAAGTTCTGCATAAACATCCGTGTCATTAACAGGACATCCACCAAAGCCTTCCATTCGAAGCAACACAAGATCAGTGAATAAGGGAACCATAGAGACCATGAGCATCAATTTGAAAGATCACATCCGGGAAGTTCCTGATTATCCCAAACCCGGTATTCTTTTCTATGATATCTCTACCCTTTTGGCCCATGCAGAAGCTTGGCACGAAACCATCGAACAACTGGCCCTTGTGATTGAAAAGGAAAAGCCTGATGTTCTTGCAGGCATTGAATCTCGTGGCTTCCTGCTTGCTGCCCCACTGGCAATGCGTCTGGGCATGGGCTTTATGATGATCCGCAAGAAAGGTAAATTGCCGGGCAAAACCATTCCTTTCACCTATGATCTGGAATACGGCACAGACACCATTGAAATACAGGAAGACGCCATCAAACCTGGTCAGCGCGTTGTTATGCTTGATGATCTACTGGCAACTGGCGGTACTATGGAAGCTGCTGTCGCCCTTATGCAACAAGCTGGTGCTGATGTACGCAGAATTGCCTGTATTATCGAGCTGAACTTCCTCAAAGGCCGGGAAAAGCTTGGTGGGATACCTGTGACGTCCCTCATTCAATACGACGACTAAACAAGCGTGAAGAGATTATACTCTTCAGACCGTCTGATCCCTTTAAACTATTTTAGACTATTTCCCGGGGCCGATGTGGTAGCGGGCGGGGGGGGGGAGTTCAAAGATTATTCTGTCCCCTCGCAAACAATAACTCCCTAGAGAACCACACGCTCAACAAAAAGACATCCTTTTATTTTTCATTCACGAACGTCTGGTACGTGCTTCAAGCTTCACAAATCAGATTTTTGTTCGATCAAAAGGGTGAAAGGCTTTGTTGTTCATCTTCAGTGGAACAAAAACCTTCAGCGAAAGCCAAAAGTTCCAAATCTGATCCATGCGCCCCCATCAACGAGAGCCCAAGCGGACAACCATCAACTGTTGCTAATGGCATCGTAATCTGTGGATTGCCAGCTAAACCAGATGCAGAGGTCAGCGACAAAATATTGGATCTGTGTATATTCAACACATCCGGATCTTCCTTAATTCGCGGCGCGATACCGGGCGAAGATGGCAGACAGACAACGGTCTTGGCGGGGATAAGAGCTTTCATACGCGCCTTGAAAAGTGATCTTTTCTCAAGCGCATCACTTACCTGTTCATCGGTGATTGTTTTGCGCCAATCCATCCGCTGTTGAATGCCCGGTCCCATCTTGGGCTTTACACGGTCAAACCATTCCCCATGGGTGTCCATGACTTCACGACCCTGAGTAATCTGGAAAAGAGTTGCCAACCCCTGTAATCCTTTTGATAGATACTCATCGAAACCGATTGCGTGAAAATTATCAGGGTTGAGGGAAACATATTCTGCTTTTCCCAAGCGCTGTTCAAGCCGTTCCAAATGCGGTTTGAGTGCAGCACGTGACTTTTCATCCAGCATGTCAAAGGCATCAACAGCAACCAAAAGCTTATCCGACATTGCATTCTGATCAGCCTTCGCTTCCATCAAGACTTCGCCCACCAAATTAAGCAACCAAGCATCACGGGCGAACCAACCGACGGTATCAAAGCTATCGGCCAAAGGAAGAACACCCTCTTTGCTTATTCGATCATGTGTCGGGCGTAAGCCAAACAAACCACAATAGCTGCCCGGTATACGAATAGAGCCCCCCGTATCTGATCCCAGCGCGAAATCAACCAATCCCCCTGCCACCGCAGAGGCTGAACCACTTGATGATCCACCAGGAATACGACCGGGAGCTTCGGGATTTGCGGGCGTACCATAATGATAGTTCTGTCCATCGAGACTACTGGCAAATTCATCTGTGATCGTCTTGCCAATAACCATTGCCCCGGCATCCAGCAGCTTTTGCACCACGACAGCATGCTTTTTCGAAGGACGTCGGCGGCTTTGCCAATCTGGGTTACCATAGCCGGTCACATATCCTTCGAGGTCATAGATATCCTTGACCGCAAAACCAAATCCTTTCAAGGGTCCCTTCTCGGCCCCCTCAAAGGTCATATTGCCACCGGGAACAAAAGCACCAAGGCTATCAAACATTCCAACCGTTCCTTATTTACTCATCTCTGCCTAAATGAGTTACCTTTGAAAAGGCTAGACTGCAAGCTCGCTTTAAAAACACGAGGCCATACAATATTTGTACGACCTCGGTTTGCAAGTCTTCGATCAAAATATTTAATCAATACTATTGCGACTATTATTCAAAATGAATAACCGTTCGGATACTTTCGCCCCTGTGCATCAAATCAAAAGCTTCGTTGATATCATTGACACCCATGGTATGGGTTATGAAGTCATTTAACTTGAACTCACCTTGCAGATATCGTTCTACATAATCCGGTAATTCAGAGCGTCCTTTAACGCCGCCAAACGCTGAGCCACGCCAAACGCGGCCAGTCACAAGCTGGAAAGGTCGTGTTGATATTTCCTGTCCAGCACCAGCAACACCGATGACGACAGATTCTCCCCATCCTTTATGACAGCATTCCAGCGCAGAACGCATAACGTTAACATTACCAATGCACTCAAATGAATAATCAACACCGCCATCTGTAAGCTCGATAATAACATCCTGAATTGGCTTATCGTAATCTTTAGGATTGATAAAATCTGTCGCTCCTAATTTACGAGCTAGATCAAACTTACTTTCATTAATATCAATTACGATAATTCTGCTGGCTCCCGCCATTGTTGCCCCAATGACTGCGGAAAGACCTATTCCCCCCACCCCGAAAATCGCGACGGTAGCGTCCTTTTCAACCTTTGCCGTGTTCATAACCGCGCCCATACCAGTTGTTACACCACAACCAAGCAAACAGATCTCTTCCAAAGGAGCTTCAGGATTTACCTTTGCCAACGAAATTTCAGGCAACACTGTATATTCAGAAAATGTCGAACATCCCATGTAATGGAAGAGGGGTTTACCGTCTTTATAAAAACGTGTCGTCCCGTCAGGCATAAGTCCTTTTCCTTGGGTCTCTCGAATTTTCTGACACAGGTTTGTTTTTCCTGATTTACAAAATTTGCACTCTCCGCATTCCGGTGTGTAGAGCGGGATTACATGATCTCCTAGAGCAAGCCCAGTTACACCCTCGCCAACGGATTCAACAATTCCTCCCCCTTCATGCCCCAAGACAACAGGAAAAATACCTTCGGGATCATCGCCCGATAACGTAAAGGCATCTGTATGACAGACCCCAGTGGCAACAATACGTATACGCACTTCACCTTCTTGTGGCGGATGAACATCAATTTCTTCGATAGATAAGGGTTGTTTTGGTCCCCAGGCAACAGCAGCTCTGGATTTAAGTATTTCAGCCATATGTGAGTTTCTCCACTAGAATAAAGCTTCCGGCATTTAGTTCCCGGTTGTTAGTTAGGGCTTTAAACTATTTCTCATTTGGTGTAATTAGCGTTTTTTGTAAATTACTATTACCATATTGCAACAATATAAATATACTAAGCACAATAAAACCAAAGGAGAGAAGATTGCATAACTGGGAAGGTGTTACTGAATTTGTCGCCGTCGCAGAACGCAATAGCTTTACAAAAGCGTCAAGACATTTGGGGATATCAACAGCTCAAGTTAGTCGTCAAATTAATGCGTTGGAAGACAGGTTAGGCATTAAATTATTTTACCGTACAACCAGAAAAGTTAGCATTACTGAAACGGGCCAAATTTATTATAATCACTGCAGGCAAGTACTCGACAGTCTGGAAGAAGCTGAGCGAATCATAACTGACCTCAACCAATCACTACAAGGAAGGCTAAACCTGACAGCCCCTGTGACTTACGGGGAAAGTGTGATTGCCCCCCTCGTAAATGATTTTTCGGCGCAGTACCCTGAACTCCAGATCAGTTTATCATTAACAAATCAAAGGCTTGACCTTGTCGCAGAAAGCTACGACTTGGCAATTCGTTTGGGACAGCTTGAAGACAGTACCATGATAGCAAAGCTACTTTCTTCAAGAACAAATTATGTCTGTGCATCACCAGAATACCTAAAAAAACATAGCAAACCACAAGACCTAACAGAGTTGGATCAACACAACTGCCTGAGAGGAACTCTGGACACGTGGCGTTTTAAAGAGAACGGCAAAACCCGACAAATCCGCGTAAAGGGAAATTTACAGTGCAACAGTGGCTGGTCACTTGTGGATGCAGCACTTAAAGGGATCGGGCTTATCCAGCTGCCTGATTATTATCTCCGATCATTTATTGAAACTGGCGAACTGATACCCGTGCTAGAATGTTTTCGAGCCTCTGACGAGGGTATATGGGCTGTCTATCCACATAATAGACAGCTCTCGTCTAAAATACGTTTGCTCATAGAGCATCTAAAAGAAGGCTTAACAAAAAGAGGTTGTGCGAAATAAGTCAGAATTTATATCTGTTTGGAATCTTCGGTCTCTTCCCGTTCCGGTGTTTCATCCAGATCTTCCCAGTCGCCTTTTTGTTTGCGGCGGATAATGATATCGCCGTTTTCGGTAATCACAGGCATTTCGTATTGCGGGATGGAATCAATGACAAGACTGAGAGATTTCATCATCAGCTCAAGGCTTTCCCGGGCTAATTCGCCGGGGTTTTCTTCTTCCTGTGCCCAGCTTTGTTGGGGCAAAGCAGCTGAAAGCACAAGACCACCCGTGATGGCCCCACCTGCAACAACCAAAGACAGAGAAAGCTTTTTAAGTTTTACCTTAAAATCAGTGTTCGACTTTTGAATATTCTTTGCCACAAGATCATCCTTTGTATGCTGCGTCATCTTTGATAAAGGCCCAGATAAATAATCTGCGGTTCACTTTCGAAAAACCACATCCTGAAAGTTTTACAACGAAATCCTATCCGCAGAACTCAACAGGCCTCTAATTCACCTATATAAACATATAATTCTGGCGAAAGTCTGACAGTATTGGGATTTTTACGTATCCCCAACAAACGACCTACCGCTTAATCTAGGACGTCTGTCAACTCGGCATCCAGCCGTTTTATATCATCATCCATTTTGACCATGATATCTGTTCGGGCATCTTCTGCCGCTAAAGCCATATTTTTAAGCGCATTTTTTGCCAAAGCATTTGACTGCCGTTGCTGAAAAAGAACTGTTTTGTGCTTCTCGACAGCGCTATAAAAACGCCGAATAGAAGTCAAAGTTTCCGGATTAAGCTCAAACGTCGTCGATGAATTACGCATCGTCAGCCAGATAACATCGTCCAGCTTATAACTTTCGCGCGGGGCAAATCGGCTATCATGCCACAGCATGGGGCCATCTTTATAAGAACTGGCCCAGCCTTCAACCTTGCTAATATTATCAGAAACTTCTGCACGAAGTGATATTTCCAGATTTCGCGCGTCCGACAGCCTTTGATATCGATCAAAATTGACCGCGATTTCAAACCCAGCGAAGCTCGCCAGATACACACCCAACATCGTGGACAAAAGAATAACAATCTGTGTAAACCAAAATTCTAGATTAGGCTTACCGCCAATACTCAAAACCCGAAATGGTTTTGCAATCGCACGAGCCGAGATAAAACGCATCACTTCACAACCTGATTACAGTACTTAATATAAAGATGAATGCTCATGAAAAAGTGCGCATTAAGGAAATAAAAAAAATCGCCATAAAAAAGGGTGCCAAAGGCACCCTTTCACATCACATAACGAAAATAGTCTTAAGCTGGCTTACCACCGGCTTCATTTGACTTGGCAGTTTCGCCTTCTTTCGCTTTGTCAGTTCCATTGCTGGAATTATTGTTGTTGCTGTTATTGTTACTGCTGCTATTACGGCTGCTTTTGGTAATGTAAGCGCGCGCGCAGTGTTCAGCACAATAAGGTTTACCAGGAATCGCAGGAGCACCACAGAAATGGAAATCCGCATCCCCAGGATCACCATGAGGCCAAAGACACTTAGGGCCTTTGCGTTTTTCCATGGCACCACTAAACAGCTTGCGATCAGCTGCATCCATGCTGGCTTTACGACGGGCTTTAGCAGGCAGCGAAGCCGCTTTAATCTCTGCAGCAGTTGGCTGCTTGGCAGCAGGTGCCGCAGGCCTTGGGGCCGCAACACGGGCAGCTGGAGCAATTGGCGCCTTTGGCTTAGGCGGAACAGGTGCAGCTACGGGCTTTGCAGCCGCAGGGGCCGCAGGTTTGGCAGCCGGCTTTGGTGCAGCAGGTGCAGCTGGCTTCGCAGCTTTAGGGGCCGCTTTTTTAGCCGGAGCATCTTTTTTGGTGCCGTCGCTTTTTACGCTTCGTTTGATAGGGGAAGGTCTCGCAGCCAGTTTCATCCGGTGCGCCTTGCCAACCACAGCGTTTTTGGAAACGCCCAGCATTTTTCCTATTTGTGAAGCACTATGGCCTTCTGCCCATAGTTTTTTCAGAAGCTCGATACGCTCTTCTGTCCAGTTCATCTAGACTGCCTTAAAGTGTAAATTAAAATAAATATGAAGCGAAAACCTAGGACACTTATCAGCATACACAGTTATCGCGAATGACGGGCTACCTTATAGATTTAGACAACCTGAGTCGAGTCTCTGATTTGAAATATCTTTCGATAAATCGCCAATAACACCAAAAATCAGGTAAACTCTCTCAAACTTCCCACATTTCTTGGTGCTGTTATGTCTTGCCGCTTCAAACGGTGTGAGGAGCTAAACATTTAAGCAGATCTTGTCAATAGAAAGAGTTAGCTGTTCCTATGATAACAACACCTAAAATTCTGCTGATTTAAGCATAAAAAAAGCCATTTTCACCCAAGAAACCAAGGCCAGTTTTCGGTATAAATTATTCGTTAGAGATCGACGCAGCTTCAAAGGGGCTATCTGTTTCCTCGGCCTGAAGCGAAGGTTCATTGGAAACTTTGTCTTCAAGGCTGTCTAACAGAAGCTTGCGAACCAGTCCGGTCTGTTTTTGCCCGCTGTCTTTTTGAAACTTTTTAACGGCCTCTGATGTTTTAGGGCCTGTCTTTCCATCCGCGCTGCCCTCTAGATACCCAAGAGCGATCAAAAGTTGCTGCGCTTCTTTGATCTGTTCTTCAGGTAATTCAAGGGTAGAGAAATAGCGTGCAATCGTGACATGTCCGGCTTGTTCGGCCATATATTCTGCCGTTTCACCAACAGTATCTTCTTGTTCGATATGGGCCCCAGATTTAACCATCAACTCAACCAATGGCTTGTTTCCAGCAACAGATGCCGCCATCAAGGCCGTCATCCCCAACCGATCCGCGACATTGATCTCGGCCCCCGCCTTTATCAAAGCCGTTGCTGTCACCCGATGGTTGTTAAGAGAGGCAAGCATCAAAGCCGTCCAGCCATCCTTGTCTTTTTTGTTAAGGTCAAACCCGACCTCAATCATTTCCTTGATCGTTTTGACAGCCCCCTTTTCGGCTGCCTTAAACCACCGAAGTGCCTTTTTTTCCAAAACGGTCAGTTCCGTTTTTTCAGGGCCGATTTTAACGTCAATCGGCTCCCAACTCGCCACAAGCTTTTGTGCCAGCGTCAATTCTTCTTTGGAAAAACCTTCAACAAGGTCCTGTTGCTCTTCGGCTGCAACTTTGATTTGTTGCTGAGCGGCTAGGGTAAAATAAAGTGAGGCCACAACCTTGTCTTTATTGGTTCCCTTTCCATCACGGTACAGACGGGCCAGTTCCAGCTGAGATTTTGCTTCGCCTCGGTCTGCACTGGTGTGCCAATAGCGAAAAGCCGTTGAATAATCTTCAGCATCATAGGCTTTTTTACCTTCTGCAAAGTCAGCAAAAGCAGCTTTTGGATTTATCCCCCCCAGGACAATCACAAAAACAATTATAAAAGCAATCGTACCGACAAACGGCAATAGGCCGAAAATAGGCTTTCGCATCAACAACACCGTGATATATTCCGCAAACAACAGGCCAGTAACAAAGATGTCACCGGGATCCCCCAACTCAGGTCGCACTCTATATCCCAAAAAGAATGGCCCTCGGGATAACTAGGCCTATATATAGTACAGCAGTACATAGAAAGTACATAACCAAACACTTCTATTTTTTTTACACAGGAATTGAGTTCAAAGCAACCATGCGAACAAACATATGGATCATCAGCGGCTTAGCCCTTATCACGGTCGTTTCACTGTCATTATTTTTTTTATTTCCCTCCTTATTTCTTTGGGAAAAAGCTGCCCCTGATCAGCGTCAATTTATCCGCGCTGCTGTAGGAAATTACGGGTCCCTAAAAGACAAGGGAATTGGCCAAGTCGAAATCCTTTCCAACACAGAAGTACGTTTTCTCATTACCGGTGCCTCAGATGACAATGCTCTCTCGCAAGAAGTACTGGATGGAAATCTGAAAAGCTTTTGTACTCTCTTGCTTCAAGAAGCGACTAAAAGCCCTGGTAGGATGTCACCAGACACAGAATTCACCCTTAGTTACCATCATCGCCAAATTGCTGCCATAAGCGGTGTCTATAGCTGTAAAAATGCACAAAGCTGATACCCACAGACCAAAAGTGTCTTCGCCCATTGGCGTCTTTGATTCTGGGTCCGGAGGCTTAACCGTTTTACAAGCCCTCCAGACCGCTCTGCCTCAACAAGATTTTCTCTATTTCGGGGACCATCTGCGTGCTCCTTACGGCGAGAAAGTGGGGCCTGAAGTTTATGAAATGACCCGGCAAGCCGTACAGTTCCTCTTTGATCAAGGCTGTAATCTTGTCATTCTGGCCTGCAATACAGCGTCGGCCATTGCCTTACGCAAACTACAACAAGAATGGCTACCCTTGTATGCACCAGAGAAACGTATTCTCGGTGTTCTTGTTCCCATGGTCGAAACCATTACGGATCGACCCTGGATAAAATGGGAACAGCACCCACAACAATATCTAAAGGGAACCGTCGGCATCTTTGCAACCGAAGCCACGGTTAAAAGTAAAACCTATCTTGTCGAAATTGGTAAACGAGCACCGCAACTTGATGTCATTCAACTGGCGTGTCCGGCACTGGTTCCTGCGTTAGAGGCTAAAAAAGATACGGTAACAACAGATGCTTTGGTCGAAGGTTACGTTGGCCAGCTTGTAGAAGAAAACAATAAAGTTCCCAACTGGATCATGCTGGGTTGTACCCACTACCCCCTGTTGAAAAAAGCCTTTGAAAAGGCGGCGGCAAAAATTATCGGAAACATTATGGGGCAAGGCGTCCCCATCCTCTGCCAGCCCTCTATCTGTGCCGACAGCCTGAAGGACTATCTAAAAAGACACCCTGAACTGGTACAGAAAACACCGAAACCTATGAGAAGAACAAAGTACTTCACCTCTGGCTGCCCGGATTACGTTGAAAAAACAACGGTTATTTTCAATCCCGTTCCCCCAAACGAACCAGCAAGCAAGACCACGTGGATCAAACAGGTCATTTCTGAGTACTGATCCAGAGAACAAACCTTATTCTAAGACCATCATCTTATCTTATTTGAGATAACATACAGGGCTTTTACGGGGCATAGCCCATGCGCAAATTGCCCCATTGCTGCCCCTTGACCATAATCGGCGTGCTCAGGTCTTTCATTAAGACAAACTTGCCGCCGCCCATATCCCGCAGATAACTTTGCAACAGATAATCTTTGGTATTTGCCCCGGCAGAGGCCCCTGTTCTATCCGTAAAAATACGTCGGTTTCGGCAATTCCCTGCATTCCAGATCGGGTCATCAGGTTTCTGCGAATTGTTATAGATCAGGTTATGCGTTGGCAGATAGCCATTCACATCAACCGCTGCACAAAAAGCAACCTTGTCATGAAAATCAAGCACAGGCTCTTGTGCATCGGGCAGGACACGATCAGTGAAATCCAAATACCTTGTTGTGTGTTGTTGTGGATCGCTGTTCTCAACAGGTTGATATTCTCTGTCGAATAAGTCTTCCAACGATATCTCACCCGCATCGATGGCTGCATCGAAACGCAAACCAATTACCTTTGCTGTACTGATACCCTTGGCGATAAAGGGTTGATCCATAGCGATCACACTCTCTAGGCACGTCTGGGCTAATTTTTGGGAATTCTGATCAAAAACCACCATAACACCCGATAGAAGGACCGCCTCTACGGTTCCTTTCAGGCAACCATAGGGATGAACCTCAATGTCGACGGCAGCGCCTTCCTCTACAGGGCCATTAAGCTTGCAAAGAAGCGTACCTTTATTCGTGAAATCGCGTAGGCTAACCGGCTCTCGATTTCCCTGAAAAGACAAGATACCGTCCAGATCATACGGAATACGTTGTAGCTTTTCACCATCGCCAGCGTGCGTTTCCTTAACAGCGGTTTCTAAACGCAGATTAAGCGCTTCGAGAAGATCGCGCATTTTGTTGGCATTGGTTTCCTGCGTTTGCGTTAGACTGCGCACATCGTTCACTTCTGAAACGACTGTCGCCATGGAATCTGTTACCTGCCTTGTGCTGACAGCTGCCTGTTGCGCATTTCGCCCAATTTCATTAATCGCCGCGACCTGTTCCTGTACACGGTCAGATACTTCCGAAGAAAAGTCTTCAACGGAATTAATGACAGAGGTGATATTCGCAATTACCTCGACCACCTGTCCGGTGACAGATTGAATTTCGGTAATTTGGTTAGTGATATCTTTTGTTGCTCCGGCTGTTTGTTGTGCCAGACTTTTCACTTCGCTGGCCACAACAGCAAATCCCTTACCGGCATCGCCAGCACGCGCAGCCTCAATCGTCGCATTTAGCGCAAGAAGGTTAGTTTGACCTGCAATGCCTTCGATCAGCTTGACGACATCCCCAATTTTTTCCGAGGCCTGTGCCAACACCTGAATAGTATCTGTGGCCCCTTTGGCTTCTTGCGCGGCCCCCTTGGCTCCTTCTGCCGTTTTGGCAACATGCTCGCCAACCAAGGCTATAGAGGCGTTCATTTCTTCGGTTGCTGCCGCTACGGCATCAACATTTTGCGTCGCTGTGTTGGCATCATTTTCTAATTCATTTGCTTTGTTGCTGACACTATCCAATGCGTTGCGCGTGGCCGCACTGGCATCCTGCATTGCATCGCCCGCCAACTTGGCCAGAGACATCGTGCCTTCAAATTCACCCTGTAATGCATCCCCCAGGGTCTGAAGATCACGCCGTAAAGCATAAGCCTGTCGTTCGGCTTTAATCAGGCTGTCATTTTCCTCGCCAGTATCAACAATGTCCGTAACTGCTTTCTCCATCTGTGGTAAAGTCCCCCTTTTTATGGGGTCTGTAGTCGCCCCATTATCACTGTTTGCACAGATAAAATGTCCCGTATTTAGGTTAACAAAAGGTTTGCTAAAAATAAGACATTTTATCTCAATGCTTTAGGGAATTAACAAGCAAAGGAAAATACATCCTAACTACCCAATCATCAATGGCCGTTGATAGAATTGACATTCACTTAAAAAAATTAACCAACTTGAGAAAGATGCCTTTATCAATTCCTGTTTCCACTCCATTATTGGACACTGAATTATAAAAATAACCTTCATCAACTAGTTTTTTGACTATCTTAGAAACCACCATGACCAATACGAAAACTGACAAATTTACAAGCCCTATAACACCAGAATTCATACTTCAAATTGCGTATAATCATAACCAAACATATACAAACACAAAAACGTTGTGTGCTGCATTACAGAGATCATTGCAGGCTTTATCAGACGATTATGGTCTTATAGGCGTATGGGCTACTATTTCATGGGAAAATGGGTCTATATATTTTGCCAACAACATGTTTTTTCATAAGATCCTTGAAATAAACAACTCAAAGATAGCCGTTTTCTATTCACCAGGCGGGCAAAAAGAGTACAAGCCATTATCATTGCCCAATTGACTATACCCCGCTCTTTGTAAATATCGATAGCACAAACAAACATCAAAACCCTCGTTTCAAGTCTTATATTCAGGTATCAAATGTTATTAAAAAAAATACATGAAGAACTTTTAAGTGAAGTAACGATTCATCCAAATAGGCTACAGCATTTGGTTGACAGCGCAGCAACCTCTAAATTTTTTGGATACTCAATGGAATTCGGTGTATACAAAGGGGATACGCTAAATCATTTAGCCACAAATCATCCAGCTGAAACATTTTGGGGTTTTGATTCTTTTTGTGGACTTCCTGAAAAATGGTATCTTTCACACGACAAAAAAAATGTTGTTCCAAAAAATTGGTTTGCATTGGATGAGCTACCCAAAACTGCTGAAAACGTGAAGCTTGCACCCGGATGGTTTGATGATGCCTTACCGTCTTGGTTAGAGAAAAATGAGGGACCTGTTTCATTTGCCCATATGGATTGTAACCTTTACTCGTCAACTAAGACTGTATTGACACATTTAGATGCAAGAATTGTCACTGGTACAATCCTTGTTTTTGATGAACTTCAACATTGGGAAAAACTTTCTCATGAATATGCATATGAAACATGGCAAGAAGGTGAATGGAAAGCCCTCTCAGAATGGGTTCATGAGTACAATAGAAATATAACTCCTTTATCACGCACCAAACACGGACAAGCAGCATTTAGAGTCTTAGAATAATTTGATATAATTACTCAAAATTTACTAAACTATTTAATCAGCATCATGAAAAATAAGACCCAGAGTATGACGTTGACCCGATCTGATTTCACTCACGCCGTGCCGCATATTCACCCGATAGATACCGCGCGTACCGTGTTTAGGTCGGTTGCGGACGGGAAAAATAACCGCATCCCCCTGATCCAGAGGAACAACCGCAGCGCGTGATTGCATCCGAGGGCGCTGTTCTGTGAGAACAAATTCACCCCCCGTAAAATCCTGCCCGGGTTTGGATAACAGACACGCCACTTGCAACGGGAAAAGCAGCTCGCCGTAAACATCCTGATGCAAACAGTTATAATCCCCGGCACCATATTGTAACAGCAAAGGCGTTGCTTTCGTCTGACCTGCTTCATGACACAGGTCGAGATACTGTTTATGTGTTCTGGGAAAACGTTGATCCATATTCATCAACGCATTCCATCTATTCCCGATCTCGGCCAATGGTTCATAAAGCCGAGTGCGTAAACGGCTGACCAGATCTGGTAAGGGATAGTCAAAATACTTGTATTCCCCCTGTCCAAAACCATGACGAGACATCACAACACGGGACCGATAGAGGTCATCGGCGTTATACCCACCAGCTAACGCAATGCAATCAGGTTCAGCAATTATTCCCTTGAGAGCGGCATAGCCATTTTTATCTAGGCTATGCGCGATCTCGGTGACAGAAATTTTGCTCTGGCTTAAAGTCTGACTTACTGTAGATGACACATCGGCAGAAACTTCTAACGCACGTACCTTTTCATCGACTGTCATTGGTTCATGTACCGTCATTGCGCAGCAACCGCTTCACAATCCAACAGCTGTTGTTTGCGCTCTACCCCCCAACGATAACCGGATAAAGCCCCATCGCTTCGTACCACCCGGTGACAAGGAATAGCCACGGCGATATGATTGGCGGCACAAGCGGAAGCAACAGCCCGAACAGCCTTGGGCGAACCTATTTTCTCAGCAACTTCCGCATAGCTCAAACGACTTCCCACAGGAATATCGACCAGGGCTTTCCAAACCCGCTGTTGAAAGGCCGTCCCGCGAATATCCAATGGCAAATCAAGACCAATTGCGGGGTCGTCGACAAAGCCGACAACCTGCGCCACCCACTTTTCGAACGTAGCATCTCCGCCTTTCAAAATGGCCTTGGAAAAACGGTCCTGAAGATCCTGTATCATGGTTTCGGGATCATCGCCGAGAAGAATGGAACATATCCCCTTTTCACTTGCGGCTACCAGAATTGACCCCAGTGAACATTCCCCAAGGGCAAAGCGAATTTCAGTATCCTTGCCGCCTTTTCGATAACTTGTCGGCTTCATCCCCAAAAGCTTTTCAGTATTAGCATAAAAGCGGCCGTTGGAATTAAACCCCGCGTCGTAAATCGCTTCTGTCACTGTTTCGCTTTTGCTTAATCCCTTACGTACCCGATTGTCCCGGTGCGCGTTGGTATAAGCCTTTGGCGTAACGCCTGTAATGGCCTTGAAAGTACGGTGAAAATAAAAACGGCTCATCCCCACAGCTTCTGCCAAGGTATCAAGATCAGGCGCTTCTTCGGCCTCTTCGATCAAACGGCAAGCCTTTTCAATGGCCAGTGCCTGACGTTCTTGTTTTTTCATTTCATTGGGACGGCACCGTTTACACGGGCGATACCCTGCCTTCTCAGCCTCAGCACAGCTTTCATGAAAACTGACATTTTTCCGCAAAGCCAAACGCGCAGCACAGGATGGCCGACAATAAACACCCGTCGTCAAAACAGCGTAATAAAAGACGTCATCCGCCGACGGGTCACGGTCCACAATCGCTTGATATCGCTCATCATCACTTTTAAATTTTGGCAAAATAATCATCTGAGTTGCCATTACCTTTGCTCCTGTCATCCAACTTGTAGCACAACATTTCGTCAGTTTCTAAAAGCTAGCTCAAAAATCATAGACCCAAACTCTGATTCTTGCTTTTGTATTCTATTTTTTTATTTCCCGTAATTCCCCGTTTTTAAAGATTTTTTTTGAATTACAGAACAAGAAGCGGAGTTCCAAAACCCCATGCTACCTCAATACTGATCCTTCAATATTTAAAACAAAACCATAAAGGATCTGAAAATGAGTAAATTAGAAAATCGCGTTGCCATTATTACGGGTGCAAGTTCAGGTATCGGCTATGCCGCTGCTAAGCTGTTTGCGGAAGAAGGCGCAAAGGTTGTTGTCGGGGCCCGACGCCAGCAAGAATTGGATAAACTTATCGAAGAAATCCGTGTTGCGGGGGGACAGGGCGTTGCTGTTTCCGGGGACGTTACCGATGCAAACTATGCCAAAGCTTTGGTCGAGGTCGCCACCGGAACCTATGGAAAACTGGATATTGCCTTTAACAATGCCGGAACCCTTGGCGCCATGGGGGACACGCCAACATTGGAGTTGGACGGATGGCATGATACCATCAATACCAATCTGACATCTGCTTTTTTAAGTGCCAAACATCAAATCCCTGCCTTGCTCGAAAGTGATCATGGGTCTTTGATTTTCACATCGACCTTTGTAGGTCATACTATCGGCATGCCCGGTATGGCTCCCTATGCCGCTTCAAAGGCCGGGATTAACGGAATGATGCAATGTCTTGCGGCAGAATACGGCCCCAAAGGTTTGAGGGTAAACAGTCTTATTCCCGGTGGCACAGACACCCCCATGGGACGTTCTGTTGCCTCAAACGAAGAAATGGAAGATTTTGTCAAAAGTCTTCACGGCCTGAAACGTATTGCTGATCCGAAAGAAATTGCCACGGCTGCCCTGTTCCTTGCCTCTGATGACGCAAGCTTTGTCACAGGGACCGCATTGATGGTCGAAGGGGGTGTTTCCATCAATAAAACTTGATTTAGCACAATACCAACAAACAAGGCCAACCAGCTGGTTGGCCTTGTTTGTTAAAATTAATTAAGCAAAAATTCAACGAACCCTTAGCTCAAAACAGTTATGCGCCCATCAAGTTTAGCGCCTGTTTCAGCCGAAATAACCTGACTTTCCCGAATATGAGCAATAACCTCGTTGCGGTAGATCAGACCGGTATGGTCATACTGTAGTTTGCGCATATCAAAGCTGGGAATATCACCCGCGACCCCGCCGCCGATAGGCTTACCATTCCAATTTTCACCGAAACCACCAAGCGCAAGATAGGTATTCACCACCATCGTATAGGTTTTATCCAAGCACTTTTCGATTGCCTCGCCTTTAAGGGTAATATTCACTGCGGTGGCATCGCGGGCAGATGCACCGAGGTCAATTTCATACCGAATGTCCGATGAAAAATGCAAAAAGCCGCGCGAGACAAATCCCTCTAGGTTGGTCCCTGCAACTTCTTCATCACGAAGCAAACGCTTGGCATTTGATTGCAGCATGTCAAATACCTGTTGACCACTGAGGCTCGCAATATGAATAGCATCTGCATAGGGCATAACATCGTACCAGTTTTTGAAACTTAACGGTCCCTTTTCCACCCCTGTTGAAATACCCGTGGCGTTAAACAAGGCAAAGTCGACCTCTCCGCCCGCAAAGCTATTTGATCGCGCCAACACAGCATCATTCATATAGTTGGCAAGTTTGTTTTCGCCGATATAACGCGACGCAATCATCTTGTCCCGGCTCAAATCAGTCGTATCAACAGAGCCAATAATCTCGGCCAATTTACTGTCCAATGCCTTGATGAGCGGGGCGATGTGCTGCTTTTCAAAGTCAGCGTCATAGTCATCTTCGTTTTGTAGCGTTTGATATTTTGGATCATCAACCGAGACGCGCTTGTCCCTCGGCTTTATTCGGTGTAGGGAAACAGAACTGTACCAATCCTTACGCCCGTTTTCAGCCGCGATAGACATAGCAATATCACCCAGATATTTGCCATGGGCCTCGGCCTGGGTAATCAGGACACCATCAATCAGGTTGTTTTCTTCAATTTTCTCTTCATTCAACCGGGTATGGGTATGCCCGCCAACGACAACAACCGGCTTATCTGTCAACTTGCCCGCCAGTCCAGCAATAGCAAAGTCGCCCTCACCAACATCGCGTACTGTCGCTGCCTTACCGGATGTATGCTGCCCTACACCATAACCACAGTGCGAAAGAATAACGACAACATCGGAAATCTCGGCAACGGCTGGCAAGATGTTCTCAATCGCTTTCAACGGTCGATCAACGGCCAGTGTCTTGTCATCAGGCTGCCCCACGCGCGTATCAATGTTGGTGGTCAAGCCAACCAGTCCAATACGTAAACCTTTGATTTCAGCAATGGCAGCCGCAACGTAATCTTCGTCTCGTTTCAGGTGTTGCGAGGAATGAACATTTGCTGACAACAAAGGGAAACGCGCATCCGTTAGTGCCGCTTTTTTCAAAAGTTCCGCACCCCGATCAAATTCATGATTACCGATTGCGGCGATATCCAGTCCTGCTGCCGAATAACTTCTGTAACCTGCATCAGCAACAAACTCATCCACACTCCAGCCCATGAGTTCATCAAAAATTGATCCTGTGTGGTCATCCCCCGCTGAAACAAAAAGCACTGCCTCATTTTCAGCCGCTGACGCGCGGGCAGCTTTTACCCGCTGTACGATTTGTGACAAGCGATAGGTATCACCCTTTTTACCATGCATTTCGGTGATGTGATTATGCATATCGTTGAAATGAAGAACACGTAAAACACGCCGTTCTCCTGGGATAAGTTTCGGCGACGGCACCGGATTGCCTTCTTCGGTCACGATCCGTTTAATCGCACCGCTTAATGGATCACCTTTGAGTAGAAACAGCTTTTCGATAGATCCCAAAGGGTTTGGCGTTGCTGGGACCAGTTGTAATTCCCCAGCCAAAGGCGCGGCATCACTGCGCGCTGTTAAAAAGGGTGAAAAACCAACAGCAGATGCCGCAACGACACCCCCCAGAAGTAAACGACGGCGGGTCATCCCCAATTTAACATCACTCATAACAGAAAATCACTTTCACACAGAATAAGTCGAACTGCGCCAAAATGATGCCGCTCTGTTACTGATCAATGACGGCAAGATGATTTTGTGATGATGTTTAGATGAATGTGATCAAAAATAATTCAAGACAACTGACTGGGCTTTTAAGTCAACTACTGGCCCGAAAACTATTTTCTCGATCAGAGGTTTTTCAATTTTATTCAAGCCTTATTGCAAAAAATCAGCTAAACTCAGAAACAGGCTTTACTGTCCTGTAATAATACAAACTTAGTTTTCCGATAACTATTGCTGCAATTTGTGCAGAATCATAATGACTTCCGAAAATTTATCCGATGAAGAAAAGTGGGTCGTAAAAGAGTGCCTTCTTGCTATTTCTTCTGGGAATTTTCTAGACGACGGGGAATTTCATACATTAATGGGGCTAACCTTAGCAGAAACCCATCTTATTGCGATTGCCTATCCAAATATTCAGGAGGCTTGCTTAGAAAGTCCATCCGCTCGCAATTCGAGTAATGATAATCTCATGGCCCAATTGAATTCCACTGCCATTAACAATTCCCTGAACAATTTAATAGGCTATCAAAAATGGTCCTCCTGCCTATGGACAAAGTATATTTCAGTTTCTCTTGATGAAGTGGAAAGAATTTTTAAGAAATGGAGGAGATAACTCTTTCCTTCCTCTTCTGGTCCCCAAATACCTCAAAATCGGTTTCACAAAGGAAAAACAAAATTGTCCTAAACATGCTGTGTCACAGTGATGGAATAATGATAGCTTTATGATCATTTTGAGCTTAGACACTGCTCCCAACCAATGGTCACTTATCCCCTAGAGACTAAGTATCTTTACGCAGCATCTTTTCAAAAGCGGCATGGTATTATCCGGCACGTTATTTACGAACAAACAGCATCATCAGCGTGCTTCATGATTGTTCTCACAATATCAATTTGACCTGCATTAAGGGGGAGGGTTTCAAAATGAATACAAAAGCATATGGTGCCGAATTTCTAGGTACTTTCTGGTTGGTTTTTGGCGGCTGTGGTTCGGCTGTCCTCGCCGCTGGCATTCCTGATCTCGGAATCGGTTTTGTTGGCGTCTCACTTGCCTTTGGCCTTACCGTTGTCACCATGGCCTACGCCGTTGGTCATATCTCGGGCGGGCATTTTAATCCGGCGGTTACTCTGGGTCTTTGGGCTGGGGGCAAATTCGAAGCCGGACAGATTGTTCCCTATTGGATCGCACAGCTTGCGGGGGGAATTGCCGCAGCCGGACTACTCTATGTGATTGCAAATGGTATCCCTGATTTTTCCGTTGCTGGTGGCTTTGCATCCAACGGATACGGCGCACACTCCCCCATGGGCTATTCCATGATGAGTGGCCTTCTTATTGAAGTTCTTCTGACCTTCTTCTTTCTCTTTATTATTCTTGGCGTAACAGATGAAAAGGCCCCCGCAGGCTTTGCACCTTTGGCCATCGGTCTCGCCCTCGTCCTGATTCACCTGATTTCTATCCCCATCACCAATACATCGGTGAACCCTGCACGAAGCACAGGCCCTGCTCTTTTTGTCGGCGGATGGGCACTTGAACAGCTTTGGCTCTTCTGGGTTGCCCCTTTACTTGGCGCATTAGGAGCAGGCTTCAGCTATCGCTGGTTCAAATCATAAAAGCAACATTCAAATTTACCGTGAAAGAAAATACAGCCCAAGAGAACCAAATTTCTCTTGGGCTTTTCATTTTGTATTCAAACAATAAAATCACAAAATAATAATTAAAAATCAATTACTTATAAAATAATTCATTTTTCAAACTCCACAAACACACATGTAATTTTATTGCGTTTTTTCATTTAAATGAAATTTTGACTATCTTTTTTCATTTAATACTGTCTTTATTGTGCCAGAACATAATTTAAAACGTTTGGCGATACAGATGGCACGACCCAAAGTAGAAACCCTGCATAAGCACAATCCTCCCAAGCAAGATCTCGACGACGAGTCCGTCACCGTCGGCGGACAGATCCGTGATCTGCGCAAGGCCAAACGGATGTCAGTGACCACACTCGCCGAAAAAATTGGCAAGTCAGTTGGTTATGTCAGCCAGATTGAACGGGGTATTTCCGTCGTATCCATTCCGATCCTAAACAAGATTTCTGCGGCTCTGGAAGTTTCAAACTCATGGTTTTTCCATGGCGAGGATATTGCTGATCCAACGGAAAAAAGCCACATCGTTCGCCACAATCATAGACGACGGCTCAGCTTTACCGGATCAGGCATGGTCGAAGAACTAATGTCCCCCGATCTCAGCGGTGATGTTGAATTGATCATGGGGCGTTTTTCCCCCGGATCAGCCACAGGTGAAGAACAGATTTCGCGGGAAAAAGTCGAAGTTTCCGGTCATATCATCAAGGGAAACATCGCAGTTGAAATTGGTGAACGGACCTATGATCTCGGTGTTGGTGACAGCTTTCGCATCAACCCCGGCGAACCCCATAAAACCTATAACAACGGCGCGGAAGACGCAGAAGTACTCTGGATACTCTCTCCGCCCCATTACTAACACGATCTGTGATCGCTCTACGGTCGGGGTGTACTTAAATTCCCCAACCCAAAATTTCAAAAACAAAATGCCCTGGGGCAATGCCCCTCTTATATGTCCCCCTTTGTATGGAATTAATACGATGGCGAATAAAAAAACTCTTCCCGAACAGGCACAGGTTGTTATCATTGGTGGTGGTGTAATCGGGTGTTCCGTTGCCTATCATCTGACCAAACTTGGTTGGAAAGACGTACTGTTACTGGAACGGAAACAACTTACTTGCGGCACCACATGGCATGCCGCCGGGTTGGTTGGGCAGCTTCGCGCGACTGAGAATTTAACCAAGATGGCAAAGTACACAGCCGATCTTTACAATAATCTCGCCGCTGAAACCGGACAGGAAACCGGGCTGGTTCATACGGGGTCCGTTTCTGTCGCCCAGACAGAAGGACGTTTTGAAGAGCTCAAACGTGGGGCATCCATGGCCCGTAACTTTGGCTTGGAAGTTGATGTCATCACACCAGAACAAATTCTGGAACACTATCCCATTGCTGATGTCAGCAACCTTGTTGGTGGTGTTTACCTGCCGGGGGACGGACAAACCAACCCGATTGATACAACACAGGCCCTTGCCAAGGGTGCACGTCAAGGCGGTGCCACGATTATCGAAGGCATCAAGGTTGAAGACATCATCACTGAACCCGGCCCCAATGGTGGCAAGGTAACAGGTGTTATCACAGATCAGGGTGAAGTCCGCGCCGAAATCGTTGTGAACTGCGGTGGAATGTGGGCCCGCGAAGTAGCCAAAAAGGTCGGTGTCAACGTCCCTCTTCATGCTGCGGAACACTACTACATCGTAACCGAAGCCATCGACAACCTGCCGAAACTGCCAACCCTTCGTGATCCGGATGGTTATAACTACTACAAAGAAGACGCAGGCAAGCTGTTGATTGGCTGCTTCGAACCCAATGCTGTGCCATGGGGTCACAAAGGTATTCCAGATAATTTCTGCTTTGATGAACTACCGGAAAATTGGGATCAGTTTACCCCGGCTCTGGAAAACGCCATGGCACGTATACCTCTGTTGGAAAGCGCTGGTATCCACACCTTCTTCAACGGTCCGGAAAGCTTTACCCCCGATAACCGTTTTTACCTTGGTGAAGCGCCAGAGATGAAGAATTTTTATGTCGCTGCTGGCTTTAATTCAACGGGCATCCAGTCAGCGGGCGGTGCGGGTAAAATTCTTGCGGACTGGATTGTTCAAGGCAATTGCCCCGTTGATATGTGGGACGTTGATATCCGTCGTGTTCAACCTTTCCAAGGCGGCGATAAGTATCTCTTTGATCGCACGACCGAGGCCCTCGGCCTGCTTTATGAAATGCACTGGCCAGAAAAACAGCCCGTGACCTGTCGCGATATCAAACGATCCCCCATTCACGACCGTTTGGAAAAAGCCAACGCCTGTTTTGGACAGATGGCTGGTTGGGAACGCGCCAACTGGTTTGCGCCCGAAGGTGTCGAACCAAAATATGAATACTCTTATGGTCCGCAGAACTGGCATGATTACTGTGGCGCAGAATGTAAAGCCGCCCGTGAAAACGTCGCCCTTTTCGACATGAGTTCTTTCGGGAAATACATGGTGCAAGGTAAGGACGCCGTAAAAATTCTCAACCGAATTTCCGGTGCCAATATCGACGTGCCTGTGGGTAAGATGGTTTATACCCAATGGCTGAACGAACGCGGCGGGATCGAAGCTGATCTGACCGTGACCCGTCTGGCCGAGAACAGCTTTATGGTACTGTCATCCGGTGGCACCCAAACCCGCGACTTCCATTTCCTCAACAGCCACATTTCAGAAGACGATCATTGCTTTGCAACAGACGTCACATCTGGCTATGCGCTCTTTGCCGTCATGGGGCCAAACAGCCGCGAGCTGTTGAAAAAAGTAACCCCTGCCGATCTTTCCAACGCTGCGTTTCCTTTTGGCACCTGTCAGGAAATCGAGATGGGCTATGCCAAGATCAAGGCCGGACGCATCACCTATGTCGGTGAGTTGGGGTGGGAGCTTTATGTACCATCCGAATATGCCGTTCACGTCTTTGATACACTAATGGACGCAGGCAAAGATATGGGCCTGACCCTTGGCGGTATGCATGCTGTGGATACGTTACGTCTGGAAAAAGGCTTCCGTCACTGGAGCCACGAAATTTCGGACGAAGACACCCCACTGGAAGCAGGTCTGGGCTTTGCCATCGCCTGGGACAAAACAGGCGGCTTTATCGGTCGTGAAGCCTTGCTTGAACAAAAGGGAAAACCGCTCACCAAGCGCATGGTTGCTCTACAGCTCAAGGATGCCAAAAACGCCAAGGGCGAGCCACCGATGATGTACCATAACGAACCAATCTACAAAGGCGATAAAATCGTCGGCAAGATTACCTCTGGTCGATACAGCCATACACTTGGCAGTTCAATCGGTCTTGGCTATGTCCACGATGACAACGGTGTTACCGCCGATTGGGTGAAAGAAGACAATTTCTCGGTCGAAATCGCCTGTGAAAGCTTCGAGGCAACAATGTCGCTGAAACCGCTTTACGATCCAAAATCCGAACGACCTAAAGCAGATGGGTGAAGGTCCGGGAATAAGCCCCAGCCGATTGTACCAGCCAGTCATCGGTTGTGGGCGGCTTCCCCGCTCGACACCACCTGCCAAGCGGGCACTTAACAAGCCCGTAGCACCCCACTGTACGCATCACTCAAGCCTCCCAAGTTTGAAGCCGTACACCAAGCCATAACTGGGTTCCACCAACAAGGGACCAACTCTGCCGCAGCACTCAAGCGAGTGTTGCGGTCTTTTTTATGTTACTCATATAATTTTGGAGGTTACCCTTAAATCCCACCCCAGTTGAAATGCACTTGTGTTTAAGTATCAGATCATAAATATTCACGCACTACGTGAATTTAATTTTATCTGGGGGATAGATAATGCGGGTTTTTGGGTTGGTTTGTTGTGGAGCGGCTTTGCTGATTGGGGGCTGTGCTACGCAGAAGCAAAAAAAGCTGGATGTGGCAACCTTAAGCACAGACGACCGCGCTTATTATCTCAATGTAGTTCAAGAAGATCTTGATCGGGAACAACGCATTAAATCCATCGCGATGCCAATGCTAGTTGCCTCGCGCGATCTTTGCAAAGATGATCTAGGCGTTTACACTGGGATGGAGGTGTGGAGCAGTCTGAACCTTCCCGATCGTCGTTATTCAGAGATCTTAATCGATGAACACAAACTTGACTTGAACCTGCGCGTGAAGTCGGTTTACGAAAATTCCCCCGCTGCGCTTGCCGGGGTCAAATTAGGGGATCAACTGGTTTCCATTGCCGATATGAAGCTGCACCCACGAAAAATCGAGGGTAAAGACTATACCCGCTTTGACTACATGCAAACGCCACCGCTTGAGGACTGGAAGGATGAAGGGAGTTATCAGCTTACGGTGTCACGACCGAGTGCTGATGGTGTTTATGAAGAGAAAAAGCTAACCCTGAATTATCAAGAACGCTGTGAATACCGGGTTAACTATCTGTTCAATAAGCTGACTGCCAACGCATCTGAAGACAGCGATGGTTTTACCTTTACCAGCGGGCTTGATTACTATCTGGAAACCGATGAACATGTTGCCCTGATGGTCGCGCATGAAATCGCCCACATGATCGAAGGCCACCCCGGCGATCGTAAAGCCAGTGGCCTTGCTGCTGGCGCAGGTGGATTGGTCGCCGAAACCCTTCTGGGCCTTTTAGTCGGGCACACCAACGGGGATATCACCCGTGCAGCTTACGAGTCAGGGGCGCGGGCCAATATGGACGAACACGAAATGGAAGCCGACGCCTTAGCCATGGTGATTTATGCCAGATCCGGGTACGACCCTGAAACCATGGTGACATTCTGGCAAAACGTAAGCGAAAATCTGGGCACAAACGGGAGTTCTATCGGCGCGTCACACCGGGTTAATGAACAACGCCTCGCCGCACTCAAAGATCTTGCAGGAGACTTAAGACGAAAGATCGACAACGGAGTAGATCTGGTTGAGGGGACAGAGTGATCTGATTGGCTGTGTGGGGGATGATGAATGAATTATTTTCTCCGGAACAAAACCTGTTCTCTTTAGGGAAAATTAAGGGGCAGCGTTTTACATAACACCTGTATTAAATGGCCTAAGTGTTATTCTTTGAAAGAAAAACATGTCCGTTTCCTCTCGTCTGCATCAACATAAAGAGCACATTCTTGACCAACGTAATACCTTCGCAGCACAGAAAAATATTTTTGAAAAATGCGCTGTTGATGTGGGCGGGTCTTACTGTACTGATCATTGGGCTCAGTGTTTGGCTCTCGGGTGGGCATCTGATTTATACGTTGGATGATCCCTATATTCACCTGTCTGTTGCCGAGAATATTATTCAGGGGGGGCTATGGTGTAAATGCCACGGAATATTCATCGCCCTCGTCTTCAATCCTGTATCCTCTGTTACTTGCTCTCGGTGAGTTTATTGGGCTTGGGTTTTATACGCCCCTGTTGCTAAACATCGTCGCAGCCGGGCTTTCCGTTTATATCCTGTTGGATTTTTTCTGGTGTCATGTTCTTCCCCGAACCACATCGTCAACGGACAACTTTGCGAACTTGGCTGCACTGCTACTTATCCTGTCGATCAGCGGTCTTGCCTTGCCGATGACGGGGATGGAACATTCACTTCATGTTTTGATCGCTTTAGCAACAATCCGTGGCTTGATTACACTTGCCGAAGGAACGCGCACGCCCCCCTGTCCCAACTGGTTTATCGCTGCTGTGATTTTGGGGCCGTTGATCCGCTTTGAAGGTATGGCCCTTTCAGGGGCAACGCTTGTTGCCCTACTGTTTTTAGGGCGTTGGCGGCTCGCTGTTTTTATCGGTTTGACGATAACCGCCCTTATTGCACTCTATGGCGTTACAATGATCTCGATCGGGCAATCTATTTTGCCAAGCTCGGTCATGGTTAAATCCAATGTTTTTGTTTCTGGAACTGAACAATCAGGCATTGCCAACAGTCTGCTGGCATTGGTGAATAACTTTCAGAACTCGTTATCTGAACGGTGGGGAATTATCTTTCTGGTGGCTATTCTGCTGACCTCGCTGTCAATTGTTTTGGCATGGAGAAAACATTCTTTATTTCAGGACAAGCTTTGGGCATCGCCCAAATTTATTATTGGCGGCGTTCTTATTCTGACACTGCTGGCCCACATGGTTGCCGGGCGGTACAATTGGTTCCATCGTTACGAAGTCTATGCAGTTAGTGTCATGGTCCTTGGCGGTCTTTATCTTTTGAGCAAGAACATCGACCCATCAATAATAACCAACAGTTTCAAGGCAAAATTACTCTTTATCGGAACCCTGTTGTTTCTCGCCATCCCCTATGGTCTTGCCGCAATCGCAACCCCCTTTGCGTCCAGAGGCATTTATGAGCAACAGTATCAGATGCACCGCTTTGCAACCGATTATTTTGCCCGGCCTGTTGCCGTGAATGATTTGGGGTGGGTATCCTATCAAAATGATCAATATGTGTTGGATCTTTGGGGGTTAGGATCAGAAAAAGCACGCAAATTACGTGCTAACGGCAAGTTTGATTCCCAAACAGTTCACACGCTGGCGACCAGTAAGCATATCGACTATGCCATGATCTATCCCGATTGGTTTGAACAAAGCATTCCTTCGCAATGGTGTCTGATTGCCACGCTGGAAAGCACAGCAATAACAGCAGCTTCAAGAACGGTGCATTTTTACGCCATTTCAGACTTGGCCACCAAAAACATGTCGGCCTCTTTAGACCTTTTTGGTGAAACGTTGCCAGACAGGGTTATATTGGAACGTTTTGAATGCACGAAATAAATACTCATTATTCCGACATCACACCACTGCTTAACGAAAAATAAACCAAGCTGACCGCATATCTATTTCTTTGAAGATGCGACAATCTTTAGAATAGTCTTATATACAACAACGGATTAAACTGTGCGCTAATCCCGCAGGACTGTTCTTTGATGAGTGTCCGGAAGAATGTGTTGAGTGAATAAAATTGACAGTAGCCTGTGACCTGAAAGACGTCGAATTTCTGATCGTCAATGATAATCCCGTTATGCAGCGTATTGTGAAAACAATCTTGCGCGCCTTTGATGTGAGCAATCCGCGTGTAGCCTCGTCAGCAGAAGAAGCCATCCAAGCCTTGCGGAATATGCCATCTGATATCGCGATTATCGACTTGGACATGACACCTGTGGACGGGAACCAACTTATTCAACAGCTACGAACCGAAGAAAATAGCCCCGCGCCTTTTATCCAGATTATTGCCTTAACCGCCCATGCCGAAAAAGAATTGGTCACAACATCACGGGATAAGGGCATGAATGAGTTTTTGCTAAAACCCCTTTCGCCCATGATGCTGTATAAAGCCATAGAACGGATTATCAAACGTCCCCGTCCCTTTGTTCGTATTGACGATTACGTGGGCCCCTGTCGTCGCCGAAGATATGATGATCCCAAAGAAGACCAGCGAGAAGAAGACGACGTTAGTTTTATTCCTGAAAACACCTTTCCCTGGAACAGAAACGCCTAGCGCGAGAAGTCTCCGTTAGAGGGCATAGAAATCCCCCTCAACAATAAGGACAGCTTAAGGGGCCTTATATTTCCCCGTAAGCTTTATAGCCCAGTAAACTTTATAGTAAGGCCTGAAAACGGGCTGCTCCCTCACGGATAACCGTATCATTTTCGCCACCGATAAAGAGAAAAGCATACCCATTTTTACGCCAACTGGCAGCTGCCATGCCTTCCAGCTTTTCCATACCAATGGTTTTTGTGTTGTCTTTGTTTGTTCTAATAATACACAAAGCAACGGGCCGCCCATCGGGGGCTAGGTAAGCCAGTTGAACCAATGGCTTCCCCTTGAACCCGAGCAGCTGTGCACGTTTGAATGACAATTCAGAATCAGCGGTCATTTTAACCAGATCAAAGCCAATCTGACCTGATATGTCTTCCAGATTTTTCTGTATCTGTTCCGGGGACAACTGAATATTACCAAGGGTATCGCCAACATACAGCGATTGATACGCCGCAACGTAGTGCTTCCACCCCTGCGCTGCGCTTGGTGCAAAATACGTCTTTCCAAACAAACCACCAACAACCAGACTAATCAAAACAGACGCAGCCAGAGATCCCGCATAAAGCAAGCTTCTTGGGCTTTTATTTGATGCTAATGTCCTATCGATCAGAACATCAGGTAAACTAGGGGCTTGATCCGTCACCTGTTGCATAGCTGTCTTAAGTTCATCCACAGGGATAGAAAGATCTTCGAGGCGCTTCATTAGAACGGTGTCAACCTCTAGCGCACTTTCAATTTTTTGGGCCAATTCCGCAGAGGTTTCGCCATCAAGAAAAGCCGTCAGATCTTCGTCTGAGAAATGTGTTTTCTGGCTCATTCCGACCCTGTCCCTTCTCTGTCCATTCGTTTCGAAATTCTGCCCCGTGCCGCGGCCAGTCTGCTCATAACCGTGCCAATTGGTATATCCAGCACCTGTGCCGCGTCTTTATAACTAAATCCTTCGACATAAACCAAAAGAACGGCTATGCGCTGCGCTTCTGGCAAGAGGTACACCTCTTTCAACACCTGAGAAGCATAAATATTCGTTTCTGTGTCCGTTTTCGTATCTGGCAGGTCAACATCATCGACAGATACCAGCCCGCCGCCCCGACGAACCGCTTGGGATCTTAGTTCATTCAACCAGATCCGTTGCGCAATTTTGAAGATCCAGCGATCAAGATGCGTACCGGTTTCAAACTTGTCGGCTTTTTCTAACGCACGTTCACACGCAGCCTGGGCAAGGTCGTTCGCATTGTCTTTGTTCCGTGTCAGAACCAGACAATAGCGCCACAAGCGGGGGAAGATTTCAGCCAATCCCCGACGCACAGCCTCTCTTGATTTCTTTTGACCAAAGATCGGAATAGCCCGGCCTTTCCCTGTTATATTTGGGTAAATTAAATAACTTTCAATCTTCCCGTCTGCCAGCTTTAACAAAAGCCAGAGGAATAAACCAGCCCAGAGATTAAAGCCTGTATTATCTTGAGCACAATATCAGATATTTTTTCGTAAGATGTCGCGCTTTTAAGCTTTATCTCACGCCTTCAATCTTACGTCTTCGCACCCATGACCTTTGCCATGTGGTTGAGCTTGGTTAGAAGGTCCTGAAATTCATCGAACGTCAGGCCAACAGAGCAAGATACATCTTGCTGCATCTTTGCCACGCCTTGTTCCAGTGATCGCCCTTGTTCCGTCAGCTTGATCATAACTCTGCGCTCATCCTCAACAGAACGGTTTCGACTGACGAACCCGGCCTGTTCCATTCGCTTAAGAAGCGGGGATAATGTACCTGAATCAAGCCCAAGATCTTTTCCCAAAGCATTCACCGTGGTCTCACCCTTTGGTTCCAACGCCAGATAAACCAGATACTGTGGGTAGGTCAGGTTCAGTTTCTTCAGGTACGGTTGATACTTTTTGATAATAGCTTGCGAATTACGATAAAGCGCAAAACAAAGCTGTTCTTCCAGATGTGAAACCTTGGGCAATTTTACTACCTTTGACGCGGCCTTGGCCTGTGACAATTCTTTTTGCGTAATATTAGTCATTACACCAAAAAAATATTTTCAAACAGAGACAATATTAACGGCTCCCAGGTTATCCTGCCGTTTATATTTGAATGCCCCATTTAAAACCAAAGCGCATTGCCGTTATCTTAAAAAAGAAACAGGCAATACGCTTTGACCTAGCTTTAATTATCTTACAACCGTATTAGGAAACAAGTTTAAGCTCAACATCCACGTTGCCACGGGTTGCGTTTGAATAAGGGCATACCTTATGCGCTTTTTCGATAAGATCTTTGGCCACAGTTTCTTCGATACCCGGAATACTGATGTTCAATACAACCGCAATGTTAAAGCCACCCGGAATTGGACCGATACCAACTTCCCCAGCAATTTTAGTTTCATCCGGAAGTTTCACTTTCGCCTGCCCAGCGACAACCTTGAGCGCGCCAATAAAACAAGCGGCATAGCCACCCGCAAACATCTGTTCCGGGTTCACCCCAAAAGTTCCAGCGCCGCCCAGTTCTTTTGGTGTTGTCAAAACAATGTCCAGTGCGCCGTCATCTGATTTGATCGTTCCTTCCCGACCACCCGTCGCTTCTGCATAGGCTGTATAAACGACTTTTTCCAATTTTTGTGCTGCTTGGCTCATAAAATTAACTCCTGGGTAAATATTAAATTGTGATTAATTATATTGCGCACAATTAAAATTAATCAAGAGAATTTTTCCAAATTTTAAAATTCCCTCCATTAACAAGAAAAAATACCCGCTGAGTAACAGTAAATATCAAACTTTAATTAGGTATCTCGCCTTGCAAGATCTTACTCCTTGCAATGAAGTCTTGCATAAAATCTCGCAAGCACTTCGCCCGAGCACTCAACAACCGTCCCGTCGGCCAGACGGCAAAGATCTCGCGCTGAGCCCCCTGCCACTCGGGTAATACACGTACCAACGCTCCCTGTTTCAATTCCTTTTCGATTTCACTTACAGGTAATAAAACAATGCCGTGCCCATCCCGGGCAAGTTGGCTTGCCAACCCGATATCATCGATAATGGTTGTTGCTTGAGGGCGGATCTCTTCCCAACGATGTTTATCACTATAACCATCAGGACAATACTGAAGTTTCCATAGCGGAACAGTATTTACAAGAATGATCCTGTGCTCTTCTAACGCGTCAAGACCATCTGGCCCTCCTTGATCAGCAAGGTAATCTGGTGAAGCAACCAGAATTGTCGATGTCTCCCCCAACTTCTTTTGGAAAAGCAAAGAATCTTCCTGAGGGCCAACACGCAAAGCCATATCCACCTGCCCCAGATGAATATCTTTGGTTTGGTTACTCAGGAAAAGGTTAAGCTGTATGTCAGGATAGAGACGAATAAATTCAGACCACATCGGCTGTAGAATACCGACAGAAGCATTGGTTGGGGCAAGGACGGTCAACTTGCCATTGAGTTGCTGTACATCGGCACTTAAATGTCGGCTCGTAGCCTCGAACTGCTGCACCAAATCAGCATAAGCTTTGTAATAAACCTCGCCCTCTGCCGTTAAGTTAAACTTACGTGCAGATCGGTGAATAAGCTGACACCTCAATTTATCTTCAAGTTTTTTCAATCGACGGGAAACTGTTGCCGCAGGCAAGTGTAAATCCTTTGCCGCCGCGGCAAGGCTGCGCTTTTGGACAATACGAACAAAGAGTGAAATATCGTCAAACATGATTTCATTTATGGAATTTAAAAACTCGTTATTAGCTATATATCCTATTAACGAAATTAATTAAAGCTATTGCCTGTAGCTAAAACATTTACCCCACGAACAGTTACACCCACGAACAATTATATAGAGAGAAAAAATGAACAAACTATGGATTAGTGCAGGCATCGAACTTCAGGACAGTGCGGATTTAAACACTGTAAAATCAGCACTCAACCAACTGGTTGCTGACACTGTCAAAGAACCCGGCTGTATCAAGTTCGAAATTCTGCAACAACAGGACAAACCGGAATGTTTTACCTTGTGGGAATGCTGGGTGAACGATGATGCCCTCAAGGCACATTTCGAAGCCCCACATACCATCGCCTTTCTGGAAAATAACTACACCAAGGTGAACTACATAGAACGTCTGCAAATGAATACTGCGGCTTAAGAAAAGAGACGACAAATGAAACACCGCATCGTCTTTTCAATCCTGATGTCCTTTATCCTTTCCCTTCTGATGACCTGTTGGGTTACCTGGATCAATTTGGGATGGGGCTCGGACTTTATAGATAAGTGGTTCATCGCCTTTCGGTTGGCTTGGCCCGCAGCGGCCATCATTGCCTTTGCTTTAGGCCCTTTTATTCAACTCACAACTCAACAAATTGTCCGTAAAATATCTTAACCAAGATAAGTAGGAAAACATGCCAATGGAACGAATCAATTATCCAGAACTAGAGCTGCCCGTCGGTCCCTATACCCACGCAGTCATCCACGGGAACGCTCTCTATACATCAGGCTTCACAGCGTTTGGAACGCCTGAACAACACGCATCTATCAGTGATCAGGCAAAAGCGATTTTCTCGCAACTGGAAACCATAGCCAAAGCCCAAAACACATCCTTACAAAATCTCGTCAAAGTTACCATTTTTTTGACTGATATGTCTGACATGGATAGTCTTCGACTTGCGCTTGTGGAAATCTATGGTGATCACACACCCGCAAGTTCCCTGATAAAAATCGAGGCCCTTTTTGCCCCGGAATTAAAGATTGAGATCGAAGCGATTTTTGGTCTCTAACGCAGGGGTTTACCTTATACCATTTAGGCAAAGACCCACCAAACAAAGACCTGAGCCTTCATCTCAGGCCTTTGTTTGGACGTCGAGAAGGATATTCGGCAAGCTCAATTAAATGACACTATCAACAGTTTGCACTCAGCCTGACAGTTTGGTATTTTCCCTGTGGCCGATCAAAGAGGCCGCCGGGTCCGCGGAAAGCTTCATTGCACTTTGTTCGATATTGATTGTTTCTGGATTTCCATTCCCCAGATCAGCGGACCATCGGGTGAAGAAAATGGGAAACCAATGCCTTATCAAAACGCAAATATCGACACGTTCAAAAAACAAGCCAAACGACTAAAAAAGGCCTATGCCTCTGGCGATACTGAGGCTCGGGTACGTATGCAGGAAATCGCACCTGACAAGTTGACACTCACCCATGCCGATTTCCTGTTTGTAATTGCACGGGAACAAGGACACCAAAGCTGGCCAAAGTTTAAATTTGCACTAGAAACTTCGGGCATGAATAAAGAGCAAAAAGCTGATCGTTTGCGTTCAGCTCTTTATCTAGGACATCGATGGATTATCGAAAAATTACTCGCAGAGAGCCCTGATCTAACTTCTTATGATCTGGGATTACAGATCGCGACCTACGATATCGAAGCTATTCACAAGGCACTTGCTGATAATCCCGGTTTAGTGACCAAAGCAATCAAAGGGCGATTGCCTTTTCACCACCTGTGCTTTTCTCATTACATACATGTTGAACCAGAGAAAGCAGACAACATGTTAGCCATGGGCCAGCTGCTGCTCGACAAGGGTGCAGATTTTAATCATGGCATGTCGCCAGACTTTAGTTCACATGAAAATAACGAACACACCTTATCCCCGCTTTATGGCGCGCTGGGTCATGCGAACAATATGGTTTTGGCTGAATGGCTTTTAAGGCAAGGTGCCAACCCTGATGACAACGAGAGCCTTTACCACGCTACAGAGTTGAGCCACCATCAGGATTTAAAGCTCCTCTTAAAATATAATGCTAATCCTAAAGGCACCAATGCCTTAGCCCGAGCACTGGATTTCAAGGACCAAACCGCCGTTCAGCTTTTACTTGATCACGGCGCAGACCCTAACGAAGTCGCCAAAGAGCACCCAAGCGGTCAGCCCGTTGACACGATACCAGCGCTGCATCAGGCCGCTCGTCGGCAATGTGGATCAGATATAGCCGAGCTGCTTTTAGAATATAACGCAGATGCCAACTACATTTGGCAAGGGCATACAGCCTATGCTCTCGCCCTTATTCACGGAAATTCTGATTTTGCAGACACTTTATCAAAAGCGGGCTATGCACATGCCCTTACGCCGAACGAAGTCGTTCTGGCCAGTTGTTCTAGGGGGCGCCCAACAGGCAAAATTACAGAAGAGCTAGAGGGCGAAGATCGTCTATTAATTACCAAGCTCATCACTGAACCCGACCGTCTTGACCATGTAAAATCTCTTATTGCTGCTGGACTTGATATAAACCAGACCGATGCAATGGGGCTTTCCCCTCTTCATGCGGCTTGTTGGGCCGGGTTACCGGATCAGGTTTCATACCTGTTAAAATTCGATCCTGATCTTGAGCAACTCAACAATTTTGGTGGGAATGCTTTTCACACCACCCTTCATGGGGCTTCAAACTGCCCGGAACGAAAACAAAGAGATCACATATCCTGTGTCCGATTACTTCTTGAAGCTGGTGCAAAATTAGACCCACGAGATATCCAGAACGTTGGTTCTGAAAATATGGCCTTGTTCCTCGAAGACTGGCTGGATAATCATCCGACAGCCATAAACTAAAAAACTTATTCCGGAAGACTATTACTTCCGTCATTAAGGGGCCGCTGCATGAGAACGCTATCCATCCAGCGGCCAAACTTAAACCCGATGGACTTGATGGTTCCAGCCAGCTCGAATCCCATTTTTTGATGGAACGCTATGGATGGCAAATTTTCTGAATCACCAATAACCGCGATCATCTGGCGATAACCACGGGCTTCGCACTGATTAATCAAATCATCCAACAGCAAGCGCCCAAGCCCCAAACCACGTGCATCCTTGTGCACATAAATCGAGTTTTCCACGGTATAACGATAACCAGGACGGGGACGATAGGACGAAGCATAGGCGTAGCCCACAACCTTATCGTTTTGAATCGCAACCCGGTAGGGATACCCCCCACCGACGATACCATTTTTTCGGTTCAGCATTTCTGCTTGATCAGGTGGCGTTTCTTCCCAACTGGACACACCGTGCAGAACCTCATCTGCGTAAATTTCCTTAATAAACGGCATATCACCGTTATCAACATTTCGGATTAGGATTTGATCTCTTGGTATGCTGCTCATGATGGCCTGATCTTCTGAAAACAATTCCATTTACTATCATTGTTAGTCGTAGATTCTTGCAAGAACTAAGAACGTTTCACCCAAAATAGAACAGCTCTCTATTTCCTGAAATCAGTAATCCGCTGTTTGCAAACCATCAACACCAACCAAGACACAGTCCGTCCCGATAGTATTACAAAATTGTCGATAAATCCGTGACTCGCTTAAATTGGCTTCCCGGCGACCTGAACAGCGCTGGCAATAATGTTTTGAGAGATCATCTCTTTTAGCTCGGGGCTATGCATGGCACGCGCAAGATTAACCCCGCCAATTAAAACACTCAACATGGACCAGGCTCGCGCAGCTTTTTCTTCTTCTGTGCCGCCCGCAAGTCCTTTGGCAACAAGCGCCGTTATTTTACGCATCTTACTTTCAAACAGAACACGAAGTTCCTGATCAGAACGAACCACTTCGGATGTCAGGCTCGACATGGCACAACCACAGGCGCGATTATCCCGGTTATCTGCCCCAAGATAATACCGTGCAAAAACCTCTACCCAATTTGAGCCATTTTTCTGCTGGAAGGTAGGAATACCCGCGATAACTTCGTCCAAACCATCCAACACAGCAGCCGAAAAAGCACCATCTTTTGATCCAAAGTGTGCGTAGAATGCCCCCGAGGTAACGCCAGCTTCCTTGGCAATGCCATCAACGCCAATCCCCGCATAGCCATTGTGCCGAAAACTTCGCCCCGCGGCAGCCAACATACGTTTATGAGTTTCTTCCCGTTTGCTTAACTTCTGCACCAAGGTGTCATAACTCCAAAAAGCCTGATCTTTTCTTGGATATACCAACTCATTTGGCATACCGATCGTTATATTTATGTAATAAAAATTTTCTCACCCTACAAGAGACAACATGAACATTATTCATGAAGAATACGGGATTGATCTGCAAAAAATTTTGTTATGCATGGGGTTTAAATTTTTTCGTCATACCGTAACTAGCTGGGGAGACAAGCTTGTAACCCAGTTTTTCATAGAAAACAGATTCATCGGCAATCATTGAAACATATGAACCAACAAGGACCACTGAAGATAAATAATTATCTATATGTTCGACAACTTTTCGTCCCAAGCCTTGCCCTTGATAATTGGGATTTACAGCAACATCTACGATTTCGAAATTACATGCTCCATCACCAACAACACGGCCCATCGCTATAAGCTTTTCGCCATCTCTGACCGATACACCATAAAGAGAATTTGGAAGCCCAATTTTGGCCGCTTCCAAAGATTTCGGTCACAAACCTGCTGTCACTAGCGTATCACAGTATTTTTGCGGGCTAGCACTTGTTCTTTAAATTTAACGTCATCGTTTCTTACTTTTTGATGCAGGGGCAATGCCCTTAGCCCAGTTTCATGTGGCGGTTTACGTCTTTATAGAGCAAGTAGCGGAAGGGACCGGGGCCGCCGGCGTAGCAGGCTTGCGGGCAGAAGGCGCGCAGCCACATGTAATCGCCGGCTTCGACCTCGACCCAGTCCTGATTGAGGCGATAGACCGCTTTGCCTTCAAGTACATAGAGCCCGTGTTCCATGACATGGGTTTCGGCAAAGGGGATCACGCCGCCGGGCTGGAAGGTAACGATATTGACGTGCATGTCGTAGCGCAGATCGTCCGGTTCGACAAAGCGGGTGGTCGCCCACTTGCCGTCGGTATCGGGCATGGCAGTGGGGGCGATATCTTTTTCATTGGTGACAAAGGCGTCAGGTTTGTCCAGCCCGTCAACGGCTTCATAGGCCTTGCGCACCCAGTGGAACTTCACCTGAGTATTCGTGTTGTTGGCTAGGCTCCAGTTACAGCCCGCCGGCAAGTAAGCATAACCACCCTCGGTCAGGTCGTGAGTTGTTCCTTCTATGGTTAGGCTTAAGCCGCCCTCGACCACAAAAATCACCCCTTGCGCCTGGGCATTAGGCTCGGGCTTGGTGCTACCGCCACCGGGCTGGACCTCCATAATGTATTGGCAAAAAGTTTCGGCAAAACCGGACAGCGGCCGCGAAAGCACCCAGAGCCGGGTCTTCTCCCAATGGGGCAGGAAGCTGGTGACGATATCGCTCATGGTTCCCTTGGGGATCACGGCATAGGCCTCTGTAAACATGGCGCGGTCAGTCAAAATCTGGGTCTGCGGGGCCAGACCGCCCTGGGGGGAATAGTAAGAAGAGTGCGACATGTCTACGACCTCGAAAAAGGGTGGTGAAATGGAAGATGGATTAAGTAAATATTGCTGTGAGGTAATATCACTATTCTAGGCTCTGTTGCAAAAATTTCAGAAGCCCTTATGTTTTCTTGCAAGGCTCATTTAAGCAGTCAACCTATCTGTACCGTCACGATAGAACAGGAAAACTTCGCTCAGGGTATTCGGTCCAATACTCAACGCACTGTCAATAAGACGTCCTTATCCCATGATATCAAGCTGGATTTTTAAGGTACTGGCTTGACCTTTTTTTAATGACCTCATGATTCCCCCCCCTATAGCTTGATTACGTATCAATCAACCACCTGGACTGGACGTCACGCCATAAAGGCGTAAATAGCGGTCATAAATTTTTTCGTATTCGCCACTATCTTTTATATTTTGCAACGCCTTATTAAATTTAACGCAGAGCTCTGTATCCCAAAAACCCATACGAGTATAAACAACGGGAAGGATATCATGAATTTTAAACAGCCTTGCCGGAACATTATTTCCAGAAAGGTTCTTTAAACTATTCAAGAAAATAAACAGGTCCCCAACACTGACATCAACACGCCCATCCCAAAGAGCTTGCGCCTGAACCCCCGGTTCAGAAGCAACTGAAAACATGCTCTCTTCAACTGTCGCCGCAAACTCTGGACTAAAAAAATCTTTCGCCCCCTGAAAGGCAATAACATTTAACCCTTTGAGATCCTTGATTTCATCAATAGACAGATTTTCTTCTGCAAGCGTAATTGCCACATCCCGAAACCTGAAAGCCGGATCAGATCGACATGCATCGACCTCCACACTGTCGAAAAGGTTAGAAACCGCATCAACTTTTCTGCGATTAAAATCTTGCCACAATCGATTATTCGGACGCCCAAAGATAAAAACGGGGTCATAATCCGGAATTTCCAGAAAAACAGCTGTTATAATCTCAGTAAAAATACCGGTATGATTCTCGGTAACATAATAGGGTTCGAAGTTCCCCATAGCTATCGTTACGTCCTTACTAGACGCTTGCGTCGAAAAGAAAACGAAACCAACAAGAAACAGTAATAACTGGATAATTTTAAGAACTGGCAAAAGTGACGCCACCTAACTCTCCCCACAGAGAACCCCCGACATCAACTTCAAAGACCTCAACATAAACAAAAATTGATGATTTTTATCGTAGTCTTTTTTTTTACTTTTCGCCAGCCAAACAGACACCAAATTAATATTCTCCCTGTCTATAGTGTGGATTGGCGTTTCTTCACACATTTTTCGAGATAACGAATTAACCGATAAGTCAAACCTTCGCGCGGTGCATTGGGGGGCCATATGGCATAAACAGGTAAGCTTTCGACCTTCCAGTCTGGAAAAAGTTCGATCATTGTGCCCTGCCTGATATCTTCTGTCACCAGGAAATCCGGTGGTGTAATTACCCCTAAACCAGCGCGTGCCATTTGTACAACCGCATGAATATTATCCAGGACAATCTGTGGTTCATAAGTCAACCGCACACACTCCCCCGACTTGTTTATCAACAACTTATCATTTGGACGCATCCGAAGACCGATAAAATCCCAACACGACAGATCCTGAATTTTCAACGGCTTTGGACGGTTTTTTAGATAAGCAGGAGAAACGACAAGCTTACGTTCCATGTCTGACAGCTTCTTGGATTTTAAAGTACTATCACGAACGGTCCCGACACGGATGGCAACATCAATTCCATCACGAATAATATCTTGTTGATGGTCGCTGAAATTAATCAACAACTTTATCTTGGGATGCTCTTGGGCGAAACAGGCCAAGTCGTCAACCACTGGCCCCTGAATTAGCCCGGCAGGTAAGGTAATACTTAGCTTCCCTATGGGCTCCGTCGCTTTTGTCGCAATAGCGTCAAAGCCGCTTTCAGCCAGTGACAGCATTTCCTTTGCATAGCCAAAAAGTTTTTCACCATCATTGGTTAGGGATAACCGCCGGGTGGATCGATATAGCAAGGCCACGCCCAGTTTGTCTTCTAGTTGGGAAACATGGTGGCTAATTACAGACGGAGACAGCCCCAATGCGCGCGACGCAGCCCGAAAAGACCCGGTTTCTACCGTCTTAGCAAAGACGGTCATTGCTCTTAACTCATCAATCATTAGGTCAATATTTCAAACAGTCAAAATCAATTAGCTTATATTATCACAGTAACTAGACAAAGCTATAGTCCCCAAGCCTTATCAATTTCAGCCAACGCAGGAAAAACAAAAATGGATAACAGAACCGGGATTGATGCGGTGTCCAATAATGGCTTATCGACAAACAAAACTAATGAAATAAAGACGGCGATTATTCATGCTTCAGATACATCCCCCAATCTTCCTGCTACGCATAAATGCGTCATTGTTGTTGATCAAGCGATGCCTATTGGTTTCATCGCCAATACGGCCTCTGTGCTCTCTCTTTCTATCGGAAAACAACACCCGGAATTAATCGGTCAAAACATCAAGGATAATGATGGCAACTTACGTCAGGGGATTACAACCCTGCCCGTGCCTGTGTTGAAAGGTACCGCCCCCTTGTTGCATGAACTGCGGAAAAAGGTTCGACCGTACGAGCCTGACCTGACAGTCATCGACTTGATCACAGCAACACGAACCACCCGGACTTATGCGCAATATTCAGAACAAATGCTGACCACACCTGTGGAGCATCTACACTATTGTGGTATCGCGTTATACGGCACACAAAAACTGGTCAATAAATTCACCGGAAATCTGGGGCTGCTTAAATAAAACAACCATGCCTTAGACCCAACGGCGCACTTTGGCCTTATAGTCCAAATAGGTTTGCCCAAAAATTTCAGCCATCATCTTTTCTTCGTAGGAAATATACCACCGATCCGCCACGAGAATAAACAAAGCACAGATCAAAAAGGGTGACAAAGCCCCCAAATACAGCGCGACACCAAAAGTAGAAATGGCAAACCCCAGATACATCGGATTACGGCTAAATCTAAAAAGCCCGGTTGTAATAAACTGATCCGGCCTGTTAAACGTTTTTAAGTTGGTCTTTGCGCGCATGAACTGCATACCTGCGATCAACGTGAGACTCAAACCACCTACAAGATCCAGAATTCCTATCAGGGTCCAAGGGTGCTTTAAAAACCTGAGGATCGGGTAATAAGTACTCAATAACGCCATTATCACGACACAGACTAAAAAGAAAAAAGGCGGCAACAGCCTTTGTATATTCTCAACCCTTCAATCTGTTGTAGATAATAATAATCACAGGCAACGCCTTAGGATAAACCGCTTAACTTCCCTTGGCTTGAGAAGATATAATACCGCAATTGCCTTTGCCCCCGAACGAACAAAAAAATCACAAGAGCACTAAAAACACCGATGCACATTCCCAACAGAATTTGCGACGGAAAATAATTTCCAACAAAAACGACGCCCCAAGCATTTGCCATACCAAGAACGAATAGACTGATGCTAAACAGATAGCTCCTGAACCAGACGATACATGCAAATGTTAGTGTTGATAAAAAGATAGGATAAGGCCCCATCCACTGTCCTAAAGAAGCCCCATGCATCCAGGAAAACCCAATACTTATATCACTGGGTGTCACCAATGGATAAATCCATGCAACTAAATAGTTTAGCACAGTCGCTATCCCGATCGTCGCAATAACGGGCAAAATCCCATCGGCAACATCGTCCTTTTTCCCCAGGATAAAAATCAACAGTCCGCATACAGCAATAAGCTGTGGCCACCACGATAAAAAACGCCCCCAGTCAATCAGCCACAAAGCTGTGTTGGATGTCGCATTGATGATTGTAAAAAGATCTAAATTCAAGTTCTGCACGGGGACACCAAATATTAACACACCAATTTCTCTTAACCTCAAATGACACTGCGCTATCAGAGCTTTTAAAGCACTGAGCTGTATCAATCGTCATTAATTCATTTGCCTCTGGGGTTTTATGAATCATTTACTCTTAAGAACTTATGAAACATGCTTAAAATTCCCAATGTGTCTGATGTAAAGGTCCTTCCTTACGGAAACCTGACGGTACATTTTAATACCGCAGTTTATAAATCCCCCTCCTTGATGCCCCTGTATCACGCTAAAAATTATTCCCTTATTGAACTTTCACCCCTGCCTTATAAACTGCCTCATCCGATAACTTTTATTTTAGCGATTTGTTTATGCTGACTCTTTCTCTTTTTAATATTGCGGCAATAACCATTACACTTGCCGCCTGTTTCGGTTATATCAATCACCGCTGGCTTCGGATGCCGATTTCTATCGGTTTGGTCATCATAGCTTTGTTTGCCTCAATTATTGTGATGCTGATTGACATTGTCCTGCCAGAGTTGGGAATTCAAAACGCTGTCAGGTTCTCTCTCGCTCAAATCGATTTCCATGAAACCCTGATGAAAGGCATGTTATCCTTCCTCCTTTTTGCCGGGGCGCTCCACGTCGATATCGAAGACCTGTTACATCGTAAGTATGCCATTACCCTTATGGCAACTTTTGGGGTGTTGATATCCACCTTTTTGATCGGCTTTTCCATGTTTTATCTGACAGGTCTGATCAATCTTGAAATCCCGCTGATCTATTGTCTGATTTTTGGCAGCCTTATCGCCCCGACCGATCCCGTTGCTGTTCTTGGCATCCTCAAAACGGTAAAAGTACCGCGTTCACTTAAGGCTAAGATTGCCGGGGAAAGCCTGTTCAATGACGGTGTCGGGGTTGTTGTATTTACCATTCTGGTTGCTATTGCTACCCAGACCCCATCAGATGATGCCATTGGTGCTTACGAAATCACACGCCTTTTCTTGCTCGAAGCTGGCGGAGGTGCCGCACTGGGGCTGGCAACCGGATATATTGCCTACCTTGCCCTCAAAAGTATTGATGAATACACCATAGAAGTCTTGATCACACTCGCATTAGTCATGATGAGCTATAGCCTAGCCTATGCCCTGCATTTCTCAGGCCCCATTGCCGTTGTCATCGCCGGACTTCTTATTGGGAACAGGGGCATGCGCTTTGCCATGTCAGAAAGCACCCGGGATCACGTCAATAAGTTCTGGACCCTTCTGGATGAGATCATGAACGCGGCACTATTCTTGATTATTGGCTTTGAGATCCTCGCTATTACCGAAACAGCAACAAATTTGATCGCAACCTTGATCATGATCCCTGTTGTTCTTATCGCGCGTTTTATTGCTGTGGGGCTTCCCATCAGCCTATTAAGTCTAAAAGCAAAATACACCCCCGGTGCCGTTGTTGCCCTAACCTGGGGAGGTCTTCGTGGTGGTATTTCGGTTGCGTTGGTTCTTTCCCTGCCTAGCATCCCAGAAAAAGAAAGCTTGCTCGCCATTACCTATGGCGTTGTCATTTTTTCTATTATTATTCAGGGATTAACCGTGAAAAAAATTGTAGAACGCTTTGTGAAATGAGCAGGTCATCGAGAACAAAAAAGGCAGCGGAGGGATACCGCTGCCTTTAAAACTCACAAGAAAATCAATTAACCTATCTCACCCCAGCCTATCTTATCTCAGCTTACCTTAACCTCGGCCTATTTTACATAGCCCCTGTTATACCCATTTCCCAAAACCCGGCTTCCAGTCTGGTTGCCGTAGAAAAGGTATTACACAGATCCTTCCAGCGTCCTGAATTCTGATAATCTTCACCCAAGCGAGACATCGCAACCCGTTCCAGCTGTCCATAAGCACCAGCGGCCGCCTGTTGGTATTCGCTTGAAGCATACATTTCAATCCATGGACGATAAGGATTATTTTCCATGTCTGCGACGTGATCATCGGCTAGACGCGATCCGATTTCGGCATATCCCATCACACATGGGGCCAAGGCCACCAGAAGGTCTAGAATATCACCGGAAAGGCCACGCTCCATCACATAGCGGGTATAAGCAAGATTTGCTGATGCTTCCTTAACACCTTCCAGTACTTCTTTTTCTATGCCCCATTCAGCACAATAACTGATGTGTAACTGCATTTCGTCGTTCAACAACGCATTCATCGTTGCCGCGGCTTGACGCATATCGTTCAGGTTATCGCTTTTGAAAACGGCCAGTGCATAGGCGCGGCCAAAGTTAATCAAGAACAGATAATCCTGAATGAGATAATGCTTAAAGGCCTCTTCCGGCAATATCCCTTCGCCCATCCCCTGAACAAAGGGATGATAAACATAAGACGACCAGTCATCTGGGCATTGAGCTTTGAGATCTTCATAGAAAGACATGATTAGATTATTTCAATCGCGAAATTTTAATTACGAAAAAAGCCGTTTGAGAACCAAACAGCCATATAAAACATGACTTAGAGAGCCTCTGGCAGTTTAACCTTAAGGCCGTCCAACTCTTCAGTGATAATTAGCTGACATCCCAAGCGCGATGTTTCTGTCAAATTGAAAGCAAGATCAAGCATATCTTCTTCGTCTTCTGATACTTCTTCCAACTTTCCATACCAACTGGGGTCAATAACCACATGACAGGTCGCACAGGCTAATGAACCTTCGCAAGCACCTTCGATATCAATATCATTGCGTTGAGCAATTTCGAGAACGGAAAGCCCAAGTGGCGCATCCACTTCTTTTTCGGTTCCGTCATTTTCGACAAAAGTCATCTTTGGCATCTGCCAATTCTCCTAACAAAACCGCGATCTGCCATCATTCTAATGCGGCAGTTACGGCAATACCCGAATATTCCAGCCTATATACGCTGCCTGAAGCTATTTTGGGAAGTTTTTTTCATCATCTGCTAGCGGAATAACGACCCACACAGTCCATTACAAGCATTTTAGGACTTTAAAATTCCCGACCAAACGCTCGCCTTACAAGCGTTATTATACCGTTCTAATTTTTTTTAGAGTAATTTAAAATCTTTTGTTGTGAATTTGTGATACAAAAACTACCCTGATACAGTAATAATAAGTAACTATAACTCAAAACCAATCCAAACGTTTAATTCCACAATATAAAAATCAAAGCTGCCATTAATACTATCCGGCAATCCGATATTATTAATGGCATCAATACGTGGTCCATTTGAGGAGGAAATCGATAATGAAATTTACAGCCAAAAGAATGGCCGCAGGCATACTGACTGCGACCGCTTTGACCTTGGGGGCAGTCTCTGCTCAGGCCCAGGAAATTAACTTCTTTACCATTGGTACAGGCGGTACAGCCTATACCTATTATCCAGTTGGCGGTGTGATTGCCAATGCTATTTCCAAGCCACCGGGATCTCGTCCTTGTGAAGAAGGCGGTAGCTGCGGTGTAGATGGCTTGATCGCCTCTGCCGTATCATCACGCGGTTCTGTTGATAACATCAATGCCGTTCTTTCCGGCCTCAGAAATTCTGGTTTTGCCCAGTCTGATGTTGCCTATTGGGCCTTCACAGGCACAGGCACAATGGAAGGTAAAGATCCCGCAACAAAGTTGCGTTCAATCGCAGCCTTGTTTGAAGAACATATCCATCTGGTTGCTCTTGATAAAAGCGGCATCAACTCTGTCGCAGATCTAAAGGGTAAACGCGTTTCTTTGGATGAGCCGGGTTCTGGAACCTACGTAGATGCAGGACTTATTCTAGAAGCTAACGGTCTGGCTCTGGATGATGTTACTGCAGAAGCATTAAAAGGGAATGCTGCCGCAGAAGCACTCAGAAATGGTAAAATTGATGCCTTCTTTGTTGTTGCTGGCTACCCAACTGGTTCACTTGTGGAATTAGCATCTGCCGACGACATCAAGCTTGTCCCAATCGATGGTAAAGGCGCCCAGGCATTGGCCGAAAAATATGGCTTCTTTTCACAAAGCGTGATCCCATCAGGTGCCTATGAAGGCGTCGAAGAAACACCAACTGTTGCTGTCGGGGCTCAGTGGTATACTTCTGCCGATCAAGACGAAGAACTGATTTATCAAATTACCAAAGCTCTTTGGAACGATAAATCACGCAAATTGCTGGATGTTGGGCACTCCAAAGGCAAAACAATTACGCTTGAAACCGCGCTTTCAGGTATTGGTGTGCCAGTTCACCCAGGTGCAGAGCGTTATTACAAAGAAGTTGGCCTTATCAAATAAACCAGTTTCTGTTCAAACGTTTCCCTCAATCGGAAACGTTCCAAACAAACCAAGGTCCCGGAATTATACTCTATGATTTCGGGACCTTGGTTCAATAAAAACGGGAACCAACCCCGATAATAAGGGAAAACAAGACATGCGTGGCGAAAATTTAACAGCAAAACAGCTGGCTGAAATAGAGGAAAAATACGATCCTGAAATGGCCTTTCGCCCAACCGGACGTATGATCACTTATTTGGTTACCCTGTTATTGGTTTCCATGTCTGTTTACCACTTTTATGCTTCTGGCTTTGCCCTCATTCGCGAAGTTCTACACCGGGGCATTCATCTCTCTTTTGTTCTAAGCCTTGTGTTTTTGCTTTTTGGATTTCGAAAAGGGTTCGGTAAAACTCCACAAACAGGCTTCTTCTATTTTAACGGCGTTTCATTTCTCGATTTAATTTTTGCTGTTCTTGCAGTGGTCACCGCCCTTTACTTACCATTACTTCCCCCTGAACAACTTGCAACCAGAGTGGGCAACCCTTCGCAAAACGATGTTTTGATGGGGACTGCACTCCTAATACTGACGCTAGAAGCCGCAAGGCGCTCGGTGGGGCCGACATTACCAATTATCGGGCTGATTTTTATACTCTTTGCTCTATTTGGTCCCTTTGCCCCCGGTGCTTTAAAACACGGTGGCACAAGTTGGGCCGGGCTAATTAATCACCTCTATCTAACCAATCAGGGAATTTACGGTATCGCCATTGGCGTCATGGCCCAGTATGTCTTTCTCTTTATTCTTTTTGGCGTTCTGGCAACACGTATCGGATTGGGCCAATTGTTTATCGATCTTGCTATGGTCATTGCCGGACGATATTCCGGCGGGCCGGCAAAGGTCGCGATTTTTTCATCCGCTTTTATGGGAACAATTTCCGGATCGTCTATCGCTAACACAGTTACAACAGGCGCGCTAACCATCCCCGCGATGAAACGGGTCGGGTATCCACCACACTTTGCAGGGGCAGTTGAAGCAACCGCATCAACGGGTGGTCAAATAACCCCGCCTATCCTTGGGGCTGCAGCTTTTATTATGGTTGAATATCTGGAAATACCACTCCGCGATATTCTCGCCGCGGCTCTCTTCCCTGCCCTGTTACATTACTTCGGTATATTTATCATGGTTCATCTCGAAGCCAAAAAGCTTGGTCTTAAAGGTTTATCCAAAGATGAACTGCCCAAAGCTGTCTTGGTTTTGAAACAGCACTGGCTATCAATTATACCTCTCGCGATCCTCGTCTATCTTATATTGAGTGGGAAAACCCCCGATTTTGCGGCCGTTTACGGAATCATTGCCTGCGTTGTTGTCGGCTTTTTAAATCCCGTCAACCGTCTTAACTTACAAGATTTGTGGAACGCACTTTCTCTTGGTGCGAAAAACACCTTGGCTGTTGGTGCCGCCGCGGCCTGTGTCGGCATAATCGTCGGTGTTGTCACCTTAACGGGCGTTGGCTTTCGCTTGGGCTATGTCGTTATACAAACGGCTACAGATCTTGGTAATCTTGTTGGCAACATATGGCCCTTGTCTTATTTTGCCATTGAACAATGGGCATTGTTTTTTACGCTTATTCTTATCGCGCTATCCTGTATCATTATGGGCGCGGGCATTCCCACCACAGCCACCTATATTATTCTGGTTGCGGTCGCAGCCCCCGCCCTTGCGCAGCTCCAGATACAGCCCTTGGTTTCCCACTTCTTTGTCTTTTATTACGGGGTACTCGCAGACATTACGCCGCCCGTTGCGCTCGCGGCCTATGCGGCAGCGGGAATAGCCGGGTCCAACCCCTTTCAAACTGGAAACACCGCTTTTAGATTGGGCATTGCAAAAGCACTGGTTCCGTTCATTTTTGTTTATTCCCCTGCCCTGTTGCTTGTCGCAGACGGATTTACTTGGACCGCATTTACGATCACACTTGCGGGTGCCATGATGGGAATTAGTTTGATCGGGATGTCCTTTGCCGGTTATTTTCTTGCCCCTCTCAGCACATTACAACGCTGGTGGATCGGCTTGGTTTCCCTGCTATTCATTGCACCAGGGTTAGAGACAATGGGCATTGGTATTTTACTTTTCGCCCCCATTCTTTTGGCTCAATTAAAACAACGTAAAAGCCCGATTCCTGAAACCAATTAGCGGTCTAGGTCAGAGATAAGGCCCGACAAAGACGACGCAAACAGGCTGACAGGATCTTAATCTGCTTATGAGCGCATTTTCTTTACCGTAGATGCCAAAATTTCGACGGCCTCATCGACTTCTTCTTCTGTCGTATAGCGGCCAAACCCGATGCGTAAAGAGGCTAGCGCTTCTTCATCACTGTGCCCAAGCGCTTTGAGAACATAGGACGGATCAAGATCAGCCGATGTACAGGCTGACCCCATTGACAGGGCCAGTTTAGGAGCAGCCTTCATAAGGTCGGCCCCTGATATACCCTTGAAGGTTACATTAAGATTGCCCGGAATACGCTGATCTTCATCACCATTAAAGCGTAAGCCATCTACCTTGCTCTCAAGAGCATTCTTAAACCGCAGACTCAACGAAGACAGGCGGTCATATTCCGTAAACAAAGCTTCGTTCGCATATTGAGCTGCAGCCCCCAACCCCACACAAAGCGGAGTTGCCAATGTGCCGGACCGAAAGCCACGTTCTTGCCCGCCACCATCCATCAAAGGCTCTAAGCGGACACGCGGACGCCTGCGCACATAAAGCGCCCCGATACCTTTGGGGCCATAAATTTTATGACCGGAAATGCTCATCAGATCGATTTGCATCCGGTTTACATCCAGTGGAATTTTACCAATTGCCTGTGCTGCATCGCTGTGGAACTTCGCGCCAACCTCTTTGCAGATGTCACCAATCCGGGTGAGATTTTGAATAACACCAATCTCGTTATTTACCGCCATCAGCGAAACAAGAGCCGTTTTTTCAGAGACGGTATCTTCCAACTGGTCCAGATCAATCAGACCGCCAGCATCAACAGATAGCCTCACCACATCAAAGCCTTCGCGTTCCAACCGGGCCACAGATTCCAGAACACACTTATGTTCGGTTACGGCCGTGACAACCTGATCGCGCGGCGTTCCTTTGGGATTATCCCGAATAAAACGTGCCGTGCCTTTAATTGCCAAATTATTTGATTCCGTTGCACCAGACGTAAAAACAATTTCCCGTGGATCAGCGCCAATCGCATCTGCAATCTGCTCTCTGGCTTTATCAACGACCTCTTCGGCTTCCCAGCCATAGACGTGATCGACAGAATGCGGATTGCCAAAGCTCTCGGTGAAATAGGGCATCATGTCCGTCACAACCCTTGGGTCAGTCGGGGTTGTAGCCTGATAATCAAGATAAATAGGCTTTTCAGATCGGTTGGCTTTTAACTGTGGCATTTGTTTCTGGCTAAGGTTCTCTGGTTATTAGTTTGGGGCATCAACATCCTACAATAAAGCAGCGGTATACTATATCTTTAATCAGGCAGCCTTCTTAATCGGCTACGATTAATCAGGGCGCTCCCCTTTGCGTTTGAACAGCGCAATCCAGGCATCCGCGAACTGGTCCAGATCAGTATCAGCGCTGGCCCACCCCGTAGAAATACGGATCGCTTCACCAGACGTTTTCTCATCTGCCCCCATAGCCTTTAGCACATGAGACGTCTGAACCTTGCCTGAAGAACAAGCGGAACCGGACGAAACAGCATAGCCTTCCAAATCCAGAACCATGAGCTGGGTATCCGACGGAACGCCCGGCATGGTTATGGTCGTCGTATTTGGCACTCGATCTACCTCTGCCCCAAACACACGCGCAGCCGGGGCCGCCGCCAACATTTTGCGTTCCATCTCATCCCGAAGATATGACTTTTCCTGAATTTCGACCAAACCTTCACGAGATAGTTTGGCCGCAACCCCAAAACCCGCGATACCCGGCACATTTTCCGTACCGCCCCGGCGGCGACGTTCTTGCCCACCGCCAAGTTGCTGAGATTTAATCTCTAGCCCCTTGCCAAGAATAAGAGCTCCAACGCCTTGTGGTCCTCCCATCTTGTGCGAGGAGATCGTTGTAAAGTCGATATTCAGTTCTTCACAGTTGATATCTGTCTTTCCCGCCGCCTGTACAGCATCACAATGAACCAATGCACCTTTTGAATGCGCAAGAGATACGATCTCTTTCACGGGTTGCAAAACACCGGTTTCATTGTTCGCCATCATCACAGAAACCAACGTATTTTCAGGATCAACAGCCAATAATTCTTCAAGTGCTTTCAAATCAATTCGACCATGCTGATCTACGGGAACTCTGATCGCACCTTCATGGACCTGCAAAACGGAATCGTGTTCGATGGAAGAAATCAAAACGCGGGATCTTTCCGCCCCGCGTAATGCCAGGTTATTGGCTTCCGTACCACCGGACGTAAAAACAATCCGGGCAGGTTTTGTGCCCATTAGGGATGCAATTTCCGCACGGGCGTCTTCGACCAATCGACGCGCAGATCGACCATAGGCATGAATAGATGACGGATTGCCCGTTTGCTTCATCGCCGCTGTCACAGCATCAATGGCTTCGGGGCGAACAGGTGCGGTTGCATTATAATCCAGATAAATCGGGCTGATCATAAAGAGACATCACATTCTTAAACAAATAAACAGGGCTTAAACAAATAAACAGGGCTTAAGCAAATAAACAAAGCTTTAATAAGCCCATATGGTTTTGGTTAGGGATTTTGGCCTGACAGTATGCCTTTGACACAAAAGACTCGTATCTTTTAACTAAGCTCGCTTATTGGGCTGCGACACCGTCATTGGGATCAAACGTCATAAACATATCTGCCCCGGGATCAATCCGTCTCTCAATCACATCAGCTATCGACACACCATGAAGGTAACGATAGATATGATTGGAAAGGCCTTGCCACAAATCATGCGTAACACATCTGCTTTTATCGCTGCGGCACCCATCGGGAGACATTGGATTACAGGTCGTTGCCCTTATCGGTTCTTCAACTGCTTTGAAAATTTCGGCAATATCGGTATCTTTTGCATCCTTAGCCATGCGATAGCCGCCGCCGGGACCACGTATAGACATAACAAGCTTTTCGCGCCTAAGTTTTGCGAATAGCTGTTCAAGATAAGAAAGCGAGATTTCCTGTCTGTCCGCAATCTCTGCAAGGGACACCGGGCGCTCATTGGCATAAAGAGCCAAATCAACCATTGCCATTACAGCATAACGACCTTTTGTGCTCAGTTTCACGGCCTTACTCTCCTACCATTATGGATAGCTTTCTTCCGAAACTATCCAGTCACTTTTGGTCAATAGCTTTTTGGTAGCGCATCATCCTGACGTTACCCAGCAGGTAAGACTACCATTATTTTACGAAGAGGTTTTATCCCCAACGTCATCTTTCTTGTCATTCTCTGCCGTTTTTGTCAGTAGATTTTTTTGATAATCGTCCTGACCTTCCAAGGTATTCAATCGACTTCTCAACGACTGGACCTCGTTCAATAGCCCTTCCAGCGTCTTTGCCACCGGATCGGGGACATCCCACGTTGGGGTACCATAGGCAACAAAGGGCTGATCTTCCACAACAGGGAACGTTGGTGTCGAAGGTCTGTCTTCTTTTGTATTCACGACCTTACCCGGAATGCCAACAACTGTCGCGCAATTGGGAACATCTTTGGTCACAACAGCATTGGCACCGATACGTGCGCATTTAGAGACTGTAATCGGCCCCAATACCTGTGCGCCTGATCCAACGATCACACCACATTCCAATGTCGGATGCCTTTTTGTGCCCCGCTGACTGTTAGAATCGACACTAGGGGCAACACCACCCAAAGTCACGCCATGATAAAGCGTCACATTGTCGCCAATGATAGAGGTTTCCCCAATAACCACACCCATGCCATGATCAATAAAGAAGCCTTTGCCAATTGTCGCGCCGGGATGAATTTCAATTCCCGTCATCACTCTTCCGATATGCGACAGACAACGCGCCAATAAGCGCCAATTACTGCGCCAGAGCTTGTTCGACAGGCGATGGAGAGTAACGGCCTGAAAGCCGGGATAGCACAAAACCACTTCCATACGCGATCGCGCAGCGGGATCGCGAGACATAGTTGCGTCAATTTCGGCCTTAATTCTGTCGAACATCGGTTCGTTTCCTTGTGAACCTTTTTACTTTAATTGAAAAAGGTATTTGGCTCAGGGCAAGCACTGGCTTATATACAATGCATTGAAAACACATTGCACATTGTCTGCGATATAATTATCAAGATCGTCAGGGTCAAGTGTAACTATCGTGTTTAGTCAGTCCATCTTGGCTTACAAGCTTATGTTTTGGTCAGTCTAAACAGGTGCTCGGCTGAAATAAAGCCTCGAAATTCGACGAAGGGGAACTGTGACTGCATGCCTGATATTATTTTGAACGGTCCGGAAGGACGTCTCGAAGGACGCTATTTTCACAATCCAACACCAAACGCGCCCATTGCCTTGATGCTTCACCCGCATCCACAGCACGGCGGTACAATGAACAATAAAATCGTTTACACGATGTTCAACTCATTCAAGGCACAGGGCTTTTCCGTTCTGCGCTTTAACTTCCGCGGCGTTGGTCGTTCACAGGGAACTTTCGACGAAGGCGAAGGCGAACTGTCTGATGCAGCATCCGCATTGGATTGGCTACAGTCTGTGAATGCCAATTCAAGCCAATGCTGGGTTTCCGGTTTCTCTTTTGGGGCTTGGATCAGCATGCAACTTTTGATGCGTCGCCCAGAAATTGACGGTTTTATTTCTATCGCCCCACCAGCAAACATGTTTGATTTCAGCTTTCTGGCGCCTTGCCCGTCATCTGGTCTGATTGTTCAGGGCGAACGCGATGACGTCGTCCCGGAATCTGCAACATCGAAACTAGTTGATAAGCTAAACGCACAAAAAGGTATCGCTATAGATTACCGCGTTGAGCCAACCGCCGGACACTATTTCGAAAACGAAATGGAAATCATCGACAGCCATATTCAAGACTACGTCAGCCAACGTCTGGTTGCCCCTGTTGAAGAATAAGAGCTGAGATATATCCAATCATTACAAAACATTTAAAAAAGATCGCTGAAATCAGCGATCTTTTTTAATTGTAATGTTTAGATCACATATGTTTCTTGAGCTGATCATCCATATAGATAAGCGTAACTATTCTATAATTTTCAACTACAGCCATCCACCTCAAGAAATCAGGATAGTGCTGCCCTTCTTCAGTAATCCAATCAAAAATAAAGCGATGGCTATAAATTGACCCACACCGCAAATGCTCGTCAATCAAAGGCTTAATTTCTCTAAACTCGGCGATGGAAGCCGCGAACGTTCTTGATGCTAGTCCGGCAATATTTGCCGAAATCAAATCAACATCAAACGGAATTTGATATTCCTCTGCATTTTGCTTCGCTTTTTTGAAGGAAATTTGCGCTAATTTATTTCTCTCAGAAGCACAATCATGAAAGCATGAAATCTCTAACTCGTAGAAAAATCTTACAAGCTCTTTTGATAATGACAGTCTCTCACGATCAAGGCGATCTTCACCAACATTAAGAAAATTAGCCTGCTTTGGCCACTTTTCAAGAAAGCAATGTTCCAGCCCTGAACGGAAATTTTCCAAAACAAGCAGATAATCTATTGTGGTCTTACAATTTTTGTTTTGCTCATTTATACACTGAATAAATGTACTTGATTCATACATCGACAGCTTTTTCAATTGAGAGAGTGTAGCTTCAACATCTATATTTCCGCTCTTTAAAAAGAGATGATAAATATCAGTTAATGATAAAGCTAGCTTTTCAGCTATTAAAAATAACTCATTACCTTTAATGGTTTGTGTATCTTTTAGGGTCAAAGTTACTGACGACACCAAATCCCAATGATCAAGCTTGGATTTTTTTTGTGTACTCTCGACAAGACTGTATAAATTCTTCAGTAGCTTAGAAGAACTCCGCGGCATATATAAACCATATGGGACACCCCCATTTAACTATCTCTAGGGAAACAAGTTTATATTACCCAATTCTCACTTTGTAAAACAATCCAATGACCATCAGCATCATCAAAAGCCTTGTCCCAAACGCCCCATTAAGAATTAAATGATATAACTGCTATGTAGTCACAATCAGACATTTTTTGAATGGTCACATCTCACTCTTCTTAAGCCGCGTGCAACACCCCACCAAGGCAAGGCTTTGGAACCTTTGTTGTTGTTGGCAGAGACAACGGTAGTTTCAACTGGCTGCGTTTGGCGAGGAATGCAAAGGCTTGCGCTTCGAGAGCATCACCATCCCACCCGACACGTTCCACAGGATCGACAGTTACACCTAATGCTGATCGTAACGCCTCCATCAGTACGGGGTTATGTCGGCCACCACCTGTTACCACCCAGCGTTCAGGCCGCGTCGGCAGGAAGCTCACAATCTTTGCATTCACAGCAGCAGTGAATGCCGTCAGGGTCGCGGCGCCATCTTCTGGGTTCAATTTTTGAACGGCATCCAAATTAAAATCATAACGATCCAGTGACTTTGGCGGGGCTTGATCAAAAAATCCATTGTTGAGCATTGTGTTCAAAGCTGTTGCATTCACGGCGCCTTTGGCCGCGATCTTTCCGCCCTCGTCCATTGATTGGCCAAAATGCTTTTGGACCCAGTCATCAATCAAACCGTTCCCCGGACCAGTATCACAGGCCAGTACAGTGCCATCCGGGTCGAGATACGTGATATTGGAAACCCCGCCAATATTCAATACAACAAGCGGCTTTTCTAACTCCTGCGCTAACGCCTGATGATAAAGTGGCGCGAAAGGAGCACCTTCACCGCCCGCAGCTACATCGGCTTTACGAAAATCATTAATCACCGGAATGCCAGAAAGCTTGGCAAGCAGATCACCATCCCCGATCTGAATTGTTATGCGCCGGGATGGATCATGAAAAGTTGTCTGCCCATGAAAACCAATAAGTTCTATGTCATCCGGGGCCAGATTGGCTTTGTCCAAGAGCGCCATCACAGCGTCATGATGCCAGCGTGTCATCTGCGCCTCGGTATCCTGAACATCCTTCCCCTCGCCCATAACGCCTTCCAGCAAAGTCCGTTGCGCTGGGGTGTAGTCGTAACTCAGTGTCGCCCCGGTTTCTGTTACGTTATGTCCATCACTTTTAATCAGGGCAGCATCAATACCATCCATGGACGTCCCGCTCATCAACCCCAGAAGCCATTTATCTGTACCCATTTATTCGACCCTATCTTTGTAATCTGATGGACTTTCAGCCCGTTGTTTATAAAGCCCTTGTTTCAGGGCCCATTGTTTGGCCCATTGTTTCTAGGAAATGATTGTGGTAAATCCCAGCGGTTACGGCAAGAGGCACGTTGTCTCTTGTCCACTATTTTTATGACCTTTTTCGAAACAAGCGAGAGTTACAATGACTGCGCCACAAAAAACCGATTTCCGTTCAGAATTCCTTCGTGAACTGAGCGCACGCGGTTATATCCATCAATGCACGGATATGGACGCCCTAGATTCAAAACTCGAAAAAGGTCCAATTGCAGCCTATATCGGCTTTGACTGCACAGCAGATTCCCTGCACGTCGGCGGTCTGATACAGATCATGTTACTACGCTGGCTCCAGAAAACGGGTCACAAGCCAATCGTTTTGATGGGCGGCGGCACCAGTAAAGTTGGCGACCCGTCTTTTAAAGACGAAGCCCGTAAGCTGATTACTGAAGAAGAAATTCAACACAATATGGATGGTATCAAAAAGGTATTTTCCAAGTACCTGACTTTCGGTGATGGCCCGACAGATGCTGTTATGGTCAACAATGCCGATTGGCTTGATAACATAAATTACCTTGAGTTTCTCCGTGATTACGGCGTTCATTTTTCGGTCAACCGGATGTTGAGTTTTGATTCTGTAAAACTGCGTCTCGACCGCGAACAATCTCTGTCGTTCCTGGAATTCAACTACATGATCTTGCAAGCCTATGACTTCATGGAACTGAACAAGCGTCGGGATTGTCTGCTACAAATGGGTGGCTCAGACCAATGGGGCAACATTGTTAATGGTGTGGATCTAACCCGCCGTATCAGCCAGAATGAAGTGTACGGCCTGACCTCACCGCTGTTGACCACATCATCCGGCGTCAAGATGGGTAAAACCGTCGGTGGTGCAGTATGGCTGAACGAAGAACGCCTGTCGGTCTATGATTTCTGGCAGTACTGGCGTAACACCGAAGATGCCGATGTCGGTCGCTTCCTGCGTCTTTTCACGGAACTTTCTGAAGCCGAAATTCAAAAGCTTGAAGCCATGCAGGGCGCAGACATTAACGAAGCGAAAAAAGTACTCGCCACGGAAGCAACACGTCTGTGTCACGGGCTTGAAGCGGCTGAAGCTGCTGCGGAAACAGCGCGTAAAGCCTTTGAAGAGCGTAGTATGAGTGCGGATCTGCCAAGCCATGACATTGAAAAACCACGCTTGGAAGAAGGGATTCCTGCCTTCCTGCTTTTCAAGGAAATCGGTCTGGCAAATAGTAACAGCGAAGCCCGCAAGCTCATCAAAGGCGGCGGTGGACGCTTAAACGATGTTCAAATCAAAGATGACAGTCTTTCTATTAGCCTGTCAGATCTGAACGACGAAGGGTCGATCAAAGTCTCTGCAGGCAAGAAAAGACATATTCTGGTTAAACCAGCTTAAGCAGATATATCATTGCTTACAATTGCCACTTGGTAACGTTAAAGGGCTGCTAATTTAGCAGCCCTTTTTGCCTATTGGCCCAATGTCTTTTTTCTAATCCGAGGTATTTAATCTAAACAAAGACAAGGTCATCTAAGCAAAACAAGGCCTAGTCTTCTGGCTTCGTTCCATCTAAAGGTTCTTTTTTCTTCTCGGGCTTCTTTTCTGTCGTTGGTGTCGCATTACCAAAGATATTCCGTAAAAAGCCAGGGGCCAGACCTGAAAGTGGATTAATCGAAACCTCTGGCTCGTCCAAATCACCTTTCAGGCTATAATTAAACGCAACAATACCCTGCCCGTCCCCCCCGGTCAGAATGTCTCCCAAAATAGGAATACCGCCAATAATACGGTTGATCGTATAGGCAGGCACGATCGTGCCGTTCAGCGCAACAAGCTTTCTGTTCGTATCAACTTCACCCTTGGCCGTCAGACCAATAGAAGACGAATAGAGCTTAATCAGATCACTGCGCAGTAAACCGTTCTGAAGCGTAAAATCACCTTTGAGTTCATTAAAAGCAATACCTTCGGTCGTCAATGTTGTGACTGGCCCAGTCAAAGACGCAAAGGCCAGCATTTTTGCAAGCGTTGGCGCCTTAACCAGTCGCAAACCACGCGCCTCAATATTGCCTGTTAAAAGGCTTTCGCTGCGATAGTTCTCGGCAATCCCTGTAACCTGAAGCGAACCGCCCTGAACAGTATCTTGAACATCAAGCGCCCGTAACATCGCACCAAAATCATTGGCTGTAATATTCAATCCCTGCCGCCCATCTTCAAGCGGTTGATAGGCCATAGAGAAAGTGCGCTTTACGTTTTCAGTTTCCGGATTGGCTTTTGCCCCCTCTGCATACCAAAGCTCTTTTGGTATTTCGCCGGAAAACTGCATACGTTTCCAGCCTTCGGGTTCTTTATCAAGCCACAGCGATGCATTACGAAAAAACCGATCTTCGGCCATGTATATTGCATCAAGGTTTTCTGCAATCACGCTAATGGGCGCTGTCTGTTTTTCCTCTTCGTCAACGTTGGCGTCCTTAACCTCAATCTCACCGCTCTCTGACTTAAGCGGATCGGCCTTGGCATCTTCTTCGTTGCTATCGTCACCGATAAACCATTCAGCATCCAAAACGCCACCACCAATGACAATCGACGGTTTATCAGATGATAGATCAGCCTGAACATCTGTTAGCAAAGAGTTGCCCAACTGGAACTGATCAAGATCAGCTTTCGCAATCGTGCCATCAATCAAAGACAATTCACCCTCTGCCGCGAAATCATTCGCTTCCAGATTAAAGCTGTCAATGTGTTGGGCTTCACCATCATTCAACGAAACAATGGCTTGTATCTGCCCCGGATCCCCAGGTTGTTTGAAGTAATTCAGGTCTTCAATTTTCAACAAGGCATCCTGTAAATTCGCCGCGATCTGAACAACGCCTGTATCATCGACCTTGTTTTCCAGCGCCAAAGATAGAGAAACCGGGCCATCCAGATAATCAGAAACAGGGATACCCAGCTTTGACAGGCCATCTGGTTCAATACTCGGAATATCTGCTTTCAGGTTTGTTCTGATCGTAACGTCACTGCCAAACTGTTCCTTCCAGTCCACGGTCATCGGAATGTCAGCTAATAAAAGTGGCCCCGTGACGTGCATTCCTTCTCTGGTAACATTGAGCTGCAAGTCACCATCTGTTGCATCGTGTCCGTTATAAATCTTACCGATCCGTGCTTCTTTGATCTCTGCCGAGGCATCAATGGACATATCTTTAAACTTAAGATCTTTTAACAGTAGAAACGCAAAATCAACGGCAACAGCCGCCTTACCACTTGTCTCCTCCGGCTTGATGCCCAGTTCATCAATGAGCCGCAGGTTCTCGCTATTCAGAATGGACAATGCCGTGTTTACAGGTCCTTCAACTGCGGTTTGAATGGCAATATGCTCTTCTTCAATATCCAGCCCGGTTATTTCAATGGTCGACGGCAGCACCGACATATCTTCCAGCTTGCCGCCTTCGGTAAACAGAGACAACCCATCGGCACGTATCTTAGCTGTACCAGAAACATCTTTGACAGGCGGCAAAGGCCGTAGATAGTGCACATCCAGGCCGCGATACTTCATGCTGCCGTCCAGTGACACCAACTTGGCCTGTTCAAAATCCCCCGCAGGAATATCCAAAACCGCTTTGACAACAGCTTCTTCGGCAATGCCCGTTTTGATATTATCCGTAATCCATTCCCGGGCATCGGTCGCCATAGGCTCTGGCCAGTAGAGGGCAAGATCATCAATAGGAACTTCGACGGCCTTAACACCAGCAAGAACCTGCATATCGCCGTCTAATCCTGAAACGGAACCGGCCACGGAAAGCTGCGGTCCTTTTTCCCCTTCCGGTCCAAAATTGATCGCGGCATTATCAACAGTAAGTTTTTGATTACTGCGGCTATAGCTCCCTTTCAGGAAAAGCCCCTGAACAGGAAGCGGCGGTACTTTAAGGTCGGGAATTTCAATTGTTCCACTCCCGCCAGAAACTTCAAATCGGCTCCGCCCAAACTCACCCTGTACATTCACAGACGTCGCAACAGAGGCTGCGAGAGGTATCTCAAAGGTTTCCAATCCCGCAAGAGCCGGATCCAGTTGCGCCAAAGTCGGAGGATTGATCCCAGCTATTTGAAAGGCAAGATCAACAACCTGAAGCTCGCTATCATAAACAAAAGCGCCATTTAAAATCGCTTCTTCGTCGGCAATATCAACGGTTAAATCAATATCCCCCTGCAAACCCAGCTTGTCGCGACGAATACTGATATTCGCATAGGGAACGTCAAAGATCATGCCCAGCTTGCGATCATCAATCTGCATTTTTGCGCCAACAATCTGCAACTGATTGAAATAGGCCAGCGGGTGCCCAGCCTCGCGTTCTGCCATTAGATTGTCTAAAATTTCCGGCAGGGCGTCCCCGAAACTTTGTCCGGTTTCATCCTCATCATTATCCAGAGCATCATCTATTTCAAAATGACCATCTTCAGCCCGAACAAGCTTTAGTTCTGGTCCAATAATATCAACCCCAGTGGGTACGACGTTTCCACGAACCAAAGCACCAGCGTCCAAATCTACACCCATCAAAGGAATAGCCGCTATAATACGCGCAGAACCATCCAAAAGCCGGACATTTGCAACTTGAATTGCAATCGCCCGTTCTTTTGGCAGCCAAACAAGGACTGTTGTATCCACATCCAGCCGTATTTCCCGGTCAGGGTCGTCAAAGGCCTCTTCCACATAAGGGGTTAGGAAATCAAGCTGCACAGGGCCGGAAGAAAGACGCCAAATGGCAATACCCGCCAAAACAGCAGACAGCACAAGCAAGGCCGCGATAATTTCCAGAATAACTACAGATGTTTTACGAATCATACGTCGAAAGAGCTCCGCACAAGCACAACAGTTGTCAGGCGATTAGAATAGGGCATATATTTACGAACGGTTACTTTTGACCATTTTCTACAGCCTTTGCACTGTACTCGAAACAAGCTAGCGGCGCTCATGATACTTTCATTTTCCTATTCCGAAGAAACTTTACCCAAAATATCCTGTTCCAACAGGGCCGAACGCGGCTTCTCTAACTGGAATGAACGTATCGAGCGCATCGAAAATTCTGATTTAAAGCAGGATCTTATCCACTTCCAAGAGATTCCGAAAGTGAAATCGCTGCTTGCAGCTATCTTCTCAAACAGCCCTTATCTTTCCGATTGCCTTCTGGGAGATATGGAATTCCTCTGCCAGCTTTTAAAGCAGGGACCTGAAAAAAGTCTGACAACTATTCATCACGACCTTTTACAGAAAGTGGCAATTTCGACGGACCGTCAACAGGTTATGGGGGAACTCCGTCGGGCAAAAAAAAGAGCATCGTTAGCCATTGGGTTCGCAGATATCACAGGACAATGGACCGATCGGCGTGTTGTAGAGGAACTTACCGGCTTTGCATCGACAGCCATTTCAACCGCAATTTCCCATTTGTTGTTGGAACTGCACGAACGCGGACAAATTGAACTTAAAAATACTGACCTACCCGAAGACGATTGTGGGTATGTTGTCATGGCCATGGGAAAGTTGGGCGCTTGGGAGCTAAACTATTCGTCAGATATTGACCTCATCATCCTCTATGATCCCGAAAAAATCAGCTATCTTCACCATCGCGGCGTACAAGAAGGAATGGTGCGAATGACGAGGGATTTGGTGCGTTGTCTGGATGATCGAACCAAAGACGGCTATGTTTTCCGAACCGACCTTCGTCTCAGACCAGACCCCAGCGCTACGCCTTTGGCCCTCTCGTTCAATGCTGCTATGACCTACTATGAAACGACAGGCCTCAATTGGGAACGTTGCGCCATGATCAAGGCCAACCCTATCGCCGGAGATGAAGAACTCGGTCAGCGCTTTATCAATGAAATCAAACCCTTTGTCTGGCGCAAGCACCTCGACTTTGCTGCCATCAACGATATCCACGCGATCAAAAGGCAAATTTATGCCCACAAAGGGGGCAGCAAAATTGCGATCAAAGGGCACAACATCAAACTTGGCCGGGGTGGTATTCGCGAAATAGAGTTTTTTGCGCAGACCCAACAGCTTATTTGGGGGGGCCGCAATCAGGATTTACGAAGCAAATCAACAGTGTTCGCTTTGGAACAACTTCACAAAGCCCATCTGATTTCGCTTAAAGTGCTTCAAGATATGACTGAAGCTTACTGGTTTCTACGCCGTGTCGAAAATAGGTTACAGATGGTAGATGACCAACAAACCCAATTTTTACCAGATACAGACGAAGAACTAGCTGATATCGCTGCTTTCTTGGGGTACGATAATGCAGATGAATTCAGCGAAGAATTATCAAATCACCTTCATGTCGTCGAAAATTATTACGCAGCTCTGTTTGAAGAAGATCATACCCAGCACGACACCACAAAAAATCTGGTCTTTACAGGACAAGAAGCAACACCAGTGTTACTTACAGAATTGGAAAATATCGGCTTTCAAGATGGCGTGCGTGTTTTTCAAATCATCACAAAGTGGAAACAGGGAAAATATCGGGCTGTACGATCCGAACGTTCTCGACGATTGATCACGGAAATTGTTCCGGTTCTGTTAGAAGCATTTGGAAAATCTTCGGCACCGGATACCGCTTTAAACAAGTTTGATGACTTCTTGTCTGGTCTGCCAACCGGGGTTCAGCTTTTCTCTATGCTGCAAACAAATCCCAATCTACTGGATCTATTAGCAGAAATCATGGGGTCTGCCCCTGCTCTCGCAGATCGTCTCAGCAATTCCCCTGCCCTGTTGGAAGCCGTTTTAAGCGACGATTTTTTTGCTCCCTTACCAGAATTACCTGACTTACAAAATCAACTGGAACATTTATTGGAAGAGGCTAGGGATTTTCAAGACATTCTCGATGAGACCCGTCGATGGGCAAATGATCAAAAGTTCCGTATCGGACTTCAGATTCTCAGAACAACTTGTTCCATCGAACGTTCCAGTAAAGACCTTTCCAACATTGCCGAAACCAGTATTACGTCGTTACTGCCGCACGTCCAAAGCGAACTGCAAAAAAGGCACGGCGAAATACCCAAAAGCAATTTTGCCATTCTGGCCATGGGTAAACTTGGTTCGCAGGAAATGACCGTCACATCAGACCTAGATCTGATTAGCCTCTATAATCTTAAAGAAAAAGATAGCCATTCTAACGGGGACCGTCCGCTTGATCCAACACAATACTTTGCCCGCCTGACCCAGCGCTTTACTAACTCTTTGAACGTCATGACACCCGAGGGGCGTCTGTATGAAATCGATATGCGCTTACGCCCTTCTGGCGGTTCTGGACCGTTGGCTTTATCGCTAGAAGCTTTTGAGAAATACCAACGGAACGAAGCTTGGACATGGGAACATATGGCCCTGACCCGCGCCCGATCCGTTGGACACAATCAAGTGTTTTGTGATCAGATCAACAACGTCATCAAATCAATACTCTGCACTGAAAGAGACCCACAAAAATTGGTCGATGACATTGCCAACATGCGTCAACGTATCGCCAAAGAAAAACCAGCGAAAAGCCAATGGGATATCAAACTCGTCGAAGGCGGACTAATTGATCTCGAGTTTCTGTCACAATATCTGCAATTAAGATATGCTCATGCTGATCCATCTGTATTGGACACGAACACCAAACAAGCTTTCAAACGCTTGGGCAAGGCCGGTTTTATCAACTCTGCTGACACATCCGACCTATGTGATGCCTTTGACCTATACCATCAACTGCAAAACCTGTTCCGCTTGACCACAGGCGAATATCTGAACGAAGATAAAACACCCTCCGAAGTTTTATTCCGCCTGGCAAAAGCCTGTAACGAGCCCGGATTCCCAGAACTGAAAGAACGATACTTTCAGACAAAAGACCATGTCTCGAGAATTTATAAGCAGACGATAGCTGAAAGAGCAGCACAAGCATGAGCAACTAAACCTGTTTCATAATCACTCAACTTGAAAGAGCAAACCTTGTCATGATGGAATACAGACGATAATCATCACACAACATAATTTAAAAGGATCACCAGTATGACGCTCGAAATTGGCGATATTGCCCCAGATTTTACCGCTCCTATTCAAGGTAATGGCGAACTAACGCTTAGCTTGCTCAAAGGTCAGGCTGTTGTTCTTTATTTCTATCCCAAAGATTCCACCCCTGGCTGCACCACAGAGGCGTGTGATTTTCGCGATGCGCAGTCCGATTTTGCAAAACTGAACGCAAAGGTCATTGGTGTTTCAAAGGATAGCATCAAACGCCACGATAACTTTATTGCCAAAAATACCTTGAACTTTGATCTTGTCGCAGATCTCGACGGAGAAATTTGTGAAGCTTACGGCGTATGGGTTCTGAAGAAACTCTATGGTCGAGAATACATGGGTATCGAACGCGCAACTTTTTTGATTGATGCTCAAGGTGTCGTGCAGAAAATCTGGCGTAAGGTAAAGGTGAAAAACCACGTCGCGGAAGTCAAAGCAGCCTTGGAAGAGTTGGCTTATTAGCAGATCAAATATCATTCCCCCCAATAAGATAAGGGTGTCAATAAATCGCCTACATCTTATTGAGGGAAATTTATAGTGTTATTTTAAAACGCTATCTGGAGAAAACCCACACCAAGCTGCCATTTTACGATAGGCCGCAGAAAACCCGCTCAGGGAACCAACGTACAAATCACCTCCAGAATAGTCATCCAGCAAGACCACTTTGTCTCCCTTGGCAAATCCGCGTAAAATATCTTGTTCTTGCCCATTTCCACTGACATTTGCATAGGGAATTCCCTCTTCATCTATGCCAACGTAAGCTGAGGATTCATAACTGCGGTTCGTGTCCCCACTGTTAATGACCCAAAGAACAATCTGATTTTTTTGAAGATACGTTGGGTATCCCCGTGCCGTAGCTTCTTGATATTCCACATAGGGCATCGCATTAGGGGGCAAAGCATCCCCGTCGGATATAGAGACAGTAATAGAATCATCGCCGTCCCCACCGGTGCGGATAGAACAAATGGTTCTCAGCTCCCCATCTTCGGTAACAAATGTCTCCGCGTTTGCCTGCCAGTCTTTGTATTGTTCATACAAAAAACCTTCTTTGGTCGGGCGTTCACCTTTGTAAGCGACAGAAATTGCAGCTCCAGAGGTTCGAGAATTGGCTGCTGTCATTTCCGGAGCTGCTTCGACGATAGCATCAAACAGCTTATGGGCGACTAATCCTTCTGCGAAGACAGGCGTGGTCAGACCTGAAACTCCCATAACTGAACTCAATAAGACTGTATATATTGTCAACGACATCTTCATACGCACATCCCCCTGATTGCCTGCCCCAATAATTACATAACCAATAGATTACACGATCACTCGATTACGTGAAGGGTGATCTAACTCTCTTACAATAGCGTTAATGAGAGAGTTCTCATCAGACTAGAACAAGCCACAGCCAAGCCTCATAAAGCAAAGGTCATTTTTTGCTTTCAACGATTTGTCTATCCAATGTTTTTCTGCCATTTTCCCTGCAAACAATGTCGTAAACATAGCAGGTACCTGATGGCTAATATCCCCACCACACTCTCAGAAGCAGCCCGTATTGCCTTAACGACAGCCAATTCCATCGAAAAGGCAAAACTTAGTCGTCGCTTTGCCTTAGCTTGGCAACAAGGTGACATCAAAAATATCGGTAACGCCGAGATTCCAAAAGAGCCCGCGCGAGAAGAAGCCCCCATCCTTGTCCCTCCGCAAGAGGTTCCCAGAAGAAAGATTACCCCCGAAGTAGAAGGTCGTGTCGCCCTACTTCACGCCCTGACACATATAGAGCTTCATGCGATAAACTTGTGTTGGGATATCATCGTTCGCTTTGCCTCGACGGAAATGCCCAAAGGCTTTTACGATGATTGGGTTTCCGTCGCAGACGATGAAGCACGGCATCATCTGTTGCTTTGTGAAAGACTTGACCAACTGGGGTCCCATTATGGGGCGTTACCTGCCCATGCCGGGTTATGGCAAGGTGCAGAAGTCACAGAACACAACCTCAAAGCCCGCTTGGCCGTTGTTCCCATGGTACTGGAAGCCCGCGGAATTGATGTCACACCCGACATGATCGACAAGCTTAAGCTCGTCAAAGATTATGAAAGTGCGGGCCGCCTACAGGTCATATATGACGATGAGATCACCCATGTTGCCAAGGGTAAACGCTGGTTTGAATATCTGTGTCAACAAGACAATGAGGACCCGGTTGAAAGCTGGCAAAACATTATCCTGACACTCTTCAAAGGGCGGGTAAAATCACCCTTTAATGTCGAAGGACGCAATCAGGCTGATTTTCCAATCGATTTTTACGGCCCCATCGCCGATCTGTAGATTTGCCATAGAAATTAGTCCTAATCCAATACCGTACAAATCCATGAACTTTGGCTCCATGTACTGAGAGAAACGCCTCTCAGCACATGAAAACCAGCCAGATTATCCGTAAACTAATTCTGGCAACCACGTCACAATTGCCGGGAACAGGATACACAGCACCAGCCCCACAACCTGTAAAGCAAGGAAAGCAAGCGATGATCTAAAGATTGTCGCCATTGATATTTCTTTTGGCGCAACACCTTTTATATAAAACAAGGCATAGCCAAACGGGGGACTTAAAAAGGACATCTGCATATTAATCAGATACAGAACCCCAAACCACAACGCGACCTTGTCTCCCTCGACAGCAGGAAACCCAAACAGACCATCAAAGGTCAAACTTTTGATGATAGGCACAAAAATCGGAACCGCGAGTAATAGAATACCAACCCAGTCCAAAAACATCCCCAAGATGACCAAAAGCACCATCATTACAAATAGAATGCCATAAGGGGATAAGCCCGACCCTAAAATTGCATCATTGATAAACGCCTGACCTCCTTGAAGGATATAAAACCCGACAAAGATAGAAGCTCCAAAAATAATCCAGAGAACCATTGCCGAGGCTTTAACAGTTGTCACTGATGCTTCTCTCAAAGCAATCAGATCAAAGCGACCATGCATAATCGCAACGATTATAGCCCCGAAAGATCCAATACCTGCAGCCTCTACAGGGGTTGCAATTCCAGCAAACAAAAGTCCCAGAACAACAACAATAAGTGATAACGGCGCGACCAGCTTTAACAACAGACGCATTTTTTCAGACAGGCTTAACCTTTCGTTCTCGGGTATTGCGCGCCCCAAATCTGGCTTCAAATAAGATCGAAGCAAGACATAGCCAATATAAAGGCCGGACAATAACAAGCCAGGAGCCAACGCACCGAGATAGAGTTCTCCCACAGATTGCTGAGCAACAACCGCATAGAGAATAGCCAGAATAGATGGCGGGATTAGAATACCCAGCGTCCCACCGGCCATAATAGACCCCAAGGCAATTTCAGGATCATAATTCCTTTTAAGCATCGCAGGCAGGGCAATGATACCCATTGTAACAACCGCAGCACCAATGACCCCAACCATCGCGGCCAATATTGTCGACGCAAGAATGGTTGCAGCAGCCAACCCACCATTAAGCCCGCCCATCCACTTATAGACAACATCGAACATCTCTTCGATCAAGCCGGCACGTTCTAGCATCGAAGCCATGAAGATGAACAAGGGTATTGCCGCCAAATCAGAGTTCGTCATCATGGGGAAAATACGTGACGGGATAATGTTCAGCATGATCTGATCACCAACCAGATATACAAAAACAACCCCAAGACCCCCGGTAACAAAGGCCAAAGGCAGCCCCATCATCAACAGAACAAACAGACTGCCAAACATAATGTAGGTTAGTGTGCTGATATCCGTATCAGCCAAAATTCCCGCAGAACGGAAAAGGAAATATTCATCTTCATAAGGATCAAAGAAGAGAATATTAACGAGCTCCACACCTAATACACAGAACGCCGCAAGGGTTGAAACCACCATAAATATGGTGCCATAGCGCCCGATTGAATTGTTAAGTGGCGAAGGTGCACCCATTTTATTTTGCTGTGAAGAAATACCGTTAACATCAGCCATTAAGCTGCCCTCCCTGCCCTAATGAGCGAAAGGTCATGATGTCTTTTGTCAGTTTAGCGATACCAGCAAATAAAATCAGTACCCCACCCAACAACATCATTGCTTTCACAGGCCAATACTGGATTGCCCATGTTTCAACGGTTGTTTCATTCATTTGATAAGACTGTTCAAAGAACGTCGCTGACGTACCAACCAGTGCAAGGATAAAAACAAAGAAAAAGACGGATGTGAAAATATCCATCCCGACACGCCCTCTCAATGGAAGCTTGATATAAAGAACATCCACCCGGACATGCCCCTCTTCTTTCAACGTAAATGCGCCAGATATCAGATATTGCATGCCAAATAAAAGAAAGCTGGCTTCATGCACCCAGATGGTCGGCATGTTAAAAAGATAGCGCATAATAACTTCGTAAAAATACGCAATGACCGCGTTCACAGTCCAAAAAGCACAAAGATATCCCGAGGCAACGCTGATTTTATCTATAGTACGGGTAAAAGCATTTTCTTTATACTGAATGACCCCCGCCTCGTCCTGAGGAAGACTAACTCCATCTGTGTCTTGTCGTGGTTTTCCTTTGTGCTTTTCCTGTACATTTGCCCAGTAAATCAAGACCAGCGGCATTACAGCCAACCACGTCCAGTAAAGCCAATGCGGCAACACGAAACCAAAATCTGGTCCGTCCGTCATGGGTACCTCCCAAATACTTCTGATAAAATGACGAGCTGATAATCATGCCTGTGCGAACGAACAGAATAGTTGGCCCTTCAGAACCAACTATTCTGTCGTCTGCATTGTCAGCAAGGATGACAAACTTAAATTAAGATTACAGGCTCTGCCCTTTAATATCAGAGGGAGAAATATACCCCATAATACCGTTCATCATATAATCGAGCTGAATCTTGAACACAGCAGATGCATCAGCATCTTTTTTCGCCCACTTATACCAAATCGGGATCGCTGCTTGACGGAATTTGTCCAGATCGGCCTGTCCCATACGAGACACAGAACTGCCACTGTCTGTGAATTTCTTTAGAGCCTCTACATTACGTTTTTGGATAGAAACATAATGATCAAGGGAATAGGTTTTAACCTGATCTTCTACAAACTGTTGCATGGCAGGAGAAAGCTTGTCCCAAGCCCGTTTATTAACAGTCAAATCCATCAAGTCAACGGGCTGATAAACAGACATCAATCCCGGAGGGCCAAACAGGATATGTTTTGTAACCTGCCCAAAACCTAGATCCCAGTTGACCGCAGGCCCGACATAATCAGCCGCATCAATTGTACCTTTTTCCAGCGCCGGGAAGATATCAGACCCTGGTAAGCTTACAGTGCTAGCCCCAAAAGACTGGAACACTTCTGAAACCATGCCACCGGGAACCCTTAGCTTCAGCCCCTTGAAATCTTCGACACTACTGACAGGCACTTTAGAATGAATAATATTTGCGTCATGTTGAATAGGCCCGACATAGACCAAACCAAACTTGGCATAGATCTCTCTTGCCTTTTCCAACATCCCCAATCCATAGAACATCGTGTCCCACTGTGCGGGTTGGTCTGGACCAACAGGATAAGAGGATAAGAAAACAGAGGCCGGGATTTTCCCTGCCCAATAGAGCGTAAAGGGGTTCATTCCCTGTAGAACCCCGTTACGAACTGAATCAAACAAGGCATTATTATCTGCAGCGACAGATTTTGCAGCAAAAGGCTTAATAGATAATTCACCACCAGAACGTTCTTCAAAACTCTTACACCACTCTTCAAACAAGGTGTAACCAGTCGTCCCCGCATCCCAAGTGGATTGTACTTTCCACTTGTGTCCAGCGGCTGCATTCGCATCGCTGATAAAAGGTGCTGATAGCGTAGCCCCACCCGCAACAGCAGCCGTGGTGCCCGCAAACTTTAAAAAGGAACGCCGGGTTGAAGTATTTTGGGTATCAGATGTTTTTCCCTTTGGTGACAGGTCTTTATTGATCTTATTGTTCACTTGTTAGTCCTCCCATTGATTCAGTTCAATTTTATTAGTTGCTTTTATAAATAATGTACTGAGCTTCATTTTTTTAAATAAAGACTAGTATACCCACCTATAAATAGCTAGAAGAGAGCGACCTTGCACAAACAATAAGATTCAACAAAAAATATCTAAGATTTTGCAATTTACTATTAATAAAATAAATAGAATATAGCGTTAATAAAAATAGGATTTTTTTCTAATCCGAACTATTTTAATTACAAATAAACCTCTGATATAACTTAAAATTTAAAAATTTATTATTTGACACTTAAAATCAAATAATATGTGCCAAACATTCTCAAATAATGTTAATCAATACACATACTCAAATTTATGCATGCCTTTTGATCTTCGGAAATCGTCCCATGAAAGCAATTCTGATCAAAACATACCTGTCAAATTGGGTATAATTAGCAATACGCAAACCCTTGTTTTCTATATGTAAAGCTTCACCGATTATAAATATTCTATTCCTCAAAGGATTTCCCTGTGAGCAACGCTTCTCAACCCCAGAAAAATTTCTTTCTCTCTGGTTCTTTGCCTCTTTTATTCGTTAAAACAGCAACCCCAATTATTCTGGTCATGCTGGTTAACGGCCTCTTTACAGTGGTCGACGCTTATTTTCTCGGTGAATTTGTGGGGGCCGACGCCCTGACAGCAGTCACCATGATGTTCCCCGTTTTCATGCTCATTGTCGCACTATCAACATGGGTATCAGGTGGTTTCTCCTCTGTCCTTGCCCGTCTACTGGGGGCCAGAGAATTTGGCAAAGCCAGCACAGCTTTTACCAGCGCCTATATGCTTTCCGGGGTTGTCTGTCTTATTCTTATCGCCATTTTTAGCTTTGGCGGCGATCAGATGATCCAGTGGGTCACCAAGGGGTCTGAGACATTAAGCGCGATGGGGTATACCTATATATCCATTCTTATTTATGGATCCCCGCTCATCTTTATCCTAACCATCAGTGTCGATGCTTTCAGGTGCGAAGGCAAACTCGGCTTCATGACCTTTATCTCGGTTCTCTCGACCTTGTTAAATGTGCTGTTTAACTACCTGCTTATTGTCCAAATGGATCTGGGGGTCGCTGGCTCTGCTTATGGCACCTTGCTCGCGCAAACGCTTTCATTGATCGCGGTTATTCTTTATCGCTACAACACATCATCAGCTATTTCCCTTATATTTTCACCCGTCGAAAGAATTACATCCTTTTGGCGCGACTTCCTTGCCTTGGGTGCCCCGCAAAGCCTTTCCTATCTAGGAATTTCCTTGTCATCCGGCGCGGTATTTTATTCGCTTCAAAAGTGGGGCGGCAGCAATTACGAAGCCACTGTTACGGCTTATGGCATCACAACACGTATCCTCACATTCAGCTTCCTACCATTACTTGGCTTGAACCTTGGTTTTCAAACCATTGCCGGGAACAACCAGGGCGCGCAAATATTCCCACGCGTCAACAACAGTCTGAAAATTGCAATCGTCACAGCATTCAGCTACTGCCTGTCATTACAACTGGTTTTCCATTTCATGGCAGGGCCTTTGGGATCAATATTTGTCGATGACCCCAAAATTATTGCCGAAACAGCACGTATACTACCGCTAATCACCCTGTTTTATTTCGCGTTCGGGCCCAGCTTGATTCTATCCGGTTTTTTCCAAGCTATTGGGGACGCAAAAAGATCTGCCCTTATCAGCCTGACGAGAACCTACTTTTTCTCTATTCCGCTAACCTTTGTGCTTCCCTTGTATTTTGGCGAAGTGGGGATCTGGTATGTCGGGCCTGTGACTGAAATTCTCATGACAATTCTGACCCTGTTCATACTTTCCCACAATGCAACACGAACAGGATACAAGTTGGGGTTATTCAGAACAGATCCCGCACCTTCATAGGTTGAAATCAAGTACAAAATATTTAATTTTAATCCAACAAGGGGAGCGCAATTATTTGCGTTCCCCTTGTAACTTCTGCTACGTTTTATTTTCTTATTTAAACACAAGCTCTTCAAAATAAATCAATCAAGAACAGAGCTTTAAAAAGTTTGTTGCTATAAGAGGACGAGAATTGCCAACCCCGGAATTTTTATTCACGGACTTCAAGCTTGATTCAGCAGAACTTCTGGAAGCCATTTTCTCTGCTTCAGGGACTTATTTTGTCATCACCGATCCCCAAACTGGTCTAATCCACGCCATTAGTGATGCCTGGCTTAAAACCCTGAAGTACAAAAGGGAAGAGGTCGTGGGGCGAACATCTCAGGAGCTTAATATCTGGTTAGGGCCGGAAAAACGGGCCGAGATGATCCGACGTATAAAAACTGATAAGCCTGTGAGCCGCTTTCATGCATGTCTAAGGGGCAAAGACGGTTCATTGCATGATTTTTCAGTATCTATTCAATCCGTTGTTCTTAAGAATAAAAACTACCTCTTGTTTTGCGGGTATGACATTACCGAAGAAATAAAAGTTAAAAATTCGGCGGTATCTTCCCGAAAAATGCTGGTCGACGCGCTGGAGGCAATGAGCGAAGGTTTTGTCCTCTACGACCCCAATGGGATTCTAGTCATTTGCAACAGCAAGTTTAAAGAATTTTATGGCTACAGCGACGACGAAGCAAAACAGGGGGTCGTAGGTTACGATCTTGGTAAGCTGGACATAGAAAGAGGCACCGTCAATGTTATCGAAGGCGATGAACAGGACTATATAAATCGACGGACGGATCTTGATAAAGGACCGCCAAAATCAACGGTCGTGAAGCTTCGGGATGGGCGGTATCTTCTTTTAAGTGATCGTGTCACCGAAGACGGCTATATCGTCAGTATACAAAAAGACATTACCGATATTAAAGAAGCAGAGTTCGCCTTGATGCGGGCAAGAGACGAAGCCCACATTGCCAACAATACCAAGTCTGAATTCTTGGCACACATGAGCCATGAATTGCGAACACCATTGAATTCCATCCTTGGCTTTACCCAAGTCATGCGAGATGAATTGCTTGGTGATCTTGGACACCCCAGATATCGGGAATACATCAATGACGTCCACCATTCCGGCGAACACCTTCTTAATTTGATCAACGACGTTCTGGATATATCCAAAGTTGAATCAGGGAAGTTTGAGCTGAATGAAGATGTACTGGATCTGAAAGATACCATTTCGGCCTGTATGCAAATCATCCGAGGGCGGCCCGATGCTGCGGCCCTGAATATCGAAGTAACAGCCCCCAAAGAAAAAGTTTATTTTCGCGGGGATGAACGCATCATGCGTCAGATCCTGCTCAACCTGCTTACCAATGCCGTAAAATTCACCCCGAGTGACGGTAAAGTTCTTCTCGATCTTAAGAAGAACAGTGATCACAGTATCAAACTGATCATCAATGATACAGGCTGCGGTATTGAAGAAAACGATATCCCGATCGTACTTGCCCCCTTTGGCCAAGCCCGCATTAATGCCCGTACGGCACACGAAGGAACTGGTCTGGGCCTTTCCCTCAGCAAGATGCTGACAGAACTGCACGACGGAACGCTGTCGCTGACAAGTAAAGTCGGAAAGGGCACACAGATTACATTGGACTTTCCTGTCGAAAGATACGTTGATCCTGCATCAATTTGAGGGTTGGTTGAGACGAGACAAAGGTTTGGGTAAGTTCTGGTTAAGAGAGTTGGAGTCCGCTTAAAGGTTACCTCAGCCCAACCCAAGGCTTGGAAAACTCCCCTCGTTTGTCCCCAATAGCTGTGTCAACCAAATAAAAATGCACTTGTTTGTTGATTATTTGCAGAAAAACTTGGGGCAAATTGTAAAGCGACATATATAGTTACTTTAGAAAATACAAATGCCTAACGTCACGGATAACAGCGCTTGCCAGTTTCAGATATTGTCCTAACCATTTCAGCCCTTCTTATCGTCATCGCCTGTACCCAGCCGTTGGCCAGAAGAACAGGTTTGCCCTTTACCGTGGTACTAGGTTTTATCGGTGTCATTATTGCCTCTGGCGCAAGCTGGCTTCTCCACACTCGCCTGACGGATCAGTTTAACGAAGTCGCCGCACTGGTCGTCAACATCCCGGTCTCATCGGCAACTTTTTTGGATGTTTTACTGCCGATCTTGCTCTTTCAAGGGGCGATCACCATTGATGTCAGGCGGCTGGCAAAAGATACTGTCCCCGTTATCTTCCTTGCCGTTTTGGGCGTTTTTGTCGCTATAGCCTTAATCGGCGGCGCTGTATCCCTGGTATCCAGCGCGCCACTTGTGGTCTGCCTTTTGTTCGGGGCCATTGTTGCCACAACCGACCCCAGCGCGGTTATCAGTCTTTTTCGAGACCTCGGTGCTCCTGAACGTCTGACCCGATTGGTCGAAGGCGAAAGCCTTTTAAATGATGCCACGGCCATTGCCGCCTTTGGTGCATTTCTAACTCTTATTATTTCAGGGGGTGGCTATGAATTCGGTCTTCTCGTCCAACAACTTGGGTTTGCGTTTCTTGGCGGGATAATCACAGGTACAATCTGTGGCCGCATAGCGATCTCTCTGATTTCTTGGCTTAGCTCTTTTCGTTCTGCCCAGCTAACAATTACCGTCGCCTTACCTTTTGTAATCTATATTCTGGCCAAGAACTATATCGAGATATCCGGTGTTGTCGCCGTGGTCACCAGCGGCCTTGTCCTCAGCGCCATGGCACGTCCCCGGTTTGAACCGGAAACCTTCAAGTTCTTTCAAGAAACCTTAGAACAACTGGCATGGTGGGCAACCGGTCTGGTTTTTATTCTTGCCGCCCTTGTTGTGCCGGATCTGTTATCGGATTTTGCTTTTGCCGACCTATTGATTATTCTCACCGCAGTCATCGCGGCACTGGTTGCAAGGGCCTTGATCCTGTTTGGGTTTTTTCCATTTTTAACAGCGTTAAAAATCACACAACCAGTTGATAACCCCACAAAAACGGTCATTGTCTGGGGGGGACTACGCGGTGCTGTTACACTTGCCCTTGCCTTGTCCGTCACAGAAAACCCATTGATAGATCGTGAAACACAGCGCTTCATTGCAATCCAGGCCACTGGTTTTGCTCTATTTACCCTATTGATACAGGGGCCAACATTAACGGCCTTGATGAAATGGCTAAAACTTGACCAGCTCGCCCCGATCGAACGCGCCTTTCGGGTCCAAGTCTTAACTCAATCCCTGTCAACGGTACAATCCAGCCTAAATAGTTTTGCCAGCCGTTTTCAACTGGATCCAAAATTGACCCGGCAAACAGCCGAACAATATATCAACCGCTTATCACGCATCGCAGATGACAAATCATATGAACACGAAATTAACGACAACGATAGACTGATCATTGGCCTGGTGGCCTTAACCAATCAAGAAAAGTCGCTTTTGTTTGATCAACGAATAAGCGGCATTCTCCGCCATGACCTTGTCGATAGATATTTACTTGTCATCGAAGACATGATCGATGCGTCAAGGGAAAGCGGTCGCGAAGGATATATTTCAGCCGCAAAAAAACCTTACCGGCACAGCACACGGTTCAAGTTGTTAAGCTGGGCACATACCCATCTGGACTTTAATCGTCCAATAGCATCGCATATTGGTAAACACTTTCATTTTTTACTAATCAACCGCATTCTTGTATTAGAACTGAAAAGCTTCCTTGATCGAAGACTTCAAAGTCTGTTGGGAACACAGACCGTTACGCTGTTACAGGAAATCCTTGATCAACGATTGGGCAGCATTGAACGGCACTTGGCCGCATTACGTCTGCAATATCCTAAATTTGCCCGAACCCTTGATCGACGAATATTGGAACGCATCGCTTACAGGGATGAATTGGAACAAATAAAAAACCTTCGCGAAGCCGGAATAATAAGTATCGACTTGGCACGAAGCCTGACAAGCGAAGCAAATTTCTTTCATGCCACAAGGCGATCGCAAACCCATGTTGATATCAAGGCAAAAACTGTCGAGCTTTTAACATCTTTTCCAGTGTTCAAAGATCTGGACGTTTCTGAATTATCCCAAGTAACGAAAGAGCTACAAACCCGCGTTCTCGCCGATGGAGCCTACGTCTTCAAAAAAGGAGACCGCGCCGATGGTCTCTATTTCATCGAAAGTGGCGCAGTTGAGATTAGTGTAGGGGACGAGATTCACCGCCTTGGTTATGGCGATTTCTTTGGCGAAATGGCCCTTCTCAACGAAACCAGTAGAAGTGCATCAGTTAAATCCATTAGCTATTCCCACCTACTATTTCTGGAAAAAGATACATTTCACGATTTGGCCCGTGCCCATCCGGATTGGCGAAGCACCCTTACCCAGATTGCGGATAAAAGAAGAATGATGAACCAAGGAAAGAAATAAACTGACCTGTGGAATAAATCCTATTTGAAATAATCAGAAAGTTTCCCCGTGGCCCAAGCCAGTACAAAAAGCACTAAAAAGCCCCGGGAAAGAAACCTCGTTCGCGGCAGTATTCCCGACCATTTCAAAGCCTTGGCAATACCCGCTGGCATCGGGATGATGCTCATCGGCGCGCTGTTACTCCTGCTCGGCGGCAAGTTCTTGCTGGGCCTCTTCACTCAGGACCCAGACGTCATCTCCACCGGATTTGACTACCTACTCCTCGCCGCCCCCATGCTACCCGCCTACCTGACCCTCTTTGCCATGATGTCCTTTTTCCAAGGCATCAAACGCCCGATCTGGACCGTATGGATCGGGGTTTACAGACAAATCTTCGCCTCAGCAGGGTTCGCCGCGCTCTTCATCTACGTCTTGAACTGGGGCACATGGGGCGTCTGGGCCGCCGTCTTCACCGCCGTCTGGAGCGGCCTGCTGCTCTCCACGATTATCCTGATCATCGTTGCAAGAAAAAGCATTCAAGGGTTGGGCGGACCGGGGATATTGAGGACGTATGAGAGTTAGGTAGATCTAGAGTTTGATTTAGCCGCTTTGTGCCAGAAGCGGGCATTAAATAACAAGGTCGTAAAACGCTTATGGTAATTTCCACGTAAGAATAATCACTAACCAAGTATATATAATCTTCCTTAATTACTTTTCTTTATTGGCTTGATATACATCCCATGACCATCACATTTTTCATTTTTACATTTAGATTCTATCGTCATTTCTTTGCAAATTGGGCACATAACTTCTTTAGATTTTTCCATGATAATTCCTTTATTCAGATTAAGTGCTTATTTAGACAAAAGCGGCGATTAAATTGGCCCTAAACTGACTTTTAATACACTGGGTTCTGTTCGTAGTTACTGCAAAATTTATTACTTAGTTGGTTTTAGCTCTTGTACTAACCTCGGCTTAGAGCTGTTTCTGCAATACTTCACAAACACGCTTTTCCATCTCTGTTTTATAGTCAGGATTACTGTCAGGCCAATTAAGTTCAACCCATGCTCCACTTTCTGCCATTTCTGAAGATACGTTGAAGTAAATACCTCTAGTGATCAATGCATCCAAAAGGTATTCGGCACCATCAATGTCCTCATAATAATTGCATGCATGAAGCCCCCAGCATTCATTAATGAATGGATCAACTACTTCATAGATAAATTCGAGCGCTAAGTCGTCATATCTAAGACCATCCTTTGGAAGAAAATGCTGAATACTATTTCGAATACACCCAAACTCATCAAACTTCTCTCTATTTGAAAGAGTATTTCCTGTTGTAGACAATAATTTATCGGGAAGAGCGCTATATTGAGTTGTCCTGCCGTGCCTATAGAGATTATCCATATTTAAGGATGGGCCATTAGTGGAGTTTTTCGGTAGCTTCTCGAAAATCAGTAATGGATTTTCTTGAGCTATACGAGCTTTGATCAATATTTCAGCAGCGTGTGCAGCCTGTAGAACCGACAACTCGGGCCATCGATCATTATCCATACTCATATACATGGCATGATGGGTCGCATGAGCGAGAGCACCCAATCCAAGATCCAGCATATGAGACGAGATTGCGTTGTTATCAAGTTCCATTTTGTTCCTTTAAAGTAAGAATGTTCTCGACTAATTCACTATAAACTCTTACATAAAAGAATTATGAATAAGGTCACTAGTCGCATGTTCGAAGAGGTTTGGGGATGAAGAGCTCGTTATAACCAATTAGTAAAATAAATTAAATTTATACTTCAAACAGGCTTTCACCGCGAAAATCATTTAGAAGTTCTTTTACCTCGTCAGGAACTTGGGCTCTTTCAAGACCATCTATAACTTTGAACCCATAGTTATATAGTTCTTTGGTATCAGGGTGGTGATAAAAACGCTTGTGTAATTCAATAAAATACTGCGGCTCAGGAATATTAAAAAAGCTGTCGTTTATATCTACAGCTCGAAAAAGGGCATGGGCAACTAGGTCAGAGATTTGAAAAAGCGGTTCATCTTCTTTAGTAACCGCTCGAATTTTTCTTGCGGCAATATTTCTTAGTAGTTTGTTTCCTGGATAATAAGCATTCGCCTGGCAATATCTTACATAGTTGCCCAATCCCTTATAATCGAAAGGTCCTTTTTCAAAAAGAATGTCTACATCATTTGGTTCAATTCCCTGGCTTGCAAGGTATTCACCTACGCATTCCAATAAGTAACCAGCACACTTATTGTGAAACCTCATCACATCTGCATCGATATATTCTTTATACCCCCCTAACGTCGATTTCCTAGAAATTAGACCGAACAACATTATGGGTTGTCGAGCAATTGTCCGGGCGAAATATTTCTTTTGGGCGTGATTAAGCCTATTACAATGCAAAAAATCTGTTTTAAATGAACTTGAAATATCCGTAATTACATTACTAAGTTCTTCGTAAGTGTCGTTTTTAATTAAAGTAGCACCAAAAACAAAATAAGGTGTAGCGCCACTTTGAGTGTCATCTCGAACCCTCTCGATCCCAGCATCACCACTTTCATCCACGAAAAGGGTATAATCTGACATTTATTGCCTCCGTATCCTATTGCAATATTATTGATGACGCCGGTCTGGACATTGTTTTCTCATAAATGATTGAACTCTACTAATTTAAACGTCTGCTTTGGGTCGATAGCGGAAGCTCCAATAACAAATTAAACATTATATAAAATAGCCCAATGCACAACCTTAAGTGTTATTGAAACATCTTTTTAAACAATAATCTTCTTGCGCCTAAACAGGTTGATCCAGCTATAGCGATTTCCAAAATTGAATCGGTACAGCTTTAAACTATCATCTGAACGGCCCACTCCCCTTACCCTCCAAAAGCACCACGGATATAGGTCGCCAGTTCTTCTGCCAGGACTTTGTTCGGGCCGTCGGCAAGGTACATGTTGATGCTGCATCGGGGTAGGGTTGGGAGTTCGCCACGGTGGTCGATGACTTCGATGCTAGGGTCACTGAAGGTTGAGAGTTCGGGGCGGATTGCGAAGTCTGCCGCGACAGCCACCGAGGTGGAATCTTCGCTGTCCGTATCGACCGCGTCCAGCCAGGGAATATTGGCCTTTTCCAAGGCATCAATCATGGACCGCCGAAAGGCGCAGCCGCGCACCATCGCGACAGGTAAAGGACGCGCCATCCATGCATGGCCCTTTACAGCCCCCGTCCATAACAGAGGCTGCACAGTCAACAGTTCACCATTCGCGGGCAGTTTCTGGTCTTTGTCATAGACCTCTGTTGTTATAATCAAATCTTGCTGGCCGTGTTCGATTTCAGTGGCCAGATCAATTGATCCCGCCGTTTTCAGTTTGACCTGCACGCGGGGAAAGTCACGGTTGAACTGTTTAAGAACACTTGGAATATGCGGCCTGATGACATCGCCCGGCACACCAAGGCAGATACTACCTTCGTATTTGGGGGCTGTTAATCTTCCCCAGATTTCATCGTTCAATTCCAGCATGGACCGGGCATAGCCAAGCAACTGGTCGCCCTCTGCTGTTGGCCGGATGCCACGTCCGCTATTACGATCCAGCAAGGGCAGACCAACACTTTCTTCCAATCGTTTGATCTGCATACTGATCGTCGACTGCGTCATATGCAGCTTGTTCGCCGCCGCTGTCATACCGCCGGTTTCACTAACAGCGATAAAGCTGCGTAATGTTCCAAGGTCAAAATTTCTCAATCTACTGCCTTTCCCGTGTTCGTCTGATATCAGAAAATCACGCTATCAATTTTTGTGATGATATCCATCAACACTATTCACTTCCATAATACTAAATCCGTGACAATATATCAATAACATTGATCACAAACACCAAGGCCATCACATTTTGTAATGGAGGATAAAATGCTAAAACAAACCGGTCATAGCTTGAGCACATGTCATACTGTGGGCACCAACGGCGCTTGCGGGGCTTCTTTTTCTCAGGATCAAAAGACCTTCTCATCAAGCACAAAAGAAGCGGCAACAGTATTAGATCGCCTCCTTGCCCGAACTCGTAACTGGTTGGCAACGGCTTTTGAAGTTCGGAAAGAGCGCCGCGTTTTGGCTGACCTGACATCCGAGCAACGAGAAGATGTCGGCTTGAGTAAAGAACAGGTTCGTCAGGAAAGTAGCCGTGCCTATTGGGACCTACCAACGGATCGTGTGGAATAAACCCTTTATCATCAACGCACGATAAAAGAATTAGATCGCACTGCTTTCTTTGCGCTTAATGTCAGAGAGAACAGAGTGATCTAATCGGGAACAAGCGTTAAGTTTAACAGGCAATACCTTGCCTTACCTTGCTTCAGCTTGTTTTTGGGCTAAACAAACCTGCTGTTTGATTATGCTAAAACAAAACCCGATAGGATTTCTCCTATCGGGTTTTTCTCAATATAAACGGTATCGAAAACATCAAGCTTTAATCAACTGGCTTTAGGAACTCGCCGAATTTGATTAAAGAAGCTCGTCGTGATCTTCGTCTTCTGTCGTACCGCCTTTGAGCTTGGATGCCAAAGATGCTTCAAGGAACATATCAATATCACCGTTTAGCACAGCGCCAGAATTACTGGTTTCCGCCCCTGTACGCAGGTCTTTCACCATTTGATATGGCTGTAGAACGTAAGATCTGATCTGTCGTCCCCAACCAATTTCGGTTTTTGAATCTGCTTCGGCCTGTGCAACTTCTTCACGCTTTTGCATTTCGTGTTCGAACAAGCGCGATTTCAACATGTTCATCGCGGTTGCGCGGTTTTTATGCTGAGAACGGTCATTCTGACACTGTACAACGATACCCGTGGGCTCGTGGACAATACGGATTGCTGAATCAGTGGTGTTCACGTGCTGCCCACCCGCGCCGGAAGCACGGAAGGTATCAACGCGAATATCCTTGTCCAGAATTTCGATATCAAAGCTGTCATCAATAACCGGATAAACCCACGCAGAGCTAAAAGATGTATGACGACGGGCTTGTGAATCATAAGGGGAAATCCGCACAAGGCGATGAACGCCAGCTTCGGTTTTCAACCAACCATAGGCATTATGGCCCTTGATCATTACCGTCGCGGATTTTAAGCCAGCTTCTTCACCGCTGCTTTCTTCCAGCCATTCAACTTTATAGCCATGCTGTTCAGACCAACGCGTGTACATGCGCAAAAGCATTTCAGCCCAATCCTGCGCCTCTGTCCCGCCAGCACCAGCATTAACCTGTAGATAACAATCATTGGCATCGGCTTCGCCAGACAGCAAGCTTTCCAGCTGCTTCTTATCCGCCAGTTCTTTCAGGGCGAAAATCTGGCTTTCACCTTCATCAACAGAATCCTGATCGCCCTCGTCATCGCCCATCTCGATCAGCAAGGTGGCTTCTTCCACGTCGCTTTCGATCTTGCGCACAGCGGCAATCGACTGTTCCAGATGGGTACGCTCTTTCATCAGCGCTTGGGCAAGCTGCTGATCATTCCAGAGTTCAGGGTCTTCAGCACGAACATTAAGTTCGTCTAATCGTCTAAGTGCGGCATCCCAGTCAAAGATGCCTCCTCAGCAGGATCAGCGACTGTTCAATATCGCTAACCGCCGCTTCGATCTCGGCGCGCATGTTTATACGGCCTCCTCATCAGCTAATTTTTAAAATAAATAGTTCGGTTTTTTCCAACCGTTTCGTCTTCTACCTGTTTCAGGCGGGTTAGTACAACCCCTCGGTTGTTAATCCATCGGTCACAGACAAAAGCGGATTGTCATTCTCTTCGCCAGCACCTGAGAAATTAGGCGATGGCACGTTTCCCGGCTTGAAAGCCTCAACGATGACATTGCTATCATTTGCCCCGGCAAGACGGCCTGTTTCAGCGTTAATTCTGACCAGTCTGATACCCGCCGGAACACGGAAAGGCGTTGCAGGGGCATCTTTCAAGGCTTCTTCCATAAAGGACTTGAAGATTGGCGCGGCAGCACTTGCGCCCTGTTCTCTGGCCCCCAGCGTTTTGGGGTTATCAAAGCCCACATAGGCCCCGACTGCCAAATCCGGAGAGAAACCAAGGAACCAGGCATCAAAGCTTTTATTGGTTGTCCCCGTTTTCCCGCCAAGCGGCTTGCCAATAGATTTAATTCTGCGCCCTGTACCACGTTGCACCACACCTTCAAGCATAGACACAACCTGATATGCGGATGCGGGATCAACGATCTGTTCGCGCGTATCCGGCAATGTGGGAACAGATTGATTCTGCCACTCACCATCGCTGACACAGGGTATACAATTTCGGGAATCGTGTCTGAAAACCGTTTTCCCACGCCGATCTTGAATGCGATCAACCAGTGTTGGTTCAATCCGCTTACCGCCATTAACCAGCATGGCATAAGCCGTGGTCATCTGTAGCAAGGATGTTTCCCCGGCCCCCAACGACATGGACAGCACAGGTTTCATATTGTTCTCAATGCCAAAACGTCTGACATATTCGACAATTTTGTCCATGCCAACATTCTGGGCCAGACGAACTGTCATCAGGTTTCGGGATTTTTCCAAACCAACCCGCATACGGGTCGGGCCATAGAACTTTTTGGTATAGTTCGCTGGTTTCCATTTACCAAGACCTGCCCCCTGATCTAAGGAGAACGGTGCATCCTGTATAAGCGTTGCAGGGGTATAGCCATTATCCAGACCGGTGAGGTAAATAAACGGTTTAATCGCAGAACCCGGCTGTCTAATCGCCTGTGTTGCGCGGTTGAATGAACTCCGCGAAAAGGAAAAGCCACCCGACATGGCTAAAACTCTGCCCGTGTGCGGATCAATGGCGATAAGCCCACCGTTCACATCCGGAATTTGACGCAAGGCAAAAGTATTTTCGGGATAGTCATTCCCCTTTGGTGTTTTGCTAACACCCTCAACAAGAACAACATCCCCCAGTGACAACACATGCCCCGGTGTACTCGGCACGCCGCCGAAGCGTTGATTTTTGAGCCACTTACGCGCCCATTTCAACTCGCTCATGGGAATAGTGCCACGGGTGCCGTCAACAAGACCGATGGAAACGGATTTTTTACCAACTTCCAAAACCGCAGCAAGCTGCCAAGGCTCTGCCCCCTTGGGTGTGGGGATCGCTTCCAGCTGTATTTTCCATCCGTCCGGCGATTCCGGGTCATAAGTCGCAACCGGACCTCGCCACCCATGACGGCGATCGTATTCAATCAATCCATCGCGCAAACTTTTCTGCGCAATCTTTTGCAGCCTTGGCTGCAACGTCGTGCGAACAGACAACCCGCCTTCGTAAAGCCCGTCTTCCCCATAAAGGTCGATCAACTCACGGCGCACTTCTTCTGAAAAATAAGGTGCGTCAATAACTTCGGTTCGATCCCGCTTGATCACCTTTAACGGGGATTGCCATGCAGTTTCAGCTTCGACCTGGGTAATCTTGCCGTTTTCAAGCATACGCCCGATAACCCAGTTACGCCGTGCGAGGGCTGCGCCGTGACGACGTACAGGGTGATAGTTGGACGGTGCTTTTGGTAGCGCAGCCAGATAGGCAGCTTCTGCAATTGTTAGCTCATCAAGGGATTTGTTGAAATAGTTCAGCGAAGCCGCCGCGACACCATAAGATCGATAGCCAAGAAAGATCTCGTTCAGATACAAATCCAGAATACGCTCTTTTTCAAAAGCATGTTCAATTCGATAGGTCAGGATCGCTTCTTTGATTTTACGTTCATAAGAAACTTCGTTGGTCAGCAAAAAGTTCTTTGCGACCTGTTGCGTAATCGTCGACGCACCGATCAACCGTTTGCCTGACCCAATATTTTTGATGTTGGTCAGCATGGCACGGGCAAGCGAGAAATAATTCAACCCACCGTGGGTATAAAAGTCTTTATCTTCCGCAGAAAGAAAGGCGTCTTTAACACGGGTCGGAACCGCTGTGATAGGAACATAAATACGCTTTTCCTTGGCGTATTCTTCCATCAAACGACCATCACCCGCATGGACACGGGTTACGGTTGGCGGATCGTAATCTTTAAGATCTGTATGTTCCGGCAGACCTTTGCCATATTCGTAAAAGGCATAGAGAACCACGCCCCCGCCAGCAATTGCCATCACAATTCCCAAGCCAAACAAATAGCCTAATATCTTCAGAAACTTCACGCCTTAAATCCTAACCAGCATCAATGCATACTCGGCAAATCTGCCTCAAAACTATGACAATCATATGGCAAAACAGACAATCGCCTGCCACACTTTTTGCCCCCACAACGTCAAATTGGAACGATCATGGGATAAATTCTTTCCTGTTATTATAACAGAAAGCACAGAGAAGCCAGTTATTGCGCGTTATAACTTTCCAGTTTACCGAAATATTGATCGACTGCCCGGCCAATTGCGGCCACCAATTTTTCCTTGTGCTTGTCGCTTCTCAGTAATCGCTCTTCCTGTCTGTTCGACATGTACCCAAGCTCGACCAATACAGATGGAATTATGGGTGATTTCAACACGGCAAAACCTGCTGAGCGATGGGGACGTCCCAACAGCTTGGCTTCCCTTTTCATCTCACCAACCAAAACGTTTGCAAACTGCTTGCCTTGATTGTTGGTTTCGCGTTGCGCAAGATCGATTAAAATTTTGCTGACATCTGCGGATTGCTCACTCAAATCAAAGCCTATGATAATATCAGCTTTGTTCTCTTTTGCGGCCAAGGCTTCGGCTTCTTTATCCGACCCGTTTTCAGACAGGCTATAAACCGAGAAACCGCGAACCCGGCTCGACGGATGCTTGTTCGCATGCAGAGAGATAAAAAGATCTCCATGGGCTTTTTGTGCGATTCCAACCCGTTGTCGAAGGGCCAAAGATGTATCCGTGCTCCGGGTCATAACAACCTTGTAACGCCCTTTACTCTCCAGGTTTTTTTTCAGGCTTTTTGCATAACTCAGGGCGAGCTTCTTTTCTTGTATACCCGACACACCAATAGCACCGGGATCAACGCCCCCATGGCCGGCATCAACAACGATGATTTTTTTTGCGTTCTTCGGTTTTTTAGGTGCGGTCAAAGCGGGTGCAATCGGCGTTGCCGCCACCTGTGTTTCTTCCTTTAGCGGCGTCGCAGATGTCAGCTGACGTTTCTGTTCACCCGATGACTTATAGGTTGCCGCGGTAATACGTTTGATATCCACGACCAGTCGATGTTTATGCCCGTCTTTTGGCGGTAGCAAAAAGGCCGAGGTAATAGAAACAGGATATCGTGCATCCAGAACCACGCGACTAATATTCGGTTCAAACAAACCAAAACGGAGTGCCTGTACAGCCCCTGTTGCCCTAGGAACCTTGTTCTTAGGCACCTTCCAGTTCAATTTGGGAAGGTCAATAACAATGCGGTACGGATCTGGAAGCGTGAAAATCCGATAAGCCGGTTCTTCGGATAATTCCATCACAAAACGGGTTTTATCCGGATGCTTTCCGATTCGTATCGCATCCAGATCAGAACTCTGTGCACCTACTGTTACGAAAAGAGCAACCAAGGTCAGGAAAAGTCCCGCCAGTCTGGTACAGCTAAAAAACCTAACGTTCATGCGCTCTTTATCTCAAATATCACTGTTTAACACCAAGCTATTTTCGGTTTGATTCAAGTATGTTACTCGAAAAACATACTCAAAACAGACCCCTATTATCACGCAATTTTAAAATGAATCCAAAAAAGTGAAATTACCTTCTAGCACAGAGGGAGCGGTCCTGTTAGTCTACAGGCAGAAAATTCTACGCTGATAGCGGGACAATATCCCAACTTACAGCGTGTACTAATGCCTCAGGAGGCTCTGTTAGCCAGAAGCTTCAGATTTCGGTCTTTATAAAAGACGCCCTGAGAAGCAAGTACAACAAGCCAAACTGATGGGGCAAGGTTTTACAAAAACAACTACCCCCTCAACACTTTTTAACTTAATCGAATCACCTGAATTTTATGGGTGATTCTCAAGCGAGAGCGTTCCCGTTCTAAACTACGGATACGCAGGATAAAGAAACGGTAATGAACGCTCTTGGTCATATAAATTCATCGACAATGATGTTCCGTGCGCCGCCTTTGATACGGCTTACCAAAGGCGCAGGCCGCACGCTGGAGTTACTCACGAATGGCAAAGCGTATGCTAATCGATGCCACCCACCCGGAAGAAGTCCGGGTAGTGGTACACAACGAAAACAAACTTGAAGACTTTGATTTTGAAACCCAATCCAAGAAACAATTAAAAGGAAATATCTACCTCGCTCGTGTAACCCGTGTTGAACCATCTCTCCAAGCTGCATTCGTAGAATACGGTGGAAACAGACATGGTTTTCTTCCCTTCAGCGAAATCCATCCGGACTATTATCGTGTTCCGGTTGCCGATCGCGATAGCATCATGGCTGAAGAAGCTGTTATTGATGTTCAGGAAGAAGATGAGAGCAATACGCCACCAGCAGAAGAAGATACTTCTGATGTTTCTTCAACCTCCCTCGAGAGTGTAGAAAAGCAACAAGACGACACCATTGAAGAAATCGCCGGGGAAACCTCTGTCGATAGCATCAATGAAGACGAGTCTGACTTTGAAATAAAAACAAAGTCTCGCGTAAACCTCATGAAGCGTTATAAAATTCAAGAGGTCATCAAGCGTCGTCAGGTTATTCTGGTTCAGGTCGCAAAAGAAGAGCGTGGCAACAAAGGCGCTGCGCTAACCACATACCTGTCACTTGCTGGTAGATATTCGGTTCTGATGCCCAACACCAACAAAGGTGGCGGGATTAGTCGTAAAATAAGCAATCCAAATGACCGTAAGCGTCTAAAAGATATTCTTTCCGAATTAAAGATTCCCGAAGGGATTGCTGTGATCGTTCGTACTGCTGGTAGCCAGCGTACGAAAATGGAAATCAAACGCGATTACGAATACCTTATTCGCCTTTGGAATGAAATTCGCGAAAACACGCTAAAATCCGAAGCGCCAAGCCTGATTTACGAAGAAGCGAACCTGATTAAACGGGCGATGCGCGATCTCTATACCAGTGATATGGAAGAGATTTTGGTCGAAGGTGACCGCGGATACAAAATGGCCAAAAGCTGTATGCGTTCTTTGATGCCAAGCCATGCCAAGAAGGTTAAGCACTACAAGGGCATGCAGGTTCCGCTCTACCACCGTTTTCAGGTAGAGACACAGATTGATGCCATGCATAACCCGATTGTACAGCTAAAATCAGGTGGATATCTGGTTATCAACCCAACCGAAGCGTTGGTGGCCGTCGATGTTAACTCTGGCCGTGCAACCAAAGAGCGTCATATCGAAGAAACTGCTTTCAAAACCAACCAGGAAGCAGCTGATGAAGTCGCACGACAGGTACGCCTGCGTGATCTAGCCGGACTTCTGGTTATTGACTTCATCGATATGGATGACCAAAAACACAACCGCGAAGTTGAACGGCGTCTAAAAGACGCCATGCAAGCAGATCGGGCACGTATCCAGTTGGGGCGGATCAGCCCCTTTGGATTGTTGGAAATGTCCCGCCAACGGCTGCGCCCAAGCATTGTTGAAAATTCAACTGTAGCTTGCCCGCACTGTGACGGGATAGGAACAGTCAGAACCACAGAATCTGCTGCCCTTCATGCGCTTCGTGCTCTGGAAGAAGACGGCATCCGTAAAGGCAGCGGCAAAATTGCTCTCTACGTTCCGACCGAAGTTGCACTTTACATTCTGAATCAAAAACGTTCACGTCTGATAGACATTGAACAACGATATAACTTTGCCGTTGATATCAATGCTGATGACAGTATCGTCATTCCGAACTTCCGTTTGGAACGACTAGTTGCAAATAACGACGGACCAGTTGATGAAATCATGCCGCTTGAGCCTGTAAAATCGACACAGGTAAAATCGACAAGAAAGCTTGATGAAGAACGTTCGGAACGCCCAGAACGTAATAACGACCGTCAAGATGGAGACCTTAAGCGTCGCCGTCGCCGCCGTCGCCGCAAAGACCGTCCTGAATCTTCGGATGCTGACGGCGAAATTAATCTGGATTCAACCCTCGACGCCGCCCAGACGGATAGCCAGACCGCTGATAGCGATCAGGATACCGCACGTAACGAGGACGGATTTGACGATGATGGACGTCCACGCAAGCGTCGTCGCCGCGGGAAACGTGGTGGACGCAGAAGAACCAGACGTCCTGAGGGTGAAGAAGAACTGCAAGACGGATCTGAAGCCCAGGAAAATGCAGGCGCTGTAGAATCAGACACCAATCAGGATACAGAGAACTCGTCCGAGGTTAGCGCAGAAGCAACAGACGAAGCTACTGCTTCTACCGAAGACAAACCGTCTGATAACGAAAAACCAAAACGTCGTCGCGGTCCTCGTCGCAGAAAACCCACATCAACGGACACATCTGCAAAAGAAGATGCACCGCAAAACAGTGTAGCCACATCAGAACACTCTGCGTCTGATGCTGCATCAACTGATACAGCATCTTCTGGCAAGGACGTCAGCGAAAACGCTTCTTCTGACGAAGCACAGCCAGCTTCCGATGCTGAAGAAAAGCCAAAGAAGCCTCGTGCGCCACGCAAACGGGCTACAACGACAAGGCGGCCTCGCAAGAAGGTCGAAGCTGAAGCCGCAGATACGCCAGTAGAGACAACAGCAGATACAGCAACTGAAGTGACACCGGAACCAACCGTTGCCGCAGAAGAAAAAGAGACTGTTGCTGCCGCCGCTGCTGTAAAATCAGAAAAGACATCAGAGGACGCGCCAAAGGCTAAACCACGAACCCGGGCAAAAGCCACAACAAAAACTGGACGTCCCGTTGGACGCCCCAGAAAGAAAGCAGCTCCAGCAACCAAGGCAACGACAGAGAAGACAACAAAATCTTCTTCTAAAGTCAAAACCATTCCGATTGAAACACCCGTTTCAAAACCGGAAACCAAGTCAGAGCCTAAAGCTTCAGAACCCAAACCTGTCGCAGAAGCTGCCGTAAAGAGCCCCCCCGCTAAAGCGGAGACTGCCGTACCTGCTCAGCCCACCGGCCCCAAGAAAAAAGGCTGGTGGAGCAGAATAACTGGTAACTAATTCCAGTTAGCGCTAACACATAGAAAAAGCCCCGGATTAATTAATCCGGGGCTTTTTATTTTCTGGTTATTTTCTGATTATTTCAGGTAACGGAACAAACAGCTTATCGCCAGCTTTTAAGGCGCTTCACTGCTTCAAGCATTGTTTGTTCCGTTCCGGCAAAAGAGAACCGCATAAAGTGGCTTCCATTAAAAGGGTCAAAATCAACCCCTGGCGTCGCCGCTATACCTGTTTCAGCCAAAAGGCGTGAACAGAAAGACTGACTGTCATTGGTACGCTTGCTGATATCGGCATAGATATAGAACCCACCGTCAGCTGGTGCCAAATTATCAAAACCGACACTTGGAAGCTCGTTCAACAATATTTCCCGATTACGGGCGTATTGTGCCACATAACTCTCGAGAACATCATAGCACTTAAAGACTGTAGCACCCGCTATTTGAGATAATGTCGGCGGGGATATAAAGAAATTCTGAGCAAGACATTCCTCTGCACGCAACATGTCTTCGGGTAGGATCATCCACCCCAGCCGCCATCCTGTCATAGAGAAATACTTAGAAAAGGAGTTGATGATAAATGCATCATCGGTAAATTTCAGAGCTGTCGTTTCCTGCGTCCCATAACTAATACCGTGATATATCTCATCAGAAATCAACCGGACCTCATTCGCATCACAGTAATCTATAATACTTTTCAAAGCCTCTTCACTCAGCATTGTACCTGCCGGATTAGACGGGCTGGCAATAATAACACCATCCAATTCGCCTTGCGCTGCCAACAGCTCGGCCGTTGGCTGAAAGCGTTCTTTTGGACCGACCTCGATCAGGACAGGTTCAATATCCAGCGCGACGAGGATATTACGATATGCAGGATATCCCGGTGCTGCTAATGCAACCCGGTCGCCGGGGTTAAACGCAGCAAGAAAAGACAACAGGAAACCCGCCGAAGATCCCGTCGTCACCATGACACGTCTGGGATCAACCTTTTGCTTGTACAAATGCATATAGTGATCTGCGATTCCCTGTCGTAACTCGGGAATCCCCATCGCATCTGTATAGCCAATCATCTCAGTATCTAGGGCTGATTTGACTGTCTCGAGAACATAATCAGGAGCTGGTGTTGCTGGTTGACCAAGAGAAAGATGAAGAATGTCTTCACCCGCCGCAGCACGTTCATTTGCTGCGCGTAAAACATCCATCACGATAAAGGGAGGAATATCCCCCCTGTTCGAAAGCTTCAATGCCATACTTCTGTCCTATCGTGCCAAACGGCTCAAGCCATACCCGCGTTTATCCGCGGCAGAACTACAGGTTTCAGGATTAAACTTTAAACTTTTTGCACAATGGCTAGAATTAACACGGCCAAATTCCGGGGCTGGTCTTGCATCATGACCTTTGCTTTTAAGGCTTTCAATGATGTCACTTGAACTATCTTTCTCGTAAAACACAACATCCGGCTTACCGCTATGGTGTAATCGGGCAGAAGACTCAGCTTCTCTTAGCGCGACTTCCCCCAACAAGGTATCCGCCATGACTTTCCCCAATGCAGAGGCACTGACAGCTCCGCCCGCAGATGTACCGGCATATCGGGAAAAAGTGGTTGGATCGTTTGCAACAACAACACTAACAACGGTATCTAGACCATCCGCAGCAGACCTAGGTGGTGCGGGCAAAACAACCCCCATGTCCTGAAGCATGCGGCCGGAACCGAACAGGCCGTTCAATGTAAAGCTACAGGCAATAGCATTGTTATATTTATCGATAACAGAGAAACCAGCTGCATAGGGGTTTCCAGACGCAGCTATTGGCTGAAATGGCAATGCAGATACTGGTGTCGAGTTACCTGAACTATAGCTTTCAAATACATTTTCCAGCGCTTCTTCTCCAAGGGTTGCCTCTACAGGAATCTGCCCCGAGACTACACCAGCACGTACAACGTGCGCTCTTTTCAATGCTTCGACAAACATGTGCGCTCTCTCACCTTGAGAAGCATCAACGTAGTTATCGCTCACATGTAGTTGCCCCAGCAAGTTTGCAGTCACAAGCGCGCTTCCGGAATAGTCACCAGAAAAATAGGCCAAATCGTCTTTGACTTGTACGGTAAGTGGCTCTTCAAAAGTTGGTAGGTAATTTCGAATTTCATCACTAGTTAAGGGCAGACCTGCGTTTGTTGACGCCTCGGCATAGCGTCGGGTCAACGCCCCGGCATACAAATATCCTGCCCCCTGAGCTCTCAATCCCCCAAGAAGTCCTGATAATTCAGCTTGAACAAGCTTATCGCCTTCGCGTGGTAGCTTGCCATCTTCGCGTGCAAACTTACTCAAAAGTTCTGCATTAACCCCAAGTCGTTGATTAGCAAGGGCCAGATCATAAGCAAAGGAACGGCTAACAGGGTTTCCAAAGCGCGCCAGATTCTCTCCGTATGCAACAAGCTGCTGCCAACGAACAGCCCCGTATTTAGCATGCAACGCAGCCATTACACGGGGTGCTTTTGGAATAACACCGCCAGACGCAGACGATTTCGGAAGAAAATTCAAGGCAACAGCTTTGTTTTCTTCCTTGTCATAATAAGAACACGCCCCGCCCGCAGCGATACCAACACGCGATGGCATGGTAACAGCCATGGTAAAATACATTGCAACAGCGGTATCAGCAGCCGTCGCACCATTTCCCAACAGCTCGCGTCCAACCTGAGCAGCCCTTGGTTCATCAGCTGATACAACGCCAGCAAAACCTTCGACAACCTGAAGATTTCCTTTTGCAGTTTCATCCGCAGTTTCACAAGCTGAGAGTAGCATTCCCCCCAAACATGCTGTTAAGATAGCGGAGTGAAGTTTTGTTTTACCGAAAAAGGTGTCTTGCATTACTGACGCTTTGCCCCCAATTGACTATACGAAATCTTATAAACTTGTGAGAACTGTCCGTTGAATGAACGACCAGCCCGCCTGATTTTACGCATCATTGCTTTTATTGCCACTGTTACTTTTACCTTTCCAGCAAAAGCACAGGGATTGAACCTGATCCGTGACGCTGAAACAGAACACGCTCTGAGGGTTTATTCCACCCCAATCTTTCAGGCTGCTGGTATCAGCCCGCAAAGTGTAAGTATTTTCATCGTCAATGACAAAAGCCTTAATGCTTTTGTTACATCAGGTAACAGGATGTTTATCAATACGGGCCTGTTAATCAAGGCCAAAACGCCTTCGGAAGTCATTGGTGTGATTGCGCACGAAACCGGACACCTTGCCGGTGGGCACGTTGCTTTTCGTGGCGACAGTGTCGACAAAGCGCTGGTTACAACCTTTGCCAGTTACTTGCTGGGTGTTGGGGCCGCACTGGCCACAGGCAAAAGTGAAGCAGCTGGCGTTATAATCGGTGCAGGGCAATCATTAGCCCTTAGAAATTTTCTGAGCTACACTCGCCAACAGGAATCCGCCGCTGATCAGGCTGCTGTGAAGTATCTGCGCGCCACAGAACAGTCTGCCGCTGGCCTGCGCGATTTCATGGGGGTGCTGCGGGGACAGGAAGTACTGCTCAGCCAAAATCAGGATCCCTATCTGCGCAGTCACCCCCTGTCACAACAAAGATACAACTTTTTGGATAATGAAGTTCTGAAGTCACCATATTCCGATAAAACCGATTCGCTCGAGATTATCCAACTCCACAAACGGATTGTTGCCAAACTTGTCGGCTTTTTAGATTCTTCAGCAAAAGTACTCAGAAAATACCCGCGGGAAGACATGTCGCAAGAAGGGCGATATGCCCGTGCTATTTCATATTACCGATCTACGGATATAGACAATGCCCTGCGGGAGCTCGACAGCTTGCTGGTTGATTATCCGAACGACCCATATTTTCTGGAACTCAAAGGTCAAATCCTGTTTGAATTTGCCCGTGGCAAGGAAGCAGCCCCCTATCTTCAAAAGGCTGTAGAACTGGCCCCGGATGCAGCCCCCATAAAAACGTTGTACGTGCGCGTCCTTGTTGAAGAAAATACCCCCGAAAAAGACACGATAGCTCTGGAACATATTCAAACCATTCTGGCACAGGAACCGAATAACGCAGGCGTTTGGCGACAGGCGGCAATCATCTATGGACGCCGGGGTGACAAGGGCATGACAACACTGGCCCTCGCCGAAGCCGCCTATGGCAGAGGAAAATATGCCGAAGCCGTTATCCAGTCAGGACGCGCACGCGATTTACTCCCCAAAGGATCACCTGCTTGGTTACGTGCTTCGGATCTGAACAGCACAGCAGAACGTAAAGATAAGAAGCGTAAAAACAATTAACCGAATTCAAATATCCTCACGCACAAGCGTAGAACGTAATCGTTCACATTAAAGTTCTTTGCCATTCACGGGAAAGTTCTTTGCATATTCGTAGGAATTTCATCATTATAGCCACATTATGTGCCATTAAAAAAAGTCGAAACCAATGCTCCTAAGTAAAAAAAATCATACGTCCTATAACTGGGCAACTCTTCGCAAGTCAGTTTTAGCGGGCAGTATTGCCCTATCCACAACAGTTGCCTTGGGAACAATTGGTCACGCACAGGACGCCACAGATAGTTCAACGGTTTTTCCCTTGAAAACAGAAGAACAGACAAAGGCCTTTGAAGAAGCTGTCAAAGAGTATCTCTTGCAAAACCCAGAGGTCATAATCGACTCTCTGACCCGCTATCAAGAGCTACAGGCCCAACGCGAAGAAGAGCAAAAGCAGCTTGCGATTACCAGCAACCTAGAAGATCTCCACAACTCCCCGACGTCTCCCGTCTTAGGGAACCCTGATGGTGATGTTGTGCTTGTTGAATTCTTTGATTACCGCTGCCCCTATTGCCACAAAGCAGCCTCTATCGTTAAACAACTTGTCGAGGATGATCCCAATCTGAAAGTTGTCATGAAAGAGTTTCCGATCCTCAGCCCGGAATCCATGATTGCCGCCCGTGCTGCACTGGCCGCGATGAAACAGGGGAAATACGACGCATATCACTTTGCCTTAATGGACAGTGCGTCGGACCTTTCCCAAGAAAGACTTTTTGCCTTGGCGGAAGATCTTGATCTGGACTTAGATCAATTCAAAGATGACATGAAAGCCGAAGAAGTTGGGCAGGAAATCCTTAACACCCGTGCTCTAGCACAACGAATTGGCGCGAACGGTACCCCCGCATTCATCGTCGGAACAACAAGCGTCCCACCGAACACCTCCTTCGAAGAATTCAAAGCACTCATACAGAGTATCCGCGCAAAAAAAGCCAGCTAACACCGCATTAATGACACCCCTCCCCGTTAAGGGGAGCATCTCACGGGAAGTTTGCCCGAATAACCACCCGAGGGGAATTCGGTCAGAGGTTTTTCCTGTGACCGCCCCCAAAACCATACGGGACACATACAGAAACCACTCTGAAATTCGTATGGGCAGCCACACCCGATTTTTGTTTTCTCTCTTACGGTTAAGGCAATCTTACGGATTGAAAAAAAGCGATAACAATTGACGCAATTGATTGCACGATCTGCACTGCTATGTTACCCCTAATCAATTCATTTAACTGAAATGAATGGTGCATACCTTTGCCGTCAGTGTTGCTTTTAAACGGACCCAATTTGAATTTGCTGGGTACCCGCGAACCAGAAATTTATGGTTCTGAAACCTTAGAAGACCTCAATACGCTTTGTCACAAACGTGCCAAAGCTCTTGGGCTTTCTTTGGCGTGCAAGCAATCCAATTGGGAAGGTCAGCTTATTGACTGGATCCACGACGCGCGTGATACACACGAAGGTATCATCATCAATCCGGGTGCACTTACCCATACATCAATCGGATTACTGGATGCCCTAAAGGGTGTCGGGCTACCCGTTATTGAGGTACATATCTCTAACATCCATCGTCGCGAAAGCTTTCGACATCAATCCTATGTATCACAAGCCGCCCTTGGGGTTATTTGTGGTTTGGGACGTCAGGGCTATCTTTTGGCTATGGATGCGATGGCTAACGTTTTAAACAGCGAACAAGATTTATAATGTCTAAACTTGAAGTAAATGAGAAGGTTATCCGTACCCTCGCCGGCTTGCTGGATGAAACGGACCTGAGCGAAATTGAATATGAAGCAGACGGTCACCGTATCCGCTTAGTCCGAGGCGGAACCGTTGTTCACGCTGCAGCCCCCGCAGCGGTTGCACCCGCTGCGGCCCCTGCCGCTGCACCTGCGGCAAGTGATGCTGGCGGCATACCTGCTAACGCCATTACCTCACCAATGGTCGGGACAGCTTATCTCTCTGGAGAACCTGGTGCCCCAACTTTTGTAAAGGTAGGTGACAGCGTAACAGAGGGACAGACGCTTCTTATTCTCGAAGCAATGAAAGTCATGAACCCGCTGCCTAGCCCTAAATCAGGCGTCGTAAAACAGATCCTCGTCAGTGACGGTCAGCCAATCGAATTTGGTGAGCCACTGATGGTTATTGAATAATAGCTGACACAAGAAGGCTTCATGTTCAAAAAGATCCTCATTGCCAATCGCGGCGAAATTGCCCTTAGAATTCTTCGGGCTTGTCGCGATATGGGCATCGAAACTGTTGCAGTCCATTCCACAATAGATTCCGACGCAATGCACGTTCGCCTTGCTGATGAGTCCGTTTGCATTGGTCCTGCACCAAGTAAAGACAGTTACCTCAACATTCCAGCAATTCTTTCTGCTGCAACAATGACGGGCGCTGATGCTATTCATCCCGGCGTTGGCTTTCTTTCCGAGAATGCTGGCTTCGCCGAAATGGTAGAAGAACACGGCTTTACCTTTATCGGTCCCTCCCCCGAACACATTCGGATTATGGGCGATAAAGTTGCCGCGAAGGAAACAGCTATCAAGCTTGGTATCCCGGTTGTTCCAGGATCCGACGGTGCACTGGAAAGTGCCGAAGACGGCATTAAAATTGCCAAGGAAATCGGCTACCCCGTCCTGATCAAAGCCCGTTCTGGTGGCGGTGGTCGCGGCATGAAAGTCGCCAATAACGATGATGAACTTCGTCAAGGTTTCCGACTAGCACGTACCGAAGCCAAGTCTGCCTTTGGTGATGATGTTGTCTATATGGAAAAATATCTGGGGACACCCCGGCATATCGAGATCCAGTTACTAGGCGACGGTCAAGGTGGCGCAATCCACGTGGGCGAGCGAGATTGCTCTCTTCAACGGCGTCATCAAAAAGTGCTAGAAGAAGCGCCATCGCCAATGCTAACGGACGAAGAACGTAATCGTATTGGTAAAATTTCTGCCGATGCGATGTTAGGATTTGGCTATAAAAGTGCTGGTACCATTGAATATCTCTATGAAAATGGTGAATTCTATTTCATCGAGATGAATACACGTATTCAGGTCGAGCACACTATTTCAGAAGCGATCAGTGGCATTGATCTTATGCGCGAAATGATCCGCGTTGCTGCTGGCGAAAAGCTGAGCCACACTCAAGAAGAAGTTGTCCTGAAAGGGCACGCGATTGAGTGCCGGATCAACGCTGAGCACCCCTTCAACTTTATGCCATCCCCAGGCCTGATCAAAGGCTACCATGCTCCGGGCGGTCTTGGCATTCGCGTTGATGCTGCCATTTATGCCGGATATAAAATTCCACCAACGTATGATAGCATGATTGCCAAGCTGATTGTCCATGGAGACGATCGTGCCGATTGTATCATGAAAACAAGGCGTGCCCTGCAAGAGTACGTGATTGATGGTGTAAACACGTCAATTCCACTACATATGGAATTGGTAAATAACGAAGAGTTTCAATCCGGTGTCTATGATATTCACTGGTTGGAAAAATTTGTTGATAGCTTAAATAAAGGGTAAAAACTGGACAGGAATTCCCCGAATAAAGTGTTGAAGCATAATTTTCTGGGCATAGGTGTTCATGGAGATCACAGCAGATCTACTCTTAAAAGCATATACCATTGGCGTCTTTCCAATGGCGGAAAGTCATGATTCTCTGGATTTACATTGGATAGATCCAGAGAATCGCGGCATTCTTCCTCTAGATAAAATCCATATCTCTCGCTCCTTGCGAAAAGCGCTGAAAAAAAAACCTTTCGAAGTCCGCTGTAATACGTCTTTTTCTGATGTCTTGGAAATGTGCGCAGCAACAACCTCGCAGCGACCAGATACCTGGATCAATCCCCTTATCAAGAAAATATATACTCAACTTCACGAACGTGGATTTGCGCATTCTGTGGAATGTTGGCTTGATGATAAGCTTGTTGGCGGCCTTTATGGCGTCTCACTCGGTGGCGCATTTTTTGGTGAAAGCATGTTCTCTCGCCGCAGTAATGCCAGCAAAATTGCTCTTATTCATCTGGCAGCCCGCCTTGTGAAGGGAAACTATACCCTGCTGGACACACAGTTCACGACCGAGCATCTAAGCCAATTTGGCACTATTGAAATAGATCGTGAGATTTATAAAAAATGCCTATTTGAAGCAATGCAAGCCCCCGCGCGCTTTCCTTTGGAACTTTCAGAGAGTGAACTGTCAGACTTTATTGAAAGCTGCAAAGGCAATCGCCCAGCCATTTATACAGACGAATAATCCCATTCATCATAATTGAAAACACCTATCCCTAACTTTAGATGGCTATTATCTCAGTAGGATAAGTCCTACCCTTGGAACCAAGTTGAAAAAAATGAAGACTGCCAATTTTGCCAAAAATACAGAGATGCCCTCACACAGGTAAAATAATAGCAACCACTTCCTCTGCAAGAAGTTTGATTGCGATAGGTTATTTATTCAACTGTGGTGTATTTGGCGTTTTTTTGTTCACGAGCATAACAGCCAAAAAGATTAATCCAGTAGCGAAATAATCAATTACTCGAATATCTTCACCTACGATTACAGCCCCGATAATTAAAGCAACCACGGGCGGAATATAAGTTACAGAAGACGCAGAAATGGCTCCCAATTTATCGATGATGTAATAATAAATAAGATAGGCAAGGCCCGTTCCAAGCAAGCCCAGACCAACAACCAGACCAACTGTTACATGTAGATCACTACGAATATTTCCAATACCTTCATAATCTGTAATCGCACACAGGACCAGCAATGCCACCCCTAACTGATAAGTAGTTAATGCCGCTGAAGATATCTTGAGTGGCAATACGTATTTTTTTGCATAAACAAAAGATGCCCCGATGCTCAGTGACCCAAAAACCATGTAAAATACACCTTCAATATTCGTTGAAGCCAGATCACCAGAAAAAGGGTTCGCAATGAGGAATACACTAAGTAACCCTGCGAACAGGCCAATGGTCCTATTCACTGAAATACGCTCTTCGGAAATAAAGAACAGTCCTAATAAGAGTGAGAAAATAGGAATCGTCCCACTAAGTGCACCAGCCACACCGGAAAGCAGAAGAGACGCCCCTTTGGCGAAGCCATAGTAATAGGCTACTGTTGCCAATAATGACATCACAAAAAAATGTCCTATGTGTTTCATATGAGATAGTTTTATTGCTTTTGTGACATAGGCATAAAAGAAAATTGGCAGGAACCCAAACAAGACCCTTAACAGAACAATTTGTGAAGAAGTAATCAGCTCAGAAGCCATTTTCATATAAATAAAATTACTCCCCCAAATAACCCCTAGTGCCAGAAAAGCTAACATAGGCAAATATTTCATACACCTCTCCTCAATGACTCATCAAGAATCATTCACACTGTTGGAATTGTCCTCACTTTTATAGATTTGCAGAATTACGACAAACGATTTATTCTACCTTATAAAATAGTTTTTCTATTTTATTTTTAGAGCTAAAGAACACATGATACACAAGTCAATGCCTCCACTAAGATCTCTCGTTGCCTTCGAAGCAGCTGTTCGACACGCAAGCTTTAAGCTGGCCGCAGAAGAGATGTGCATCACACCAGGAGCAGTGTCCCAACAGGTTCAAAAATTGGAACATTGGCTAGGACATCGGTTGTTTGTGCGTGAAATCCGCCAACTAAAAGTAACTGACCAAGGCATGAGCTATTACAGTCGTATTGCTCCGGCGTTAGAACAGATAAACACAGCCAGCAAGAGCTTTCGAGAGAAGCAGTCAAATACTGTTTGCCTATCTTTATCGCAAACTTTGGCTGCGAAATGGTTAGGACCTCGTTTAGAGGATTTTGTCAGTCGACATCCCAACATTGAAGTCCACATCAATGCCTCAAATACCCCTGTAAACTTCAATGAAGAACCCGTAGATTTAGCGATAAGGCATTTTGACGGAAAGGATTCATCGCTGAATATACAACTAGTTCATGACGATGAAGTGAGATTATTTTGCACCCCCCAATACCGTGAAACGGTTGGACTGAAACACTTAAACCAGCTGACCAAAACAACAATTATCATTACCAGCCCTTATCCATTCTGGGACGATTGGTTAACCGCGTTTACATCTATTGATACAGAGGCCAGAAAAGAAATCACAGCATTACATTTTGACCAAACGTTATTGGCCATTGATGCGGCTAAACGAAGCCAAGGAGTGATCTTAAGTAATGCTTTGATGGTACAAGACGAATTGAAGCAGGGGGAGTTAATCGAGCCCTTTCCACAAAGACTTTCATTGGAAAAAAGCTACTACCTCGTTCATCCGGATAATCCGCCGCTTAGTAATACAGGTTGCGCACTCAAAAATTGGTTGCTTGAAAAATTTTCCGCATCAGATGCAAACAAAGGTCTCTGAGCCAATTTGGCACAACTACTTAAGTAGATTAGTAACCTGCCCCCAAAAGCGACAAAAATAATAATTACTGCATACGTTGAGTGTCAACTTACCTGACAAAGCAATACAGAAACCACGCGATACACGGAGGTTTCACCTCTCAATCATCGACAAAAACGTATTACGATCAAAGATATTATCGGCTGAAGCGACTATTCAGTAGTCTGAATGCCTTCCGCCTTACCTTCTTCTTCAGCCTTTTTTGCTTCAGCGGCCCGTGCTTCATCTAATGACATACAGTTCACCACCCATATATCGTAAACCGGGTGCTCCATTGCCGACACGGCAGGGGATGACGCAAACATCCATCCGGTAAACATCCGTGTGGCTTCGACATTTTCTTTATGATCATCAATTTCAAGGAAGGATGCTGATTCAGGCATTTCTTCCGGCCGGCTTTTACGACACTCTCTTGCTGTAATCTCGAGAGACCCAAACCGTACTGGCTGATTTACTGGCACATGCAATTCTGAAACGCGCGCAGTAATCTTGTTAAGGCCTTGTAAGACAGCAACTTCATGAGAAATCATTTCAGCACGTGCAGATAGAGGCGACAGCCCTATGACTGTTGCGACAATTGCACCGCTTAAGGATGTTATAGCTGACAGGGACGCAATTCGAACCGTCGTTATTTTTTTCGCGATCTGTAACAAGCTACAAATTTCCCTCTGCTGATCCTATCAGTGTTTTTTTGAGGCGTAAGGATTAACCAGATCATCAACAATTGCCCTTAAGACTTCTCGAAGTTGATCTTCATCCCCTCCCATAAGAACCGCGTCTTCCAACGCATCTTGTGAAAGTTCTCTTATTTCTTCGAGATTTTCATTCAAGACTTTGATCTTTTCAAGGCAAGAAAGAGGCTCTCCGTCGGGTTGACGCCAGACAGTTGTCGATTTTCTCTTATCCGTCATGCTGAAATTCCCTCAGGATATCCCTTGAGATACTGACCGTTTTTAATTGTTGTCGGCCGAAGAAAAAACAAAACGACCGAGAAGATCCATAAGATTTACAGATCCCTGGGTATCGATAATAAGGCCACCTGCTTCGATGTAATCATCCTCACCGCCGGGCTCAAGACTGACAAAATTTCCACCTAAAAGACTATCAGATAGAATACGCGCAGAGGTCCCCTTGGGAAGCTTAACATCTTCATCGATCAAAAGTGTGACAACAGCAAAATACGTATCTTTATCCAGTTCCTGACGAAGAACTGTCCCAACCTTTACACCCGCAATTTCGACATCTGTGCCCGAAACCAAACCATTGGCATTATCGAATTCGGCAACCACCTCGTATCCAGTAGAAGAGCCGCCAGAACTACTGCTAAAGGCATAGAAGCCAAAGGAAACAGCAACAAGCAAGACAAGCCCGCCAATAATCGTTTCAACAATACTTCTATTCATCAAGCTCACCTACAGGGGAAAGTTAAGTTAATAAGTTAGAGACCATATCAATTGGATCTCTACCTAAATTAAGGACCAGAGTTTATTCAGGCTGCCAAGCATCGTAATCACTAGAAACCCGCGGACGCTCACCAGCTTTTAGCATACTGCCTTTTGGGCGGTAAGCTTCGGCTGTTCCAGTTTTATTTGGCTGATGCTCTTGCTGCCATTCATGTTTGGCATAACCACCTTCAGGTGGAAGTTCATCCGTTGTATGATGAATCCAGGCATGCCAGTCAGCAGAAACGCGACTGGCTTCTGGTTCACCATTATAAATAACCCAGCGACGTTCGGACCGCAGGCTATTTTTATGCACTTCACTGCCACCCTTGGTGCGATAGAACTTGTTGCCGTCCTGATCTTGCCCAACCAGCTCGCCTTTGAGCCATGTGAACAGACGAGTTCCAAGAGGAGTTCCAGCCATATCTCTTCCTTAATTGAATTGGGTTCAACCCTATTCTTATATATCTGTCTTATGAACAGCTACTTAAGGTAACTGATCTTTTTTGGTAAAAAATAAGTAGCGCCATCAAAACGCGACTTATCTTTCTGCGCTGAATATTACACTGCAACCCCTTTCAGTCCAGTCCAAAGGGCGCAAAAATGACGTAATTTTTACTCAGCTACGCCTCTTGGTCATCTTTTGGGACGACAGTAAGCCCTTCAGGTTCACAAATAGCTTTCCAGTCCCCCTCTTCAACCTGATAACCTTCGTCGGCAATATCCTGATTTCTTGCGATCTGATCGGCGGGGTTAAATAGCCTTGCTGGTACAGAGGAAACACCAGCCTCAAGAGCTTTGATCATATCAGGGTAAAGCTGTGGCAGATCTAAAACCAGTATTGTACAGCCTGGGACCTGTTTGTCCGTTTTGGTTAAGGCACTCACAACCAGTTCACCAATATTCCCCGGTGTAATGCCTTGTACAAAGGCGTCATGACTGACAGGAAGACCATACAGTTCAATATACAAATCTTCTTCGGCTCCGGGAACGCCAACAATCCCTCTGCTACTGCCATAAAGCTCTGTCAGGATCTGACCTTCGTCAGAAACCGGATCGACAACAAAGGTAGCAAAACAGGCCAAGCCATCTTCCACAGCATCTTCAACAAGTTGACCTAACCCGACGAGATCACAAACATTTGTGATAACGGCAAGTCCCATTCCCTGTTCACGTGCTTTGTGTGTTGCCTTCTCAACAGCCTGAATACCCGCGACTGCCAGCGACTGCCCACTCGCATCAAGAAACGCAGCATTATCTTTCTCGGACAGCAATTCAATCTTTGTCATGTCTGTCTGGCTATAAGCGAATTTATTTTTAGCCAGAAAGCGAATACCACACCGATGAAGGCGCTCAGCCCATTGCACCATAGCAGCGGCACGATCAAGTGTGATTTCCTGCGCGCCTCTGGCTTCCAGACAATCTTCAAGCCTGTCACGAAAATCTGATAAACTAACTCTCATTCAGTCGTCTTTCATCCCGGTCTTTGGACCTTATTAATACCCTGTTTTTATCTCAGCCCTAAATAACATAGAGCGTCAAACGATACACGCCTCTATATTGAGTTAAAAAAATGCTCCCCCCCAAAATGCCGCCCAAAGGCGTTTATTTAGCGGATTTAACTTTCCACAACGACTTTTCCCTGACCTAATAATGATGAAAACATGCCATGACCAAGAAAAGTATCAAACGAAGACTTTCTAGGGTTAAATCATATACCTTTACCCTAACGCCTCATAAACACTGACAGAATCTGAAGAGCAGAACCGTGAGCAACATAGCAATAAAAAAACCTCCCCTCTTCGGGATCGTCACAGGCCTTGTTGGCGGGACGTCTTTTGGATTGATTACACCCATTTTTCCCTTTGCTCACACAATCGGGGTAACAGCCAGTAGCGCAACCATCATTAGGTTTGTTTTGGGCAGTATAATCATGGTCACAATCCTGCTTGCCAGCAAAACGATATTTTCCGTGCCCAGAAATAAAATAATCCCACTCTGCATGATGGGCCTTTTTATCTTCAGCGTCACAGTCTGCTATCTTTCAGCAGTCATTTATATCCCGGTGAGCTTGGCTGCGATCCTCTTTTATACCTACCCGGTGATTGTCACCGTTATCGACCCGCTTTTGCAACGGCGGTGGCCCAACCCTGTACAGCTGGGACTTTCTCTTCTTGCTTTTATCGGGATTACAATTGCATTAGGGCCAAACATCAATGATCTGGATTGGCGCGGAGTTTTCTTCGTTCTTGGCGCATCCCTGTCTATAACAGGAACTCTAATTGTCAGCAGATCAGTCGTCACGCACGTTCCGAACCTGACAATTGTCTTCTATGTCAATATCGTCGCAACCGCGCTGACCTGCCTGTACCTTCTTGTTGATGACAATATCACCTTACCGCACGAGTGGACAAACCTGACAGTTGGCTGGTCTTTGTCCATTGCAATTGCCCTGCTTTATCTTTTGGCCACCCTAGGACAAATCGCGACGGTCAATTTTGTCGGTCCGTCCCGGACAGCGATGCTCTTTAATGTAGAACCTGTTGTTTCGATTATTACAGCAGTTCTTATTTTGAACGAAACGTTAAACCTGTCTCAAATTATAGGGTCTATTCTTGTTTTAGCAGCCGTTGTTATTTCCTGTTACCGCCCCGTCAGAATTCCCACGGCTTAGGCTATATACCAAACACTTCTAATCACAGGCACCCAATCTTCTCACCAAAGCTATTCACTTAAATTTTATGTAATTACAACCTATTGGCATTAGCTAGAAAATTCAGATGTTTATCACTTACCGGGCCAAGAACAGATAATTCGCAAACAAACGTAATCTTATATTTTTCTTTTTACCGACACGAATCGGTAATGAAAAAACGTTACAAATTTTTCTCAATTAAGCGACTTAGATTCGAAGTTGCCAGAGATCTTTTTTGCACATTTTTAAATAAATAAAATAGCATTTTAGATATCCTTCAAAGAGTTTGATTTTCCCGCCACTTTTCAGCCACAGTAGATTTTCTCCTCTACTCATCAACAGATTTATCCACAGGCTTATGCCAGACCGTCGGCACAAAAAATAGTGTGTCAATACGCAAAATACGGGTGACGACAACCAAATATTGTGGTTAAATCACTTCAGATCAACAAAATGTGCTTTTACTCGCAGAAACCCGCAGAGTCCTAGACTTGCGGGCAACGCGATACGAGTGAGCTTCGGGATAGGATATCAACACCCCTATCTTCGGGATTTTGTCAATGAGTTTTGTATTATTAAAAGGGGATACGGCATGCGCATCGCACGTCGCTTTACAGAAGCCGGAAAAGACGTCTACGACGCAATTGAATTTCGCTATACAACCAGTGAAATCAAAAATCCGGATGGCTCTATCGTCTTCCAGGCTAAGGATATTGAGGTTCCGGCCAGTTGGAGCCAAGTGGCTTGTGATATTATTGCGCAAAAATACTTCCGCAAGCGCGGTATTCCCCAAAAACTAAAAAGAATAGAAGAAAACTCTGTCCCGTCATGGTTGTGGCGCTCAGAACCTGATCATGATGCAATGTCTGACATCCCCGAAGACGAACGCATCATTGGCGAAACTTCTGCCAAACAGGTTTTTGACCGCCTTGCAGGCACCTGGACTTACTGGGGCTGGAAAGGTGGATACTTCGACAGCGAAGAAGACGCCCGTACATATTTTGATGAAATGCGCTATATGCTCACCAATCAAATGACCGCGCCAAACTCTCCACAGTGGTTCAATACAGGCTTGCATTGGGCCTATGGCATTGATGGCCCCGGACAGGGCCACCACTATGTAGATTACAAGTCAGGCAAACTCACCAAATCAAAGTCATCATACGAGCATCCACAGCCACATGCCTGTTTCATTCAATCAGTTGATGATGATCTCGTAAATGAAAACGGCATCATGGACCTATGGGTTCGTGAAGCGCGTCTGTTTAAATACGGTTCGGGTACTGGCACAAACTTCTCACGCGTTCGTGGCTCGGCAGAACCTCTATCTGGTGGCGGAAAATCTTCTGGCCTGATGAGCTTCCTGAAAATTGGTGACCGCGCCGCGGGTGCAATCAAATCCGGTGGCACCACACGACGTGCTGCCAAGATGGTAACCGTTGATCTGGACCACCCGGATATCGAAGAGTACATCAACTGGAAAGTTGTCGAAGAACAGAAAGTTGCTGCGCTAGTTGCTGGTTCTAAAATCTGTCAGACACACCTGACCAAGATTATGGCTGCCTGCAATACAGATCAACTCTCAGGCAAAGACCGTGTTGATCCGCGCAAGAACACCACCCTGAAAGCAGCCATTAAAGCAGCACGCAGTCACGAAGTGCCCATGAGCTACGTTCAGCGTGTGCTTCAGTTTGCGGGGCAAGGCTTCTCAAACATTGAGTTTGAAACTTACAACACAGACTGGGATTCTGATGCTTATCTAACAGTATCTGGCCAGAACTCCAATAACTCTGTGCGTGTTGCCAACGGATTCTTCCAAAAGCTAGAAGAAGACAGTGACTGGGACCTTATCCGCCGTTCTGATGGAAAAGTACAAAAAACCGTCAAAGCCCGCGATCTTTGGGACCAGATTTCACACGCAGCTTGGGCCTGTGCCGATCCTGGCATCCAGTACGACACCACGATTAACGAGTGGCATACCTGCCCTAAATCTGGTCGCATCAACGGCTCTAACCCTTGTTCCGAATACATGTTCCTGGATGATACTGCCTGTAATCTCGCGTCCATGAACCTGATGACCTTCCTGCGCGAAGACGGTAGCTTTGATATCGAAGCTTACACCCACACAACACGTCTGTGGACCATCGCGTTGGAAATCTCTGTTTTGATGGCCCAGTTCCCATCAAAAGCCATCGCGCAATATTCTTATGAATTCCGTACTCTGGGCCTTGGCTTTGCCAACATCGGCGGCATGTTAATGTCCACAGGCGTTTCCTATGATTCAGACGAAGGGCGCGCCATCTGCGCAACCCTAAGTGCGATCATGACCGGTACAGCCTATGCCACATCGGCTGAAATGGCGGGTGAGCTCGGTGCGTTCAAACGTTATGATCTTAACAAAAAAGACATGCTCCGTGTGATGCGCAACCACCGTCGCGCAGCTTATGGCGAAGCAGCTGGCTATGAAGAGCTCGAAGTTCTGCCTGTGCCAATCGTTGCCAAGAACTGCCCGGATCAAAACATGGTCGAAGCTGCAAAAGCAGCTTGGGATCAAGCATTAGAGCTTGGTGAAAAACACGGTTATCGTAATGCACAGACAACTGTGATTGCGCCGACAGGCACAATCGGTCTTGTTATGGATTGCGATACCACAGGCATCGAGCCTGATTTCGCCCTCGTGAAGTTCAAAAAACTTGCTGGCGGTGGTTATTTCAAAATCATTAACCGTACAGTACCAGGTGCCCTAAGCAACCTTGGTTATAGCGACGAACAAATTGATGAAATCATCAAGTTCGCTGTTGGACATGGTACACTGAAAGATGCACCAGGCATCAACCACGACAGTCTGAAAGCCAAAGGCTTCACAGACGAAGCCATCGCAGCGGTCGAATCTGGTCTTGGCAGTGCCTTTGACATCAAGTTCATTTTCAATAAGTGGACCCTTGGTGACGATCTTTGCAAAAACGTATTGGGCTTCAAAGAAGAACAGCTCAACGACATGAATTTTGACATGCTTGTTGAACTTGGCTTCAGCCGCAAAGACATTGATGCTGCAAACATCCATTGCACAGGGTCAATGACTCTCGAAGGGGCACCGCACCTAAAAGATGAGCATCTGCCAATTTTCGATTGCGCGAACCCATGTGGAAAAACCGGCAAGCGTTTCCTTTCTGCTGAAAGCCACATTCGTATGATGGCGGCATCCCAGCCGTTTATTTCTGGTGCGATTTCCAAAACAATCAACATGCCGGCAAATGCTGTTATTGACGATTGTAAAGACGCTTACATGCTGTCTTGGAAACTCGGCCTAAAAGCCAATGCGCTGTACCGCGATGGCTCCAAACTGTCTCAGCCGCTTTCTTCTGGCGTTCTTCTTGAACTCGATGAAGATGAGCAAGACGCAATGGAAGAAGCATCTTCTTCAAAACGTGTTGAAATCGTTGCCGAGCGCATCATCGAACGTGTTATCGAAAAGACCATTACCGAGCGCAAGAAGCTGCCATCACGCCGTAAGGGCTACACACAAAAAGCCATCGTTGGTGGTCACAAGGTGTATCTCCGTACAGGTGAGTACGAAGATGGTGCCTTGGGTGAAATCTTTGTCGATATGCACAAAGAAGGCGCGGCCTTCCGCAGCTTGATGAACAACTTCGCCATCGCGATTTCTATCGGCCTGCAATACGGTGTTCCGTTGGAAGAGTATGTCGAAGCCTACACCTTCACTCGCTTTGAGCCATCAGGCATGGTTGAAGGCAACGATGTGATCAAAATGGCAACGTCCATCCTTGATTACCTCTTCCGTGAACTGGCTGTTTCCTATCTTGGCCGTAACGATCTCGCCCATGTGGAACCGGCAGATATTATGCCCGATACGCTAGGCAAAGGTGATGGCGAAAGCACTCCGCCAAAGCCGGAAGATGCCGTTGCAGAAACTGTCCGTCGCGTGGCTTCAACCGGATATGTTCGCAACAAATTGGTTGTTGTGAACGGTGGTCGTCCAACCGAAGAACTCGTGGCCTCTGCGGCAACAGCCGAAGTAACTCAGGAAGTGGCGGCCCCGGCGCATACAGAAACTGTTGTGCAAACCACCACGACAAAATCTGCCAACCCGCGTATGGAAAAGGTTCGTGAAGCCCGCATGAAAGGCTACGAAGGCGACTCTTGCCCTGAGTGTGGAAACTTTACTCTTGTCCGTAACGGTACCTGCCTGAAATGCGATACCTGCGGATCCACGACTGGGTGCTCATAGTATGCCAACAACAATAATATAGCACTTCAACTATTTACAAAAGGGAGCCCGGAAGGCTCCCTTTTGTAAATCAACAACCCCATTGAAATGTACACCAACATAAAGTAGGTTGAATTTCAACGGAGTTTGTAAAATGGCAAGCATTTTTCTACCAAGCAGTATTCGTTTGAGTGATCTGGGCTATCATTCTGTAGCCCACGTACCTGTGATTTTCGATTCAGAACACAGATATATTAGAGAAGTAAATCGTTACCTTCGTGAGCGTGCCACACTCGACTGGCACCCAAGCTTTCCTCGCGGAAAAAACCAGGCGACGGTTCAACGCCGAAAATTAAACTACCCTTCTCAAAGCACCCTTAAAACAACCGCCTACCGTCTTAAAAACTTCATCGAATGGTGTGACGCAGTGAACCTTGACTGGCGCGAGGCCACCTATCTCGAACATCTCATGAAATATCGGGAACACATGGCGTCAGGGGTATGGTCACAGGATGGAGATCCACTTGCCAGTGGCACAATCGAACTCCGCATTGATTCAGCATGTGAGTTTTTGATCTGGGGCACAGACCGATGGATTCGCTCGGAATTCAAAATGGTCACGGGAACGGTTGCAGTTTCAATGAAAACTGGCACCGGGAAAAACTCCTCACGCTCCGTAACCCACAGAGCGGGGCGCAAACGTCAAGCTCCGGCTTCTCTACGCCTGCCTGAGATGGATGAAATCAACTTTTGGCTGAAATCCATCAAAACGAAAAAAGGCTACAGCAAATGGCTGCTCTGCCGCTTTGTGCTCCAAACAGGTTGTCGTGCCGCTGAAGCCGTTTTATTCCGATCCGAATCCCTTCCACCTCGAGAAGATTGGAATCTCATTGGCAATCAAGTCACCGTCCGCCTGAAACACGGCACAAAAGGTGGCAAAGAACGTGACATTCGCATACCCGTCGACTTCGCCATCGAGCTTGATAACTATCGATCTGGAAGACGCCTCAAGTCTCTCTCTAAACTTCTGAAGGAAAACAAAAAATCACCTCACCCTCCAGAGCTTTTTCTCTCTGAGTATGACGGCAAACCATTTTCGACAACAACTCTGCAAAGAACCTGGAAAATCGGCGCTCCTTACAGCGCCTGGAGCCCTCACCTAGGTCGGCACAGCTGGGCCTGCCTGACCCTGCTCGAACACATGGAAGGCGAAGCCCAAAAGTACGATGAGGGCAACCTGGCAGGCATGCCAGAAGCCTTTCTCTGGGAAGCAGGGCGCAACGCTGTACAGCTCCATATCCAGCCACAACTGGGGCACGTCTCAGATGAAACCACAACTCAATATCTGAGATGGGCGATCGCTGTCGTCGCATCGAAAGATCACCATACCTCTTGGCATGATGAATTAAACGAAAGGGAGTCTTCCTAATGGCCGACCCGACGAGAAACAGGCTCGCATCCAAAAAGCTTCCCGCGTTAAATTTGGACTTAGAAGAGACCCAATTCTCACCGCTTCGTATCTTTATCAACCCAGAAAAAGAGGCCTCCTTTGAAGCCGATTTCACGGCCTTTGCGGAAGGCCAGACAGCAGAAAACCTGCGCGCAACCAACGCATTGGCTTGGACAGGTGATATTAGCCCACGCCCTGTTCTGATCAATGAACTCATGCCCGTGATTCGCACTCGCTACGGGGCCTCGCCAAAAGACACGGTAAAGAATATTCGCCATGCAATGAGAGACTTTTGGCGCTATCTGGACCACGAACAAGAGGCTCTGCCGGTTCTGTCTCTCACAGATCTTACGGATGCCCACGGAGTGCGCTTCAAACGCTGGCTTTATGACAAAAATAAATCAGCTACTGTCTACAAAACCGCAAAAACACTGCTCAACGCAGCCAGAATCTATCACGACCACAAAATGCTTTATTGGGCAGGCGTAAGCCACAAAAAGCCCAAGGGAAAAGACACTCCCGGTCCCGAAGCGGTCAAAAAGCTACACAAGGCACTGATTGCTGAAGCTAAGCAAATCAAAGAGATGTTCGAAGAGGGGCAGCGCCTTGCGGAAACGGGCAGCGATCCTCGAGGTGAACAATCTGCATCAGGATCTGCAGCATGGCATCTTCGAGAAAATCATGCTTGGATCGTAAAAGAGCTTACTCAAGACTCTGTCGCCCCCAAGGCCTGGTTTTATGAAAACCAGGCCCGTGGGCTGAACAAAGCCAATAAGGTTGAGCAAGACCACAAGGGCCCCGCATACCTCGCCCCAGCGCAAGAACAAAGAGCACGAGAAGGCATTGTTGGAAAGCTGCGCTGGTTCCATCCTTCTCTCCACGATACCATCATATTTCTTTTGATATATCAGCTGCATACTGGATGGAACCTTTCAACCGTCTGTGCCCTTGACATAAGCGATGAAGAAAAATGGTGCAGCAATCATCCCATCCGGAAAGACCTCAAGGTCCTGACCTCGTGGAAAGAGCGATCTGGCTCGTTCCAGACCGCAGTTTCTGAGATTGAACCAGAATATTCTCCTTACCAAATCATACGCTTCATGATTGAACGCACAAAACCAATGCGCGAAACTCTGAAGCACCAAATCTCTCTGCTGACTCATGAAATCTCAAAGACAGCACCAGGCGTTCAGCTCAAGAAATTGGAAGCCCAAAAAAGCAAACTTGAGTATCAAGTGAAGTCTCCCTGGCTCTATCACGTTGTCAACAAAGTGGGACAGGTTTCAGCGATTCCACACAGCTATTCAAAGCATATCAACGATGTCATTCGCGCAACACTAAGCCGCCATGATCTCGGTATTTACGCAGAGCAATTGGAAGGCTTCACGACCAAGGAGTTCAGAGATTCCTGGATCGGATCCGTTTATCAAAATTCAGGAAAACAATGGCTTGTAGCACAAATGGCAGCCGGACACACAAGTCCGGAAACCCTGAGACACTACCTCAACCAAACACGCTGGCGAAAGCACGGTGAAAAGCAGGTACGCAAGCTCCAGGACGCGATCATGCATGAAATTCGGGAGCGTAGAATCATCGATGGGGCCGCTCTGCGTATACTGGTTGAGCACGGTGAAATCACTCAAGAACAGAGACAGAGACTTGAGGATTATCGAATGCGGACACGCCTTCAGACAGGCTGCCTGGATCCAAGAAATCCACCGAAACATATCGCCAGTAACCACCCTGAAAACAAGCTCTGTAGAACCCAGCGCTGCACCCTATGTCGCCATGCGATCGTCTTCGAAGACAGCCTGCAGGGAATTGCTAAACGCAAAGCAGAACTGACGCTGATCCAAGAGAAAACGCCTCTCACCGTCTGGGAAGAGTCGAGTTATCCGACCGAACTGGAAGCAACGGACTTCACCTTAAGCCTCTTCGACGAAAAAGACGTTCAGCAAGCAATTGTTGAACAGATGAGAGAAGTAAAATCATCTGGCCTACTCTTTGAAACTCCTGGAGTATTCTCATGATTGGAGAAACGTCAAAAATAATATCGTTCGAAGATTGGCGCTCTCAACTTCAAGCAACAAACAATTATTTACCTGACGAGATTCAAGACCTTTGGGATTTTCCAATCACACCAATTTCTAAGCTCGGAGACGAACAGATCATCATTCCCGAGCACTGGATGCCCGCGGGTTCAACTCAAAGCTTAAACTTACGATCTATTACAATAAATAATGCTGTTCCAGTAGGCTTGAACCTTGATAATTTCCATGAGCGACTGAACTCGCTGCGTAAAGCGATTCTCTGCCTCTTTCTTTACCCTCGATATACAAAGACTGGAGTTCGCCAACTAAAGCCTGCGAGCCTTTTGATGTACTCAAAAGAGCTGCTCAAAATGGCACGAGACGCCATGCAAAGTTACCCTAATCCCGAGGGAAAAGTCGTTTTTTCTCATCTGGATGAAGGACAGGTCGCTGAGATCATAGAGCTCGCCACCAACAACCACGCGGCCCTCGATCGACAGGTCATATTTTCGGCAATTACACAATACCGAGAACGAGGATACCTTGAAGATGCTCCTTCCTGGAAGGATGATGTTTTAAAGGTCTCGGAGCGTCAAAGAAAAGACCAACCTGCACAAAAAAATACCCAAAACAAAGACAATAAATGGGCCCCTTTTCCCGACAAATTCGTCTCCGAAATTGGCTGGAGAAGCCTCTGGCTTGTTGAAGAAATGGGCCCAACTTTGCTCGATTTCTGGGAAAAACACCACAAAGATCAACGAGACAAATCCTCCAAGTTCCCCACCGTGATTGAAGAAAGAAGAGAGTTAATTCAATCGCATAACTGGACAGACAAGCGCGGAAAGACGCTTGAATCCCTTCCCTTCGAAATCGCACTGAAGTCTGGCAAAACAACCAAACTTGTCCAGTCATGGCCTCCGGAAAACTGGGGCCATGTTTCCGGAATGATCGTCGCGCTTCAGCTGGCGCACTTAACGCTTGTTTTTGCATCCACCGGCGCCCGTTGGTCCGAAGTCGCAGCAGCGACACTTGGCTCAGTCGAAGAGCTCCCGGACGGCGGTGGCCGCTGGTATGGAACAACCTGGAAACTTGCCGACGATCACACGGGCGAAGATCGGGAGTGGCCCCTGCCGCCCGAGGCCGTGCGAGCCATAAAGCAACAGGAACGTCTGGCGAAAATCATGCACCATAGCCCAGACAACCGACATCTCTGGGTAACGATGAAAGCAAGCAGAGATCGGCCAGCAGGCAGCCCGCTACACCGCTTTAACGAGCCCTACAATGGCTTTGTTAGGCATCTCGGACTAGATCACCAGCTCGATAATAAAAATGCACACTCTCACCGCTGGAGAAAGACACTGGCCCGTCTTGCCGCCATGGCGCTCTTAGGCGCTCCGAAAATCCTCATGGATCTCTTTGGGCACAAACAGATAGAGATGACTTTACGCTACATTCTCACGAATGCTGACGTTGTTGCTGAGATAGAAGAAGCCTCTAGAGCCTACCTCTACGCGACGAACAAAGAATACATCAATGCAGAAGATCTGGGTGAACTGACAGGAGAAGGCGCAGAACGTGTTCAGGCTGTTTCAGAGTGGTTGAAAACACGCCACGCTAACGATGATTTCGGTTTTGACGACATCGATGAAGCGACTGAAATTCTGACCGTCACAGGGCAAGAATTCAGGATTGTACGGCAAGGTGTCTTGTGTACAAAAACAAAAGACGAAACAGCACCTTGCACTCAAGACACAAACAGTATCAACGCGAGTAATTGCTCAAAATGTAAGTTCAAAGCCTGTACGTTTGGAGCACAAAACGATGCTGATGAGGTCATCACTAGTCTGGTGAACAAACTCAATTCTCTCGACAGTGAAAACATTATGATTGAAGAGGCCTACAAGGGGCAAATCCTGGCCCATCTGCAGTCATTTGAAGCCCTACGAGAAAAATGGATTCCTCATCCCCTTGTTGCCGAGATCTGGGCAGAAGGAGAAGCAATATGACAGACGAACACAAGCCCTCTGCATTGGTGGACTACGCTCGACAGAAACACGAAGAAACAGTCCAAAAGCTTAGAAACGCAATGCGTAGCATTGAAGCAGACATTGAAAACAACAACGGCATCTATCCCTATTCTTCCGGGCGTCTCTCTCAAGCTGAAATTTGCCGGAGAGCGGGCATTGACCGCAAGACCTTGCAAAAGCCCAAACACCGGCAGACACGCGATGAAGTATCAGCCTGGTTGCGAGAGGTAAAAAGCAAGATCAAACAGGGCTCAAAAGTCGTCAGGAAAGTTGTCACAGATCGCGTTGACAAAATGAAAGACGCCTACAACGAGATCGCACAGCGCTACGCAGAGGCCGAGCTCGAATATGCCGATATGCAGGCAGAAAACAAAAAGCTAAAAGCCCGAAACAAGGCCTTGGAGAAAGAAAACAGGGAACTCAAAAAAGAGCTTTCTGAGCATAAGGTTGTCGACCTTTCCAAGCACAAAAAATAACGACAAACTGCAAACGGAACGGAGGTAAAAAATGGCTAAATCAGGAAAACAGGCCGGCGAAGAAAATGTTGAAAAGCTACGTCACTACCTCAACGCAATCGATGCCGTTCCCGAACGCTCTGGAAAGGCGAATATCAGCGCGATTGCAGAGGCCTGTGGCTTTCAACGCCAAGTCCTTTACAAGAACCCTGCAGCTAAGGAATTACTTGAAAAAGCTATAGCTGAAAAAGGCTTGAAGGGCATCTCCAAAGGCGAAGAGGGAAAAGACCAGGAACGACTACTACTCGACAGCAAGATCAATCGCTTGGAACAAAGCAATGCAGCTTTAAACGCTGAAGTCTTTGAATTGCGCCGAAAACTCGAACAGTACTCCCATATCGAAGAAATGCTGGAACGCGGGAAGAGAGTTGATCTATGACCCAAACTGTCATTATCGAAAGCGTGCTCTTTGCTTCGGATTTCGGTGGATCCATTTTCAGTGGATCAACAGAGGATGGCTCAAGACATCGCTTTGTCAGCTCAAACACAGCCATGCCGCGAGCCCCCACACCTGGTGAACTATGGGAGATCACGGGAACGATAAAAAACCATCCCCAATACGGCCCCCAGGTTAAAACCAAAACGGCGATCCTGGTACGGCCAAGTGGGCGTCTGATCATCAACCTATTGACGAAATCCTCGCTCTTTCCTGGTATTGGAAAAGCAAGGTCAGAGGCGCTTTGGGATCGCTTTGGAGAAGAGCTCTACAGCTTGCTAGACGATCAAGATTCCGAAACGCTGGAGGAAGAAATTGGTAGGGATCTGGCAAAATCCCTGCTTGAGGGCTGGCAGAAAGTAACACTCGAAGCAGAGATCTACCGCTGGCTCGACAGGCATGCTGTTTCCCTCTCGATCGCATCCAAAATCATCAAAATCTACGGCAAGGAGACAATCGAAAAGCTCGACGAAAATCCTTATCGCTTGCTCGCATTTTCCTCCTGGAAACAAGCGGATACGGTGGGTAGTTCAATGGGGCTTGATAAGGAGGATCCACGCCGCTTAATCGCCGCAGCAGATGCCGTTGTTTACCAAAGACTGAGCTATTCCCACACATTAACGAGTGAAGAACAGTTTATCGAAAGCCTGAAAAAACTTCTTAATTCCACAACCGAAGTCGCCGAAAAAGCCTTGGTACACGCCTTAAAAGCCGCTGCGCTCGTCAAAACAGATGGAAGCCTGCAAGGACTTGGCCCTGCCAGCATGGAGCAATATATCTCTGGTAGAGCCAAAAAAATGGCCGCTGGTGAGTTTCTAGCTACTCAGGGCTCCCTTAGGACCAAAATGAACGAAGAGCGTCTCAGGGCCATTTTTAACGATATTGAAACCCTTGAAGGCTTCAAACTCAATTCCGAACAGAAAAAAGCTGTCGAAATGGCCAGCTCCGCTCCGATCAGCGTACTCACCGGTGGAGCCGGAGTTGGGAAAACAACTGTACTCAAAGCGATCCATCTGGCTTGTCAGAAAACTGGTTGCCATATTTTTCAAATGGCGCTAGCCGGTCGCGCTGCAACACGCATGACAGAAGCAACAGAGCGCCCTGCAACAACAATCATGAAGTTTCTCAACACCGTAGATCAGGGAAAGATTGAACTGGACCGCGAACCTTTGATTGTAATCGATGAAAGTTCCATGGTTGATCTCCCAACAATGTACAAGATCATGAGAAGGATGAAAGCAGGTTGTCGTTTGCTGCTTGTTGGCGATCCTGCTCAATTACCCCCAATTGGTTTTGGACTTGTATTCCACGAGTTTTGCAAGTCTGCAAAAATTCCAAAAATCGAATTGACGGAAGTCCACCGACAAACCGCTTCAACCGGTATTCCCGGGTTCTCCGCATCAATCAGGAATGGTACTCCTCCAGCACTCGGAAAATACGAAGGAAAGCGCCCTGGAGTGACTTTTATCGACGCAGAAAAGGATGATGCAGTCGAGAGAATTCTGGACATTGTGAATGATCTTGGTGGAATGCACGAAAGCCGGGTAATTGGAGCCATTAAAGGTGGCCCAGCAGGCACCAAAACAATTAACAAGGTCTTTCACGAATTGCTTACGCCAGGAAAGCCAGAGACAGCAGGTTTTGCGCAAGGAGAACCGGTTATCTGGACAGAAAATAACTACGATCTTTGCTTGATGAACGGATCCTTGGGAACTGTCACCGATGCCTCTTTTACAGGCTCAATTAAGGTCAATTTTGAGGGCGAAGACAAAATGATTCCAGAAGAAGAATACGATGTCTTGGAGCACGCATACGCCATCACATGCCACAAATCTCAAGGCTCTCAATTCAAGCGAGTAATCATCCCCATTTACAGTAGTAAACTCCTAGATAGAACCCTTCTTTACACAGCCGTTACTCGTGCACAAGAACAAGTTGTTTTAATTGGTGACAGAGACGCCTTTGAAGCCGCTGTGAAAGCCCTACCAAACCCTTCACTTCGTGAAACTGGTTTACATGAATATCTCATGTAAATCTGCCCCTCGGCGAGAGCGGGGGTAGCGAAATCAAGTGAGGCACAGGGGCCCCGTCTGCAAAGAGCAACGCGAGAGAAGATGGGGTGGCCGCAGCTTTATTGAGTGAGGGGCGGAGCCCATTCAAAATACTTCTACACAATAACAAATTTAGGAGTTTTATTCAAAATCATCTTTAAGAAATGGTCCTAGGGTAATCCCCCCGAAAAATGGTTGTGTTGAAAACTAGAATTTTTGCGGCACTATAAGCCAAGGAGATTCACTATGAAGAAATCACGGTATTCAGAGGCTCAGATTGTCTCGATCTTAAAGGAAGCAGAAAGCGGCGTACCCGTTCCGGAGCTTTGCCGAACGCACGGAATGAGCAGTGCCGCGTTTTACCAATGGAGCTCAAAGTATGGCGGCATGGATGCATCTCTAATTTCTGAGATGAAGCAGCTGCAGGCCGAGAACGCCCGCCTCAAGCGGATGTATGCAGACGTGAGTATGCAGAACGAGTTGATCAAGGATGCCCTAGCAAAAAAGTAACAAGGCCGTCTCAGAGACGAGAGATGGCTATTTACTCAATTGCCACACGTGGTGTTAGCGTTGCTGTGGCGTGTCGGGCTTTTGATCTCAGCCAGCGTTGTTTTCGATACCAGCGGATTTTGGGCTGTGAGAATGCCGAGATCGCAGACTGGCTGCTGGCTTTGACGAATGCGCGGCGGAACTGGGGGTTCGGTTTGTGCTTTTTGTATCTGCGCAACGTTAAGGGGTTTGGCTGGAACCACAAAAGGGTTTACCGGATTTATTACGAACTGGAGTTAAATTTGCGAATTAAGCCTAAAAAACGACTAAAGCGTGACCGCCCAGACCCCTTGTCAGTGCCAGACCAGCCCAATCAGGTATGGTCAATGGACTTTATGGCTGACCAGCTGTGGAATGGAAAGTCCTTCAGAACGTTGAATATTTTGGATGACTTCAACCGCGAGGGTTTGGCGATCGAAGTGGACTTTTCTTTGCCGTCTTCGCGGGTTGTGCGCAGCTTGGACCAAATCATTCAGTGGCGAGGAAAACCGACAACCATCAGAGTTGACAATGGCCCAGAATATGTCAGCGGCACCCTCATAAATTGGGCTTCCAAAAACCAGATTACGCTGAGTTATATCCAACCTGGGAAACCCCGGCAAAACGCCTATGTCGAGCGATACAATCGAACCGTTCGAAACGAATGGCTGGGAACTCATATTTTTCACACAATTCAGGAGGTCCAAAATCACGCCACAAAATGGCTATGGACATACAACAACGACCGCCCCAATATGGGCATCGGCGGCATTACCACCCGCAATGAAACTGAACCAGTACCAAGTGGCTGCATAATTCTAGTTTCAACGACCTCCATAAATGGGGGGATTACCCTAGTTTTTTCATATCTATATTCCGATATTTTGCTTCTTCTGCTGTTCTCCCCCAAACTTGATTCATTTAGGAGTTAGTGTTTTTCTCGATTTAATCGGAGGCACTAATGAAACGAAGATATTCAGATGAGCAAATTATTGGCATTCTAAAGGAACATGAGGCCGG